>DXFO01000039.1 GCA_019114415.1 Candidatus Gemmiger faecavium | reverse complement strand
TATGAAACGGCTGTGATCGGTATCCGCCTCTACATAATAGCCCTGTTTGTCTTTCTCCATATCTTCCAGCACATCGTCAATGGACCCGGCGTACATCTCTATAAGTTCTTCTTTCTGCGTCGGCGTCACTTCCAGAATTAGATCATCCCCGTCACGCCTTACATCGGTACAGTAATCTTCAAAAGCCTCCATGTTGTCCTCGATATCTGTATTGGCAAACTTAAATATCGAGGCAGGTATGGTAATCTTCTCTGTCATCTCCGGCAATGTTTTTCCGGCATCCGGGTCCTGGACCTGATCTGCTGCCGGAGCGCCCGCACAGGCGCTGCAGACGAGTACCGAAGCAGCTGTCACCGTTGCGAGCACTGTTTTATATAGCTTGTCCATCCTCGCACTCCTCTGAAAACACATTTCTATGCTGATAATAATACCATATTCAAGCTGTAAAAGTTACCGTTTTTATAGATTTTTTCATCTCAGATCTGCTGAGAACGGCAACACCCCAGGCAGTCAGGGTATCGGATGAAGTGCTGAAGCAAGTGGTCTTTGATTCGGGCGATTGGGCCTCGATGCGTGAATTGTGTAAGAACCACGAGCAGTACCCTGTACCGCTCCTTGGGAAAACATCAATCGGAGAGGATATCATTATTGAGGTTCTGTCCGATCGTATCATTACGGAAGTCTACCAAGAAAACGGTTGGGTGCGAAAAAACTTCTATTACCCTGAAGAATGTACTACCGAAGAACTCTTCCAAGGGAAGTGGAAGCAGAGTCAGCAGCCCAGCAAAAAAAGGGCTCGTGGAGAACGATAACTTGAAGTAAAAGTGTTGTGTTTTCTCCTTGTACATGCTATAATTTAAGTGCAAAGAATAGGTATTTTGGCAGAGGATCTGGTCGGAGGATGCCTGGCAACAGTTGATTACTCCAAAAAGGCCGGTTTTCCAAGAATTGCCAAATGTATCTATTCTGTTAACTCATGCCATATTAACGTGCCAAAAAAGATATTTGGCCAAAAAATCCCGTAAACACGCCGTTTACGGGATTTTTTTGTACCCAAAATTGGGGCTCAGTTTGAAAGATATTTTTCGCCTTTTTCGGGCATTGGTGAGGAGTTGAACGAACGACTACCCCATTTTGGGCCATTTTCAGACGGGTTTGGATCACTTTTTCTGCTTTTTGACCCGCCCAAATTGTAAACAAACTATTTACCTTCTATCTGCAGCCATTATCAATCAAAAAACCTTTCTGCCCTTCTATTTTTCAGTTATTAGCGAGAATTTATAATATGTGGTGGGAGCATCGTCATGGCTGCAGATCAGGATTCCCCATTCGTCTCCCAGCAGATATGTGTTGTAGGCGGTTTCCTCTTCTAAAAGCACAGCGAAGCAGTCTGATTCCCGCAGATAGAGGATTGGCCGTTCGGGAGTGAAGTTTCTCCATGTCACGACAGACCGATTGGCAGTTGGCTGGTCTATGACATTTGAGGACAAAAGCAGTTCTTCCTCTGCCAACAGACTGTCAAGGCTCCATATGGTCCGTCCTGTTTCGGGATCGTTGCCTCTGTTGTTGATGGAATACAGCTCGTCTGAAGCGGAAGTAAGGCCACTAATTCCCTGCCACAAGGGGATTCTCTCTTCCTTCCAGGAGGATTCCACAAAATATGCCCCGGCAGCTTCATCTTTAGTGATATAGGTCAGCCCGGAATCAAGCAACAGCGGATTTTGAGCATTCTCCTTGAAAAGAGCCACTTCCCGGGTTTCCAGATTATATTCTAATAGATTGACCCCGACCAATTTCCCCTTCTGGGTCACAATATCATCAAAGTAGATTTTTCCGTTATAGCTGACCACTTGGTTATGAAAAGCTGATGTATCGCTGTATCCTTGGGAAAATTGGTGAACCACAAGATTCTCCCCGGTATCCAGCCGGAAGCAATGCAGGCAGACTGCATTGCTGGCAGAATCCGTTTCCTTGTATACCACAAGATCATCTGCTGCCCATTCTATTGAGATTGCCTTACCCTCGTCTACGGCAAAGGAAAAGCTGTATTCTCCACTAGTCAGTTCATAGACACCAACCTCTTTAACGATCGGCACAGTGTATTCTTCATAAAGAAGAACCAAAAGCTGCGTTTCGGACAGGATGATGGACGGAGCAAGTTTCATGCCGTTGATTTCGGACGGCAGATCCATAGGCTCAATTTCAAAAAAAGCATCATTCTCCATCAAGGGCTTGTTGAGTTGATAGATGGATTTAACTTCTTCCTGATTATCGAAATGTGGTTCAGAGAAATCGGATGTGGATTCGGGAGAATCGGATGCATAAGAATCAGAGCCTGTGACACGTTGGCAACTGCACAAAAAAATCACGGACATAAAAAAGATAAGGAGTTGTGCAGAAATTTTCATAATGTCCCCTCCGTAACCAAGTCTCCGCTCCTTATAATTCCAAACGGAAAAATTTGTATGAACCTGTGTGATTCAAGTATAACGTGATTCCCGGATTGCGGGCAACACAAATAAACATTTTTTGGGAACGCCATGCCAGCAAACCGGTCAACCATTGGTTGGCCGGCTTTTTTGACCGAAAATCGCAGCTGCTTTGCAAGGGAACCACCAATGGCACAGGTGTAGCATAATAGATGAATTACAAAAAATAGTGGGGGCTCAGGATGCAGTTTGAGCGGGCAGACAAGTGTATAATGAAAACGACCGGTGTTCCGCTTATTTCTTCCGAGATCAAAAAGAGACGCCGGAGCTGCGTTTATCATCAATTCAGCTGATGAATCCCAGACGTGATTGCAAAGCGTGACGGGCAAAATGCAACCTGGATTGACGAATAAAGCCTTTTTGAGTATACTTTTTGGAATAATAATATCTTCGTTGTTGACAAGCCCCAGTCGGTAGATGAAAAGCAGATCAGGTTGCAGCAGCTGCCATAACGGCAGCGCCGCTTCTTTGCCTTTGAAGCCGCACAATTTTCTCAAAATATCTTTTTTGTTAAGACATCCCAGCAACCCGGCCAACCAAAGGTTGACCGGGTTTTCTGTAAATGAACAGGACAAAAAGTTGTAATCTCTTTGGCCCATTCTTGGAACGTTCTGTGGCATCTACATTGACAGATACTTCAGCCTTTTTCCTGAGAAGAGAGGCTTCGCACCGGCCCTACAGCTGGGTATCCAGGCGACTTCTTCACCACGCCGAAAGACTAGTGTACCCCGGATGCAGGACCCCACAAAGTCGAGAGCGCCGCATCTGCGGCCCCGCAGATAGTGGCAAACGGAATCATGCTGTTCGGCATTCAGCACTGCATGGGTATCCCCTACAGCGGGCAGTCACCGGCAAATAGTTAAACAGAGCCTTCCTGCTCCAGCTCCATGAATTTCCGCATTGGCAGTAGGAACCGTTGAAGGGCTCTTTCATCTTTGTTACCAGTAATTCACAGAAGGAGCGGGTGATATTCTCTTTTTCAAGGAAATCTCAGCTTTTTTACCTAAATAATCTTGACGGATCATTTGACCTGTGATAGCCTTAATAATATATTAGAGTTTTTTCGACTTGTTCCAGGGTAATAGGCGGCAGATGGCATTGTCTCTGGCAAATGAGAAGATCTAAGATTTAGTTAGGAGGAATGATTGTGCATCGCTCTGCTTTGCATCGAAAAACAAAGGTCTCGTTTACGATTCTGTTGACTGTTGCACTTGTGTGGAACACTCTGGCGTGGATCCCTCTTTCCGTCAGTGCACTGGAGCCAACGGAACAAGATCTGCAGTCGCAAGAGGGAGGGGTTATTACCCAGGATATCGAAGGGGATGGCTCTGATATCAATATCGAAGGGGATGGTTCTGGCACCGGCCCGGAGGTGCAGACCCCGGAGCTTTTTTCGGACGGCAGCCAGTCGCCTGACACAACCAAGGAAACCGAACGGACGGAGATCACAGTACCGCATTCTCCGAAGCCAAATATACCTTTCCTTAAATATACCCTTTTTGACATAATGTACGAATACAAAAACGAGACGGTTTTTAAATCCCCGGGCGATTATGACTTGATCATCACAGGAAATCAAGAGAGCGATGACAGCAGGACACATGAGACCATTGAAATCCAAAGCGGTTATGATGTGTTGCTGAAAGGGCAAACGGGAAATGAAACGCTCACTTCGAAAGCGAATATCCTCTTTACAGTGAAAGATGGCGGTACCCTGACCATCTCCAACCTGACCTTGGATGCCGGCGGCAGAATGACATTGATTAAGGTGGAAGCAGGCGGCAAGCTGATTTTGGAAGAGGGCGCTGTATTGACAAACTGCGCAAGCAGCGCCATCTGCAATAAAGGCACCCTGATCATGAATGGCGGCTCTATCACTGGAAATGATATGCAGCAAAATAACTACCGTCCCGGTAACGGAGGAGTATTCAATGATGTCGGGGCCACATTCACCATGAAGGGGGGTAGTATCTCTGAGAATGGAAGAATTCCGTCTAATAAGGGTGCATCGACAAATGGAATTTACAGCACGAAAGGGTATGCCGGCGGCGTGACAAACCTGGGAACCTTTACCATGTCCGGGGGAGAGATCCAGGGCAATGGCTGCTATAGCAATGCGGGAGTGAAGGGCGCCGGCGGCGTTAACAATCTGGGAACCTTCACCCTAGAAGGTAAGGGGATTATTGCTGAGAATAGTGCTACTATTGCCGGAGATGTGGGCGGTGTTTACAACAGCAAAGATGCCACGTTCACTCTGGCAGAAACCGCTGAAATCCGCGAAAATAACGATGAAATCAACGGAAAGGTTGTCCGGCTGTCCGGCGGCGGTGTCTACAACGACGGCACCTTCAACATGAATGGAGGCACTATCCAAGGGCATAAGGTCAAACAATTCGGCGGCGGTGTCTACAACAGCGTGGACGGGACCTTTACCATGAAGGGAGGCCTCATCACTGAGAATGTGGCAATGGGCGAAAGCACCACGGCGCTGAACAGCAGCACTGGCGGCGGGGTGTTTAACAGCGGAACCTTCAATATGCACGACGGCGTGATCAGCCATAACATCGCAGCCAAGGGTGGCGGTATCCAGAGCGGTATCGATGTTGCCTTTACCGGCGGACAGACAAAAGCCACCTTCACCATGGATGGAGGAGTGATTGCGCATAACACAGCCACCGCCAATGGGGGCGGGCTGTTTGTCTACACCCGTTCCGTTGCCACCATTACCGCTGGCCGGATCGAGTACAATGAGGCGCAAGGCGTGAATAAGGGCGGATATTCCGGCGGCGGCATTTACATCAATCAGTCTGAAGGCGATGAAAAGCAGAACGGCACTTTGTACCTGCGTAATGCCGTGATTACAGACAACGAATCCGCACAAGAGGGCAGCGGCATCGCCGCCTGCCCCTACTCCAACGTGCAGATTTATATGCTGGACGGCGGTGCCATTTATGGGAACCAGTCCAGCACCGTGGCACCACAGCCCCAGGTCTATGTGGCGGAGCCCGAGAATAAGGACCGGGAACATGTCATAGAGCTGTCCAAGTATATGTTGGGCGGCGGAGAGTACCACTGGACCGATGCCCAGGGCAAGGCCCTGACGGATGATCAGCTGCAGAATGGCCGGACCCTTTCTGCCTACAATACCATTGAAGAACGAAGCCCTGAGGTCCAGGCTGCCAAAGCAAAGGCGCAGGTCTGGATCACCAATAACACTTCCGCAGAGCGAGGCGGCGGCATCGGCTGCAACGGAAATCTTTACCTGGGCACAGCATCGGTCCATATCCGTCCCGCTGACATTATCATTTATATGGGCGGCCTGGATGGCAATGATTCCGCAGTGAACCAGGACAATCAGATCGTGCACGATACCACCAATACTCTGCCGGTTCCCGGCTTTGTGGTGGAAGTGCCCCGGGAACTTCGGGAGAAGGACCTGGAAGATCCTAATCTGTTTTATCTGGAATACGATCCTGATCCTGAAGATGGTACTAGTACTAACATAACCTGGAAGTTCGAAAAATACGGTCCGGGAGAACACAATATCTACCGGATTGTACCCAAGGATGAAAACCAGCAGACCACCAATGTTATTATGAAGTTCACAGATGGGGAGGGGAACACCGTCACAACGGACCAGTTCGGTGTAGCAGAGCTTGGCCGGCTGAACCAATTCCTCTCCATGGAGGTGTCCGGAGAGAACATCGATAAAGGGTTGGTCAACGCTGTGTACGGTGAAGAAAAGTACTCCATTACCACCGGGGAAGCAAAAATTGATGTGCGCAATGCCACCAGCACTGCAATGTACGGCTTTGTCCAGGATGGTGTGCCGGCGGATGGCAAGCCCGGCATCACGGCACCGAACAATACCATCTACACCATCAATACCTCCCCTGTGCAGGTGAAAGATGCCAGTTCGGTGGCGCTGCTCTTCGATGACATTGTGGAGAACAATGACTACAACCGCAACAATACAGAGCTTTTGAAACAGCGGACGGACGGGGTCCTGCAGGCGCTGGGAGATGCCTGCGTCCTGCCCGGCGGCGAGCGCCATTATCAGATGAAGTATCTGGATCTGATCGACAGGAAAAACGGCGATGCCTGGCTGACCTCCAGCCAGCCCCTGACCATCTACTGGCCCCTGCCGGAAGGCACCACCAAAGACACCAAGTTTGAGCTGCTCCATTTCTGTGATCTTCACCGTGATATGGAAGTAGGGATCGTGGGCGACGATATCCTGAATAAAAATCTGAAGATCGAGCGGCTGACGGAGGGCATCACAGTCACGGATACCCATGTGGAGTTTGTTGTGCAGCCCCGGAAGGAGGATGCTGCAGGCAATGTCACTGGGGGATTTTCTCCCTTTGCTCTGGTCTGGGAAGAGCCGGATAATTCCAACCCTGAGAAACCTGGCACTAACCCGCAGCCCAATCCGGGAACAGATGACAGCAAGCCCCAGGAACCTGCCCCCAGCTCCCAGCCCAATCAGGTGGCAGCCCAACCTCAGGCTCTCAATGGGAACGGAAATGTGCCGCAAACGGGAGATTCCAGCAAACTCCTGCTTTGGGTAGCACTGTGCGCAGCTTCTCTGACAGGACTGGTGGCGATTGGAATCAAAATGTATCGTCACCGGCGGGAAAAATGACGGAACAAAGAGATCATTTTTCGGATGCTCTCAACAGAGAAGAAATCCCTGGTCCATAGGGCCAGGGATTTCTTCTTTTTAAATTCTTTTGTTTGATCCATATTTCAAGAAACCTTCCCGTCAGAAGGGTCCATGCATCGATTGCACTCGAAGGAAGGCAAGGCCTACGCAGATCAAGATTCCCACCAGCCAGGCCAGAGAGAAAACCAGGAGTTGGATTTTGTTCTTCCGGATGGAAAAATAGCTTATGAAGAGAGCCATGACCCATAGGGCCAGCATGATGTAACCAAGGGGAATAACAAAATTGTAAGGGGCTGTGGTTGGAACCTTTCTTGAACCATCTTGTGGTAGGAGGTGCACACCAATCCACAGCATCCCTTACAGTGTAGCACAGCCCTTGGAGAGGGGCTCTAGAGCCGGACGGACAGACCGGAGAAGTTGCCGTTGCCTGGCCCGATGCCCTGCTGCAGGAAGTGGAGAACGATCCCAACGAAACCGCGGGTATCAGCCGCTTTGAAGGGGTGGTGGAAAACCGCGCGCTGCTGAGAGTCACCGGCCGGGAGCTCCGGGAAAACCGGTATGCAGTGGACCTGTCTGATGGCTCGGCAGCGGAAATCCCCCTGCTGTATGAAAGCAACGGCAAGGAGCAGCCGGTATCGATCCTGGGACGCAGCGCCGACAGCCTGCTGGTGGAAATGGAGATGCAGATGGACGAGGTCACTTACATCCAGAAAGACGGCACCCCCACCACCAACGGTGCGGCAGTGGGCCGTTACAGCCTGATCTCCTTTGCGGATTTTCTGGCAGGGAAACCGGCTTATCGGGAGATCGACACGCAGTACGTTGAAACACTCTGGTAATTTTACCCCTGTCTTTTGGTGATGCCGGCACATTTCGGTGCGTCTTTCGCGACATACTCCATCCAAACGCCCCGGTTCAGACGAACCGGGGCGTTTTTTCATTGGCCGGGCGGCGGAATATCCGTTCCGCTGTCTGCCCGTCCGCGGATTTCCATGCAGTGCCATGCGTTCTTTTTTCTCTGTCCGGCCATTTTTATGTCCCGGCGCCGCCGGATCGGCCAATTTCTCAATTTCTCTTGTCATCTAAAGAAAAATATAGTAAAATAGCATATAAATAACATGTGTTATTTATCACCAAGAAAGAGGAGTTTTTATGCCGCCGCGAAAGCGCATTTTTCGTGAGGACATTCTGAAAGCCGCCGTCCATCTGGTACAGCAGGAAGGTGCTTCGGCCCTTTCGGTCCGGAACATCGCAAAAGAGCTGAACTGTTCCACCCAGCCCATCTACTCCCAGTTTGAAAGCATGGAGACCCTGCGCGACGAACTGATGGCCTACATCCGCGAGCAGTATCTCCGGGAGGACGCCGACAGCTATAAACAGGTAGCCCTTTCCTTCCTGCATTTTGCACGGCAGGAAAAGAACCTGTTCCAGCTGGTGTACCTGCGCCAGCGTGCACCGGGGGAAACTTTTTTTGAGGACCCTAACGCCGAGCAGACCCTGCGCAAGCTGGAAACGAACCTGGAACTTTCCCGTCAGCAGGCCGCGGAGATGCACCGGCGAATGCAATACTACTGTTA
Organism: Candidatus Gemmiger faecavium; assembly: GCA_019114415.1. Taxonomy (GTDB): domain Bacteria; phylum Bacillota; class Clostridia; order Oscillospirales; family Ruminococcaceae; genus Gemmiger; species Gemmiger faecavium. The sequence goes on along the minus strand of DXFO01000039.1, from coordinate 82,416 downwards.
CTCCATGGCGGTCATGATGGCCACCTGCTATCTGGATTTCAGCGAGGAAGAGATCAGCACCGAACTGACAGAATATTACCGCATCATTTTAAGCTACTATAAGCAGGTCAAAAGCGAAGCCGAATTGCAGCACTGGCTCAACCGTTCTCGGAATCTGCTGATATAAATTCAAGGAGGAATACTATGGCAACAAAAGCAAAAAAGGCCTATGACGTGGTCGTCATAGGCGCAGGCAACGGCGGTCTGGTTGCCGCCATCCGGATCCTGCAGGCTGGATACTCCTGCCTGCTTCTGGAAAAGCACAACCTGCCCGGCGGCTTTGCCACCAGCTTCAAGCGGGGCCGCTTTGAGTTTGAGGCAAGTCTGCACGAGCTGAACGATTTCGGCTCCCCGGAGGAGCCCGGCGATGTGCGTACCCTGTTCCGTTCCCTGGGCGTGGAGGACAAAATCGATTGGGTCCGTATCCCCGAAGCCTACCACCTGATCACCACCGACAAAAAATATGACTGCGTCATGCCCTTTGGCCAGCAGGCATTCATTGACAAAATGGTGGAATACTGCCCGGAATCCCGCAAATCCATCACGGAATTCTTTGAACTGTGCAACGAGGTCCGCGATGCCCAGACCTATTCCAACTCGGTCAACGGCAACACCGACTCCAACTACATGAAAAAGAACTTCCCCAATTTCGTCAAGGCCGGCAGCTACTCGGTCAACGAAGTTCTGGATGCTTTGAAAATGCCCCAGAAGGCCAAGGACATCCTCAACGCCTACTGGTGCTATCTGGGCGTTGACTGCGACCGCATGAGCTTCCTGCATTACGGGTCCATGGTCATCCGCTACATCACCCGGGACGCCTGGATGCCCAAAATGCGCTCCCACGAGATCAGCCTGGCCCTGGATACCCGCATCCGGGAACTGGGCGGCGACATCTGGTATCAGTCCGAGGCGGAAAAGATCCTGGCCGATGACAACGGCAAAATCTGCGGCGTACAGCTCACCGACGGCAAGGTCATCAAGACCCACCACATCATCGCCAACTGCTCTCCCCATCTGGTGTTCGGCAAAATGCTGGAAAAGAAAGCCGTCACCGAGCAGATGGTCCGGGCTACCAACAGCAGGAAATTCGCCGGCCGCGGCTTCACCCTGTTCTTGGGTCTCAACCGTTCCGCAAAAGATCTGGGCATTACCAGCCACAATTATTTCATTTATGACACCGCCGACACCGTCAAGCAGTACGACCTGATGAAAAAGGTCAGCACCAACCATGTACAGGCGACGGTCTGTCTGAACAACGCCTACCCCGAATGTTCCCCCGAAGGCACCTGCATGATGTACTTCACCACCATGTTCATGTCCGACGACTGGGGCAACGTCACTGAAAAAGAGTATTTCAAAATGAAAGACCAGGTGGCCGATGACATGATCCGCGTATTCGAGCGGGAAACCGGCTGCAAGATCCGGGACGCCATTGAGGAGATCTGCGTGGCCTCCCCCACCACCTATGCCCGCTACTGCGGCCACCCCGAGGGCGTGATCTACGGATACGAGACCGCCGACTGGGACAGCCTGATGCCCCGCATGATGATGATGAAAGAGGATGCCCTGATCAACCCGGGAATCCGCTTTGCGGGCGGCTACGCCATGCGTTCCAGCGGATATTCCAGTGCCTATATCTCCGGCAATCTTTCCGGCCGCCAGACTGTGGGCGATTTGAAAAAGGAGGCGACGGCAGAATGAATTTCAAAAAACAGCCCTTTGGCTTTATGGATATGCTGCGGTTCAAAAAGCTGGTCCCCACCCGCCGGCAGATGCTGGCTCAGGGAGACAACAAACCGCTTCCCCAGGAATACCGCACCAACACGCTGGCCAAAAAGCTCCACCCCGGCTATATGCAGGTGGAACTGGTCGCCGCCCGTCCCCTCACCCCCACCATCCGGGAGCTGACCTTCAAGCGGGTGGACGCGGACGCGTTCCCCTTCTTCCGTGCGGGGCAGTATGCCTCCATCCAGATCAAGATCGGGGACAGCCTGGTCAGCCGCCCTTATTCCATCGTCTCCACACCGGAGCAGGCGCTGGAGAACAAGCTGGTCCTGGCCGTGGAAAACGCCGGTTTTGTGTCCGGCTACCTCAACGAAAAGGCAAATGTCGGCGACCGCTTTGTGATGACGGAGCCTTCCGGCGAGTTCCACTACGAAACGCTGCGGGACAGCAAACAAATCGTCTGCATTGCCGGCGGCAGCGGCATCACGCCTTTCATGTCCATGGCCGGCAGCCTTGCCGACGGCGATGAAAGCTATTCCATGCTTCTGTTCTACGGCGCGCGCACGGCTGCCCAGCTGGCATACAAGGCCGAGCTGGACGCTTTGGCCCAACGCTGCAAGGATTTCAAGGTGGTATATGTTCTCAGCGACGAGGAACAGCCCGGGTGTGAAAAAGGTTTTGTCTCCGCGGAGCTGATGAAGAAATACATCTCCCTGACAGACTGCACCTTCTTCCTGTGCGGTCCTGCCGCCATGTATGACTTTGTGGCAAAGGAACTGGCTCCCCTGAACCTGCCCAAAAAGGCAGTCCACCGGGATGCCGCCTGCTGCGGGGATCTGCCCATGGAACAGGCCGGCGAGTTCAAACTGACCGTCCATATGCGGGACGATGTCTATGTCATCCCCGCCAAGGCCAACGAGACGCTGCTGGTCGCCATGGAGCGTGCCGGGCTGAACGCCCCCAACAAGTGCCGCGCCGGTGGCTGCGGGTTCTGCCACAGCAAATGGCTTTCCGGCAGCTACCGGGTCGCGGATGGCCGCGACGGCCGCCGGGAAGCGGACCGCAAGTTCGGCTTTATCCATCCTTGTGTCACCTACCCGCTGGAAGACCTGGAGATCGATGTCCCCGTAGCCTACTGAAAAGGAGTGGAAAACCATGGACTCGCGTTATGATCCGCTGTTCACCCCCTGGAAGATCGGCAATGTGGAGATCAAAAACCGCATCGTCATGTGTCCCATGGGCGGCACCTCCCTGTTTGGCTGGATGGAGCCCAACCACTTTGACAAAGTGGCGGCGGAGTTCTTTTTGAACATTGCCAAAAACAACGTGGGCCTGATTATTCCGGGTATTGCGCCGCTGCGTGACCCCATCGGCGGCCGCTGGCTGTACCGCAATCCGGGAATGTTCAAGGACCTGAAAGTCTACATGGAACAGCTGCACGCCACCGGCGCCAAACTGTTTGTGCAGCTCACCGCCGGATTCGGCCGCAGTTTTGCCATTACCGACAGCCTGAGCATCCTGCTGAAAAACAAGATGCTGGGCACGATTGCCAAGCCCGTTGTGGATGCTTCGTTTTTGTGCGCCTCCCCCAGTCCCCTGCCCTCCCGCTGGGCGGAGGACCTGATGTGCCGGGAGATCACCAAGGAGGAGATCCGGCATCTGGTAAAAGCCTTTGCGGAGACCGCCCGTCTTTGCAAGGAAGCCGGCGTGGACGGCGTGGAAGTTCACGCCGTCCATGAAGGGTATCTGATGGATCAGTTCACCCTGCCCTATACCAACCAGCGCACCGATGAATACGGCGGCAGTTTTGAAAACCGCTACCGGTTTGCGGTGGAGACGGTCCAGGCCATCAAGCAGGCCTGCGGCAAGGATTACCCCGTATCCCTGCGGTATTCCGTCCTCAGCAAGACAAAAGGTCTGTGCAAGGGCGCCGTTCCCGGCGAGGAATACACCGAAGTGGGCCGGGACATGGAAGAGAGCGAGCGAGCCGCCCGGTATCTGCAGGATGCCGGCTACGACATGCTGAACGCCGACAACGGCACCTACGATGCCTGGTACTGGGCACATCCGCCGCAGTACATGCCCCAGAACTGCAATCTGGAGGACGTGGCGCACATCCGCAAATTTGTGGGTATTCCGGTGGTGTGCGCCGGCCGCATGACGCCGGAGGCCGCGGCCAGGGCCATTGCCGCCGGGGAGATCGACGGCATGGGCGTGGCCCGTCAGTTCCTGGTGGATGGCGAATGGGTCACCAAGCTGAAAGAAGGCCGGGAGGAGGACATTCAGCCCTGCATCTGCTGCCACAACGGCTGCTTCCCGCTGGCCCACTACAAAGGTTCCGCCAACGACGAGGACTTTAACGACGTACTGCACATGGCCCGCTGCGCCCTGAACCCCATGACCATGCAGGGGCACAAGTACGACATCCTGCCCGCCAAACAGCCGAAAACCATTGCCGTCATCGGCGGCGGCATCGGCGGTATGGAGGCTGCCCGCATCGCTGCCCTGCGCGGCCACAAAGTGACCATCTACGAAAAGACCGACCGGCTGGGCGGCGTGTTTATTGCGGCCGCGGCCCCGGATTTCAAGGAAAAGGACAAAGAGCTCATCGAGTGGTACCGCCGCCAGGTGAAAAAGCTGGGCATCCCGGTCAAGTTCAACACAACGGTGACCGACCTCTCCACCATTGGGGCGGATGAGGTGATCGTGGCGACCGGCGCCACCGCCCGGAAGCTCCCCATCCCCGGCGCAGAACGGGCTATGGATGCAGTGGAGTATCTGGAAGGCCGCCCTGTGGGTCAGAATGTGGTCATCATCGGCGGCGGCCTGAGCGGCTGCGAGATCGCCTACGACCTGTACCGCAAGGGCAAGACCCCGGTCATCGTGGAAGCCAAAAACGACCTGATGGCCGTCCGCGGGCTGTGCCTGGCCAACTCCTCCTATCTGCGGGACTTCTTTGAAGCCAACAAAGTCGCCGTCCACCTGGAAAGCAGCGTGGCGCAGATCGGCGCCGACTCCGTCACCGTCCGGGACAAAGGGGGCAACACCCTTCAGCTCCCGGCCGATGACGTGATCCTGGCTGTGGGCTACACCCCCAACCCGGCCTTTGCCAAGAGCCGCCATGTCCATGTGATCGGCGACGCCTGCAAGGTGGGCAACCTGCGCACCGTGGTCTGGCAGGCCTGGAAGGTAGCGGAAAAGCTGTAAGGCATATCCTTTGCATTTCCTGCGGGAACTTCCCGCCACTCTTTCTGCACTTCAAATTTCAACAAAAGACCGGTCCCGGCAGGCAATCTGCCGGGGCCGGTCTTTCTGTGCGGCGTGATCGTTACGCCTGCCAGCGCCCGGCGTTTCAGCAGGCGAGGTCGGCGGAACGTGTATTTTCTTTTTCCGGCAGTGTGGTTGCGCGATAGTTGGTAGAGCAACCGCCCTTTTTCATGGTATACTGCTGACAGAAAGGCAGGCGCACGGCTCAAATGATATTCCGATTTTTATTTACCATGCTAAACATCAGTCTGCTCATTTTGATTTTTGCAGCACTGGGTTACCTGGTGTATCTGGCCATCCGCTCCCTGCGAAAGTACCTGGCATCTTCCCCCGTCCGGGAAGAAAACAAGCAGAACGCCCAATCTCTCGGGGAGGTCATCAAGCGCCACCGCACGGAATGCAAAATGACCCAGGAATTTGTGGCAGACGCCCTGGGCGTGAGCCGTCAGGCCGTCTCCAAGTGGGAGAGTGGAAAATCTGATCCCAGCACCACCAATTTGATTGCTTTGGCCAAGCTGTTTGGGATTCCTCCCGAGGATCTTTTGCGGGAGATCAAATAATCACTGCCGGTCCGTGTAGCGGCAACAGCAAAACATCCGGGGAGCGATGGGTTCCATCGCTCCCCGGATGTTTGATCATGCAGTCCATCCATTACGCTGCCGGCTGATACACACTGCCCACAAAAAGCGGCAGTCCGTCGTCGCTGGTAATGGCGAACAGGAACGGCCGGTCCACCGTAAAGTCCATTTCGTCCTCCGGCGGCATCCCAGAACCGGACATTGCCATGACCGTGTAGGCCGCAGCGGTGACGCCTTCCTCATCCACCGCCACCCGCACGCCATGCTTGTCCTGGGAAAGATAGATTCCTTCCGGGTTTGCTGCCATGGGGGAAAAGTCCGCCCTGGTCTCATCAAACACATCCGTCACCCCCAGCGCCTGCAGGCCATCGCACAGATCCGTCTGGGAGGAGACATCGAACCGGGGCAGGGACAGGTTGATATTCAGATATTTGCTGTCCGTCCAGTCGCCCTTGCACAGCAGGAACTCCATAGTCTCTTCTTCCCCGAGAAGCTGCTGCGGGCTTATCCCCTCGTCAGGAAGAATGATCCACATGGTACCGCCGCCGTTTTCCAAAGGCCGCGCCACCGCGCCGAAGTGTTCTCCCCAGTAATAGGTCCCCAGGCTGCGGTCATGCATGAAATCACAGGCTACATCCCCGTCCGTGCCGTGAAAGGTCCCGGGTGCGGTAAGGGTTTCGTCAAAAGTCCCCGCCCATCTGGCATGGTATTGAATGGTGGTGGCCAGCGCCAGCACGGTGTCTGCATCCAGCCGGAGCGTCTGGGTCTGCTCTGTCAGCAGCCCGCCGGTCTGACGGTCGATCCAGTTTTGCAGTTCTTTGTTGAACTCCTCCGAGCCCATTGCGCCCCGGTAGGACGATGCATAATAGGTATCGGCCAGCCGCTGCAGCGTCCGGGACACAAACTGCACATCCTCGTCCAGCCACAGGGAGCTGGCCAGGATGCAGGTGGTGGCGCCGTCGTTCCGGTACTGGGCATTCCACACCGCCTCAGCCTGCGTGCGCAGTTTTTCCATGCTGTCCTCCCCCAGCAGATCCAGGATCTGCTGCCGGCTGTCGCCGTCGGTCAGTTCGGCCAGCATGCCCAACGCCAGATAGACATTCAGGGGAGAATAGACCTTGTTTTCCCCTTCCTCCCCGGCCAAAAACTGCGGGATGCTTTCGCTCCAAAAATGATCCAGCCCGTCGGCATAGCCCTCCGAGCGGCGCTGCGCCCGGACCGATTCCCACCAGGCGTCATACTGCCGCTCAAAATCCGGGCTGCTTTCATCGGGGTAGGCGGCCATCTCGGGATAGGCCGCTTCCCGGATGGCGTACCCGGAAGCGGTGGGCAAATGCCCTCCCCCGCCCAGCACGATCCCGCCCGTCACCGCCACGATCAGCAGCCCGGCAAGGGCAATCATCCACCAGGGCTTTTTGCGGCTGTTCCCGGTTTGGGCTTTTCCTTTCGGCATCGGCATATCGCCTGGTTCCATGGGCAAATGCAGGTTTTCTCGTTTCATTCGGATTCCCTCCTTTTTCTGTCTCCACAGGGGTTTGTTCAGCCCTCTTACCCTATAAGACGGAAAACGCAGCCGGAAATTACAACCTCTCAACGCCGGATTTCTGCATTTGTCTTGCCATCCTGCCGCAGCACAAAAATACCCGGTCCGCTGCGCCACACAGGGCGTTTTGGGCCGGGTTGACAGATACACAAACAAAAAAACAACCGCTCAATCATGAGCGGTTGTTTTGGCGGAGTAAGAGAGATTTGAACTCTCGCGGCCCTTTCGGACCCTACGCCCTTAGCAGGGGCGCCTCTTCGACCTCTTGAGTATTACTCCACAGTCAAAGTGATAAAACTGATTCACTTGTTGTATCAATAAATGGCGGAGAGGGTGGGATTCGAACCCACGGCGCATTGCTGCGTCACTGGTTTTCAAGACCAGCTCCATAAACCACTCGGACACCCCTCCACAGTGGCACGCCATTCAGATGCGAGATATAGTTTACCACGCACATACCCGATTGTCAAGCCCCGGCTTCCAAAAAAGCAAAAAACTTTTCTCGTTTCCCGCAAGATTGACATCCCAAAGGCGGTATGTTATATCATAGGCAACCGCCGGGAGCCTGCACAAACCGCAGAACCATTTTCCCCCGCAGCGGATACACAACCCGTGAAAGGAGACTGCCCCCTATGACGCATATTGAACGCCGTGACGCGGAACTGCCCTACATTTCCGATGCCGCCGTGATGGAAGAGCAGCGGTCTGCCGCCGTATCCTTCAGCGGCTGAACACCGTCGACCGTGCCGACTTTGAACAGATCGCCGCCATCGTCAAGGAACTGCTGCCCGGCTCGGAAAACGCCATGATCAACCCGCCCTTTTACTGCGACTACGGCAGTCATATCTCGGTGGGCAAGAACTTTTTTGCCAACTACAACTGCACCATCATCGACGTGGCCAAGGTGGTCATCGGGGACAACTGCCAGTTTGCCCCCAATGTTTCCATCTACACGGCAGGGCACCCCCTTCATCCGGCGGTGCGCAACACCCTGTATGAGTACGGCATCGGCGTCACGGTGGGCGACAACGTGTGGATCGGCGGCAACACCGTCATTCTGCCCGGTGTGCACATCGGCAGCAACGTGGTAATCGGCGCAGGCAGCGTGGTCACCAAGGATATCCCGGACTGGAGCCTGGCAGTGGGCAATCCCTGCCATGTCATCCGCGCCATCACTGAGGAGGACCGGGAAATCTACTACAAGGACCGCCGCTTTGACGAGGAAGCCTGGGCAGACATCTGCCGCAAACTGGACTGAACCTTACAGATAAAATTCATTGGGACGGCGCAGACTGCACAGGGGGTGCAGCTTCTGCGCCGTTTTCTGCTGCACCTCAGGGGGCAGAACGCGGACTTTGACAGGGCAGGCCGCCGTGCAGGCCATGCACATGATGCAGGCATCGGCATTGGTATGGACTCCCTGTCCGCCTACCGTGATGGCCTGGGTGGGGCAGGCCGCGGCGCAGCTGCCGCAGCGGGTGCAGCCTTTCAGCGTGATAGGCGCGGTCAGGGACGCCATCCCAGCCTTGTAGGGGCGGTTGCCCGGGACCTGGGGCGCGGAACAGTCTGCACCCGCATACTTTTCCCATACGCGGGAGGCAAAGGCGGCGATCTCGGACAGATCGTCACTGTCGGGACGGCCTGCACCTACCTCCGGCACAATGGAGTGCTGGGCAATGCAGGCCGCAGAGGCAACAACACGGAAGCCGCAGTCGGCGGCGATGTCGTTGAGTTCCAGCAGGGCATCCTCAAAGGCACGGGTGCCGTACACGGCGATGGTCACCGCAGGCAGCCCCTTGCCTTTCAGCTCCGCCAGGCGCTGCGCCGCAGTGGCTGGCAGCCGCCCGCCGAACACCGGCGCTGCCAGAACGGCCAGCTGGGCGTTTTCCGGCTGCTCCGGCATCTGGGGCGAGCAGAGGTCTACCTCTGTCACCGTCTTTCCGATGGCCTTGCAAAAGGCCTCCCCTACCCGCCGGGTACCGCCCGTGGGGCTGAAATCGTACAAAACCACCTGTTCAAACATGGTGCCGTCCTCCTGTATCAACAATCATATCAAAGCGCGAGGGACGCAGGAACCCGAAGGTCCCGCCAAAACCGTGAGCCATCACAGCAACATCGCCAGGCGGCAAAGTCCGATTTGCAGTCCGCGTTTTGCGGCTTTGTTTTCTTATGGAACCGCGCAGAAAAATCTGTATCTGCTTTGTATGCTATTATAGCGCTCCTCCCCGCAGATGAAAAGTCGCCGCCGGTGTTTTTATGTGACAGACAAAAAATTGACAAGGGCAGATGAGCTTTGCTACCATAAATAATACAAGCGTTCCCCTGACGGAACGTATTCAAGCCGGCAACGGCTTTCTTTTTATTTACAGCTCCGGTCTGTGTTGCTGCGGATGCAGCGCATTCCAGACCGGCTTTTTGCAGAGAGAGGGGTTTTGTTTGAAAAAGTTCAATGGAGCAAGATGGTGTATTTATGCACTGGGCATGGTACTGCTGGCCATCGGTATCACCCTGAATTCCCTGACCGGGCTGGGGGCATCGGCCATCGTGTCGGTGCCGTTTACCGTCAGCGAGGCTACCGGCCTCAGCTTCGGTGATCTGACGCTTGTGGTTTACGTGGCCTTTGTCATTGCGGAGTTTTTCATCATGGGCAAGGCCAGCAGCTGGACCTATCTGTTGCAGATCCCACTCAGCATCGTGTTTACCCGCATCATGAACCTGATCAAAGTGGTATTACCCTATGAAAACGGAAATCTGCCCCTGGACCTGGTGATGCTGGTGATCGCCATCATCCTGACCGGCGTGGGCGCGGCCATGACGGTAGATATGGCCCTTATCCCCAACCCCGGCGACGGCATTGTTGCCAGCATCTCGGCCCGCAGCGGCAAGGAACTGGGCCTGTGCAAAAACATCTTCGACCTTTGCTGCATGTGCTGCTCCCTCATCATCGGCACCTGCATGGGCAACCCGCTGATGGGCGTGGGGCTGGGTACCCTGATCTCCATGATCGGCGTCGGCCGCGTGATCGCCATTTTCAACGGCATCGCCCGGGAAAAACTGCGCCGGATGGCCGGCCTGGAAGAGGCCCCTTCCCGCACCTGATTTCATCCACCCCCAAACACAGCAAGAAAAATCCCGCCCCGGCCTATCACGGCAGGGACGGGATTTTTTTCAGTTTACAGGATCATTCAGACGCGGGGCGTGATGGCAAAGACGCGGCAGGGCAGGCCGGTCGCGTCATCGATGTTGGGCCAGGAGACCACCGCCACAGCGCCCGCGGGGGCGACCTTGTCCAGGTTTGCCAGCAGTTCCACCTGCAGGTGTCCGCCCGACAGCACATAGCGCTCCGCAGCCAGATCCCCTGCGGCAGCCGCCAGCTCGGAAGCATCGGTGTCCAGCGTCTCGTGGCCGTTCATGGCAATGCCGCGCTCCTCATACAAAAAGCGCAGGGCGTCCACCGACCAGCCGGGGAAGTTGTCCGCACCGTTTTCGTCGGTGCCGGACAGGTTGCCCATATCGGGCCAGCGGCGCGCCCAGTCGGTGCGCAGCGCCACAAAAGCCCCCGAGGGAATGGTACCGTACTTGTTCTCATAATCCAGAATGTCCTGGATGGTGACGGCGTAATGGATGTCCTGCTTGGCCTTGGCGGTAATGTCAATGACGCACAGCGGATAGATCATGCTGTGGACGCCGTACTTTTCCGACAGAGCGGCGTCGCGCACAAAATGGCCGGGGAAGTCGATGTGGGTACCGAACTGTCCCGGGAACTTGAAGGTCTGGATCAGGCAGTCCAGCATCTCGTTGCCCCAGTCGTAAACCGTTTTGGCCAGCTCCACAGAGCCTGCCGGGATGCCGCTCCAGACCGGACTGTTGTTGTCCAGCGAATGCGTCAGATCGACCCATGCGTAATTCGGCGAGCGAAGCTCGTCCAGAACGTCCCAAAGATGGTACTCAGCCATGATAATCCCCTCCATGTTATATTGATTTTGACGGATGTTATGTTCAGTATATAAGAAACGACATTTTCTGGCAAGAAAAAATTCTATGACAGTCCCTCTTGCGAAAGCGCCGCCCGCGTTCTATCATAGGAAGGCAGTCCCCCGGCATCCGTCGGGGCGGCAAAACCAGTCTGACAGGGAGGTACCGCGCCAGCATGAGACGCGCAACAGCCATACAACAATCGAATCCTGCACCGGAGGTTTTCCTGTGAGCGCCGGGGCAGCCCGCTCGCTGACGAGCGGCCCCATCACGCCCACCCTTCTGCGGTTTGCCCTGCCCATGATGCTGGGCGACCTGCTCCAGCAGTTCTACAACATTGCCGACACCCTCATCGTCGGCCGGTATGTGGGCGCAGACGCCCTGGCCGCCGTGGGCTCGGCCTACACCCTCATGACCTTTCTGACTTCCATTCTGCTGGGTCTGTCCATGGGCAGCGGCGTGGCCGTCTCCATCTCTTTCGGCCGCGGGGAATCCAACCGGATGCGGCGGGAGGTGTTCCTCTCCTTCTGCATGATCGGGGCCACCGCCCTGGTCCTGAACATCGGCACCTTCGCCCTGACCGACCAGATCCTGGCCCTTTTGCAGGTTCCCGGGGAGGTATGGTCCCTGATGCGGGACTATCTGGTGGTCATTTTCCTGGGCATCGGCGGGACCTTCCTTTATAATTACTACGCCTGTCTTTTGCGGGCGGTGGGCGATTCGGTCCGGCCTCTGATCTTCCTGGGGATTGCAGCGCTTTTGAATGTAGCCCTGGACATTCTGTTCGTTCTGGGGTTGAACGGCGGCGTGGCCGGCGCGGCCTGGGCCACCGTCATTGCCCAGTGGCTGTCGGGGTTGGGACTGTGCGTTTACGCCCTGCTCACCCGCCCCGACCTGCGGGTCCGGCGTCAGGATATGCGCTGGGACAAGCCCTGTGCGGCCCACGTGTTCCGCCTGTCCTTTGTGACCGGCGCACAGCAGTCCATCATGAACTTCGGCATCCTGATGGTGCAGGGCCGGGTCAACAGCTTCGGGCCTCAGGTCATGGCGGCCTTTGCCGCGGCGGTCAAGATCGATTCCTTTGCCTACATGCCGGTACAGGATTTCGGCAACGCCTTTTCCACCTTCATCGCACAGAACTATGGCGCTGGCCGGCACGAGCGCATCCGCCGGGGCACCCGCAGTGCCATTCTCACCAGTATGCTGTTCGGTGCTGCGGTCAGCGCTGTGGTGTTCGTCTTTGCACAGCCCCTGATGCTCATCTTTGTGCAGCCGGAGGAAGTGGAAATTCTGGGCATCGGCGTACAGTATCTGCGCACCGAAGGCTCCTTCTACTGCCTGATCGCCCTGCTGTTCCTGCTGTACGGCTTCTACCGCGCCATCGAACGCCCCGGCATGTCGGTGGTGCTCACCGTGATCTCCCTGGGCCTGCGTGTAGTATTGGCCTATGCGCTGTCGGCCATACCGGTCCTGGGCGCTGCGGGCATCTGGGTCTCCATCCCCATCGGCTGGGCCATTGCGGACCTTGTGGGTTGCATCCCCATGTTCTCCTTTTTCCGCAGACTGACCTCCCCCGACGGTTCGGACAGCAAACAAACCACATAATTTTTTCAGCCCGTGACCGGACGCAAGCGCTCCCTGGTCACGGGCTTTTTATTGTTCCGGGGTTTGACCATCCCTGCACATTTGTGCAAATTCCGCAAAAAGTGATGAGTTCTCTTTCAAAAGTCCATAAAGATTTTGAAATAAAAACGTGCTATAATACTTGAATATGCTTCGTAAGCATTCCGAATATCAACATCACGGCGCCGGGCGGTATCCTCGTCCCTGCGTCGATATCCGCCCCGTAAAAGGAGGGAACAGCCTTGAGGATCGGGATTCCCCGCGCTTTGTACTATTACCGGTACGGCGTACTGTGGAAAACGTTTTTTTCGTCCCTGGGATGCGAGGTCATCGTCAGCCCCAAGACCGACCGCGCCATCCTGCAAAGCGGCATCCACTACGCCATTGACGAAAGCTGCCTGTCCGCCAAGATCTACCTGGGCCACGTGGCCTGGCTGCTGGGCAAGTGCGATCTGATCTTTGTGCCGCGCATGGCCGACATGGGCCGCGACAAGGAATTCTGCCTGAAATTCCGTGCTCTGCCCGACGTGGTGTACAACACCTTCCGCACCGAGGACATCCGCCTTATCACCTGCGACATCGGTGTGCGAAGCGGCAACAGCGAGATGAAAGCCTTTGCCGAGCTGGGCAAAAAGCTGGGCTTCAAAAAGCAGCAGGTGTTTAACGCCTATCTGCTGGCCAAGCAGGCCGAGCAGCAGCTCCAGTCCGAGAACAGCCGCAAGCTGGATGCCGCACTGGCGCGGGACGACCTGAAAGTTCTGGTGTCGGGCCATGCCTACAACATTTACGACGATTACATCGGCCGCCCGGTGATGGATGCCATCCTGGCCAACCATGCCCTGCCCATCCCCTCCGACTGGGTGGACCGGGACAGCGCCTGGCAGTCCGGTGCGGAACTGACCGACACCATGCCCTGGATGGTCAACCGGGAACTGGCGGGCGCGGCGGTGCAGCTGCGCAGCAAGGTGGACGGCATTGTGCTGCTGTCCTCCTTCTCCTGCGGGCCGGATTCCATGACCGACGAGATCATGACCCGCCGCCTGAAAAACATTCCCATCCTGACCATGACGCTGGACGGCCAGGATGGCACCGCCGGCATGGAAACCCGTATTGAGAGCTTTGTGGATATCCTGCATTTGAGAAAGGATGGTACGGTATGCCTGTGAGCAAGTATCGGCAGCCTCTGCCGCCTGACAGCCGGATCAGCTTTCCGCAGTTCGGCAGCTACGGCATCGCCATGGAACACCTGATCCAGAAAGGCCTGGGCATGACCTATGTCATGCCGCCCCGCATGACCCGCCACACCCTGGAACTGGGCGCCCGGTACGCTCCGGATTCGGTCTGCGCGCCCTTCAAGCTGAACCTGGGCTGCTTTCTGGAGTGCATCGACGCCGGAGCCGACACGCTGATCCAGACCGGCGGAACCTGCCGTCTGGGTTATTACGGCGAACTGCATGAACAGATCCTGCGGGATCTTGGCAAGGATGTCCGCTTCGTCAATTTTGCCGAGTGCGATTTCAGCCGTCCCAAGACGTTCGTGGACGAATTCCGCGCTCTCAAGCCCGACCTGGACATCAAGCGCTTTACCGCCGCCGCGGTGGAGACGGTGCGCATGGTCAACGCCATTGACGAGGTGGATGCGCTGTTCCGCCGCCGCATCGGCTTTGCCGACGACCCCCGCGCCATGGAGAGCATCCGCAACAACTGGCTCAAGCAGCTGCGCCAGGCGGATGGCATCAAGCAGATCGAACTGCTGCGCCGGGCGACGCTCCGCACGCTGGAAAACCAGAAGATCCGCATGCCCAAGCATCCCATCCGCGTGGGCGTGGTGGGCGAGTTTTACACCATCATGGACCCGTTCTCCAACCACGACATTGAGTTTGAGCTGGCCCGTATGGGCGTGCTGGTGGACCGGTGGATGGACATGTCCAACTGCATGTACCACTACCGCACCCGCAAAATGCTGCCCCGCATCAAGGAGTACGCCCACTACAACATGGGCGCCACGGCCATGGCCACCATCGATGCGGCGCTGCACTATGCCAAGTCTGGCTTTGACGGGATCATCCATGTAAAATCCGCAGGATGCACTCCCGAGATCGACGCCATCCCGGCGCTGCAGAACATCAGTGCCGACTACCATGTGCCGATTTTGTATCTGAGTTATGACACCCAGACCAGCGACACCGGCCTGAACACCCGCCTTGAGGCGTTCTACGACATGATCTCCATGCGCAAGCAGGCGCACAAGTAAGTCTGCCACCGCCCGCGCCGGGCGCGGGCCAAACCATAAGAAGAGGGATACCTGAGTATGGAAAAAGCATATCTTGGCGTTGACATCGGCTCCATTTCCACAAAGGGCGTGGTGCTTGACGCCGACAATCACATCCTTGCCAGCGACTACCTGTGGACCGAGGGCGATCCCATCGGCGCGACCAAGCGCCTGTCCCGTTCCCTGGAAAAGCAGCTGGACTCCACCCGCTACCAGATCGTTGCCGCCGGCACCACCGGCAGTGCCCGCAAGCTGGTGGGTACCATGCTGGGTGCCGTGGTCGTCAAGAACGAGATCACCGCCCACGCCATCGGCACGACGACGCTCTACCCCGATGTCCGCACCATCTTTGAGATCGGCGGTCAGGACTCCAAGATCATCCTGATCGAAAACGGCGTGGTGGTGGACTACGCCATGAACACACTGTGCGCCGCCGGTACCGGCTCCTTCCTGTCCAGCCAGGCACGCCGTCTGGGCGTTGCGGTGGAGGAGTTCGGCGACATTGCACTGCAGTCCAAAAATCCCGCGGCCATCGCCGCCCGCTGCACCGTTTTTGCCGAGAGTGACCTGGTCCACAAGGCCCAGATCGGTTACAGCAAGACCGACATCATCGCCGGGCTTTGCCGCGCCGTCGTCGTCAACTACCTCAACAACGTGGGCAAAGGCAAAAAGATTGTCGGCCCAGTGGTGTTCCAGGGCGGCGTGTCCAAAAACGCCGGTGTCCGTGCAGCCTTTGAAAAGGAGACCGGTCTGCCTGTCATCGTTGACCCCAACGGCCACCTGATGGGCGCTTTCGGTGTTGCCATCCTGGCCCGCCGCAGCGGTCAGGAAGCGCCGTTCAACGCCGACGTGGCCGACATGGAGTTTGTCACCCGCGCCAGCAACTGCGGCCAGTGCGCCAACAACTGCGAGCGCATTCTGGTCTACCGCGACGGCAAACTCATCGATGCCTGGGGCAACCGCTGTGAGCGCGGTGCCATCCGCGTCCGGTAACCGGCCGCCCCCTTGTATAAGAAAACCGCCGTCTTCCCTGTTATCGGGAAGGCGGCGGTTTTTGTTTTCTGTTGCCGGCATTACAGCTGTTTGGGAGCAAGCGCCCGCTTGGTGCGCACCTGAGCGATGGAAGCCAGTTCCTGATTATCCACCATGTAGCGCAAAACCAGGACTTCGGCGGCAAAGAGCATGGCGATCTTGGCGGGCAGACTGCCGCCGTCCAGAGGGCTTTGGGCCGCGCCGCAGGGCAGTACCACGTCGGCCAGGGCTGCCCCCGGCACATTGAGGCTGTGGGTCAGCAGAATGACCGAGGCGCCGTTGGCTTTTGCCAGGCGCAGGGTCTCCATCATATCCCGGGTCGCCCCGGAGTAGGAGACGAACAGGACCACATCCTCGGGGGCCATCAGGCTGGCGGTGATGGCCTGCATATGGTTGTCCCCCGCCGTATGGAACTTGGTGGACAGCGAGGAAAATCTCGCCCAGATGTCATTGGCCAGCAGCTGACTGCTGCCCTGACCAAAGCAGAACACCTGCTTGGCCCGCTGGAGCAGTGCCGCCGCCTTGTCCACCGCGTCGGGATCGGTCACGGCCGCCGTATCGTTGATGGCCTTTGCGGCCAGCGCTCCCGCATGGCGGCAAAGGGTCATGGTGTTGACCCCGGGTTCCAGCATCTCCCCCACCGGAGTGTCCACCGAGGCATTGGCCCGGGCAAGAGCGATGCGCATTTCATTATAGCTGTCAAAACCAAGAGCACGGCAAAAGCGGGAGATGGTAGCTTCGGCCACACCGCATTGGTTGGCCAGAACAGAGATCGACCAGTATTGTGCCTGCTGGGCGTTCTGGGTCAGGTACTCGGCAATCGTGCGCCCGGCCTTGGTCAGGCTGTCCTGCTTGGAACGCAGCAGCTTCCAAAAGTTTTCTTGGGGCGGCAATGCCATGGGAAGTCTCTCCTTTCCTTCTATATAAGTATGGACTGTCTGTCATGATGAAATCTTTTTTCTGATTTTAGTATAGAAGAAAATTCATCCTCTTGCAAGAGCATTAAAATACATCGTTTTTTCGTTGTTTTGTATTTTCCTCTCTATTTATCGGTCCGTCAAATGAAAAATCAAGTCATTTTCTTTCCTTATATCTGCATCTGTGCGCCGGAAAAGCTGCCGTTCGGGCGGCTTTCCCGGGGGACGGGAGCCGCACTTCCCGGGGCATTGCGGCATCCGCGGCAAAAAAAGATACAAGCAAAACACTCAAAATGTATCTTTTTGTATTGCCCTCCATAAAATGTAATAACATTTTGGTCAGTTTGTCTTTTTTGTTTCCCGCATTTTACACGCTTTCCGCTCCCATCGTCGCCATCTTTCTCTCAGGCTTTTACGAATTCCACCGCTTTTTCGGCTTTATTTTCGGTATTTCTGCGAATCATCCCTTTTTCCTGTGAAAAGTACACAAACATTTGTTTGTATATTTGTATTGTATTATTGTACATAAAATATTTACAAACTGTTTTCTATTTGTTATTATATTCATGCAGAAATCCCAAATACGTAAACGGAGGGAATCATTATGGAACTATGGAAGGCAATGTTAATCGCATTGTTGGGGTACTTCGGTGTTAACCGTACCCCGTGGCTACTCGGCCAGGCAGGCGGCTTCTTCGGCATCGCACAGCCGTTGGTCTCCTGCGCAATCATCGGCGCTATTCACGGCGACGTCCAGACCGGCGTTATGGTCGGTGCTGCAATTCAAGCCATGTATCTTGGCGTGATCCAGCCCGGCGGCGCGCTCCCGTCCGATAAAGCTGCGGCTTGCTTCATCGGCGCGTCTCTGGCCATCGCATCCGGCGGCGGCGTCGAGGCTGCCATCGCTCTGGCAGTTCCCCTGGGCCTGCTGGGCTCCGCGATCTTCCAGCTGTTCATGACCTTCAACGCATTCTTCCCCCACCTGGGCGATGCCGCTGCTGAGAGAGGCGACGGTGAAGGCGTTGCACGCGCGAACATCCTGGGCACCGTTCCCACCTTTATCTTCTACTTCATCCTGTACACCGTTGCCAACTACGCCGGTGTCGGCCTGGTCGAGGCCCTGCTGGGTGCCCTGCCCCAGAGCGTCATCACCACCCTGTCCATCATGGCCAAGATCGTTCCCGCTGTCGGCTTCGCCATGCTGCTCAAGTACGTCATCACCGAGGGCCGCGGCTGGATGGTTTCCCTGTTCGTGCTCGGCTTCCTGATCGTGCTGAACACCTCGTTCAACATTGTTTCCCTGACCCTGCTCTCCATCGCCGTTGCCGTCCTGTACGTCATGGCCCGCTATGGTGAAGAGCTGTTCGGCAACAAACAGGCCGTCGCGACCACGACTGCCGCACCGGTAGAAGATGAGGATGGTGAATACGATGAGTGAGAATATGACTACGACGAACGAAACCAAGCTGTTGACCAAAAAGGACGTGCGCCGGTCCGCCATCACCTACATGATGTTCCACCACTGCGCACAGAACTACGAACGTATGATGGGCCTGGCTTTCTGCCACTGCCTGCAGAAGCCCCTGAAAAAGCTGTACCCCGACAAGGAAGAGTACACCAAGGCTCTGAAGCGCCACATGCAGTACTACAATACTGAGCCTACCATCGGCGCTTTGATCCCCGGCATCACCCTCGGCCTGGAGGAAGGCCGTGCCAACGGCAAGCCCATCTCCGAAGAGATGATCATCGGCACCAAGAATGCCCTGATGGGTCCCTTCGCCGGTGTGGGCGACTCCATGATCGGCAGCGTCTACCAGACGATCATCGCCTCCATCGCCATCGGCCTGTCCGCAGAGTCCGGCTCCCTGCTGGGTCCCGTTTTCCTGTTCGTCTTCTACGGCCTGGTCTGCGCTTTCCTGAAAGTTTTCCTGTTCGAGCGCGGCTACAAGCTCGGCCTTGACGCCGTCAAGATCCTGTCCGGCAAGATCATGGAAGTTGCCACCGTCGCGCTGAGCATCGTCGGTCTGATCACCGTCGGCGGCGTTGCTGCCAACACCGTCAAGGTGCCCATCGTCTGGGAGTACGTCTCCGGCGATCTGACGATCAGCCTGTCCTCCATCCTTGACACCATCATGCCTGGCATCCTGCCCCTGTGCCTCTGCCTCGGCATCTGGCGCCTGTACACCAAGCATCACTGGAGCACCATCAAGGCGTTGCTGGTCTGCATCGTTGTGGTCTTCATCTGCGTGCTGCTCGGCATCATGGGCTAATCCCTAACCGGAACCTTGTAAATCATGCAAGAGCCCGGACCGTCTGTTCCAAAGCGTGCCGCTGGCCACCGAGACAGACGGTCCGGTTTTCTTTCCCGATGAAATCCCGGCACGGAGGTGTGTTTTGAACCGACTCAAAGACATCGTACTGGTCCTGAGCGACCAGCACAACGGCCGTTATACCGGGCTTGCGGGCGGCGGAATGACCGATACGCCCTGCCTGGATCAGCTGGCCCAGAGCAGCACCGTCTTTTCCGCTGCATACTGCAACGCACCGCTGTGCGTCCCCTCCCGCAGCAGTTTCCTCACCGGCAGGCTCCCCCATGAGATCGGCATTTTTGACAATGACGCTCTCCTGCCCGAGGATATGCCCACCATCGCCCACGCCATGACCGCCGCCGGCTACGACACGGTGCTGGCCGGGCGAATGCACTTCAAGGGCCACGACCAGAACCACGGTTTTGCCCGCCGCCTGACCGGCGACATCACCACCCAGTACTGGGGCGTTGCCCGCACCGATCTGGGAGACTTCGCGGGCAGCCTGCAGGCGTCCGGCTGCCGCAAGGTGGCCGGGTACGGCATCTCCCCCACCCAGGAATACGACGACGCCGTCGTGCAAAGCGCGGTGGAGCTGTTGCGGCAGCCCCGCAGCAAGCCGCTGTTCCTGGTGGTGGGCCTGTACGCGCCCCACTTCCCCTTTGTCTGTCCGGAGGAGGATTTCCGGGACAGCATCGAACCGGAGGAATCCCTGGACGACGCCTCCTGGCCCTGCCATCCCTGCTATGACTCCCTGGTACAGCCGGTGGAGCCGCGGCAGCTGCGGACCATCCGGGCCGCCTACCGGGGCATGGTCCGTCAGCTGGACCGCCGCATCGGTGAGCTGCACCGGGAATTCCGCCGCAGCAGCACCGACGGCATCTTTATCTACACCTCCGACCACGGCGAGCAGCTGGGCAAGCGCGGACTCTACGGCAAGAAAACGCTGTATGAGGATTCGGTCCGCATTCCCATGATCTGGGAGGACGGCAGCCGCCAAAGTCAGGTCATCTCCCGGGAAGTCAGCCTGCTGGACCTCAACCGTACCATTCTGGATGCGGCGGGCGCCGACCTGCCCCAGAGCCGGGGCGTCAACCTGTTCTCCGGTCAGTCCTCCCCCGTGGAGATCGAGACCGTTACCGACGACGCCTCCGCCTTCTTGAAGTCCGTGATCCTGGACGGCAAAAAACTGACCCATTACCCCGACGGCAACCGGGTGTGCGATCTGGCCTCCGACGAGCAGGAGATCGGCACGCCCGTCACCGAAGGGTGTGACGAGCTGCTGGCCTGCCTGCCCTCTCCGGAGGAGGAGGCAGCCATCCTGGAGCGGCAGCGGCTGCGCATGAAAGGCTATCCGCTGCTGAAAGCCTGGGGCAAGCAGATGCAGCCCCGGGACACCGCCAGATTTCCCCTCAGCCGGGAATGTGTGACCCGGCCGGACCCCTACCGCGGGCAGGAACTTTTGGACAACGCCCGCCCCCACACACAGGAAGGAGCAGAAAACAACCTATGAATTTTCTGTACATTCACACTCATGACACGGGGCGTCTGCTGAGCCCCTACGGCTACCGCGTCCCCACCCCCAACATCGAGAACTTTGCCGGGGATGCCGCGGTGTTTGAGCAGTGCTACTGCGCAGGCCCCACCTGCAGCCCCAGCCGCGCGGCCATGCTCACCGGCGTTTACCCCCACCAGAACGGTATGCTGGGCCTGGCACAGCGGGGCTTCTCCATTGATTACTCCCGCCATCTGGTCCAGTGGCTCAACCGCCACGGCTATCACACCGTGCTCAGCGGCATCCAGCACGAGGCCGGCTGGTACATGAACAAGGAGGACGCCGATCCCATCGGCTACTGCGAAAACCTGACCCATTCCGACGAGGGATACCGTCAGGAGGAGCTGGTCAAGTGGGATATGGAAAACGCCCGCTCCGCCGCCGACTGGATCCGTCAGTATGACGGCAGCAAGCCCTTCTTCCTGTCCTACGGCATGTTTGCCACCCACCGCCGTTTCCCCGACTGGGTGGACGAGTCGGTGAACCAGAACTTCATGCAGCCCCCGGTCCCCCTGCCCAACACCCCGGAAGTCCGCCTGGACATGGCACAGTTTGCCACCAGCGTTAAGTGGGCAGACGACTGCTTCGGCGTGGTCATCAACGCCCTCAAGGAAAAGGGCATCTACGACGATACCGTCATCATGCTGACCACCGACCACGGCCTGAGTGCTCCCTACTGCAAATGCTCGCTGTTTGATTCCGGCATCGGCGTGGCCATGATCCTGCGCAAACCCGGCGCCGCCTCCAACGGCAAGGCCGTCAACGGCATGATCAGCCACGTGGACGTCTATCCCACCGTCTGTGAGCTGCTGGGCATCGATACGCCCGACTGGCTGGAAGGCACTTCTTTCGCCCCCATGCTGGAAGATTCCTCCCGCACCATCCGGGACGAGATCTACTCCGAGGTCACCTTCCACACCAGCTACGAGCCTGCCCGCTGCGTCCGCACCAACCGCTACAAGTACATCCGCTACTTTGACACCGACTGGCTCAAGACCAACTGCTCCAACTGCGACGAGTCCCTGACCAAGGACTACTATCTGACCAAGGGACTGCGGGAACGCCCCAAAGCCGCCGAGGCCCTGTACGACATGGTCTACGACACCGGCGAGCGGAACAACCTCATCGACGATCCCGCCTGCCGTGAGATCGCCGACACCCTGCGCCGGAAGCTGCAGGAGCATATGGAGCGAACCAACGACCCGCTGCTTGCCGGCCCCATTGAGGTCCGCCCCGAGTGGAAGGTCAACCGCAAGGAATGCATGCAGGCCAGCAGCAAAAACCCCGACGATTACGTAAGTCTTGGACGCAAAAAATCTTAACACATACACAATACAGGAGAGTGACAGATATGGAAATCGTAAACGTTCGTATTGATGAAAGGCTGATCCACGGCCAGGTGGCCACCGTTTGGACCCAGCAGCTGAAACCCACCCGCATCATGGTGGTGGACGCCGCCGCGGTCAAGGATGAGATCCAGAAAGCAGCTTTGAAGATGGCCCGTCCCGGCAACGTCAAGCTGTCCATCCTCTCCCCCAAAAAGGCAGCGGAAAACCTGATCGCCCGCAAGTACGAGGGCGACCGCGTCTTCATCGTCACCAAGTCTCCCGCTTCCCTGCGGATCATGGCCGAGGCCGGCGTCCACTTTGACGCCATCACCGTTGGCAACATGAGCGTCCGCGGCGAGTGCCGCAACCTGCGCAAGACCGTCAACGTCAACGAGCAGGACGTGGCGGATTTCCGCTACCTGGCCGACCAGGGCGCCAAGATCACTGCCCAGCTGGTTCCCAACGATCCCGCTGCCGACCTGATCGCCCTGCTGTAATTTCAACAAAACGGTCCCGCGTGGACGGAAGAGGAGACTGACATGATTGGAATGATCGTTACCGGACACGGCAAATTCGCCCCCGGTGCTCTGGACGCCCTGAAGCTGCTGGTGGGCGAGCAGGAATACTGCGAAGCTGTGGAATTTGAACCCTCCGACTCGGTGGAGCAGCTGACCGAAAAAATCGACGCCGTATGGCAGCGCCTGGCGAAAGAGTGCGACGGTGTGGTCGTCTTTACCGACATCCCCGGCGGCACCCCGTTCAATGTTTCCATCCGCCTGAAGATGGAGCGCTACCCCGACAGCGAAGTCATCAGCGGCACCAACGTTCCCATCCTGATGACGGCTGCGTTGAGCCACACCGATGCCGACACGGCCAAGGATCTGGCCAACGAGGCGGTGGAATTCATCCGGGAGCAGTCCTTCCTCTTTGTCCCGCCGGAGCCCGGCGATGATGACGACGAGGTCGATGAGGATTGACCCTGTCTGCGGAAGCATTGAAACTTTCCCCCACAAAAAGATGCCGCCGGGCGACGGCGGCGGAACGGAGCAACTATGCGATATCAACAGTTTTGGGCCGATATGCACAGCAACATCCATCATCATCAGATGAAGCAGCTGCCCCAGTGGTATGAACACGCCAAGGCAGTGATGGATTTCTGGCCCATTGCCTATTATCCCTTCGCCCTCCGCAAAACGCCCTCCGGCGCGGCGCTGGAGGACCTGGTCCCTCAGGAGGACTACTGCGCCGACTGGGAGACCGTCCGTGCCCTGGCTGCACAGGCCGAACAGGAAGGCTGGCCCTTCTTCATGGGGTACGAGTGGCAGGGCGACGGTTCGGACGGCGACCACAACGTCTTTTACCTCAACAACGACGAGGCTATCCTGCAGCCCCGGAAATATCTGGAGCTCCGCGACCAGCTGGCCGGGCATGAGGCCATCGCCGTGCCGCACCATCTGGCATACAAACCGAACAGCCGCGGCAAAAACTGGAGCACCCACGACGAGAAGTTCTCCCCCATTGCCGAGATCTACTCCAGCCACGGTTCCAGCGAAAACGACGACGGTCCCATCCCCATGGTGCGCCACGTCCACATGGGCCCCCGTATCAGCGGCACCAGCTATGAGTCCGGCCTGGCCCAGGGCCATCACGTCAGCGTTATTGCCTCGGGCGACAACCACGCCGTTCCCGGCGAGGCCGACCACGGCATGATGTGCGCTCTGGCAGAGAACAACACCAAAGAGGCCATCTGGGCCGCCCTGCGCAACGGCCGCACCTACGGCGTCAGCCGCAGCCGCATCGGAGTGGACTTCTCCATCGGCGGCAAAGTCATGGGTGAGACCGTTCCCGCAGGCCCGCAGCCTCTGGCTATCACCATCACCGGCACCAACGCCGTGGACCGCATCGAGCTGCTGCGGGACAGCATCCCCGAAAAGACCTACGTCCATTCCGGCAGCTGGGAGCGCGCGCCCCTGCCCGAAAAGTTCCGCTTCAAGTTTGAGGTGGAGTTCGGCTGGGGTCCCGACCTCAAGGCCTTCCCCGGCAACGAGACCAAGACCTGGGAGGGCAGCCTCCGTGTTCCGGGTACTCTCCTGTCGGTGGAAAAACTCTGGAACAGCTTCGGCCAGCGGATCGACCATCAGGACGACAAGGGCTGCGACTTCAACCTGATCACCCGCCAGACCTCCGAGACCGGCAAGTGGATGGGCAGCAGCCCCACCCGCCAGGAAGGCTTCATCTTCGAGGTAGAAGGCAGCCTGGACGACGTGCTGGACCTGACGGTCAACGGCAAGAGCTACCCGCTGGTTGTCCGCGACCTTCTGCAGGGCACCCGGGTCTACTCCGAATACGAGGAAGCCGAGAAAATGGTGTACGACCGGTATCCCGACGCACACCACTACCGCGACGACCTGATCTGGCACAGTGCCTTCAAGTTCCGGGTCCGCCGCGCCGCTCCCGAGAGTGCTTATCTCGTCAGCATCAATGAGACGCTGGATCTGGTTCCCGGCAGCAATTACCGTCTGCGCGTCTGGCAGAAAAACGGTGACATTGCCTGGAGCAGCCCCATCTACTGCGAATAACTTCTCCCCCTTATAAAAAGCCTGGCCGGTTCTCCCGTTTGCGGAGAGCCGGCCAGGCTTTTTAGGTTCTGTCAATGTTTCAGGTAATTGAGCTGGTAGTAGGGCGAGTTGAGGGTGTTCTCGGTATAGTCCATGATCTGCCCGTCCGCAAAGCGGGTGGTGTTGGCAATACGGATGATGGGCGTATTGACGTCGATGCCGAAAATCTCCGCCACTTCCTCCGTGGCAAGGATGGGAAAGACCTGGTGCTCGTTGCTGGCGGGCTTTTTCCCCAGGACATTCTCAAAGTACTGGTACTTGGAACCGGTCAAAACCTTGATGGAAATATCAGGATATTTGTCCACCGACATAAAGGTGTTTTCCAGCATGAGCACCCGGCCGTTCACCGAACGTCTGCGCCGGAAATGGTAGATCAGGTCCCCTTCCGAGATCTCCAGCAGATGGGCAATATTTTCCGTGGCCCGGATGACCTCGAACATTTCCAGTTCGGTGGTGGCTTTCAGGCCCATGGCGTCCATCTCGGCGGTAAAGCCGCACAAATCCACCTTCTTGGTGGGATAGGTCGGCGTCTGCTTGACAAAAGTGCCCACACCCGGCGTGCGGATCAGCAGGTCCTTGGCTACCAAGTTATCCAGCGCCTTGCGCACCGTAACGCGGGAAACGCCATACTGTTTGCCCAGTTCCTGCTCCGTAGGCAAGGAGTTGCCCACGCTGTAATATCCGGAGGAGATTTTTTCACTGATATCCCGCTCAATGCGTTTATATTGCGGCGTTTTATATTTCATAAAATCACTCTCCTCAAGGCTCGATTCGAATACAAATGGAGGCGGCATGTCCGTTTTCGGGCGAACATTCCCAGGCTTCCACAGATATATTCGATTTATCGTGCTTTTATGTCAGAATACACTCTGTCCGGGCATTTTCCAAGGCAGAGAATCCGCTTCCTATTTTTATTTTATTATATCAATTCGGGATATAAATGTAAAGACAAATACCGTGTGTTGTCACAAAATCATTCTTGCCGGGGCACGTCCTGTCACAAGCCGTATTCCGGTTTTCGTCCGATGCGAAATTCCGTTCCCCATGGCTTCGCCGTTTCCTGCGCATAAAAAGAACGACATCTTTCTGCAAAAAGAGGTCAAAAGAGATGACATAGCCGTCGCAGAATGATAACAAAACAGGACCGGAGCACAGCCGCTTTTGCTGCGACCATGCTCCGGTCCCTTATGCTTTTTGCAGCGTGGTTTCACCACAGATCGCGGTACTGTTTTGGGGTAACGCCCTCCACCTTTTTGAAGATGCGGGAAAAATAGTTGGCGTCGTCCAGGCCGCACTCCGCTCCGATCAGGGCAATGGGCTTGTCGGTAAAGCGCAGCATCTGCTTGGCCCGGGTGATGCGCACCTGGGTCAGATACCCGTTGACCGAAACGCCGTACTGTTCCTTGAACAGCCGTGCCAGATAGTGCTTGTTCAAAAAGAAATGCTCTGCCACCGATTCCAGCGTCAGCTTTTCCGCACAGTGCTCCTCCACATAGGCCCGTACCGGGGCAATGTCCCGCCGGGCCGGGCGGCGCTGATCCTGCCGTGGAGAGGGCTGCCAGGATTCCGCCATCAGGCAGGCCAGCAGCGTGTTGAGCTTTTCATTGAGCCACATATCCCGGATGTAGTCGTCGGCGCCGGCCAGATCATAGATCTCCGACAAAAGTCCCGCAAAGCGTTCCGGGTCGGCAGGATGAAAGACCGGCCGTCCCCCGCGCTCACAGTATTTCTGATAGATCGCCGCCACGCAGGGGCCGTAAAAGTGGCACCATTGAAGGGTCCACAGCTCCCCCGCCGCGCCGCCTGTGCTGTGGGCATAGGGGCGGCGGCAGTCCAGAAAGACCACGTCCCCGGTATGCAGCGGCCAGGTCTGGTTGTCATAGTCCAGACGCCCCGACCCGCCGCGGACCACAAAGCAGAGAAAGGATTGCAGCTTTTCCCGTCGACTGGTATGTTCCGCCGTGGCCGTCAGGCGGCCGGTCTCCTGCAAATGCACCAGGTTGGCCCGGGCAAAGGGCGAGGGGGTATACAGCACGCGCTCCGACCGGACACTGCCCGCATCGGTAAACAGCGTATCACGCTCCATCGCCGCCATGATGTCCCCTCTTTCGCCCCGTTGTCAGCCCCGGATGTCCAGCAGCTGCGCCTGACCATGCAGATACACCGAGCAGCTTTCCGCCGGGAAGAAAATGCAGTCTCCCTTGAAAAAATTGCGCACCGAACCGTCCGGCTGCTGCACCGAGCCGCAGCCGTCCACGCACAGCAGGACCCGGAAGCTTTCCTCCCCGGCATGGTATTCCACCATTTCCCGGCAACGCTCGGTGTTGAGCAGCATCCGGTAGACCTCAAAGTATTTGCAGCGGCCCAGCAATTCCCGGGCACAGCCCCGGGTGTATTTCAGCACGCGGATGGGCTGGGGCGGGATACCGCGGGCTTTGCAGTCCGCCACGGCCAGCGCCTTTTCCACATGGAGAGGGCGCTTTTTGCCGTCCTTGCCCACCCTGTCATAGTCATACATCCGGTAAGTCAGGTTGGAGCTTTCCTGGATCTCGGCAATCAGCGCACCCGCCCCGATGGCATGGATGGTGCCTGCCGAGACATAGAACACATCGTTTTTATGGATCGGCACCCTTTGCAGACAGCCTTCCAGCGTGCCGGAGGCAATGCGGTCCCGCAGCTCCTCGGCGGTCATGTCGCGGTTCAGGCCAAAAATCAGGCAGGCATCCTTGGCTGCGTCCAGCACATACCACATTTCGGTCTTGCCCAGCTGGCCGTTTTCATGCAGGCGGGCATAGTCGTCGTCGGGATGGACCTGGACCGACAGATCCTGCTTGGCGTCAATGAACTTGACCAGGATGGGCAGTCCGTCCCGGATGACCGGATGCGTCCCCAGATATTCGGGATGGGCTTCCAGCACTTGCGCCAAAGTTTTGCCGTCAAAGGGTCCGCCTTCCACCGTGCTGGGACCGTCGGGATGGGTAGAACACTC
Source organism: Candidatus Gemmiger faecavium (assembly GCA_019114415.1). Classification (GTDB taxonomy): domain Bacteria; phylum Bacillota; class Clostridia; order Oscillospirales; family Ruminococcaceae; genus Gemmiger; species Gemmiger faecavium. The sequence continues at coordinate 54,649 of DXFO01000039.1, read as the reverse complement.
CCAGGTCTCGGCCAGAGGGTCCAGATCGATGCCTTTGGAAAAGTCATCGTTGAGGCGGGTGCCGCCCCAAAGGTAGTCCTTACCCGCCGGCCGCAGAAACAGCGGCCCCGGGCAATCAGATCTCGAGAGCATATTTTTGTTTGTCATGGACGCTGATCTCCCTGCCCAGCTGTACTTCAATCAGCTGCAGCTCCTCGTCGGCAAAGACAGTGTGGCGGCATCCGGCCTGCATGGTGATGACATCGCCCGCATGGACTTTCTGCTCCATACCGTCCACAACGGTGCGGCCGGTGCCGGAAATCACCACCCACACCTCGTTGCGGTTTTTGTGGCTGTGGTAGTTCATGCCGTGGCCGGCGTTCAGCGTGACCTTGATGGTCAGGCTTTCCTCCTCCACGTCCAGCACCCGGAAGCTGCCCCAGGATTTTTCCGCGAACATGATCTGCTGATCGATCTTGTCCACGTAGGGCTTGATATAGCTGGACTGCTCCTTGTCCGAGACCAGGATGCCCTCCGGGCTGGCCGAGATGACCACGTCGCTCAGGCCCATGGCCAGCACGGGAACGTCCAGTTCGTTGACGATGTGGACGTTATTGCAGGTATCGTTCAGGATGCCGTCGCCCACCACATTCTCGCCCATGGCCTCTGTGAGGGTATTCCAGGTGCCCAGATCCTTCCACTGTCCCGCAAAACGCATGACCTGGATCTTCGGCTCCTTTTCCACGACAGCATAGTCAAAGCTGATCTTGGTCAGGGTATCATACTTCTGGAACAGATCCTGATAATCGGTGAAGTCGATGAGTTCGTGGGCCTTGTTGAGCACATACTTGAGCTTGTAGGCAAACACGCCGCCGTTCCACAGTGCCCCCTGCTCGATGTATTTCTGAGCAGTGGCAGCGTCGGGCTTCTCCTTGAAGGTAGAGACAGCGCTGACCTGACCGGCATCCGCGGGGATGATATAGCCGTATTTTTCGCTGGGATAGGTGGGTTCAATGCCCATCAGGACCAGGTTGGCCTCGCCTTTGTCGGCAAGAGCGGCCAGGTCCTTCAGCGCCTGGAAATAGTCGTCGTCCACATAGGGGTCCACCGGGCAGACGACCACGCTCTCCTCGGGGGAAATGCCCTGGACGTCGGTGAGGTAAGCGGTGGCCAGCGCAATGGCGGGGAAGGTATCCCGGCGGCAGGGTTCCACCGAGATGCCCACCTCTTCGCCCAGCTGGTTGTGGATTGCGGAGACCTGGGTCTTGCTGGTGGCAATGGTCACCGTGGCGTCGGCATCCACCGTTTTGATCTGGCGGTAGACCCGCTGCACCATGGACTCATAGCCGCCGTCAGCGGTCTTGAAAATTTTGATGAACTGCTTGGAGCGGATATCGTTGGAAAGCGGCCACAGCCGTTTGCCCGATCCGCCGGAAAGCAACACGATATTCATGAGTCTTTCTCCTTCCCGGGATTTTTACCGTTCCGCACGCATGGGGTTGTTGAGGAAATCCTCATAGGACAGGCGGATGCCTTCCTCCAGTTCGGTCTTGTAGGTCCAGCCCAGCTTGGTGGCCTTGCTGACGTCCAGCAGCTTGCGGGGGGTGCCGTTGGGCTTGGAGGTATCCCAGCGGATCTCACCGGTGTAGCCGATGACCTTGGCCACCAGCTCAGTCAGTTCCTTGATGGTCAGTTCCTTGCCGGTGCCGGCGTTGACCGTCTCATTGCCGCTGTAATTGTTCATCAGGAACACGCACAGGTTGGCCAGGTCGTCCACGTACAAGAACTCGCGCAGAGGGCTGCCGTCGCCCCAGCAGGTGACGTAGGGCAGGTTCTGGACCTTGGCCTCGTGGAAGCGGCGGATGAGGGCCGGCAGCACGTGGCTGTGGGTGGGATGATAGTTATCGTTGGGACCGTACAGGTTGGTGGGCATGACGCTGATATAGTCGGTGCCATACTGACGGTTGAGGAATTCACAGTATTTCAGGCCGGAGATCTTGGCAAGGGCATAGGCCTCGTTGGTTTTTTCCAGCTCCGAGGTCAGCAGGCAGCTTTCCGGCATGGGCTGGGGCGCCATCCGGGGGTAAATGCAGGAGCTGCCCAGGAATTCCAGCTTTTTGCAGCCGTTTTTCCAGGCGGAATGGATGACGTTCATCTCCAGGACCATGTTGTCGTACATGAAGTCTGCCAGAGCCTCGGCGTTGGCGACGATGCCGCCCACCTTGGCCGCAGCCAGAAAGACGTATTCCGGCTTTTCCTGGGCAAAGAACTCCTCCACCGCGTCCTGGCGGCAGAGATCCAGCTCCTTGTGGGTCCGGGTGATGATATTGGTATAGCCCTGGCGCTGCAGTTCACGGACAATGGCCGAACCGACCATGCCCCGGTGTCCCGCTACGTAGATCTTTGCATTCTTTTCCATCATGGTATTTTTCGCGCTCCTAATTCATATTGCGTCGGTTTGTCGTTTAAGGACAGCCGATCATTTCACAACGCCTTTTTCCAGGTATTCTTCCAGGTTGCAGCGGATATGCTCCTCGGCACGCTCCACGGCGACCTTGGCCATGTCATGCTCCACCATCAGCTTGACCAGTTCCTCAAAGCTGGTCTTGGTGGGGTTCCAGCCCAGCTCACGCTTGGCCTTGGAGGGATCGCCCCACAGGTTGACAACGTCGGTGGGACGGTAGAAGTCGGGAGAGACCTCCACCAGGACCTTGCCGGTGGCCTTGTCGATGCCCTTTTCCTCCATGCCCTCGCCGGTGAACTCCAGCTCGATGCCCGCGTAGTGGAACGCCAGGCGGCAGAACTCACGCACCGAGTGCTGCTCGCCGGTGGCAATGACAAAGTCCTCCGGCTTGTCGTGCTGCAGGATCAGCCACATGCACTCCACGTAATCCTTGGCATAGCCCCAGTCGCGCAGAGAGCTGAGGTTGCCCAGGTAGAGCTTGTCCTGCTTGCCCTGCTTGATGCGGGAAGCCGCCAGGGTGATCTTGCGGGTGACGAAGGTCTCGCCACGGCGCTCGGACTCGTGGTTGAACAGGATGCCGGAGCAGCAGAACATATTGTAGGCTTCGCGGTATTCCTTGGTGATCCAGAAGCCGTACTGCTTGGCCACGGCATAGGGGCTGTAGGGATGGAAGGGAGTCGTCTCGCTCTGGGGGACTTCCTCCACCTTGCCGTACAGCTCGGAAGTGGATGCCTGATAGATGCGGCAGGTGTCCGCCAAGCCACACAGGCGGACGGCTTCCAGCACGCGCAGAACGCCGGTGGCTACCACGTCGGCGGTGTACTCCGGCACGTCAAAGCTGACCTGGACATGGCTCTGGGCCGCCAGGTTGTAGATCTCATCCGGGCGTACACTGCCGATGACCGACACCAGACTCATGGAGTCGCTCAGATCGCCGAAATGCAGGTGAAAATGGGGATTGCCTTCCAGGTGGGCAATGCGCTCACGGTAATCCACCGAGGAACGGCGGATGATGCCATGGACATCGTAGCCTTTTTCCAACAGAAACTCCGAAAGGTAGGAACCGTCCTGACCGGTCACGCCGGTGATCAATGCCTTTTTCAAAATCAAACCTCTTTCCAGGGGGATCTGACGCCCCTTATTTTTCTTATACCCTGTTTTTTATGATATCCGTTTTTTGCGCCCGGGGAAAGCGCTTATTTTATACAATCATAGCACAAAATTGACTTTTATTTATGAACAGTTTTCAAACTTTGCCCGCTATTCTTTTCTTCCTACCCTCCTTTTTATTTTTACTGATCATTGCGCAGAAAATATTCACAGATTCGACGTTTTTGCCAAACCATTCAGATCCCGTCTGTATTTTCAACAGCGGCCCAAAAGACGGCCGCCTGCTGTTCTGCCAGAATCGCGTGGGGACGGCTTCTCCTATCGTGACCTGCGGCAAAGCGGCGAAATCGCCTGATTTTGCCGGTATAAAATACAACATAATTTTATTTTCGTAATCTTTCTTATTTTTGCCTGTTTTCTGCCACGCAAAGCCATTTTCTCTATTGAAAACAGCACGATATAATGTTAAACTATTTTCGTTGATTTTTTGGAAAATTCGGTATTATTCCTGTGACACAAAGGCAGACGGCTTCTTTGGAGTTTGATTGCGCGGCAGGCTCTTGATTTTCCCGGAAGGACAAAATCAGGGCCTGTTTTGGTGTGGGCAGCACGGCAAAGACTCCGACGCTGCCCCTCGGCACAGGATCGGTCAAAATTAAAAGGACGTTGATTCAATGAGTGACCTTGCCAGAAAGGCCAGCCCATCCCTGTGCACCCGGGCGGTCAGGCTGCTGTTCCGTCTGTTTGCTCTGCTGTGCCTGCTTTTGCTGTGCGGTGTACCGGTCCACGCCGACAGCGGACAGAACACCTATTCCTACCCGGGGTACGATGTTTCCGCCAACGGGTATGTGGATCTGATGCGGTACATGAAGCAAATCACCATCACGGTAAACGGTCAGGAGTATTCCACCTCCGAACTGCAGTCGCTCAGCGACGCGGGGACTCCCCTGACTTTGACGGTGGGCGATACCATGTCCTTCAATTTCCGGTTTGCACTGTGCGGACGGGCCTATATGCCCGACGACCCCACCCAGCTTGACGAGGCAAACTCCACCCATGTGACCTACGTCAACGGTACGACATACCTCAACGGCCAGAGTGTTTCGCCCGGCAGTTCGGGCATTCTGGACGATTCCTCCCTGATGGTGGAAAACCGCAGTTCGGGCAGTTCCTATCTCCGCATGGACATCAGCTGGCTGCTGGAGCTCTGCCCCGACGGCATCAACATCGAGTACACCGAGGGCGGCGTTTCCTTCGACCAGGACGGCAATTATCTCTACGTTTATTTTCCCAACGGCATCGGCAACGATACCTACGCGAACCCCGGCTATTTTTCCATCGGCATCACGGTGGACAAGACGGTGGAGTCTATTTATGTCCCGGCCACCGACGGCTATTATGTTCCCGGCACTGACGGCTGGACCTTCCGGGTCAATGTAACCAGCGTCCCCACTGATATGGAGGGCGTGATCTCCACCTACGGCGACATTGTGGTGCACAAACACTGGGAAACCGGCGGGCAGGAACATCCCCCCGCCGTCATTGTTCTGCATTACACGGAAAACGGCGTGGAACAGACCAGCCGCCGCACCCTGACCGGGGATGATGCCTCCGTCACCTTTACCATCCAAAACGACATGACCAACTGCTGGCTGGAGGAGGACATGACCGGCCTGGAGGGGTATACCAGCACCCTGACCTCCAGCAAGGACGGCAAGACCTATACCTTCACCAACTATTCCAGCAAGGAATTTTCCTTCAGCAAGCGCAGCATCACCGGTACTGACGAACTGCCCGGGGCCTCGCTCAAGCTGTATTGCCTGTCCAGCGACGGCAGCCAGACGCTGATCGACCAATGGACGTCCGGCACCACGCCCCACACGGTGCGGCTGTACCCCGGCCGTTTTCTCCTCCATGAGGTGAGCTCCCCCGCCGGGTACGCGGTCAGCCTGGACATTCCCTTTACCGTGACCGACGACCTCACCATCCGGCTGGACGGCGACAACGGCACCGTGGATGGCGATACCCTCATCATTACCGACAAGGAGCTGGTCGTCAAATTTGCCAAGGTGGACGCCGCCGGGAATCCCCTGGCCGGGGCGGTGCTGACCCTGACTGACAAGACCACCGGGGAAGAGATCGACCGCTGGACCACCGAGACCGAGCCCCATGTCATCACCCTGGCCACCGAAAGCGGCAAAAAGTTGGTAGCCGGTCACACCTATGTCCTGCATGAGGAGAGCGCACCGGCAGGCTATCAGCTTGCCCAGGACATTGAATTTGTCTTTAACGGCGACGGAACCATCCCGGGACACGGCTATTACACTGTGACCATGCAGGATCAGCCCGTCGCAACGCCGTCGCCCACGCCCACACCGACACCGGTTTCCACCCCGCCCGTCACGCAGAGTTCTCCCCCGCCGGGTCCGCCCACCGAGACGGTGCAGACCGGCGACGATCCGCTGATGTGGGTATGGCTGGCGCTGGGCATCGTCTGCCTGTGCGGCGCGGCCGTCACCGGGCTTTACTACTACCGCCGGTCCTGCATACCGGTATACTGGCGATTGGGGATGCGTGACGAATGAAAAGTTTTCAAGGCGAAAGCCGTCTGCTTCAGCCGCCTTCCCGCTGGTGGCTGGTGCTTTGCATTGTTTTGCTGCTGGCAGGGGCGGGTTTCCTGGGCGTTTTCGGCTACGAGCAATACGGCTACCTGAAAAGCAGCCGGTACTACGACGAGCTGGCGCAGCTATCCCACCAAAGCACCGGCGAACAGAGTATGTCCAGCATTGATTTTGCCGCGCTGGAACAGATCAACCCCGGCATTGCCGCCTGGCTGGAGATGCCCGGTCTGCCGCTGTCTCTGCCTGTGGTCCAGGCCCAGGACAACGACACCTATCTCCACCATAGTTTTGACGGCAGTCCCTCCCCGTGCGGATGCCTGTTCTTTTCGGCATCCTCTGCGGACAGTGATCTGTACCGGGTGATCTACGGCCACAACATCCACACCGGAGAGATGTTTGCCGGTCTTTTGCAGTATCAGGAGGAATCCTTTTACCGTGAAAATCCCGACTTTGTGCTGTGCACGCCGGAGGGCGACCAGACCTGGCACATCTTTTCCTGCCACAGCGCAACGGACGGCGAGGACCTGTACCGCACCGACCGCACCTACGGCGAGGCATACGACACCTTCATTCAGAAACTGTCCGACGTTTCCGACTACGACACCGGGGTGGATGTCCCGCAAAACAGCCGGGTGCTGACCTTATCCACCTGCGCTTCCAGCTATGGCAGCGGCAGCGAACGGTACGTCATCCACGCCTATCTTGCGGAGGAATGAGTTCTCCCCTGCCCCAAAATTTCACACCGGGCCTGCATCCCCACCGCCTGTTCCTCGGCGGGGTACGCGGGGCCGGTGTTTTTTTGCATCGCCGTCCGGTTTACCGGAAGGTGATTTATTTTTGTCAAACATATTGACAATCATCTATGTATGCGTATAATCTCATATAGACTCTTATCTATGTGAGGTGATCATCATGTCCGATATGGACGCCGCTTTGCTCTGCAAAGCTCTGAGTGACGCCAACCGCCTGAAAATCCTGCGGTTGCTTTCCAGCGGAGAAAAATGCGCCTGCAAGCTGCTGGAAACCTTTGATATTACACAGCCCACACTGTCCCATCACATGAAGATCCTGTGTGAGTGCGGCCTTGTCTGCGCGCGGCGGGAAGGGAAATGGACCCACTACTCCCTGTGCCGGGAAACCCTTGATTCCCTGTGCGGATTTCTGGGCGGATTTTCCTGCTGCGAGGAAGGAGGCTGCCAATGTCACTGATCTGGAATTTTGTGCAGGATCAGCTGCTTGGCATGAAATGGCTCAACGCCGCCATCGGCCGCATCCTCACCGCCTTGTCCATCGATATCTCCACCCGTCTGGGCGGCAGCATACAGTTTTTTCTGTATGACGTTATCAAAATCACCATCCTTTTGTGTGTGCTGATATTTTTTATCAGCTATATCCAGAGCTACTTCCCGCCCGAGCGCAGCAAGCGTCTGCTGGGGCGCTTTCACGGCATCCGGGCCAATCTGTTTGCCGCTTTGCTGGGCACCGTGACCCCCTTTTGCTCCTGTTCCTCCATCCCGCTGTTCATCGGCTTTACCAGTGCCGGGCTGCCCCTTGGGGTCACCTTTTCTTTTCTGATTTCCTCCCCCATGGTGGACCTGGGCAGTTTGTTGCTGCTGACAAGCATTTTCGGCTGGAAGATCGCCGCAGCCTACACCGTAGTGGGCCTGAGCGTGGCAGTGGCGGGCGGCACCCTGATTGAAAAGCTGCATCTTGACCAGGAAGTGGAACCTTTTGTCCGCGCCGTACACGCCGGGGACAGCGCCGTCCCTGCCCTGACCCAGGCACAGCGCCTTACCTACGCCCGGGAGCAGATGTCCTCCACCTTCCGCAAGGTTTTCCCCTACATTTTGATCGGTGTGGGTGTCGGTGCGGTCATTCACAACTGGATCCCCGAAAGCTGGATCACATCCATTCTCGGCAGCAGCAGCCCGCTTGGCGTCCTGCTGGCCGTGGCGGTCGGTATCCCCATGTACGCGGACATCTTCGGCACCATCCCCGTTGCCGAAGCCCTGCTTGCCAAAGGCGCCCAGCTGGGCACGGTCCTCAGCTTCATGATGGCCGTCACGACCCTGTCGCTGCCCTCCCTTATCATGCTGCGCAAGGCAGTGCGCCCCAAGCTGCTGGCTGTTTTTATCGCCATTTGTACCGCCGGTATCATTCTGGTGGGATATCTCTTTAATCTGTTCGCATTTCTGTTTATCTAGGAGGTCATTCGTCATGAGTCTGTTCGGAAAGAAGAAAGGAACCGCATCCTGCTGCTGTGCAGCCGCCAATCAGCCCGCTCCCGCCGGCAGCGCCGCTTCGGGAAGCCTTCTTGTGGAGGTCCTGGGGTCCGGCTGTACCAAATGCAATCAGCTGGAAGCCAACACCCGCACGGCCCTTGCCCAGCTTGGCATTGACGCCCAAATCGGCCATGTGACCGATTTTGCCCAGATCGCCGCCTACGGTGTGATGAGCACCCCCGCCCTTGTCATCAACGGAACTGTGGTCAGCACCGGCCGGGTCCTCACTGTGGAGGAAGCCGCCGAACTCCTGCAGAAGGCAAGGTGATCTCCATGTCCGCCCCCTCCTGCGGCGGCACCGACTGCCTGTGCCCCAAGACAAGCTGTCCCAATCACGGCAACTGCCGCAACTGCGTCATCAAACACCGCACCACCGACAGCCTGCCCTATTGTCTGTTCCCGGATAACGGCGGAGACAAGTCCAACCGTCATCATTACGAGGTCTTGAAAGAACGCTTTGAAGGCCAGGGATGAGCCACCTTTCCACAAAATCCCCTCACTAGGATCGCAATGATTCTGGGCAGCCCGACAAAAGTGAAAAAATCGCTTACGAAGCCCCTTGCCGGCGTGCTATACTCCCTTACAAATGGTAGGTCGCGGAAACGGAAGCAGCGAACGAAAGTTTTGCTGCTTCCGTTTTTTTGCCCCCTGCCCACGATTTTACCCAAACCAAAGGAGAAAGAATCATGCCGAAAACCAAATTTCAGAACGTTGTTTTCACCGCCATCATGGCCATCATCATGGTCTATGGAATGATCGTCTACAATGTCGCCCTGGCCACCGGCGGCGTAGAGAACATCACCTTCCTGCTGGCCCTGCACGAGCTGCCCATCATGGCGCCCATCGCCTTTGTTCTGGAGTTCTTCCTGGTGGAAAAGCTGGCCGTGCGTCTGGCGTTCACCTTCATGCGCCCCACCGACCGCCCGCAGTTCATCACCTACGCCACTTCCACCATGATCGTCTGCATCATGTGCCCCGTCATGAGCCTGATCGCCACCCTGCTGTTCAAGGAGCCCAGCTTCGGCACCTGGGTGCAGACCTTCGGCTGCAATCTGCCCATGGCCCTTTTGTGGCAGCTGCTTTACTGCGGCCCCCTGTGCCGTCTGATCTTCCGCGTGCTGTTCCGCAAGCAGCTGGCCGCCGACGCCGAAGCTGCCGCCGCTGCCCGCGCCTGAGGCTCTCCGCGCCCTGTTTTTGCTGCCGGGGCCTCGCATTTTGTCCGGTTTCACGTCACATTCGGCCAGTTTTTTCATCAGTTACGGGGATATTTGCGGTTTGCCCATTGCGATTTGTGATAAATTGCGGTATGATGTGAGAGTATCTTACAAGACCGGAGGAATTGACAGTGGCCGACATCGACGCTGATGCCAACCCATACTGTTGCATATAGCAAAAGGCACAGCTCCCGCCAGAGCGGGATGTGCCGGAACTGACCGCCCCGCCGCCCAGCGGCAGAGGGAAACGGCTGTTTCGGTCCGTCCCCGCCGGTGATGGGGCTGTGCCTTTTTGTTGTCTTTTTCCGGCGCAGGCTCCCCCGCCGGAAGGCGCGGACAAAAACGGGCGGCCGCCCGCACCGCAGCCAGGTAAGATGCTTGCCGTGGGGATCATCAAGGAAGGAATGTGTTCATGAACGACGATACCGTCTCAATACTGCTCATTGTGGCCTGCGTGGTCATGTCGGGATATTTCTCGGCGACCGAGACCGCGTTTTCCTCTCTCAACCGCATCCGCGTCAAGAACATGGCGGAAAAAGGTGACAGCCGTGCCGAGCTGGTGCTGCGCATGTCCGAAAATTACGACAGCCTGCTGTCCACCATTTTGATCGGCAACAACATCGTCAACATTGCCTGCGCATCCATGGCAACGCTGCTGTTTGCCAAATGGCTGGGCAACGATGTGGGCCCCAGCGTTTCCACCGCAGTGACCACCGTGGTGGTGCTGATCTTTGGCGAGGTGTCCCCCAAGAGTATCGCCAAGGAATCCCCCGAGGCCTTTGCCAAGTTCTCGGCGCCTTTTCTCCATGTGCTGATGATCCTGCTGACCCCCTTCAACTTTTTGTTCCGTCAGTGGAAAAAGCTGCTGTCCCGGATTTTCCATTCCTCGGACAACCAGACCCTTACCGAAGAAGAACTGCTGACCATTGTGGATGAAGCAGAGCAGGAAGGCGGCATCGACACCCAGGAGGGCTCGCTGATCCGCAACGCCATCGAGTTTACCGAGACCCAGGCCATCGACGTGCTGACCCCGCGCATCGACCTGACCGCCGTGTCGGTGGATGATTCCAAGGACGACATCGCCGCCGTCTTTGCCGAGACGGGGTATTCCCGCATCCCGGTCTACCGGGACAGCATCGACCATATCATCGGCATCCTGTACCAGAAGGACTTCCACAACTACGTCTATCACACCGACAAAGACATTTCCACCATCATCCGCCCGGCCATCTATGTGACCGAAAACAAGCTGATCGGCGAACTGCTGCAGGACCTGCAGAAAAACAAGTCCCATCTGGCCGTGGTCATGGACGAGTTCGGCGGCACCGTGGGCATCGTGACCATGGAGGACATCCTGGAAGAACTGGTGGGCGAAATCTGGGACGAACACGACGAAGTGGTGGAGGAGATCCGCCAGACCGGCGAGAACGAGTACGAAGTCCTGGGCCACACCAACGCCGAAAAACTGTTTGAGCTGCTGGACATCGACAAGGAACTGGACGTGGTGACTGTCAGCGGCTGGGTCATGGACGAGCTGGCCCGCATCCCCGAAGTCGGCGATTCATTCCACTACGAAAACGTAGACGTGACCGTCCTTGCCATGGACGGCAAGCGGGTGGAAAAGATAAAAGTCGTCGTCATCCCCGACTCCGAAGAGGACGAAAAATAATCCTGCCGATTGCCTTTGTGTACCGGCAGAAAAAAGCCCCCGCCGGGACCGGCCATGCAGTCGGCTTTCTGGCGGGGGTATTTTGTGTTATTTTGAAGGTTTCTCGGCGTCCGCCAGGCGGGCAAGGGCCTGCGGGTCGGTGAGCTCCACCGTGCCGCGGGCCAGGCGGACCATGCCCTCTCCCTGGAAATATCGCAGCATCCGGGTGACCACCTCCCGGGCGGTGCCCAGATGGTTGGCGATTTTCTCATGGGTCAGGTTCAGGACCGTGGTGTTTTCCAGGGCACTTTCCTCCAGCAGGAACTCGGCCAGGCGCTTGTCAAAACTCTGCCACATGATCTGCTCCATCAGCCACATGACATCCGACAGACGGGTAGCCAGCAGGTCGTTGGTATAGCGCGCCGCGGCCAGGGACTGTTCGGTAAGGGTGCGGTAGACAGCGGGCGGAATGACCCAGAACTCCGCGTCCTTTTCCACCTCGACGGTCACGTCGAATTGCAGATTGTGCATCATGCAGGAGGAGGTCATCAGGCAGATATCCCGCTCAAACAGGCGGTAAAGGGTGATCTCCCGCCCCTCCCCCGAAAGGCTGTATGCCCGCAGACGGCCCGACTTGACCACCACCAGGCCCAGGCAGTCGGAACCGCCGGTATACAGTACCGTCCCCGCTTTTGCGCTGCGCTCGGTCACAGAATCCAGAAGCATCTTCTGCTGTGCCTTGTCCAGCTTGTCCCACACGGGAAAATATTCTGCAAACGACATGGTCCGACCTCCGTCTCAATACAAAGTCACTATGGTGAGTATAAAACGCTTTTGCCCCGCTGTCAAACGGCAGGCTGTGTGATAACATCACGGACCCCCGCTGTGCAAATCTGATATATATGATATACTAAGGTGCTGCCCGGCAGATGTTGCCGGGGCAAACCACGGGCCCTCTTGCCCAATATCGGAAAGGAGCCTGCCTTATGCAGTATTTCATTTTGTTTCTGGAAGGGATCATCACCTTCGTTTCCCCCTGTCTGCTGCCCATGCTGCCCATCTATATCTCCTATTTTGCGGGCGGCGGTCAGCGCAGCACCCGCCGGACACTGACCTGTGCCGCGGGCTTTGTGCTGGGCTTTACCGCCGTGTTCGTGCTCATGGGTGCGCTGGCCGGTACGGTGGGCGGACTGCTCACCCGCTACCAGACTGCCGTCAACATTGTGTCCGGCCTGATCGTCATTGTGTTCGGCCTGAACTATCTGGGCGTTCTGCGGCTCAACATGTTCTCGGGCGGACGGCGTCAGGTGGACACCTCCAACCTGGGATTTTTCTCCTCCGCCCTGTTCGGCGTGGTCTTTTCGGTGGGCTGGACGCCCTGCGTGGGCGCTTTCCTGGGGTCAGCGCTGCTGCTGGCCTCCCAGCAGGGTCATGTGGTGGAAGGCATGCTCATGCTGCTTGCCTACTCCCTGGGTCTGGGCGTGCCGTTCCTCATCAGTGCGGTGCTCATCGACCGGCTGAAATCCGCCTTTGACTGGGTCAAGAGCAACTATCGCGTCATCAACACGGTCAGCGGCAGTCTGCTGATTTTGATCGGCGTGCTGATGATGACCGGCCTGCTGGGCCGCCTGCTCTCCCTTTTGAGCTGACCGGAAAGGAGTATTCCATGAAAAAGAATCTGTCCCTGGTGGTCCTTCTGGCCGCCTTTGTGCTGGTGCTGGGCGGGGCTTTCCTGCTGTACAGCCGTCTGGGGTCTCAGTACGCCCCCGATACCCTGGCCAGCGAGGAGCCCTCCCCTTCCCCCACTCCCTCTGCCGACAGCTCCGATGCCGGTGAGGTGCCGGACAGCGACGCCACCCCGGAGGAGTCCGAGGATGAGGAGAATGATGAGCCCCAGCTTACCGCTGCCCCCGATTTTACCGTGGCCGACCTGGAAGGCAACGAGGTGCATCTGTCCGATTTCATCGGCAAGCCCATTATTTTGAACTTCTGGGCAAGCTGGTGCGGTCCCTGCAAGAAAGAGATGCCCGACTTTGACGAACTCTACGCCGAATACGGCGAGGACATCCATTTTGTCATGGTCAACATGACCGACGGTTCTCGGGAGACGTTGGAGGGTGCTTCCGAATTCATTGAGGAGCAGGGATATTCCTTCCCCGTCTACTACGACACCGAGTACGATGCCGCCATCACCTACGGCGTCACCGCCCTGCCCACCACCTACTTCATCGACGCCGAGGGCTATCTGGTGGCCCACGCCCTCAGCGCCCTGGACCGCGAGACCATCCTGACGGGCATCGACATGATCCTGCCCGCCGCATAACCACCGATACAGCAAAGCCCGTTTCCGCCGCCATGGCAGAAACGGGCTTTTTGTTTGTATCAGGTCAGATCTTCCAGCCGCAGCTGACCGTCCAGGCTTTCCCGTTCCAGTTCCGGAGGTGTGCCTTCCAGCAGTGCCAGGGCGGCGGCAGAATCTGACAGCCAGGGGCGGACCTGTTCAGGTCGCAGGATCAGGGGCATGCGGTCGTGGATGGGCCGCATACAGCCGTTGGGCGCGGTGGTCAGGATGACAAACCGGCCCTCGGCGTTGCAGATGCCCGCCAGATACAGCGGCTCCCCCGGCAGGGCAAAGCGGTAGGGATGGCGTCCGGCGTCCCACTCATAGAAGAAACTGGCCGGGATGACGCACCGGTGCCGGGCAAAGTTGTCCCGGAACATGGGCTTTTCGGTCACGGTCTCGGCCCGGGCGTTGATGATCTGTCCACCGTGTCCGGGCCACCCCCAGGTCCGCAGGCAGACCTCCGGGCCGGCTGCGCCCTGCACCACCGTCAGCGCTTCACAGGAGGGCGCCACATCCCCGTTTTGAGGGACCGTTTCCCCGGTGCGCTGCAGCCGCCGGGCCAATGCCGCCAGGGGCGGACAGCCTGCGGTGGAAAAATGGTATCTGCCGCACATGGGGATTCCTCCTTTCGGTTCAGTCGGGCAGTTCGATGACCTGCCCCGTGGACAGCGGGTGCAGCCGGCTGCCCATCAGCGGCCGCAGCAGTTCATAGGCCACGCCGCCGGTGCAATGTCCGGTGTAGACCGCCCCCACACCATGGTCTGCGGCGCAGTCTGCCACCGCCTGCAGTTCCTGCGGGGTGAAAGTGCAGATCTCGCAGCCGTGGCTGCGTCCCCGCATATGCAGCCCGCCCACAAAGGCGGCAACGGGCTTGCCGGGGAACTGGCGGGACACCTCTCCCAGCACAGCCTGAAGCCCCCCGTGGCAGCAGCTGTTGAACACCACCAGGCCCCCGGCCGTTTCAAATACGACGCTCATTTCATGGGCAAAATCATCCGGTTCCACACCCTTTTCCGTGCCGCGGTAGAGCTTTTTGGCCGCGCCGATCTGCTCCAGGCCCGGCGTGGAGTGGGGCAGCAGCCACACGCCCGGTGCAAGGGCCGTCCCCCCGTCCACCCAGTGCACCCGCCGGGGCAGGGCTTCCAGCACTTCCACGGGAATGCCGATGTCATGGCGTTTTTCCCCGTCCCCCGAATAATAGGGTTGGTCGGCCCCGCGCATGGCATACACCGGGGCGGTTTGGTTGCGGCGGAAAAACTCTGCCAGTCCCCCGGCATGGTCGTAGTGACCATGGGAGAGCAGGCAGGTCTCCACCTTTGCCAGGTCGATCCCCAGCTTGTCGGCGTTGGCCGCAAAGGCGCCGCTGGTCCCGGCGTCCAGCAGCCAGGACGTGCCGCGGTATTCCAGGTACAGACTCAGCCCGTGTTCGGCAGTCAGGGTGTCGGAGAGGGCGGTATTTTCGATCAGAACGGTGATGCGCATAGAAGGTCCTTCCCTTCCGCGGGGCCATGGCAGCAGGCCGCGCTTTTTCTCACTATACCCCCAAACCGGGACAGCCGTCAACCCAGCGTGGCAAAGGGCGGGATGCCCGCCGCGGTACCGGCGCAGCGGAGGCCCGGAAGCAGAGGTCTGAGCCGTTCTCCCCGGCAGCACAAGCCCCCCGTCCACGGTCACCCGTGAACAGGGGTCTTGCTGCGGCGGCGGGAAAACAGAGCCAATGATTCGGAAGATTGGGTGCCGCCGGGAAAGGAATTTGTAACGTTAAGGATCATTCGGCCTGTTCAGCCGTTTTCTGCACGCTGTCCGACGAGGGGAAGATGATCTTGTTGACAAAGAAGAAGACCACCATGGAAATACCGCCGTTGAGGACCGTCGTGCCGATGTTGTAGATGAAGTCGGGGACCAGCAGACCGGCCACCGCAACCCAGATGCAGTTGATGGAGTTGACGATGCAGGTGATGACGCAGAACGCCACCAGATACCATGCGATCTGGGGTCCCAGCTTACCCTTGGAACGGAACACAAAGTTGCGCTGGATGGGGAAGTTGATGACCTCGCCGATGACCATAGCCACCATGTAGGCGCAGAAATAGGCCAAACCGCCGTGGGCCTGGTCATAGCCCAGGATGTTCCACTCAAAGGTCTCGCCGAACAGGGTCAGCGGGATGCCCGGCCAGCCGAAGCTGGCGTCGCCCAGGCCCGCAAAGGCCGCGGGCAGGAACTGGAGCATCAGGTATTTCAGCACCGTGATGACGTTGCTCACAATGACAAAGAGGCCGCCCTCCCGCACCCATTTGGCTGCCGCCGGGTGCTTGGCGGCAAAGTCAGACCAGAAATTCATCAGTCGCCCTCCTTTTTCTCGGCCAGGCGCTTTTCCATCGACGCATTGAGGATGGAGTTGCGCACCAGCTCAACCAGGACCCGCAGGATACCGATGATCCAGAAGCCTTTGAGCTCCATGACAAGGCCGTCGACCATGCCCATGCTGACCATACCGCCTGTCATTTTGGCAATGGCGCGCAGCGGCATATTGTAGTTGAACAGCAGGTTCAGGTCCGGCGTACCGGCCTGAAGGCTCTTTTGCAGCAGATGCTTGTGGATCACATGGACCAGCCAGCCCAGCGGGCTGCGGCCATGGCCGATCTCCCCCAGGGTCATGTTGCGGTCGATGGCTACCCTGGACACCGGGATGGCATGGCCGAGGATGGCGGCAAACTCGTCGTCGGGGACATCCTGGACCTGGCCTCCCGCATAATGGGGCAGCGCAATGCCGGCATAGGGGTCAGACTGGCCGGTGCCTTCCACAGTGACCTCCGCCTCCAGGCGGATATCCTCGCAGGAAGCGCCCACGCGCACCACATAGGTGCCGCCTTCCACCGCCCAGCAGTTGGCCGGGTCGTTCCAGTAACGGAAAGCCTTGTCGTCCAGCAGGATGGATACGGTCTTGCTCTCCCCTGCTTCCAGCGAGACGCGGGCAAATCCTTTCAGCTCCTGCACGGGGCGGAAGATCCGGGCGTCGGGCTTGGAAACATAGACCTGTACCACCTCATCGCCGGCACGGTCCCCTGTGTTGGTCACCGTCAGCGACACGCCAGAGGGCGTGGCATGGAGGTCCTTGTACTCGAATGTGGTGTAGGACAAACCGTAGCCAAAGGGCATGGACACGGGTACGCCTGCCGTCTGGTAATAACGATACCCGACGTAAAGGCCCTCGCGGTATTCCACGTTGCGGCCAGGTTTGCCGAAGTTGTTGTAAGAGGGATTGTCCTCGCAGTGCAGCGGCCAGGTCTCGGCCAGACGTCCGGCGGGGTTCACCTTGCCGGTCAGCACGTCCAGCAGTGCGCCCGCGCCCGCCTGACCGCCCAGGCCGGCCCAGACCAGCGCCTGACAATGGCTCTGCCAGTTGGTCTCCACCGCGCTGCCGCAGCTGAGCACAACGATCAGCCGGGGGTTGACACGATGCACGGCCAGCAGCAGATCGATCTGGTTTTTGGCCAGTTTCATGTCGCTGCGATCCAGGCCTTCGCTCTCCTTGACCTCGTCCAGGCCCAGGAAGAGCAAAACAGCGTCGGCTCTTTCCGCCAGCTTGACGGCTTCGGCCTGCAGGGCCGCGTCGGGCTTGCCGTAACGGTCAAAGCCCTTGGCAAAGCCTGCGCTCTTGAGGCCGCTCTGTTCAAACACCTGCAGGAAGTTATCCACTCTGGGTGCGTTGACCATGCTGGAACCGGCGCCCTGATAGCGGGGCGTCTGGGCAAAGTCACCGATGACCGCGATCTTTGCCTCGGGGTCCAGGGGAAGCAGCCCGCCCTTGTTTTTGAGCAGGACGATGCTTTCCGCCGCAGCCTTGCGGGCCAGGGCATGATGGGCATCCCAGTCGATGGTCTTGGGCGCCTTTTCCAGCGCCTTGGAGGTGGACTCCACCAGGTCCAGCAGTTCTTCCAGGCGGGCGTTGATGTCCGCCTCCGAGATCTTGCCGTCCTTGACCGCCTTGACCAGTTCCCGCACCGAATCCAGACCGGGGGCGGGCATTTCCAGCGTGGAGCCGTTCTTGACGCCCAGGGCATGGTCGTTGGAACCGCCCCAGTCGGTGACCACCGCGCCGTCAAAGCCCCAGGTATCCCGCAAGATCTCCTTGAGCAGATGGGCATTCTCGTTGGCATAGACGCCGTTGACCATGTTATAGCTGATCATGATGGTCTTGGGCTTGCCCTCGGTGACGGCGATCTCAAAGTTGGTCAGGTACAGTTCCCGCAGGGTGCGCTCGTCCACCACCGAGTCGGTGGCCATGCGGCGCAGTTCCTGGCTGTTGGCTGCAAAATGCTTGGGGCAGGCAGAGATGCCGTTTTCCTGGATGCCGCGGATGTAGGCGGCGGCCATCTTGCCGGCCAGGTAGGGGTCCTCGGAAAAATATTCAAAGTTGCGTCCGCACAGCGGGCTGCGTTTGGTATTGAGGCCGGGGCCAAGCAGCACCGCCACATTCTGTGCGGCGGCTTCCTGCCCCAGTGCCCGGCCGATCTCCTCACCCAGAGCGGGGTCCCAGCTGCTTGCCACAGCCGACGCGGTGGGGAAACAGGTCGCCGGCTCACTGGGATTGATGCCCAGATGGTCGCTCTCCCCTGCCTGTTTCCGCACACCGTGAGGGCCGTCGGACAGCCAGACCGACGGAATGCCGTACTGGGGCAGTCCGCGGGACCGGAAAGTATCCGCACCGGAAAGCAGTGCGCATTTCTGTTCCAGAGTAAGTTTCTGGGTCAGCTTCGTAGCGGGCATAATGGAATGCTCCCTTCCCGGATAAATGGGCTGCGCCCGGCGCCTGCCTGCAAGCAGAAGCCAGACGCAGCCGGTTATCCCGTTGTCAGAATTTCAAACGATTGGTTTTTGAAGAAGCCTTGCGGTCAGATCAGACTTCGACTTCCTCTTTCTTGCGCTTGTCGTAGCCCTTTTTGATGACTGCGATCTCCAGCACGACGATGACCAGTGCCAGCACCACGTCGATGGCGATGGCAGCGATCTGCCAGCCTTCCATGCCGGGGTTCAGGTTCTCCTCGGTGTAAGCGCGGGAGTTGACCACCGTGTACAGGATGTTATGGGTAGCGGTGCGCATGGCCTGCAGGCCGCCGTTGCTGATGTTGCCATCGGTCAGGCTGCCCACCAGGCTGGTCTCGGTGGGATAGTTGACCAGCATGCAGTCGGTGCCGTTGCGGACGCCCTGATCGGCGCTCATGTAGCCGTAAACGCCGAAGTAGTCGGTCAGGACAAAGCCCTGGAAGCCCCACTCGTCACGCAGGAGGGTCTGGCACAGTTCCTTGGTGCCGCCGGCCCAGCGGTTGCCGATGTAGTTGAAGGAGGACATGACGGCGCCCGCATTGCCCTGCTTGATGGCGATCTCGAAGGGCTTGAAGTAGATCTCGCGCATGGCCTGCTCGGTGGACCAGGTGCACAGCATACCGCAGCGGTTGGTCTCCTGGTCGTTCATGGCAAAGTGCTTGACGTAGGTGTAGACGCCGTGCTGGGCAGCGCCCTGGACGGCATGGGCAGCCATCTGGCCGGACAGGAAGCCGTCCTCGGAGTAGTACTCGAAGTTACGGCCGGCGAAAGCGGAGCGGTGGATGTTCATGGCAGGTGCATACCAGCCGGAGACGGCCATCTCGTCAGCCATCTGGCCGATGCTGTCACCGAAAGCGGTGGCGATATCCACGTTCCAGGTGTTGGCGATCATGACGGCAGCCGGGAAACCGATGGAGCCGGTGCCGGTGAAGTTGTTGTTGATGGAAGCAGGACCGTCGCAGTCGTTGGTGCGGACCTTACCGATGCTGTCGATGCTGTTGGTCTGGTAGCCGCCCAGAGAGATCAGAGAGTTCATCTCATCCACGGTCATCTGGTCCAGCAGGCTGTCCCACATGGGATCGTCGTAATCCAGGCCGCGCAGCTCGACCAGCTGGATGTCGCCCTCGGCGCCGGTGACGGGAGCCTCGGCGTTGGGATCTTCATCCGCGGATGCGTCGTAGTTGGAGATGTTGTAGAAGGTCGCCTTGGAGTCGGCAGGCATCTCGTAGCTGGTGGGTGCCGCGGTAGCCTGTGCATAGTTTGCGAAGCCGTCGGCGCGGGACAGGTAGGTCGCGGTGCCGCGGGCATAGTCGAACTGGTTGGTGGCGTCCACTTCATCGGAGGAGCGCTTGTTGTCGCCGCTGTAGGTGATGGTAGCGGGAACGTTGTAGACGCTGCTGTCGATGATGGTGTGAGAGTCGGAGTTGATGGAGATGATGTAGTCGCCCGCCTCCAGCACATAGGCTTTGGCGTTTCGGTCGTCATAGGAAGCCATATCTTCCACGTTGAACTGGATGGTGACATTCTCGGACGCACCGGGTTCCAGCTGAGCGGTCTTGGCAAAGCCGATCAGGTTGGCGGAAGCCTTTTCAATGCCGCCGTTGGTGTAGGGCGGGTTGTAGTAGACTTCCACAACGTCCTTGCCGGCCACGGAACCGGTGTTGGTGACAGTGACACTCACGGTGATGACGCCGTCAGCCTCGGTCACGCCGTTGAGCTTCTGAGAGAAAGAGGTGTAGCTGAGGCCGTAGCCGAAGGGATACTGCACGGTGGTGTCGTAGTCGATGAGGCCCTCCACAGCGGCAGTCTCATAGAACTTGTAGCCGACGTAGATGTTTTCCGCGTAGTTGACGAAGGAAGGCAGGGTGCCGTCCACAGCGAACTCGTCCATGTTGGTGTACTGCATCATGCCGAAGTTGTTCCAGGTCGGGGTGGCAGTCAGGTCATAGACAAAGGTATCGGTGGTCTTGGCAGAGGGGTTCACCGCACCGGAGATGATATTGCCCAGGCCGGTGAAGCCGGACTGACCGGTGCCGGGGCACCACAGAACGCTCTTGATCTGGGGATGCTCTTCCACAAAGCCCAGCTCCATGGTGTTGTCGCCGTTGTAAACGACGATGACCTTGTCAAAGTTCTGGCAGACCAGGTCGATCATAGCCTCTTCCTGGTTGCTGAGGTTCAGGTAGGTGTCGCCCTGGTCCCAGTCGGCGCCCTCGTTGAGGGTGTCGTCGTAGACCTGGTCGTAGCCCACATCCTACGCGGTGCCGTTGGCCAGCGCGTACATATCGGTGGGCAGGTCGGCGCCTTCGCCGCCGACGCGGGTGATAACGATCATGGCCGTGTCAGAGTAGGCCTTGGCGTTTTCCATCATTTCGTCGGTATAGAGGCTGACTGCGGGCTCAGGCAGAGTCCAGTCACCGCTCCACATGCCGACCACGGGACGGTCCGCCTTGTAGTTGGTGTAGAGACCAGTTCCTGGTTGGGGTTCAGGCCGGCATTCTTCAGGCCATCCAGCAGGCTGACCATGGGGAACGCCTCGCTCAGCGCGCCGGAACCGGTGCCGCCGTAGCAGGGATTGGTGGATGCCCAGCCAAAGACGTTGATGTTGTCGCCGGAAGCCAGAGGCAGCGTGCTGTCGTCATTCTTCAGCAGGACGATGCCTTCTTCCGCAATGTTGGTGCACAGCGCAGTGGCTGTGTCGGTGGACTCTTCAGAAATGGTACCGCCGCCGGTAGCCAGAGAGATCATGGTGGACATGGGGCCAAAGGCGATCAGGTTTGCCACAATGCCAAAAGCCAGCAGAATTGCCATACCGGCCTGGCTGCGGACCATATACTTTTTAGCCTTGCTCTGCTTTTTGCAGGCAATCATTGCGATGATGGCGATGACCAAAACAATCCCGAATCCGATCAAATACGGTGCAACCGTTGTCAGCACATTCAATACATCATCGATGTTGATAGCCAACATGTTATTTTCCTCCTTGTTGTTCGGTTTACACGATGAAGGGTCGCGCGCCACCTTCATGAAGCAAAATTATTATATCGATATTCACAAAGAACTGTCTACGGTTATTTCAAAAACTGCCATTTTTGAAGCATAAATTGTTTTTGCACCGCTTTTTTACAAAATTTTCATATACATTTCGCACAAGTTTGACCGAAAGCCCTTTGTGCATCCTGCACGTACAAAGGCCGGCGCCATGCGCCGGCCTTTGCCGTTATTCGTCATTTTCAGGGTACATTCCCTTTTGTCATTGCTGCGCCCTGCCCGTTTTTTCACTCCGGTGCGGGAGCAAAACCCGCAGGATAAACCAGTTGTCCTCACAGTGGACCGTCATGGTACCGCCGTACTTTTCCGCCGCGGCACGCACCGTCCGCACGCCGTAGCCGTGGGGCGGCATGCCGTCGGCATCCAGTTTGACCTCTGTCTCACAGTAGTTTTCAAACCGCAGCATGACAAAACCGTGCTGGGCATAAATGGCCGTTCGGATCAGCCGTTTTTCCGGGTCCGCCAGGGTCTGGACGCTCTCGGTGGCGTTGTCCAGGGCGGTGCCCACAATGGTGCAGATATCTCCCGTGGGCATGAAGTCCAGCAGATGACCGTCCGCCACACAGGTAAAGTTGATGTCGTGCTGCTGGCAGTACAGGCTTTTTGCCGTCAGAAGGGTATCCAGGACCGGGTTGCCGGTCTTGTTCTGGGCCTCGCACATGCGGATGCCGCTTTCCATCTCGTCCAGGGCCGCCGCCTGTTTGCCGGGGTCCTGCTCGGCACGGATGGCCGCGATCTGCAATTTGAGATCGTGGCAGTGCCGGTTGATGAGGCGGATGCTCTCCCTGCTTTGCTGGTACTGCTCATACTGGCGGTGGAGGACGTTGTCCATAGCTTCCAGTTCCCGGTGCAGGCTTGCTTCCATCAGCTGTTCCTGCTGGATGGAAAGGACCAGCACGCCCGCCAGGTCCACCAGCGTACGGATATAGAACAGGTCCATGGTAGCCTCCCCCGTCTGAGCAAAGGCAAAGTTGCTGACGGCAAAGGCTGCCAAGGCCATGACAACGGCACTGCTCAGAGCGCGGCGGGTAATGCCCAGTTCCGGTCTGCGCCGGACACGGCGGAATTCAAACCGGTAGACAAAGCCATATACACCGGCGTAGATCACGATCAGCAAAAGCAGCGGCAAGGGTTCCCATGCCCCACGCTGGGGCCACAGCAGGCAGTGGATCTGCCATTCCAGGCTGGCGGCAAACTCCGCCAGAATAAACGCCCGCGCACAGCAGTAGCCGGCCTCACGGGCGGACAGGGAGCAGCACAAATACAAAAGGCTGTACATTCCCACCACGGCGGCCGCCATGCAGGGGATCCACCAGGCCAGCGGCACGTTGCCCGTGACCTGCAAAAATACGCTGAGCCCCGCCAGCCAGCCTCCGGCGATCAGGATGGTCCCGGTGCGCCCGAACCGCCGGCGCAGGGCGATAATGTACATCAGGCAGGCCAGCCATTCGGCCAGAGCCGTATACAGACGGGGAATATCGGGCAGGATGGTCATTTCACGCTGCCTCCGATGTAATCCGTCAGTGCTTCCAGAAAGGCTTTCTTTTTGGGGCGGCTGATCTGGAGGGCATAGGGCCCCACCTGCACGGTGTTTTGCTGGACTTCCATCACCTGCTCCAGATTGACAAGGTAGCCGCTGTTGCAGCGGGCAAAGGGCTTGTCTGCCAGCTTTTCCTCATAGCTTTTCAGGCTTCCGGGCGCAAGGCTCTCCCCGTCCTCCGTATAAAAACGGACGGAATGCCCCTCGCTTTCCAGGTAATAGATGGTGTTCACATCAATGCGGCGCAGGCCGCCGTCGATGGGGACCGTCAGAAAAGTCTTGCGGCGTTTGCGCAGGCGATCCACCGCCTTTTGCAGCTGCTGGGAAAAGGCAAAGTACGGTACCGGCTTGAGGACGTAATCCAGCGCGTCCACCGCATAGCCGCGGATGGCAAACTGCGCCATGTTGGTGATGAAGATCAGAATGACGTCCTTGTCAGCCTTGCGGATGGCCTCTGCGGCGGCCATGCCGTCCATATGCCGCATCTGTACGTCCAGCAGGATAATGTCGTACGCCGCCCGGTAGTCGGTGACGATCTCCTCCCCGTCCTCAAAGGTGGTCAGCTCAAACATCTTGCCGAACTGGCGCTCATACCGCCACACATATCCCGCAAGCTGTTCCCGGACCTGAGGGTCATCCTCAACAATGGCGATGCGGATCATCTGCGCCGCCGCCTTTCTGTTGTAATGTCTGATTTATGATACCCTAAAGCACCGAAAGGGTGCCGCTGCACATCGGACGCCTTGCCGGGCTGACACTGCCGGAATGGCAAGATGTTACGTAAAAGCGATAGTCATAGCCGCAATTTATCCCTGTTATAGCATGCCGCTTTCCCCTCCGCAAACCCGGGCGCATCTTTTTTTCACCGATTGCTCGCGATACAGCGCCGGTTTTTGCGGCGCGCTTTCACCGCCTTGCGGAGGCCGACAAAACAGCACAAAAAATCCCGCAGACGAAACATCGTCTGCGGGATTCTGGTGGAGGATGGGGGACTCGAACCCTCGACCTCTGCGATGTGAACGCAGCGCTCTAACCAGCTGAGCTAATCATCCGTAACAAAGGAGATTATAGCACAGCCTTTTTCAAAAATCAAGCCCCGGCCCTCATTTTTTTCTCTGCAAGAGAAATCCCGAGGGCCGGGGCCTTTGATTTTAAGGTTGGGTCAGCGCGTTACAGCACCGCGTAATCGGGTACCGGAGCGTCGACGGAGGTAGGACCGCCCTCGACCCAGTGGATGACCTTCTTGGGGCACTTGTCCACGCAGGTACCGCAGCCGTTGCACTTGGTGTAATCGATACGGGCCACGTTGTTGCGCAGGAAGATGGCCTCCTGCGGGCAGTTCTTGACGCAGATGCCGCAGGCAATACAGCCGGTCTTGCAGGCCTTGACGACGCCCGCACCGCGTTCCTTGTTGCGGCAGAGCACCGCAGGCTGCGGGGCGACCGGTTTCATCTTCAGCAGGCCGCGGGGGCAGGCACGGGTACAGGCAGAGCAGCCGGTGCACAGGTCGCGGTCAACAACCGCCACGCCGTCCTTGATGCTGAGGGCGTGGAACATGCAGGCATTGACGCAGTCGCCGAAGCCCAGGCAGCCGAAGGAGCAGGCCGTGGGGCCGCCCGCCACCGAAGCCGCGGCAGCGCAGCTCTGCACGCCGTGATACTCAAACCGCACGCCGCAGTTTTTGCCGCCGTTACAGGAGACAAAAGCGCGCATGCTGGGGCGGTTGCTCTCCTCCGCGCCCATGATGCGGTTGATGGCATCGGCAGTCTTGTCACCGCCGGGAGCGCATTTATGGGTGGGTGCACCGTCCATAACGATGGCCTTGGCATAGTCCGCACAGCCTGCATAGCCGCAGCCGCCGCAGTTGGCGCCCGCCAGGCATTCGTTGATCTCGGCAATGCGGGGATCTTCATAAACGGCCATGAACTTGGAGGCCAGAACCAGAATCACACTGCCTGCCAAGCCCAGCACCGCCAGCACGATCACCGCAAAGACGATCGGATTCGCTGTAATCATATCCTCAAATCCCCCTTACAAGATCGCGTTGACGATGTTTTCGACCAGCCCGCCGAAGCCCATGAAGCTCAGAGAGGTGATGGCCGCAGCCACCAGCGTGATGGGCAGGCCCTTGAAGCACTCGGGCGGGTCGGCGTTTTCCACACGCTGACGCACGCCGCAGAACAGCACCATGGCCAGCAGGAAGCCGATGCCCGCACCGGCAGCGCAGACCAGAGCCTCCGCAAAGGCAAAGCCGAAGCCGTAGGTGGCGATGTCACCGGAGTAGTCCTGCACAGCCAGAATGGTCACGCCCAGAACACAGCAGTTGGTGGTGATCAGGGGCAGGTAAACGCCCAGGGCGCTGTACAGCGCGGGGATGTAGCATTTGAGGGTGATCTCGATGAGCTGGACCAGGACCGCGATGACCAGAATGAAAATGATGGTCTGCATATAGCCCAGGTCATAGGCATCCAGCAGGAAGATCTGGATGGGGAAGGTCACAGCCGTGGCAATGAGCATAACGACGATGACCGCCATGCCCATGCCCACCGAGGAATCCAGCTTTTTGGAAACGCCCAGGAAGGGGCAGATGCCAAGGAACTGGACCAGCACGTAGTTATTGACCAGAATCATGCTGAAAAGGATCGTAGCAAAGGTTGCAATGTTTTCCGCGCTCACTGTTCAGCACCTCCTTCTTTCACGGTCTCCTGCTCTTCCAGAAGAGCCTCGCCGCAGGTCTTGCGCTCAATGGGATGGTTGGTCTTTTTCTCGATCCAGACGCACAGCGCCATCAGGCAGCCAAAGACGAAGAAGCCGCCGGGAGCCTGATTCATCAGCGTCATGCGGTCCACCGACTCGGGGATGATCTGGATGCCCATCCAGCTGCCGTTGCCGATGATCTCACGGATGGAGGACATGAGCACCATGGTCAGGATGTAGCCGATACCCATGCCCAGGCCGTCCAGTGCGGAGTCGATAACGGTATTCTTGCAGGCGAACATCTCGGCACGGCCGAGGATGATGCAGTTGACAACGATCAGCGCCAGGAAAACGCCCAGGGCATCATACAGTTCCGGCACGTAAGCCTGCAGCACCATCTGGACCACGGTAACGAAGGTGGCGATGATGACGATGTAGCAGGGCAGATGGACTTTGGCAGGGATGACCTTGCGCAGAGCCGAGATAACAATGTTGGAGCCCAGCAGAACGAAGGTCATGGCCAGGCCCATGCCCAATGCACCGGACACAGTGGTGGTGACGGCCAGAGCCGAGCAGCAGCCCAAGACCAGGCGCAGAACGGGGTTTTCACGGATGATACCGGCGGTAAATACCCGCCATTTGCTTTGCTTTTCGGCCATTTACGCCACCCCCTTCAGCTCATTGTTATAGCAGTCGATGGCCTGATTGACTGCGGTGAAAACGGCCTTGGAGGATACCGTCGCACCTGCGATGGCGTCCACCGGGCTGCCGGCGGAAACCTGCTGGGAGCCGTCCCAGCCCACAAAGCCGGAGTAGAAGCTCTCGTCACCGGTCTTGGTGCCGATGCCGGCAGTCTGGGTGGAGGCATCCACCTTGATATTGGTGATGGTTCCCATAGAATCAAAGGCAACGTAGACCGTCACCGTCTTGCCGGAGTAGCCGCCTGCGGCGGACTTGACGGCCGCTGCGCCGTCGGCGGTGTAGGCTGCACCCTCGACGCCTTCGGTGGTGAGGGCATCCCCCTCCACCTGGGTCAGGGCCTCGGCCTGGGTGCCTTCGGGCAGGACTTCAATATAGGAGTTGAGGGTCTCCAGACGGGTATTTTCCTCAATGATGGGGGCCGTCATGTCGTTGAGCACGGCCAGGATCGCGCTGCATACCACGCAGATCACGACCAGCACGATGACCGGCACCACCATGGTCTTGACCGCGCTTTCCTGCGGCGCGGCTGTCTGTTTGTTTGCCATTATGCTGCCCCTCCCTTTCCGGCGGAGGCTGCGGCCGCCTTTTTGTCAGCTTTCTTTTTGCGTTTGGCACGTCCCAGAGGGATCTGATGGCCCCAGGCGTTGAACCAGGGAGTCAGCAGGTTGCCCATCAGGATGGCGTAGCTCATGCCTTCGTTCATGCTGCCGAAGTTGCGGATGAGGAAGGTGAGCAGACCGATGACCACGCCGTAGATCAGCTTGCCGCGGGTGGTGAAGGGGCTGGTGACATAGTCGGTAGCCATAAAGACGGCGCCGAACATCAGGCCGCCGGACATGATCTCCGCCAGAGCGACATGCAGATCGCCGGTGGTGAGCAGGGTCAGCACAAAGACGGTGCCGACGATGCTGCCCGGGATGGCAAAGCTGATGGTGCGGGTGAACAGCAGGAAAGCCAGACCCACCAGGATCATGGCGATGCAGGTCTCACCCAGCATACCGCCGTGCAGGCCCAGGAACAGGTCCATCAGGCTGACGGTGGTCTGGTCCACGCTGCTGGACAGCGGGGTGGCGCTGGCAAGGGCATCCACCGCCAGGTCGGGATAGACGTAGGCGGTCATGCGGGAGGTAAAGCCCAAAAACAGAACGATACGTCCCACCAGAGCGGGGTTGGCCACGTTGTAGCCCAGGCCGCCGAACATCTGCTTGACGATGACGATGGCCACAAACGCGCCGACGATGCAGATCCACAGGGGCATCCCCACCGGCACGTTGAGGGCCAGGATGATGCCGGTGACCACGGCGGAGAGATCCCCCACCGGGTTGCGCTTGTGCATCAGCAAGGTATAGAGATATTCAAAGCCTACACAGGCAGCGGTGGTCACGGCGACCACCAGCAGCGCACGCATACCGAAGATAAAGGCCGAAGCCACAACCGTGGGGATCAGGGCAATGACCACGTTTCCCATCAGGCTGCGGTTGGAGGCGCTGTCCCGGATATGCGGTGAGGCAGTTACGATCAGGCGTTGTTCTTCCATCTGTCATTTACCTGCCTTTTCCGTTTTTTGTTTGAGATACCACGCCTTTGCCAGCGCCATGGTCTGAGAGACGGGGCGCTTGGCCGGGCAGGCGTAAGTACAGCTGCCGCAGGCGACACACAGGTCGATGCAGCGCTTCTGCAGGGCATCAAAGTCCTTGTTCTTGAAGTTTTCCGCAATGACCACGGGTTCCAGACCCATGGGGCAGGCCTCAATGCAGCGGCCGCAGCGGATGCAGGGGTCGGCCTCGGGCAGGGTGGCGGCCTTGCGGCTGAACAGCAGCAGGCCGTTGTTCTGCTTGAGCACCGGGAAGTCCGCACTGGGAGAGGCGCCGCCCATCATGGGGCCGCCGAAGATGATCTTGCCCAGCTCCACGTCAGGCTTGATGCCGCCGCATGCCTCG
Source organism: Candidatus Gemmiger faecavium (assembly GCA_019114415.1). GTDB lineage: Bacteria > Bacillota > Clostridia > Oscillospirales > Ruminococcaceae > Gemmiger > Gemmiger faecavium. The sequence goes on along the minus strand of DXFO01000039.1, from coordinate 26,230 downwards.
ATGACATCGCGGTACAGCGTGCCGATGGGAACTTCCACGTTCTGCGGGTTGGCGATGGCGTCGCCGTCCACGGTGACGCGCTTGCTGACCAGCGGCATGCCGGTCTTGAGGTACTTGCCCAGCGTGGAGATACTGGTCACGTTCATGACCACGCAGCCGCAGTCGGCAGGAATGCCCGGCTTGCCGGACTCCGCCACCTGGGGGACCTCACGGCCGGTGCAGGTCTCGATGAGGGTCTTTTCAGCGCCCTGGGGGTAGCGCATGGGCAGCGGCTTGACCGACACGCCCGGCATCTCCCGCGTCAGCGAGAACATCAGGTCGATGCACTCGGGCTTGTTGCGCTCGATACCAATAATACAGTTGGGAATGTCGCAGTACTTCATCACGGCAGTGATGCCCGAGATGATGGTGTCGCTGCATTCCAGCATTTCCCGCGCGTCGGTGGTCAGATACGGCTCACACTCGGCAGCGTTGATGATCAGCGTGTCGATGGTGTTGGCCGCCAGCTTGACGTGCGTCGGGAAACCGGCGCCGCCCACACCCACCAGACCGCAGGCGCGGATCGCCGCCAGAAGGCTGTCCTTGTCATTCACCGTGGGCGGGGTGCAGGACGGGGCCACCGTCTGCTTGCCGTCGGTCTTGATGGCCACTGCCTTGCACATTGCGCCGTTGACCATCCGCATCGTCGCCACGTCCAGCACAGTGCCGGACACGCTGGAGTGGATGTCTGCGCTGACAAAGCCGCCGGCTTTGCCGATCAGCGTACCTACCATGACAGTGTCGCCCTTTTTGACGACGGGTTCCGCCGGTGCGCCGATGTGCATCTGCATCGGGATCACCACGTGTTCCGGCACCGGCATCTGTACCGTTGCCAGTCCGGCCGTAGCTTTCTCGTGCGGCACCCGGGCGCCCTTCGCGGAACGCTTGAGTCCTTTCAGCATAAAAGCTCCTCCCCTGATTTTCCATGTTTTGCCGCGCCGGGGGGCTGCGGCAAACGTTCTCAAATAATACACAAAAACATTTTAACATCTTTGGCGCAGAAGTCAACAAAAACCGCATAACACGGCCTTTTGTCAAGGTTTTATCAATCGTAGTCATACTCTGGACTTTCCGCCACCCGGACGTCCAGCCAGCGTGCCAAAGCCTCCATTTTCGCATAGCTCAGCCGGCCGGTATCGGCCAGCGCTTTGACCAGTGCGCGCAGGTCTCCGCCGTACAAAACTTCCAGATGTTCCGCCGTGGCTGCACCGCAGTAGGTCTCCCTCCGGACTAAAGGCGTATATACATTTTTGTTGCCTTGCCGCTCGCTGCGGACAAAGCCTTTTTTCTCCAGGCGCATCAAAAAATTCAAAAGTGTCGAGTCTGCCCATTCGCATACGGCGGGTAATTTTGCCCCGATTTCCCGCCGGGTCGCCGCCTTGCCGCAGTTCCACAGCGCGCACATGACCCGTTCCTCACTGATCGGAAGTGTCTGCATGCCAATTCCTCCCACATATGTCTATGTTTTAGTGATTTTTATTTTACATTTGCCGCAGATATTTTGTCAACCGAGCGGTTATGACAATTTTTGCCGCTTGTTTTGTGCATTTTTTCGAGCCGTTCTTTTACATTTGTCTCTGTTTATGTTTTTGTATGGCACACAGTTGTATCTTTTGGCAGCCATCCCCTGTTTTTGGGCCGTTTTTTCGGCACACTGCCGAAGCATTTTTCATTGAGATTTCCGCACACCGGCCCGTATAATACTGGTATGCGCTGACGGCGCAAGCAACCTGACTGTAAGAATCAGGAAAAGCGCGGGCTACATTATAAATGGGAGCCGCGCAGAAAGCGCGAGCGACATAAGAAAACGGAGGTTCTGCAAGAACTGCTCTGCATCGCAAAACCGCTGCAAGGCGGCAGATGCAAGGCAGAGGGCCGAAGCGCTCCTTCGTGGAACGCAAGACCCGATAACGCAGCAGATGCCGCTTTGCAGTCAGAGTTTTGCGACTTTGTTTTCTTATGGAGCCGTGTAGAAAATTGGGGGAGGTTTTTTCCATGAATCGTGTATATAACTTCAGCGCGGGACCGTCGATGCTTCCCGTACCCGTTTTGGAGCGTGCTCAGGCTGAGCTGCTGGACTACCATGGTTCCGGCCAGAGCGTGATGGAAATGAGCCACCGCAGCAAATGGTTTGACGAGATCATCCAGGGCACCGAGGCCGGCATCCGCAGGGTGCTCAACGTGCCTGACAATTATAAGATCGGGTTCTTTCAGGGCGGCGCCACCCAGCAGTTCGCCATGGTCCCGCTGAACTTCATGACCACCGGCAAGGCGGACTATCTGGTGACCGGCAACTTCTCCAAGAAAGCCGCCGAGGAAGCCGCCAAGTTCGGCGAGGCCCGCATCGTTGCCTCCAGCAAGGACAAGAACTTCACTTACATTCCCGACGTCAACACCATCGACTACGATGCCGACGCCAGCTATGTGCACATCTGCCAGAACAACACCATCTTCGGCACCCGCTTTGTGGATGTCCCCCAGGTGGAGGGCCTGCCCCTGGTGGCGGACATGAGCTCGATGATCTTCTCCGAGCCTGTGGATGTGAGCAAGTACGGTTGCATCTACTTCGGCGTGCAGAAAAACGTTGCCCCCGCGGGCATGGCCATTGCCATTATCCGGGAGGACCTGCTGGGCAAGAGCGCCAAGGGCATCGCCCCCGAGCAGATCCCCACCATGATGAACTATACCACCCTGCTGAAGAGCGACAGCATGTACAACACCCCGCCCTGCTGGTGCATCTACATGACCGGGCTGGTCATGGACTACCTGGAGCACGACATCGGCGGCCTGGCCGAGATGAAGAAGATCAACGAGGCCAAGGCAAAAGTCCTTTACGATTATCTGGACAGCCAGGACTTCTACAAAAATCCCGTGGAGCACAAATACCGCAGCATGATGAACGTCACCTTCACCAGCCCCACGCCGGAACTGGACAAGGCCTTCTGCGCCGCAGCCACCGAGGCAGGCTTCGTCAACCTGAAGGGCCATCGCCTGGTGGGCGGTATGCGGGCTTCCATCTACAACGCCATGCCGCCCAAGGCCATTGACGACCTGGTGGTCTTTATGGAGAAGTTCCGCAAGGAAAACGCCTGACCGGCGGGCATTCCCATCCAAATCAAACGAGGTGTGATACCAATGTATACAATCAAAACGCTCAACGCCATTTCCCCGGTGGGCCTGGCCAAGCTGCCCGCCACCCAGTTCGAGGTCGACAACGACTGCGCCGCGCCCCACGGCATTCTGGTGCGCAGCGCCGACCTGCATGAAGTCCCCCTGCCCGACAGCCTCCTGGCCATCGCCCGGGCGGGTGCAGGTACCAACAACATTCCCATCGACAAATGCACTGCGGCGGGCATCGTCGTTTTCAACACCCCAGGCGCCAACGCCAACGCCGTGGCCGAGCTGGTCATCGGTGCGCTGGTGGCGGGCAGCCGCAACCTGCCCGACGCCATCGCCTGGGCGCAGAAGCTGAAAGGCAGCGAGACGCTGGCCAAGGACGTGGAAAAGGGCAAAAAGCAGTTTGTCGGTCCCGAGCTGCGGGGCAAGACGCTGGGCGTCATCGGCCTGGGCGCCATCGGCGCCCGGGTGGCCAACGCCGCCGTCTCCCTGGGCATGGAAGTGCTGGGCTACGACCCCTATATCAGCATCGATGCCGCGTGGAGCCTGTCCCGCAGCGTTCAGCACTGCGTCTCCCTGGGCGACATGCTGCCCCGCTGCGATTACCTGACCATCCATGTTCCTTACATGCCCTCCACCAAGCACACCATCAACGCCCAGACCCTGAGCATGTGCAAGGACGGCGTGCGTGTTCTCAACTTTGCCCGCGGCGAGCTGGTGGACACCACCGCCATGCTTGCCGCTCTGGAAAGCGGCAAGGCTGCCCAGTATTTCTGCGACTTTCCCAGCGAGGAACTGCTGGGAGTCAAGGGCGTCTACTGCACGCCGCACCTGGGCGCCTCCACCCCGGAAAGCGAGACCAACTGCGCCGTCATGGCTGCCTCTGAACTGAGCGATTACCTGAAAAACGGCAACATCCTGCACAGCGTCAACCTGCCCGACGTGCAGCAGCCCCGCGCCGGCGGCCGCCGTATCTGCATCATCCATAAAAATGAGCCGGGCGTCATCTCGGCCATTACGGGCATCCTGACCAACGCTAATCTGAACATTGAAAACATGGTCAACAAAGGCAAGAAGGATGTGGCCTACACCATGCTGGACGTCACCGGCACCATCGCCGACGACCTGATGGGACAGCTGTCCGGCATCGATTCCGTCATCCGTGTGCGCATCCTGTAAGACTTTTTTCCATTACACAGCAAAAGACGGCGGAGCCTGGGCTCCGCCGTCTTTTTTGCTGCCGTTCAGCGGGTATAATGCGAGACCATACGGTCCAGATCGGCCAGCGTCTTTTCGGCGCCCCGTGCCATGCGGTGTACCGTCTTGCGGATCTGACGGTTGTCCCGCGTGGCGGCATACATCACGGCGGCACCTGCCGCCATACCCGCAGCCACAGCCACGGCCTGTCCCATGCCCATGCTGGATTTCATCCGTTTTTCCCCCTTTCTGCAAGCGTTGGTCTTAGTGTGCCTAGCCGCCGCCCCATTATTCCCCCGGCATGATTTTTCGACAGCTGCCGCACCGGACCCGGCGTTTTGGTACAGAAAATGGGATTCGTGCCAATACGCCTTTTTTTGTCAGGCCGGATGTGGTAAAATCGTGTCAGATTTCCCCCGGAGCGTCAGACCTCGACAGGTCCCACGCTCTCAAAACCTGCACAGAAAAGAGCGTTGCCCCATGATATCCGCCCCCAAAACCATCCTATGCATCCATGATCTGCCCGGATTCGGCCGGGCCAGTCTCTCGGTCATTATCCCGGTGCTGTCCGCTCTGGGTGTTCAGGCCGTGGCTCTGCCCACCGCCGTGCTGTCCACCCATACCGGAGGGCTGGGCACTCCCGCCCGCATGTCCAACCCGGGCTACGGTCCCGCCGCCCTGGCCCACTACAAGCGGCTGGGCATCCGGTTTGACTGCATCTACTCCGGCTATCTAGCCGACGCCGGGCAGGCCCATCTGGTCCAGCAAGCGCTGGAGCTGTGGCCCGATGCCCTGGCCATCGTTGACCCGGTGCTGGGCGACCACGGCAAACTGTACAGCGGACTGTCCGAGGACATGATCCCCGCCATGCGCAGCCTGTGCGCCCGGGCCGGGCTGATCCTGCCCAACCCCACCGAGGCCGCGCTCCTTCTGGAGGAGACTCCCTCCGCCGCGCCCACCCTGGAGAGCGTGTCCCAGCAGGCAGCGCGCCTGACCGCCCTCTGCCCCCGGGTGGTGGTGACCGGGGTACGTGCCGGGCAGCGGTCCATCGCCTGCATCGGCGCGCAGCGGGACGGCCACGGGTTTGTGATCCGCTCCTCCTTTATCCCCCGCCTGTACCACGGCACCGGGGACATTTTCGGCGCAGTGGTGGCCGGACGGATGATGCAGGGCAACGTCACCGAGGCCGCCGTGCAGACCGCCGCTGCCTTTGTGGTGGAGTGCATCCGCGCCACACCGGAGGGCGCCGACGAGCGGCTGGGCGTCTGGCTGGAAGCTGCGCTTCCTTTGCTGAGCGCCGACCGGGAGGAACCTCTCTCCCCTGTCCGGGGCGGCTATCCAGAATAAAGCGGATGCCATTTATTTACATTTTGTATTATCCTTCCAAAATATAACAGTTTTCAGCCGGTTTTCGGTGGTTTGCGGGCGGGATGCCCGCATTTTTGCCCTGCAAACCGCCGGGCTGGCAAGGACGTGAAAGGAATCCCCTATGCCTGTTTTGAATATCGTATTGGTGGAACCGCGCATTCCCCAGAATGCCGGCAACGTGGCGCGGACCTGTGCCGTGACCGGTGCCCGGCTGCACCTGGTGGGACCGATGGGCTTTACCGTGGACGACCGCAAACTCAAGCGCGCCGGGCTTGACTATTGGCACCAGCTTGATATAACATATTATCGGGATTATGCCGATTTTTCGGAAAAGAATGCAGGCCCCTTTTTCTACTTCACCTCCAAGGGTCTGCACCGGCATACGGATGTTTCGTACCCCGACGGCGCCTATCTGGTGTTCGGGCGGGAGGATGCCGGCCTGCCGGAGTCGCTGCTGGTGCAGCACCCGGATTCCTGTGTGCGTATCCCCATGCGCCATGGCGAGCGCTGCCTGAATTTGTCCAATTCGGTGGCCGTCGGCGTGTATGAAGCGCTGCGGCAATGGGATTTTGCCGAGCTTGAGACCCACGGACAGTTGACCAATTACGAATGGAAGTGACACGGAAGATGAGTAAGGTAGCATTTTTGACCGATTCCAGCTGCGACATTCCCGCCGATCTTGCCGAAAAATACGGGATCGAGATCGCCTGTTTCCCGATCAACCTGGATGGGAAAGAGTACATTGAACGCCGCGACATGACCAACGATCAGTTCTATGAAATGATGCGCGAGGCCAAGGGCGTGCCCACCACCGCGGCCATCACTCCGCTGCAGTGGCTGGAATATTACACCCGTTTTGCCGACGAAGGCTACACCGATCTGGTCCACGTGACCATCAACGCGGGCGGTTCCAGCACCAACCAGAACGCCCACGCCGCCGCCAAAATGCTGGCCGACGAGCGTCCCGACTGCCAGATGAAGCTGCGCATCATTGACAGCCACACCTACTCCATGGTGTTCGGCTGGTATGTCTGCGAGTGCGCCCGCAAGGTCCGCAACGGCGCCACCGTGGCGGATGCCGTGCTGGAGATGGAAGAAAAATTTGCCCGTGTGGAGGTCTGCCTGGCAGCCTACACCCTGAAGCAGATGAAGAAGTCCGGCCGCGTCTCCGCTGCCGCCGCTTTTGCGGGCGAGCTGCTGGGCCTGCGCCCCATCATCAGCCTGAACGACGGTATTTCCCGCGTGGAAGCCAAGGTCCGCGGCGACGCCGCCGTCCCCCCTGCCATGCTGAAGTGGGTCCATACCCGTGTGGAAGACATGAAGGATACCCCCTACATGGTGGCATATACCGCCTCCACCGCCCGCCGCGATGAGCTGGTCAAACTGTGCAAGAAGGAATTCGGCCATGCGCCGCTGTGCACCTTCCAGCTGGGCGGCGCCGTCAGCGCCAACACCGGCCCCGACGCCGTGGCAGTGGTCTTTGAGGGCAAGCCCCGCCGCCTGTGCGATTATGCCCCCTCCCTGCCGTAACCCTGTATCCGTTCCGGCCGCCTGCCTCTCCCGTTTATGGGACGGCGGGCGGTCGTTTTTTTGTCTGTACGGCTTCCCGCGCCTCTTGTCAGTGGCCGGGAAGTTTGCTATAATAACGGTTTGTTGAGCAACTTAGGATTTTAGGCTCCGCCCCTCCCCCCATGGGAGACGGCGACAAACCGACGCAAGGCTGGCGGTCTTGCGAACGGTCAAAATCTATCCGCCGGAGTGTATTATGCTGTATTGGATTTTTCTTTTCGTGGTCGTTCTGATCGCCGTCATCGCGGGCATCCGCCTGGCAATGGACCGCAAGGCAACCAAGCCTTCCACCACCCGCACGGCGCGGGTCGCCATGGTGGCCGCTGTGTATGTGGCGCTCTGCCTGGTGCTGGCGCCCTTCTCTTTCGGCGCCGTCCAGGTCCGCGTGGCTGAGATCCTGACCCTGATGCCGATTTTCGGTGCCGAGTACATCACCGCCGTGACGGTGGGCTGCTTCCTGTCCAACCTGATGGGCGTTGCTATGGGCACCACCGCTGCGGTGGACATCGTGTTCGGCACAGTCGCCACCCTGCTGGCCTGCCTGGTCACCTACCAGCTGCGCAACATCCGCTGGAAGGGCCTGGCCATTCCGGCTTCCATTCCGCCGGTCATCTTCAACGCACTGATCGTCGGCCCCGAGATCGCCATTTTCTTCTCGGATTCTCCGGCTACGCTGCCGCTGATCGCCTGGAGCGCCTTCACCGTTGGTGTGGGCGAGGTCATCAGCTGCATGATCCTGGGCGTGCTGTTTGCCCGCATCGTGGAATCCACCCCGGCCCTGCTCAAGGCCGTGCGTGCATGACCTGATTTTTTCGCATACTCTGTTTTTCAAGGTGGTGACCCCGAATGAGGACAGATCTGGTTCTGTGGGACTGGAACGGTACCCTGCTGGATGATGTGGCACTGTGCGTGGATGCGCTCAACCGTCTGCTGGCACGCCACGGGTATTCCCAGCGGTACGACCTGGACAGCTACCGGAAGATCTTCGGCTTCCCGGTGGAGGAATATTACCTCCGGGCCGGGTTCGACTTTACCCGCAACAGCTTTGACGAGCTGGCCCAAAGCTACATGGCCGACTACATTCCCGCCAGCGTCCACTGCCCTCTGACTGCCGACGCCCGGCCTACCCTGGACCGTCTGCACGACGCGGGGCTGCGTCAGGTGATCCTGTCCGCCTCCCCCATCGACACGCTGCGGCGGCAGACTGCCGAGCGCGGTGTGGCCGACTGTTTTGACACCATGCTGGGGCTGGGCGACATTTACGCCAAGAGCAAGGTGGAGCTGGGGCTTTCCTATCTGGAGCGCAGCGGGTTTGACCCCGACCGTGCAGTCATGATCGGTGACTCCACCCACGACTACCAGGTAGCAAAGGCTCTGGGAGTCCGCTGCATCCTGTACAGCGGAGGCCACCAGACCGCCGAGGCCCTTGCCTCCACCGGCGCCCCGGTGGTTCCCACCCTGACCGCTGCTGCCGACCTGATCCTGAGCGGCAGCAGACAGGCAGAATAAACACTGTATTCCGGCGCGACGGCGTTTTGCCTGCCGCGCCTTTTTGGAGGAATTTTCCATGACCGACCGTGTAAAGGGTTCCATCCTGGCCTTCGGCGGTGCCGCCTGCTGGGGTCTGTCCGGCTGTACGGGGCAGTATCTTTTTACCTACGAGGGCATGAGCGCCACCTGGCTGACGCCCATCCGCCTGCTGCTGGCGGGACTGATCCTGTGCGGGTATTACTGCATCCGCGATCCCAGGCTGCTGGTTGCCCCCTGGCGCTCCCGCCGGGATGCCGTGGACCTTCTGATCTACGGCCTGGCCGGTGTCAGCTGCTGCCAGCTGATGTACTTTATGACCATCGACCAGTCCACGGCAGGCATGGCCACCATTTTGCAGAATGTCTCCCCCGCCATGATCCTGGTGGTCACCTGCCTGCTGGCACGGCGGCTGCCCAGGCCCTTTGAGCTGGCCTCCATCCTGCTGGCCATGCTGGGCGTCTTTCTGCTGACCACCCACGGCAGCCTGACCGGGCTTGCCATCTCCCCGGGGGCTTTCCTGACCGGCATGCTCAGTGCCGTCTGTGTGGTCATCTACACCATGTGGCCCAAGCAGCTGCAAAGCCGCTATCCCACACCCATGTTACAGGGCTGGGCTTTTCTCATGGGCGGCGCGCTGTTCTGCCTGCTCTTCCGCCCGTGGGAGTCGGGGTATGTGCCGGGTCCCGGGGGTGTGCTGGGCATCGCGGTGGTGGTCTGCGTGGGCAACTTGCTGGCCTTCTGCTGCTATATGCAGGGCGTCAAGCTGATCGGCCCCCAGCGCAGCAGTCTGTACAGCTTTGCCGAGCCCGCCACCGCCGCCCTCATCTCCACCCTGGCCCTGGGTTCCCCCTTTACGGTGTGGGACGCCCTGGGATTCGGCTGCATCTTTGTCATGCTGGTGCTGCTGTCCGCCGGGGCAAATCAGCCCGCCCCCCGGCCGCAACACTCGGGGGCCAAAAACTGAACACGGAAGTTCTTTACGGTCTTGCCGGATGTGCAGTCTGATTTTTCAGGCTCCATCCGGCTTTTTACATTGCCGGCGGCGGGTTCCCATGATATACTGTGGATATCCCGCCAAGATTTTACACGCATTGACGAGAAAAGGAGGCTCTCCATGGGCGTAGCACTACTGGCCGCCGCACAGGAACGCGGTACATCCTGGCCGTCCGACGTCGATCTCTGGCTGCTGTTCTGGCTCCTGTGTGCAGTGGCTTACGCCATTCTGGTCCTGGTGCAGCGGCAAAACCGCACCCGGACAGGACTTAAAACGGCAGTCGTCTGGTATCTGGCCGCCGAGTTCGTCAACAGTCTGGGATGGGGTCTCTATTGCTACCTTCTCCGGCCCGCTTCCGGCGAGTTTTCCGGGCTGCGGCTGATCTGCGGCCTGCCTGTCTGGGCGGTTCTGCTTTTTGCGGCGTTGGTCCTGACCACGCGGCAAAACCGCCGGGCAGCCAGCAAACATTCCTGAAACAGCAACAAATTCCCGTTTTTCTACACCCGCGCAGGTTTGACAGCATTGCCTGCGCGGGTGTATTATATTAGAGTGTGTATCCAGCGCCGGATAACGGCGCTTTGCAGGGCGGAATTTTGCCGCTGCTGCGATGACATTTTCTAAATCAGTCAGAACAGGTGTGTGCTTATGTCCTTCATTGAAAAGCTGTTCGGGAATTTCTCGGACAAGGAACTCAAACGCATCCGTCCCATCGCCCAGAAAGTTGAGGCTCTGGATGAGCAGATGCAAAAGCTCTCCGACGCTGAGCTGCGTGCCAAGACCGACGAATTCCGGGAGCGCCTGAAAAACGGCGAAACTCTGGACGATCTTCTGCCCGAAGCCTTCGCCGTCTGCCGTGAGGCCGACTGGCGTGTGCTGGGCCTGAAACCCTACCCCGTGCAGATCATCGGCGGCATCGTGCTTCACCGCGCCTGCATTGCCGAGATGCAGACCGGTGAAGGCAAGACCCTGGTGGCTACCATGCCCGTCTACCTCAACGCCCTCACCGGCGAGGGCGTCCACGTGGTCACCGTCAACGACTACTTGGCCAAGCGCGACAGCGAGTGGATGGGCAAAGTCTACCGCTTCCTGGGCCTGACGGTGGGTCTGGTGGTCCACGACATCCCCTCTGCCGAGCGCAAAAAGGCCTACGAGGCCGACGTCACCTACGGCACCAACAACGAGTTCGGCTTTGACTATCTGCGCGACAACATGGTGGTCTACAAGGCCAACATGGTCCAGCGCGGTCACGCCTACGCCATCGTGGACGAGGTGGACTCCATCCTGGTGGACGAAGCCCGTACCCCGCTGATCATCTCCGGCAAGGGCGAGGATTCCAGCGTCATGTACAAGCGCGCCGACGACTTTGCCAAGACCCTGAAAAAGAGCGTCATCGTCGAGCTGGAAGACAAGATGCAGGCCGAGGAACAGGTGGACGGCGACTACGTCGTGGACGAAAAGCGCAAGAGCGCTACCTTGACCGAGAGCGGCATCCAAAAGGCCGAAGCCTGGTTCCAGGTGGACAACCTTTCCGACGCCGACAACATGAGCCTGCGCCACTACATCGACCAGGCCATCAAGGCCCGGGGCGTCATGCATCGGGACACCGACTACATCGTCAAGGACGGCGAGGTCATCATCGTCGACGAGTTCACCGGCCGTCTGATGTACGGCCGCCGCTACAACGACGGTCTGCACCAGGCCATCGAGGCCAAGGAAGGGGTCAACGTGGCCGCCGAGAGCAAGACCCTGGCCACCATCACCTTCCAGAACTATTTCCGTATGTACAAAAAGCTGTCCGGTATGACCGGTACGGCATCCACCGAAGCCGACGAGTTCAGCGAGATCTACGGTCTGCAGATCGTCAGCATCCCCACCAACAAGCCCCGCGCCCGTCAGGATCTGCCCGACAGCGTCTACAAGACGGTGAACGGCAAGTACCGCGCCGTCATCGAGCAGGTGGCCGAGTGCCACGCCAAGGGCCAGCCCGTCCTGGTGGGTACCGTCAGCGTAGAAAAGAGCGAGACCCTCTCCCGCATGCTCAAGGCCAAGGGCATCCCGCATAATGTCTTGAACGCCAAGCAGCATGAGCGCGAGGCGGAGATCGTTGCCCAGGCAGGCCGTCAGGGCGCCGTGACCATCGCCACCAACATGGCTGGACGCGGTACCGACATCATGCTGGGCGGCAACATCCCCTACATGGCCAAGGCTGCCCTGCGCAAGGAGCTGTTCAAAAAGCTGTCCGCTGCCCAGGATGCCGAGGAAGCCAAGCGCAAGGCCGAGCGCGCCGCCGCCAAGGCGGCCGGTCAGCCCCTGCCGGAGGCCGCTCCCCTGCCCGACATTGAGGCACGTCTGGACATGCTGCTCACCGAGGCCGACGGCCATGCCGACACCGACGACGCCGACATTCTGGAAGCCCGCCGCCGCTTTGACGAGCTGTGCGCCGAGTACGAGCCCGAAGTCAAGAAGGAAGCCGAGGCAGTGCGTGCCGCGGGCGGCCTGTTCATCATCGGCACCGAACGTCACGAGTCCCGCCGTATCGACAACCAGCTGCGCGGCCGTGCCGGCCGTCAGGGCGACCCGGGTTCCTCCCGTTTCTTCCTGTCTCTGGAAGACGACCTGATGCGTATTTTCGGCGGCGAGCGTGTGCAGGGCCTGATGAACTCCATGGGCCTGGACGAAGACACCCCCATCGAGAACAAACTCATCACCAACACCATTGAGAGCGCCCAGAAAAAGCTGGAAGCTTCCAACTTTGCCGTCCGTAAGCAGGTCCTGCAGTACGACGACGTCATGAACCAGCAGCGCGAGATCATCTACAAGGAGCGCCGCATGGTCCTGGACGGCGAGGACATCTCCGACAAGCTGCACGCCATGATGAAGGAGAGCATCGACGAGTCCTGCAAGGCCTACCTGGTGGGCGAGACCGTGGACGAGTGGGATTTCGCCGCGCTGCGCCGCCACTACATGAACTGGCTGTGCCTGCCCACCGACTTCCAGTACACCGTGGAGGAGAAAAATGCCCTCAAGCAGGAGGACATTTCCAAAATGCTCTACGACCGCGGCATGAACATTCTGGAAGCCAAGGAGAAGAAGTACGGCAGCCAGCTCATGCGCGAACTGGAGCGCATTTGCCTGCTGAAAAACGTGGACGCCAAGTGGATGGATCACATCGACAACATGGACCAGCTGAAGCAGGGCATGGGCCTGCGCAGCTACGGTCAGCACGACCCCGTGGTGGAGTACCGCATCGAGGGCTTTGCCATGTTTGACGAGATGGTGGCCACCATCCGGGAGGACGCCGTCCACATGCTGCTGACCATCGAGGTCCGCCGCCCCGAGGTCCAGCCCCAGCGTGAGCAGGTGGCCAAACCCACCGGCGAGGGTGCCCCCACCCGGCCCGGCGCCAAGGGCAGCGCCCCCATCCGCGTGACCAAGATCGGCCGCAATGATCCCTGCCCCTGCGGCAGCGGCCTGAAATGGAAAAAATGCACCTGTAAGGAATACCATCCCGACCTGAGCTGAGCCCGCGTCGGGAAGCGCGGCGCACGCCCGGCCACCGGCCGCGGGCTGCGCCGCGTTTTGTCTTTGCAGCATGCCAATACCAAAGCAAAGGAGCCTTGAACTTTTTCCATGCGGGAACTTCGTTATGCCTTCCGCCAGACGGTGCCTGTCCTGTGCGGATACCTGTTTCTGGGCCTTGCCTTCGGTCTGCTGCTCCAGCAGGCGGGATACGGCTGGCCCTGGGCCGTGCTGACCAGCGTCATTGTCTACGCCGGGTCCATGCAGTTTGTTCTGGTGGGCCTTTTGGGCGGCGGATTTGCCAGCCTGCTGTCGGTCGCCCTGACCACCCTGTCGGTCAACAGCCGCCACCTGTTTTACGGCCTGTCCTTTCTGGAGACTTTCCGCAAGATGGGCCGGGCAAAGCCCTATATGATCTTTTCCCTTACCGACGAGACCTACTCCCTGCTATGCAGCCTGCAGCCGCCCAAGGGGCTTGACGCCGATCGGGTACGGCTGTACATTGCCCTGCTGGACCATGCCTACTGGGTGGCGGGCAGCGCTGCCGGGGCGATTTTGGGCAGCGTGCTGCCTTTTGATCTGACCGGCATCGACTTTGCCATGACCGCCCTCTTTGTGGTCATCTTTGTGGACCAGTGGCGCGGGGCCAAAAGCCGCCTGCCCGCCGTTGCGGGGCTTGGCTTCGGACTGCTCTGGCTGGTGGTACTGGGGCCCGACCGGTTCCTGCTGCCTGCCCTGGTCTGTACCGTGCTGGTCCTGCTGCTCTGCCGCGGAACGCTCCAGCCTCAAACGGAGGAGGTGGACGCCCCGTGACTGCCTTTCTCTCCGACCTTGCCATCATTCTGGTGGCCAGTCTTTGCACCATCGCGGTGCGGGCGCTGCCCTTTGTGCTGTTCGGCCGCAGCGGTACGCCGGGCCGGACAGTGCTGTATCTGGGGCGGGTGCTGCCCCCTGCCGTCATGGCCATTCTGGTCGTCTACTGCCTGCGCTCGGTAAGCTTTACCGCCGCCGCGGGCTTTGTCCCGCAGCTTGCAGCCTGCGCCCTGGTGGCTGGGCTGCACCTGTGGAAGCACAACACTTTGCTCAGCATTGCGGGCGGCACAGCGGCCTATATGCTGCTGATCCGTCTGCTGTAACACCAAACGGGAGGATTTTCCTATTATGAAAGCTCATATCCGTCAGGAACCCCGCGCCCTGCTTTTGTGGGGCATCACCCCCGAGACCCCCGGCTGTGACACGCTGCTGCGCCGCGCCGCCGATTTCCGCCTGACGCCCCGCTTTGTGGGGGCGGACGACCTGGATACCACCATCGGCGACCTGTGCGCGGGCAAGGCTTCCGCCCCGGTCCAGGCATTGCCCGATCCCCTGCCTTTGAGCAATACTCCTGCCATGATCGTGGGCGGGCTGCGCCATGACAACGGCGATCTCAACGCCTGGCTGGACGCCGTGAAAAAGACCGGCATGACCTTCCCGGTGCGGGCGGCCGTCACCCCCACCAGCGCCGCCTGGACGCTGGGCCATCTGCTGGAGGAGCTGTCTGCCGAACACGCGGCACTGGGCAGCGGTCAGCCCCAATGAGGCGAGGTCTGCGGGCGGCAGCGGCTGCTCTGGCCGTCCTGATGCTGGCGGCGCTCACCGGCTGCGATACCCGCCAGAAATACCAGACCACCTACTTTGACCTGTTTGACTCGATCATCCGGGTCACAGCCTACTGCGAGAGCGAGGAAGAATGGGAGCAGCAGTCCCAGGCCCTGCACGACGATCTTTTGTACTATCACAAGCTGTTTGACATCTACAACAGCTACGACGGCATGACCAATCTGGCGGACATCAACGCCCAGGCCGGAGGCGACGCCGTTTCCGTGGACGACGCCCTGTTCCAGCTGCTGACCATGGGCAAGGAGATGTACGAGCTGACCGATGGCCGCTGCAACATTGCGGCGGGGTCGGTGCTGGCTTTATGGCACGACGCCCGGGAAGCGGAAGTCCCCGCTCTGCCCGGCGACGCCGCCTTGCAGCAGGCCGCGCAGCACTGTTCCATGGACGACCTGATCCTGGATGAAACCGCCAAAACCGTCCGCCTGGCTGACCCCGACATGAGCATTGACGCGGGCAGCCTGGCCAAAGGCTGGGCCATCGAGGCTGCCGCCCGGGCCGCCGAGGCCCGGGGCCTGACCAACGCTCTCATTGACGCGGGCAGCAACATCCGGGCCATCGGTACCCACGCCGACGGCAGTTCCTGGGTGGCGGGTATCACCGCGCCCTGGGATGAGGATTCCTCCGATCTGATGGAAGTTCCCCTGGCATCGGGACAGTCGCTGGTGACCAGCGCCGACACCCAGCGCTATTTTGAGGTAAACGGCGTGCGGTATTCCCACCTGATCGATCTGGAGACCCTCTACCCTGCCCAATATTTCCGCAGTGTGTCGGTGCTGTGCTCCGACGGCGGTGTGGGGGACGCCCTGTCCACCGGGCTGTACTGCATGCCCCTGGACGACGGCCTGACCCTTGTGGACAGCCTGGACGGCGTGGATGCCATCTGGTTTGAGGAAGAGGGCCACACCATCACCCACACCGAGGGATTTGATTCCTGACTTTTCACGCACAAGACAAAATCCGGGAAGAGCATTCGCTCTTCCCGGATTTTTGATGTCACAATATCGGCCGGTGTCTCCGTTCAGTCAGCGGCAGTCTGCGCCTTGCTGAGCAGGATGCGGTCGTTGTCCAGTTTGTGTCCCGCATCCCGGGCAAACCGTTCCAGCAGGTCGTCCACCGTCATTTGGCTGCGCTCCTCCCCACCGATGTCCAGCACGATATGTCCGGCGTCCATCATCAGGGTGCGGTTGCCCAGTTCCAGGGCGGCGTGCATGTTGTGGGTGATCATCAAGCAGGTGATGTTGTGTTCCGCCACGATGCTGCGGGTCAAAGCCAGGACCTTGTCGGCGGTGGCGGGGTCCAGGGCTGCGGTGTGCTCGTCCAGCAGAAGCAGTTTGGGGGTGACCAGCGTAGCCATCAACAGCGTCAGCGCCTGGCGCTGGCCGCCGGAAAGCAGGCCCACCGGCTGTTTCATGCGGTCCTCCAGCCCCAGGTCCAAAGCGGCCAGCCGGGCGCGGAACAGTTCCCGCTCAGTCTTGGAGATGCGGGAGAAGGGCGAAGTATGCCCCGACGCCCGCAGGTAGGCCAGGGCGAGGTTTTCCTCAATGGTCATGCTGGGGGCTGTGCCTTTGAGGGGGTCCTGGAACAGGCGGCCGATGGTCTTGGACCGCTTATAGTCCGGCCAGAAGGTGATGTCCTTGCCGTCCAGCAGAATACTGCCGCTGTCGGGGATAAAACTGCCCGCTATGGCGTTGAACAGGGTGGATTTGCCCGCGCCGTTGGAGCCGACGATGGTGACAAAGTCCCCCTGTTCCAGTTTGAGGTCGATGCCGGTCAGGGCCTTTTTCTCATTGACCGTGCCGGGATTGAAGGTCTTTTTGACCTGTCTGAGTTCAAGCATCCGGATTGCCTCCCTTCCCGAACATGGCAGCGTAGCGGCGGCGCTGGAACTGAGCGCCCTTCTTGAGGGCAGGGGCCGAGATGGCCAGCACCACGATGATGGCGGAGATCAGCTTGAGCGCCTCGGAGGGGAGGTTGGCCCGCATGGCAATGGCGATGATGAAGCGGTAGATGATGCTGCCTGCCACGGCGGCCACTGCCTTGGTCCACAGCCCGCCGTGACCGAACAGAGTTTCCCCGATGATGAGGGAGGCCAGACCGATGACCACCATGCCGGTGCCCAGGTTGATATCGGCGGATTTCTGGTACTGGGCCAGCACCGCGCCGGACAGGGCGGTCATGGCATTGGCGATGCACAGACCCACCGTGACGGTGAAGGCGGTGTTGATGGAGCTGGCGCGGACCATGTCGGGGTTATCGCCGGTGGCGCGGATGGAAAGGCCCAGCCGTGTACCCAGGAACGCGATAAGCAAAGCGCAGACCACCGCCGTGATGAGAGCGGCGGTAATGAGCTTGTAGGGAGCGTTCTCCCCGAACAGCGACTCCGCCATGGTGAACAGCGTAGTGGTTTTGAGCATGGGCACATTGGAGGAAAAGCCCATCACCGCCAGGTTGATGGTGTACAGCCCGGTATTGGTGATGATGCCTGCCAGAATGGAGGGCACCCCCATCCGCGTCTGCAAAAAGGCAGTGACAAAGCCCGCCGCAGCGCCGGACACCATGGCGGCAAACAAGCCCAGGATGGGATGCCCCGCCACAGCCATGGTAGCAGAGACCGCGCAGCCCAGGGTAAATGCGCCGTCGGTGGTCATGTCCGCGATGTTCAGGACGCGGAAGCTCAAAAACAGTGCCATGGCGACCAGAGCATAGATACAGCCCAGCTCCAGCGCACTCAGCACAATAGCGGTGGTGATCATGGTAACAGCTCCTTTGGTTCAGAGCGCACCGTGCGGGGCAAGGCCCTCTGCCCTGCCCCGCCGTGCGGTTTTACTCGTTTGGCCCCTGCCCGGGTCATTCGCCCGCGGCAGCGGTGGTGACCTCCACCACGGTAGCTGCCATGTCATTGAAGGCACTGTAATCCATGCCCAGGGCAGCGGCGGTCTCGGTGTTGACGGTGATGACGCCGCCTTCCATCACGTAGTAGTCGGCAGGAACAGTGCCGGACAGCAGGGCGTCCACAGCCATGTCGGCGGTCTTGGTGCCCAGGTCGGTGTAGTTGACGCCGCAGGTGGCAAAAGCCCCCGAGGTCACGAAGGAATCAGCGCCCGCGTAGAAGGGGATGCCCGCATCGGTCAGGGCTTCGGCAACGGCGCCGGCGGCTTCCATGACCTTGTTGTCGGTGGGGGTAAAGACGGCGTCCACCTGGTCGGTCATGGCGGAGACGGCGGTCAGGATCTCATCGGCGGTGGTGCCGGTGCGCTCCACGTAGGCAATGCCCTTTTCTTCCAGGTAGGCTTTTGCCTCGGCGATGGGAGTCTCGGAGTTGGGCTCAGAGTTGGAATAAAGCAGGCCGACGGTCTGGATGTCGGGATCAGCGGCCAGCATCATGTCCAGGATGAACTTGGTATCCAGGGCATCGGAGGTGCCGGTGACGTTTTCCAGCTCGGTCAGGCCGGCAGTGGCGGGATCGGAGATGGCGGCATAGACCACGGGGACATCGCCGTCCACCGCGTTGACCATGCACTGGGCCGCCAGGGAGGCAATGGGGATCACGGCGTCGTAGCCGTCGGAGACGACCTGGCTGCCGATCTGGTTCAGGACGGTGCTGTCCCCCTGGCCGTTGAACTCGGTATATTCAATGGTGATGCCGTCGGCAGCGGCCCGGGCATCCAGTTCAGCCTCAACGGCGGTGCGGATCTCATCCAGGGAGGAGTGGTCCACCTGCTGGACAATGGCAATGCGGTAGCTTGCACCGTCGCCGGAGGTGGTCTCACCGGTCGCGGCGGAGGACTGGCTGCCGGAAACGGTATTCCCCGAGCAGGCGGCTAGGGACAGGGCAAAGGCGGAGGCGGTCATAACAGCAAACAGTTTTTTCATGATAATTTCTCCTTTTGGGTCTGGCGCCTTATCCGGCGCAGGTTGGAACGGCGGACGGTCTGCTGCCGCGCCATCGCCGGCCGGGATGGAGAGAAAGTTTCATAAGCTGCACGCTCCCTTTCAACAGGTTCCGGGATGCGGGTATAAAAAAACTGCCCCCGCACAACCCCAGACGGGTGTTGTGCAAGGACAGGACAAATCCAAATACTTTGGCGACCTGCGGTGCCACCTTGCTTGCCGCGTTTTGTGGCGCGGCCCCTTTGCGGAGAACCATCATTCCCCTGCCCTGTAACGGAGGCTTCCGTCAGCGGATACTGGGCCGTTTCGGCCTTTCCCCGTGCCCTCAGCGAACCATTTGTCTGCCCCGCTTCCGGCCCCACTCCCAGCAACGGGGGCTCTCTTTGCGTGCGCCTGCAGTTTTACTTTCGCTTCACTGGTTTGAAGTTATTTAATCACATCCCATTCGATTTGTCAACACTTTTTCCATCGTCGGCAAGGTCGATCTCCATAAATTCCGCCTTCAGATCGTTCAGGCTGATCCATTCCAGGCAGAAGCCGCGGATGCCGTCCCGCAGGTAGGCTTCCATCTCAGGCAGAGCCCCCGCCATGATGCCGCACATGTACACCGGGATGCCCCGGTCGGCTGCCATCCGGCAGACCATATCCACCAGACGCCGCACAGCGGGAACATCCGCCCGCTCATAGCGGCCGCGCTGGCTTTCGGGACGTCCGGCAGCCACGGTGTAGCGCACCAGGTCGTCGATGTCGATGGCCAGAAACTTTGCCCCGTGGTCCATGATCTGATCCGCCACCAGCGCTGCGGCGGGGATCTCGATCAGGCAGCCGAATTCCAGGTCGCGGTCGTATTCCACGCCCCGGCGGTGCAGCCGTTCCTTGCAGCGCTCCACCTCTGCCATGACGTCGTCCCATTCCTCCGGGCCGGTGATCATGGGCAAGACCACTCGCAGTCCGCCCCGGGTCCCCGCCCGCAGCAGGGCCGCGATCTGGGTGGACAGCCTGCGCCGGTTCTCCGCCGCACGGCGGACGTCCTCCACCCAGGGAGCGGCGTCGTCGGCGCCCACGTCACCGGTACGCACCGTGACCGGACGTCCGCCCGCCGCGCCAAGGCAGTTGATGTAGTAATAATACTGCTTTTCCTCCCCCAGGTGGTCCAGCAGAAGCTGCTCGGTGCGCACCAGGCCGATGGCGTCGGCCCCGGCGTGCATGGCGTTTTCAATATCCTCGGGGGAAGATGCACTGGCGTACAGCGACACCTGGGTGCCGTCCCGGGTAACGCAGGGCTTGCCCGCCAGCGCATGACGCTTGCGGTTTTTGCGCTGCAGCAGCGCGAACCGATGGTTCGCCTGGGCGATCTCATCGGGGGTGGGGTCGATGGTCAGGGTCCCTGCCTGACCGTCAATGAGCACGTCCCGGCCCTCCGCCAGGGCAGCCACCCCTTTGCCCAGCCCGAACACCGCCGGGATGCCCATGGTCCGCGCCATAATGGCCGCATGGCTGGTCTCGCTGTCGTTGTCCGCCGCGATGCCCAGGATCATGGACCGGTCCAGTGCAAAAATGTCGCTGGGGAAAAACAGGTCCGCCACCAGAATGGACGGTTTTGTCAGATGCAGTTTCTGGCGGGGACGTCCGTCCAGAATATCCACGACACGGCGGCAGGCATCGCGCACGTCCACGCTGCGCTGCCGGATATAGTCGTTATCCACATTGTTCAGCCGGGCCGCAAAAATCTGCTCCGCCCGTTCCACCGCGGCCGCGCTGCCCGCGCCCGCCGCGATATAGTCGCCGATCTCATTGGTGAAGGATTCATCCTCCAGCAATGCGATCTGGAACATCAGGATATCGGCATCCGCTCCCTGGGCGCGCTGCTGCAGGCAGGTCAGCTCGTCCTTTGCCAAAACGATGGCCGCCTCGTACAGTGCGCGCTCCCGGAAAGGATCGCTGACAATGCGGTGCAGACCCACAATGCCGCGGTCCAGCCGTGCCACCGGTCCTACCGCCACACCGGGCGATACTTTGATTCCCTTAAACGCAGGCATAGACATCCTCCTTTCCCGCCGTGGCGCACTGCGGGCAGCTTGCCCCGCGCGCCATGCGGCATCCTTACCAGAATACGCCGGTACCCATCCCGGACAGAGTGTGCGAAACCAGCGCAGTCACAAATTCTTCGGGTGCGGCGGCTGCCATGGCCGCCTCGCCCACCACATTTCCCTCCTGCTTGCCCAGCAGAATGGGGAACTTATCCGCCGGGTCACGGTCAAAACTCCCCAAAAACGTCAGTGCCAGCAGTTTTGCCGTCATGGGTTCATCCGGCGGCACCTGCATCCGCTCCGCCGCCATTTCCAGCGGGGCCAGCGCGGCGGCCGTGGGGGCGGTGGGGTCCTTGTCGTAGGTAGGCGGGTAACCCTTGACCTGGCGGGCCATGCTCTCGGTCAGCCAGAGCATGGGCGCACGCTGGGCGGCCTCCATGAGTGCTCCGCGGTAGGCCAGGGCAAAGTCCGCCGGGAAGGTATCCTCCGCCGGCAGAATGGCATAGGCAGTGCCGCCCACCCGCCCGAACATCCGCAGGGTATCCAGATAGCCCAGTTTGATGTTGCGCTGGGCCCGCTCGCCGTCAAAGTCAAACAGCGGGCCCAGGTCCCAGTGGCTGTGGATGATGCGGGTGGGCAGGCCCGTGGTGTTGGGACGGTTGATGCCCACCCCGTCAATATCCACCGCGATCAGCTCGGTGGCGCCCATCCGCGCCGCAAGGTGCATGGGCATATTGTCGCTCCAGCCGCCGTCGATGTATTTGACGCCGTCGATCTCCTGGGGGCGCAGGGCCGGGAAACAGGCACTGGACGCCATCATATACTCTTTCAGGCGGCCCCGGGGGATCTCCTCCAGGGTATACTGGTGGGAGCGCAGGGTATTCATCTCGGTCATGACCAGACCGTAACGGACGGCGGAACCCCGCATTTCTTCCTCGTCCAGATAGTCGTCGATGGTGTCTCCCAACGGGTCAATGTTCAGGCCGCCCTTGCGCAGGACATCCAAAAGAAAGCTGCGCAGTTCCTCCGGCTTTTTGCCCTGGGGGACTTCCAGCACGCCGTGGACGTCCAGCGTGCGCCACAGCTGTTCCGCCTCATCCAGATGGTCCATCACGAACAGCGCGCCGTTCAAGGAGCCCACACTGGTGCCGGTGATGATGTCAGGCAGCCAGCCCACCTCCCGCAGGGCACGGTAAACGCCCACCTGGTAGCTGCCTTTGGCGCCGCCGCCTGCCAGAACAAGAGCTTTTGCTTCACTGCGCATGGTGTTTTTCCTCCTGTCTGATGTCTTTCCATTATATCACAAGCGGCCGCACATTTTATACATTTTTGTCAATTTTGTCCATTGTTTTCATCGGCTACCGTTCTGCCGGAAACAACATTCTGATTGACTGCATTATAGCATTCCTGCGCAAAAAACGCTACTGACAAAACGTGATTTCTGTTTGCAGAACCAGGGCGAACAACTTGCATCCGGCGTTTCCTGCGTGTATGATAAAAGCAGACCACCGTCTCCCTGTCCGGTCATGCGGCAGCGGGGCTGAAAAAAGGAGTTTTGGCAATGAGCAACAAACCGATCCTGGTAGTTATGGCAGCGGGCATGGGCAGCCGTTACGGCGGGCTGAAGCAGATCGACCCGGTTGGCCCCTGCGGCGAGGCTATTTTGGATTACAGCCTGTACGACGCCCGCCGGGCGGGATTTTCCACCGTAGTGTTCATCATCAAGCATGAGATCGAGGAGGATTTCAAGCGCACGGTAGGCGCCCGGGCCGAGCAGGCCGGGCTGGAGGTCCGCTATGCCTTTCAGCAGCTGGACATCCTGCCGGAGGGCTTTGCCGTGCCGGAAGGCCGCGTCAAACCCTGGGGTACCGCCCACGCGGTGCTGTCTGCGGCAGAGTGCATCGACGCCCCCTTTGCGGTCATCAATGCCGACGACTATTACGGCCCCACCTGCTTCCGCCTGATCTATGAATACCTGTCCACCCACGAGGACGGAGACAAGTTTGCCTGGGCCATGGTCGGGTTCCACCTGAAAAACACGGTGAGCGAGAACGGTTCGGTCAGCCGCGGCGTCTGCGAGACCGACGCGGCGGGCAACCTGGTCTCGGTCACCGAGCGCACCCGCATCGAGCCCAAGGGCGATGCCATCGCCTACACCGAGGACGAGGGCAAGACCTGGACGGAGCTGCCCGGCGATTCCCTGGTCAGCATGAACCTGTGGGGCTTTACCCGCAGCTTTGTCACAGCGGCACAGCAGGGCTTTGCGGATTTCCTGCGACAGAACCTGCCCGTCAATCCTCTCAAGTGTGAGTATTACCTGCCCAGCGTCGTCTCTGCGGCGCTGGCGGACGGCCGCGCCGAGGTAAAGGTTTTGACCAGCACCGACAAGTGGTACGGCATCACCTACCGGGAGGACAAACCCGCCCTGATGGCCGCGCTCCAGGCCATGACCGACGCCGGGACCTATCCGCAGGGGCTGTGGAAATGATTTTCCCCGCCCCGGTATGAACCCCGGCTTATAAAGACAGCAAAAAAATCGGCCCGCACTCCGGCAGTGTTTCTGCCATGGAGTGCGGGCCGATCTGTTTGCCCGGGATATGTCTTGGGGCACTTCCCCGCTGTCAGGGTCGTGACCGCGCGACCGCAGGATCGCGGTGCCAGACTGCGCCGTAACAGGTCACATGAAGCGGTCTTTCAGGTTCTTAAAAAAGCCTTTGCGCTTTTCGTAGTTTTCCTCGCGCAGGGAGTCCTCAAAGGTCTTGAGGGCGTCACGCTGGGCCTTGGTCAGCTTTTTGGGGATTTCCACATCCACCACCACGTACTGGTCGCCGCGGCCTCTGCCATTGAGGTACTGGATGCCCTTGCCCCGCAGACGGAACTTGGTGCCGCTCTGGGTACCTTCCGGAATGCGGTAGGCCACCTTGCCGTCCACAGTGGGCACCGTGATTTCGGCGCCCAGGACCGCCTGGCTGAAGGTGATGGGTTCATGGACCCACACGTCAAAGCCGTCCCGCTCAAAGACGGGGTCGGGCTTGACGGTGACATGGACGATTACATCACCGGCCGGGCCGCCGTTGGTACCGGCGTCGCCCTGACCGCGCAGCGCGATGTTCTGATCATCGTCGATACCCGCGGGAATGCGGACCTCCAGCGTTTTGCGGGAACCGGTCTTGCCGGTGCCGCGGCAGGTGTGGCAGGGGTTCTTGATGATGGTGCCCCGGCCGCCGCAGTGGCTGCAGGGCTGCTGGCTCTGCATCACGCCAAAGGGGGTGCGCTGCTGGGTCACCACATAGCCCCGGCCGCCGCAGTGGGGGCAGGTCTCGGGACTGGTGCCCCGCTCCGCGCCGGTGCCGTTGCAGTCGTGGCAGGTCTCCTGCCGGTTGATGGTAACGGTCTTGCTGCATCCGTGGGCAGCCTCCTCAAAGGTGAGGATGACGCTGGCCTGGATGTCATGGCCCTTGCGGGGGGCGTTGGGGTTGGTCCGGCCGCCGCCAAAACCGCCGAAACCGCCGCCAAAGCTGCCGCCGAAAATGTCACCGAAAATATCGCCCAGGTCCACGCCGCCGAAGCCGCCGCCAAAGCCGCCCTGGCCCTGGCTGGCCGCATAGTTGGGATCGACGCCCGCAAAGCCGAACTGGTCATAGCGCTTGCGCTTTTCCGGGTCGGACAGAACGTCGTTGGCTTCGTTGACCTCCTTGAACTTTTCCTCGGCTTCCTTGTCGCCGGGGTTCAGGTCAGGGTGGTACTTTTTGGCAAGTTTGCGGTAGGCGCTTTTGATCTCGTTGTCGCTGGCGTTTTTGCCGACGCCCAGGACTTCGTAGTAATCTCTTTTATCTGCCATACAATCACACCTTTCCATTCGCTGTCCCCACCGGCGCACGACGGCGCCTGTCAAAGCAGGTTCAGTGATTGGCTGTTAAACCCCACAAGGGCCGCCGCCGGGCAGAATTGCCGGCGACGGCCAGTGGGTTCATCTCTCAGTTTCAGGGACGGCGCCGGGCTTTGCGGCACGCCGGACGGCGGCCGCCTGTTCCGTCGCCTGGGTCCCCGTCACAGGTTTTGTAAATCAGACCTCGTGGAAGTCGGCGTCAACGGCGCCGTCATCGCTCTTGGAAGCGCCGCCCTGAGCACCCGCGTTGGGGTCAGTGCCGGGCTGCTGTGCCTGCTGGGCCTGGGCAGCCTGCTGATAGACCTTTTCGCTGACAGCGTAGAATGCCTTCTGCAGCTCTTCCTGCTTGGCCTTGATGTCATCGATGGTGCCGGACTTCAGAGCCTCTTTCAGGGCGCTGACCTTGGTCTCGATGTCGCTCTTCTCGGAAGCGGAGATCTTGTCGCCGAACTCGCCCATGGCCTTCTCGGTCTGGAAGACCATCTGGTCAGCGTTGTTGCGGACATCCACTTCCTCACGGCGCTTCTTGTCCTCGGCAGCGTACT
Organism: Candidatus Gemmiger faecavium; assembly: GCA_019114415.1. Lineage (GTDB taxonomy): Bacteria > Bacillota > Clostridia > Oscillospirales > Ruminococcaceae > Gemmiger > Gemmiger faecavium. The sequence goes on along the minus strand of DXFO01000039.1, from coordinate 883 downwards.
GCTCGGCGTCCTTGACGGCCTTGTCGATGTCTTCCTTGCTCATGTTGGTGGAAGCGGTGATGGTAATGCTCTGCTCCTTGCCGGTGCCCAGATCCTTGGCGCTGACATGGACGATGCCGTTGGCATCAATATCGAAGGTGACTTCGATCTGAGGCACGCCGCGGGGCGCCGGAGCGATGCCGTCCAGATGGAAGGTTCCCAGGCTCTTGTTGTCGCGGGCAAACTCACGCTCGCCCTGCAGGACGTTGACCTCAACGCTGGGCTGGTTGTCGGCCGCAGTGGAGAACACCTGGCTCTTCTTGGTGGGGATGGTGGTGTTGCGCTCGATGATCTTGGTGCAGACGCCGCCCAGGGTCTCGATGCCCAGGCTCAGGGGAGTGACGTCCAGCAGCAGCAGGCCCTTGACGTCGCCCTGCAGAACGCCGCCCTGGATGGCAGCGCCCACAGCAACGCACTCGTCGGGGTTGATGCCCTTGAACGGCTCGCAGTTGAGCTCCTTCTTGACAGCGTCGTAGACAGCGGGGATACGGGTAGAACCGCCGACCATCAGGACCTTCTTCAGGTCGGAAGCCTGCAGGCCGGCGTCGGCCAGAGCCTTGCGGACGGGGGTCATGGTGCGGTCGACCAGATCAGCGGTCAGCTCATTGAACTTGGCGCGGGTCAGGGTCATGTCCAGATGCTTGGGGCCGTTGGCGTCCGCGGTGATGAAGGGCAGGTTGATGTTGGTGGAAGTGGCGCTGGACAGCTCGATCTTGGCCTTCTCAGCAGCTTCCTTCAGACGCTGGGCAGCCATCTTGTCGTTGCGCAGGTCGATGTTGTTCTCGCGCTTGAAGTCCTCGGCCATCCAGTCGATGATGCGCTGGTCGAAGTCGTCGCCGCCCAG
>DXFO01000038.1 GCA_019114415.1 Candidatus Gemmiger faecavium | reverse complement strand
TTTTCTCATCCTGAAGTTTGATGAGGAGATGAGAAGAGCGGAAAACAAGGGATAAAAGAAGAAATCCCCTCGACGTCAAATGGCGACCGAGGGATTCTTCTTTATATGTCACGTCGCACTCTCGTAGAGCTGATGGGACACGCGTGGATTCTTGTTTGCCCGCGATGAGAGAAGCGCTGGTGTTATCCTTGGGATACTTCCGCTTCTCTAAACAGCACATAAAAAACGGTCTGGAAGATATTGAAACCGAAACTGCGGTTCAGGAGGCCGCCAATGCCCGCGCCAAGGAAATGGCCATCAGCTTCAGCCACACTCGTCCCGGTGGTACTGTTTTTCTGCCGCGATTCCTAAGTGTGTGATTCAAATTTACAAAAAAATGGCAGGGACGAGGGTGCTGGTCAAACCATCGGATGGTATTGCAATTTTCACTATAACTATATAGCTTGACAACTTGTGCTGGAATTTTTCTCTACATTTTTTGGATTTGTAAAACCATACCGATTTCCCATTCGTCTATGTGGCGGAGGGAGGAAAAATTAAATATAAAACTGTATTTAACTGGACAAAAAGTATTGCCTATAAATAAAGTGTTATGAGAGACAATCGCGGTGTGAAGTGAACAGGATCTGGCTGACAAATACTATGAGGTGATAAAAGTGAAGAAAATTCGTGCGAAAATTTGTGCACTGGCTGCGGCCTGTGTGATGGTTATGACTGGCTGCAGTTCCAGCATCACTGGTGTGACGTTGGAGCTGCCCGAAACCATGGAAAAAGGAAGTACGTCCATGGCTACTCCGGAGTACGCGTATAGTGGTGCCACTCCTGAGCAGGCTGAAATCGACAAGAAGGTAGAAGCCCTTAAGCTGAGTTACTCCTCCAGCGATCCCAGTATTGTAATGGTCGATGAGCACGGCAATCTTGTTGCTGTGAGTGCCGGTACGGCGGAGGTCGCTTTGTCCAGTGAAGACGGCAAAATTTACGACAGCGGTGTCATTACTGTTGTCGTTACGCCTACCGGTATTTCCGTGCCGGATTCTGTGACTCTTTCGATGGGAGACAACATCAACGCTTCTATTGAAGCAACTGTGACCCCCGAAGATGCAACGGATGTTGTTATCGAGTATTCCTCCTCTGACGAAGCCATTGCCACTGTCGACAATACCGGTTACATCACTGCTATTGCTGCTGGTGAGGTGGATGTCACCGCTATCATTGCAGATACCGGGTTGGCTGCTACCTGCCATGTCATCGTCACGCCGGCGATCGAGTCCATGGACATGTCTAAGAGTTCCATGACCATGAAGCCCGGAGCAACCGGCACTTTGTCTGTCGCCGTTTCACCTGAAGATGCAGATATCTCCGGAATGACTTGGACTTCCACCGACGAGGCCGTTGCGACGGTTGATCAGGAAGGCAATGTGACTGCTGTCGCAGATGGAACGGCAACGATTACCGCCACCATCGGCAACACCAGCGCAACGTGCGATGTGACCGTTAGCAGCAAGTCGTCCGGCAACCCGTCTGCGGGAACAAGCGATTCTTCCCAGACGGCAACAAGCACCGCATACGGAGCGATTCCGTTCAATCTTGCCGCAGGTACGCAAGAGTGGTGGCATATTGATTCGACAGATGATGCCTATTGGGCAACACTCGAAAACATCAATGCATACAGAGCAGCCGTCGGTGTGGCACCGTTGTCTGTAGATAGCGGATTGTCGCAAATTGCCGATACGAGAGTGCTTGACATGGTACGTGCAGGAACGATGAGTCATGACGGTTATCAAACTCCGGAAATCATTGCTCAGAACTACAACTCTGCGCAATCTGTTGTTGATGCCTGGGCTGCTAGTCCTGGTCATTATGCGGCAATGACTGACCCTGGCTATACGGTATGTGGGATTGCTTGTGAGTTTGAAGAAGGCGGTGCTACTTATTGGTGCGTGACCTTCGGGTAAGCGCAAAGGCGATATTGACGCCGAAAGCAAGGCCGAATTGAATTGTACAGGCGGCAGTGAGTTATTCAGCCATCGGTAATCGGTCGAACCGTTTCCCATCCCGATCAGGAGGCCGCTTTTCTGCCGCGATATACCATAAAAGGTTTGGGTAAGTGTGGTCAGCAAGTGGAGATTTGCTCTTTGATCTGGCGCAGAGCGTTTTTTTCCAGGCGGCTGACCTGCGCCTGACTGATGCCGATTTCCCTTGCAACCTGCATCTGGGTTTTCCCACAGAGATAACGCAGGGAGATGATTTTCTTCTCTCGCGGACTCAGCGCACGCACGGTGTCGCGAAACATGATGTCGCTGATCCAGCTTTCCTCGTTGCTGCCTTCGTTGACCTGGTCCATGATGGAAACGGTGTCATCACCGTCGGAATAAGCAGATTCATACAGGCTTGCCGGTTCGACCACGGACTCCAAAGCCATAGCGACACTTTCAGGTGAGGAACTGACGGCATCGGCAATTTCGCTGATACGGGGTTCGCGGCCGGTTTTTTGCTGGATCAATTCCCTGGCCTGCATGGATTTGTAGGCCAGATCGCGGATGGAGCGGCTGACGCGCACGGGATTGTTGTCCCTGAGGAAGCGCCGGATCTCGCCGACAATCATGGGAACACCATAGGTTGAAAAACGGACATTCAGTGTGGGGTCAAAATGATCGATCGCCTTGATCAGACCGATACAGCCCACCTGAAACAAGTCATCGAGATTTTCTCCGCGGCTGGAAAATTTTTGCACGACGCTTAAAACCAGGCGCAGGTTTCCCTGAATCATTTGCTGGCGGGCATTGCTGTCGCCGTTTCGCGCAGCTGCCAGAAGTTCTGTCTTTTCTTTTTCGCTCAAAACAGGGAGCTGTGCGGTATTCACCCCGCAGATTTCTACTTTTCCTGCATACATTTCAGTGTCCTCCTGTCTGTACAGACAGTATGGGCGGGGAATAAAAGAGGCAGACAGAAAAACTCCTTCCAATTTTTCACAAGCAAAGTGGGCCAAACATAGTATGGCAATGAGGGAGGGGTGAACAATGGAGCAAACAACAATCTGGGGCATTCTTCTGGCCGTATTTGTGGCGCTGTCAGTCGGTTTGGCCATTGCGCTGGCTGCTGTGAGTTATGCTTTGCGTAACCGGAAAAAGACCGGGCAGGAGGTTCATGTGGAATATCTCAAGCCGGACTACACGCGCTCCGCCGGATTTCAGCTGGTGAGCCTGCCGGACGATGATATTCTGACACCGACCCGCTACTGGCTGGTGGATGGGGAAATTGCAGAAGTGGAGTATGCGGTTGCATACAGCAACGATGTCACATTCCGCGTTGCACCTGTCGGAAATCTTCAGGTTCCCGAAAAATATGCAGGCTTCAATTATCAGAGCCTGGGAAGCTATAACGTGGGAGATGTGGATGTCACGCTTCAGCAGTCGCCGGGTCAGGCGTCTATCCTGAACTGGACCAAGAACGGATTTGACTATGCGGTGTTCGCGCCCGGGGCAGAAATGAATCTGATGGGCGGGGTTTCGCAGCAGTTTGTGACGGAGTCCAACGCGGTATACGAACGATAATAAAAAGGCCGACCGGTAAGCATGTGGGGCTCCGGTCGGTCTTTTATTATACAGAAGAGGCAAATACTTCAGACGGCAGCCTCCATCTCGCGGCGAAGGCGTTTGATGATTCTCTTTTCCAGGCGCGAAATGTAGCTTTGAGAAATTCCGATAATATCCGCGACTTCTTTTTGCGTGTGTTCAACGCCGCTGTCCAGGCCAAAACGCAGTTCCATGATCTGGCGCTCCCGGGGTGCCAACCGTTCCACGGCGCGTCGCAGTGCCGCACGCTCCGCACTTTTTTCCAGTTCTTCTCCGACCTGGGCATCCTCGCTGACAAGGATATCCACAAGAAGCAGCTCGTTGCCGTCAGAGTCGGTGTTGAGCGGCTCGTCAATGCTGGCATCCTGACGGCGATTGGAACCTTTGCGCAGATACATGAGAATCTCGTTTTCGATGCACCGGCTGGCATAGGTGGCAAGTTTGATGTTCTTTTCCGGCTCGAAGGTGTTTACCGCTTTGATCAGTCCGATGGTACCGATGGAAATCATGTCCTCAACACCTGCGGAGGAACTCTCGAATTTTTTGGCAATGTACACGACCAGCCGCAAATTATGTGTGATAAGGGTATCCCGGGCGCCCGGATGTCCGCTGGCGAGATCGGAAAAAACCTTTCGCTCCTCTTCGGGAGACAGAGGCGGAGGCAGTGTATCCGGACCGTTGATGTAGTGAAGTGTCTGCGGTGCATTCAGGTGCAAAAGAAACCGGTATAGCTGCGCTTTGATCTGGTCAATGTTCATTTTGGGAACCTCCTTTGGGAATGAGAGACGGACCGGGCGGAAAAAAACGGGATACTTTGTCTATAAAAAATCTGAACCATACAGTGCCTCGTAGGCTTCGCTCCCGAAACTCTGGCGGGAAAAAGCAACTGCGGTGCGATCCAGGGAAACAACCCCCTTGGACGAGATCAGACCAATGCGCCCCACGGCAAAGCCGGGCAAAATCGTGGCTTCCTCCGCGGTAGTGCAGGGAATCACCCGAAAACGCAGCCCCTCGGGTGGTTCCGAGGGGGCGAGACCGTCAAACCAGGCGGAAAGAAATTCCCGCACAGTTGCGGGAAGACGGGTTTCTGCATCCGGAAAACTGACCAGCAAGACCGGCAGGCAGGTAATGGGATCGCTTAAATGACAGCCGGTATCCAGCATGGCGCGCAGGCAGACTTTGGTCCCGCACAGTTCCAGTTCCAGTCCGATGGATTCGCTGGAAGGAGGATGTCTTGGGACAATGCGCAGTACCAGTTCGGCACACAGACAGCATCCGCCGGCAAGAAACAGCAGCAACAGCGGGGAAATCCGCAGGTATACCGACAGATTGTTGGTTTGCAGAAACGGGGTGTCTGTTTGCAGGATGACAAGCAGCGACAATCCCGCCAACAGCAAGTTGAGCATGACGTACCATAACAATGCACAGAAAAAACGCCGGAAGGAGCGAAAGCCAAAGGCTGCCAGGATGATGCAGCCGCCGCTCAAAAATTTATACAGAAGCTGTACTGCGTAGGGAAGCTCCGGTAGAAACAGGATCAGCGAGGAGAGTGCGGCCAGTGCGGAGGCCAACAGCAGGCGCGGCAGGCGGGCTGCACACCCGGACAACAGACCGGCGGCCAGGAGCAGAAAATATCCCGCAAGAAAGTTGACCAGAAGCAGTACGTCGAGATAGATCACGGTTTTCATGCGGGAACCCTCCTTGTCCGAAGGAAATGACGCCCGGCGGTGGGGCTTTTTCAGTGTATTCAATTCCTTCGGAAAAAATGAGGGAAACAAAGCACCACCTTAATATGACGCGGTGCGGGAGGTTCTGTACTGCCCAAGTAAGAATAGGGGCAAAACTGTCGCAAAAGTGAAGAGGACCGCGCCAAAAGCAGGGGGCCAAGACAAAATACGGGAGCGGCCGCTCGGAAAATACAAAAACAGGATACCGCTCAAAATGTATCGAGCGGTATCCTGTTTTGCTATGGCGAAATAAGATTTGTGTGCGGATTGAGATTACATTGGCTCCCCGAAACGGGAAGGGCAAAATCAGCGGTAATCAATGGGGAGCGTGGGCAGGCCGTTGAGGTCCAGCCCTGCAATGTTGCCGTCCAGGTATTCATAGTATCCCTGGGCAGCAATCATGGCGCCGTTGTCTCCACAGTATTTCAGTTCCGGTAAGTAAACTTTTGCCCCCAGTTTCTGGACGCCGTCGTTGACCAACTGGCGCAGACGTCCGTTGGCGGCGACTCCTCCGGCAAGGCAGACGACCTTTGCACCGGTATCTGCGGCGGCAGTCAGAAGCTTTTTGGCCAGGATCTGGGCAATACGTTCCTGGAAGCTGGCTGCCATATCCGCAACGTTGATGGTTTCCCCGCGCTGGGAGGCGGTGTGGACTTCATTGATGACTGCCGTTTTCAGGCCGGAAAAACTGACGTTGTATTTTCCTTCCACGTGAGGTGTCGGCAGGCGGTAAGCATGGGGATCGCCGTCTTTGGCTGCGGCGGAAACGCTGGGGCCGCCGGGATAGGGAAGTCCCAATGTGCGTGCGACTTTGTCAAAGGCTTCGCCTGCCGCGTCGTCAACGGTGCGGCCCAACACCCGATAGCGGCACCAGTCCTCCACCATAACGATATGGCTGTGTCCGCCGCTGGCGACCAGACAGAGAAACGGCGGCTTCAAATCAGGATGAGTCAGATAGTTTGCAGCGATATGCCCCCGCAGATGATGGACCGGAACCAGCGGTTTACCGGCGGAATAGGCAAGGCCTTTGGCGAAGTTGACGCCTACCAGAACCGCACCGATCAGACCGGGGGCAAAGGTGACGGCAACTGCGTCAATGTCATCAATTTGCATGGAAGCATCGGCCAGAGCCTGTTCCACGGTGGCGCTGATATATTCCACGTGGCGGCGGCTTGCAATTTCCGGAACAACGCCGCCATACAGGGCCTGCTCTTTCACGCTGGTGCTGATCACGTTGGAAACCAGCGTGTGCCCATCCTGCACGATGGCTGCGGCAGTCTCATCACAGGTGGACTCAATACCAAGGATATACATAGGAAAAATCACCGACCATTCTTACGAAGTCTTATGACGCGTGACAAAAAATGACTGATATACGACAAATTTTACTGTAAAGCGACACAACTTTACAACTTGAGGTGATAGAAAATGTGGTGTAAAGTGGTTTGCTTGCGGGGGTCAGTGGGCCTCCAGCCAGGTCTTTCCGGTGCCCACATCGGCAGTCAGCGGGACCGAATAATTGACCACCTGCTCCATCTTCTCTTTCAGCAGCTGCTTGACCCGGTCGATCTCATTGGCGGGGGCTTCCACGATCAATTCGTCGTGAACCTGCAGCAAAAGACGAGCGTTCAGCCCTTCGTCGCGGAGACTTTGCCATACATGCACCATGGCCAGTTTGATAATGTCAGCGGCGGTCCCCTGAATCGGCGTATTTCGCGCCATACGCTCACCGCTGGAACGGACCTGGAAGTTGGAACTTGCCAGCTCGGGCAGAGGACGGCGGCGTCCGAACAGGGTGGACACATAGCCGGACTCCTTTGCCTGAGCGATGCAGTCTTTCATATAGCCGTCTACTTTGGGGAAGGTGTCGAGGTAGGTTTTGAGGAAGGTCTCTGCCTCCTTGACAGGGACATTCAGATCCCGGCTGAGAGAGAAGGCGCCCTTGCCGTACATGATGCCGAAATTGATCGCCTTGGCGGAAGTGCGCAGATCGTGGGTCACGTCCTCCGGCGGGATGCCATAAATCTTGGCAGCGGTGGACCGATGGATGTCCGCGCCGGTCTGGAACGCATGCTGCATGGCCTCGTCCCCGGTGATGTGCGCGAGAATGCGCAGTTCGATCTGGGAGTAGTCGGCGTCTACCAGTTCACAGCCCTCCGACGCTACAAAGAATCCCCGCAGACGGCTGCCCAGCTCGGTACGGATGGGGATGTTCTGCAGATTGGGTTCGGTGGAACTGATACGTCCGGTACGGGCTTCCGTCTGGATAAAGGTGGAATGGATGCGGCCGTCGGGACCGATCGCCTTGAGCAACCCTTCCACATAAGTGGAGTTGAGTTTCTGATAGGTGCGGTATTGCAGGATGTCATCGATGACCGGGCTGTACGGGCGCAGGCTTTCCAGCGTCTCGGCGTCGGTGGAATATCCGCTTTTTGTCTTTTTGCGGGGCGGCAGGCCCAGTTTTTCAAACAACGCTTCTCCAAGCTGTTTGGGGCTGTTGAGGTTGAAGGTGTATCCCACTTCCCGGTAAATGCGCTCAAGGATCTGCTCCAGTTCGGCAGTCAGTTCCTGCCCGAAGGAGCGGATTCCGTCAGCATCCACAGAAAATCCGATCCGTTCCATATCCGCAAGGACGCGGGCGAGCGGAAGCTCGATCTCGTCATGCAGCTGCAGCATGGCCTGTTCTTCCAGATGGGAATGCAGAGCCTGGCACAGCGCCGGGAGGACAGCCGCGTCGGGATATTCCTCGCAGGCAAAAGACGGGGCAATGCCGTACTCCGCAGCAAGGGAAGAAACCTCATACCGGCTGGCGGAAGGATTCAGAAGATAGGCGGCCAGCTTGCCGTCAAAGCGGATGGAGGAACCGACACCGCCGTTTTCCAGGGCAAGACGGAACAACGGTTTGGCATCGAAGGCCCAAACCTCGGTACAGCCGTCGTCCAGAAGCGCAGCCAGGCGGTTTTCGTCCAGGGAGTATACGGCAGGTTCGGGCTCGACCTGAACGGCATACCAGCGGCCGGGCGCATCTTTCTGGACGGTACGGGCGAGATAGCAGCGCCCGGAAATGAGGAACGGCATGGGCTCTGCCTCCAGCGCGGCCAGAGGAACTTCCGGCGAGGCGGCAGCGGAAGCCTCATTCAATCCCCAGCGCTCCACCAGCTTGTGCATCTCCAGATCTGCCAGCAATTTTGCGGCTGCGGCGGGATCGCCCTCGGTGCGCAGATAGCTCTGCGGGACAGTATCAATGGGAGCGTCACGCCGGATGGTGCCCAGCATATGGGAAAGTTCGGCTTCCTGGCGGTGGTTGATGAGGTTTTCGCGCTGTTTGGGTTTGATCGCCTTGTCGTCGATGTTCTGATAAACGTTTTCCAGGCTGCCGAATTTTTGAATCAGGGAAAGTGCAGTCTTTTCGCCGATACCGGCAACGCCGGGAATGTTATCGGAAGCATCGCCCATCAGGCTTTTTACTTCGATCAGTTGGGGCGGGGTCACGCCGTATTTTTCCTGGATGGCGGCCTCGTCCATGGCGATGGTTTCTTTGTTGGTTGCCAGCAGTACGGTGGTGGAGGCATCCACTAGCTGCAGGCTGTCGCGGTCGCCGGTGGCCAGCAGAGTGGTCCCGCCCTCTTTTTCGCAGGCGACAGCAAGGGTGCCAAGGATATCGTCGGCTTCCCAGCCGGGCTTGCTGACCTGGACAAAACCGAGATCGTTCAAAAGCTCTTTCAAAACGGGCATCTGCTCGGCAAGCTCCGCGGGCATGCCGTGGCGGGTGGCCTTGTAGCCGTCGTATGCCGTATGTCGGAAGGTGGGAGCCTTTTCATCCCAGGCAATCGCAACGGCATCGGGCTTGTGGGCGGAGAGAAGATTGAGCAGAATGTTCTGGAAGCCATAGATCGCATTGGTGTAGCGGCCGTCTTTGGTCGTAAGGACTTTGATGCCGAAGAAAGCCCGGTTCACCAGGCTGTTGCCGTCCAGGACAAGTAGTTTCATAGTATGGTGTCCTCCTGATCGTCTAGTGTACACGCGGTACAAAAGCATTTATGGAATATGCCGATAGAAATGCAGTTGTAAAAACAAAGATAAAGATACTTTTTCAGTATACCACAAATTGTCACGGTGTGCGTATTGTGGTACAATAAAATGGTTTTGAATCATATCACAGGAAACGGAGAGAAAACCGGATGACGATACGCATTGGCAGCCTGGAAATCCCGACAGGAGCAGTGTTTGCCCCCATGGCAGGATTCACCGATGCATCCTGCCGGCATCTGATGGCGGATCACGGCGCAGCCTACACGGTGAGCGAAATGGCCAGCGCAAAGGCAATTACCTATGGGGATCAGAAAAGTGTGGGGCTTTTGCGGGACAAAGACCCCCACGGCATTTATGCGGTACAGCTGTTCGGCGCAGAGCCGGAGACCCTGGGGGAGGCTGTGCGCATCATCCGGGAAAAAGGCGTGACGTTTGATATCATCGATATCAATATGGGATGCCCGGCTCCCAAGATCACAGGCGGTGGCGCAGGCAGCAAACTGATGCTGACCCCGGAACTGTGCGGCCGGATGGTCCATGCGGCGGTGGAAGCTGCGGAAGGAACGCCGGTCACAGTCAAAATGCGCGCTGGCTGGGATGAGGAGCACCTGACTGCCGTGGAAGTGGCGAAGCAGTGCGAGGCCAATGGTGCCGCGCTGGTGACTGTACATGCCCGCACCAGGGAGCAGATGTATATTCCGCCGATTGACCCCGGAGTGATCCGGGCAGTCAAGCAGGCGGTCAGCATTCCGGTGCTGGGCAACGGAGACATCACCTCGGCGGAGGATGCTCTGAATATGATCGAACAGACGGGCTGTGACGGCGTGATGGTAGGCCGCGGAGCGCTGGGCGATCCCTGGCTGTTTGGAGAAATACGGGCCGCACTGCTGGGAGAAGTTGCTCCACCCAAACCCACCTTGCGGCAGAAAATGCAGACGCTGCGTGAGCAGATCTACGATATGTGTGAGCGCAAAGGGGAGTGGACTGCCATGGCGCAGGCCCGCAGCCAGGCTATCCATTATATGCGCGGGTTGCGCGGCGCTGCGGCGCTTCGCAGAGCCTGTGCGACACTGAGCCATTTTGAGGATGTGGACCGCCTGATCGAGGCCGTTTATCGTGCACAGGACTGATTGCGAGAAAATGACCGCTTAAAAACGCCCGCGTGTCAGCTCGTCCAGGTTCTGGGTATAGCAGGGAAGCATGTGCTCCATAAAATACTCTGCCTCGGGACAGTTCATTTCATGCAAGGCGGCTTCCTGCTGGCGGCGGGCTGCCTCAAACTCACGGTTGCCGCTCTGACATTCCTCAATACATTTGATGAGCGCGGACAACCGGTCTGCAGCTTTGAGGAGTTTTCGCTCGGCATCCGTCAGGATCGCGCCGGTCAGGTAGAGCTCGGTCTCGGCAGAGATTTCCTCCGGCAGCAAGCCGGCCATGGCATGGGCGCTTTCCGCCTCCACTGCCTTGTAGGCGGTGCGCAGGGCATCGTTTTTATATTTTACAGGCGTCGGCATATCTCCGGTTAAAATTTCGGGCGCGTCATGGTATAATGCTGCTGTGGCTACCGTATCCGGCCGGATGCCGCTGCCGGTGTGAGTACAGTGCTGAGCAATGCGGCACAGCATATGGGCAATCAGTGCGGTGTCGGCGGTATGTTCGCTCAGGCTTTCGGGGCGGCTGTTGTGCATCAGGCTCCAGCGAGTGATGTATTTCATTCGGCCTAACAAGGCATTAAAGGGAAATGTTTTCATCGTCGATACGATCCTTTCCGGGCTGCGTGGCCCGCGGCGGTGTTTCACTTGTTTCAGTATACCACACAACCGGGTTTGACAAAAAGCTTTTTGCCGTTTGGCAGGGAAAACGAACGAGGAGGCAATCCAAGATGCAAACGCTCCAAAAGCAAAAATCCTGGTATTGGCGCACATTTTTCGTCTGCCTCGGCCTTGCGGCGGCTTTGTTTTTACCCCATTGCATTATCGATGCAAGCCAGGGGGATTTCTTCCGTTACGCCGGGGATTTCAACGACCAGATGATCCCCTTTTATCAGTACACCAACCAGTTTGTAAAAGATGGCGGGACGTTCAGCTGGGCCACGGATCTGGGCAGCGGTTTTGTCAACGCGTATTCCTACTACTCTTTGGGCAGCCCGTTTTTCTGGCTGACCATTTTGCTGCCTTCCCGCTGGATGCCCTGGCTGATGGCACCCATGATGTGCCTGAAGTTTGCCGTTGCGGGGAGCGGAGCCTATCTGTGGCTGCGGCGCTGGTCCAAGGACCAGCGCATGGCGATGTTGGCGGGATGCCTGTATGCCTTCTGCGGATTCAATATCTACAACATCTTTTTCTATTTCTTTCTGGATGCGCCTGCCATTTTCCCGTACATGCTGGCCGCTTTGGACGATACTGCTATTGACGGCAAAAAGGGACGTTTCCCGGCGTGGGTGGCAGTCTGCCTGCTGAACAACTATTTCTTCTTTGCGGGGCAGGCGGTTTTTCTGCTGCTCTATTTTATCTGCATGTGGGCAACACGGCGCTATCCCATCACCATCAAAAGGTTCGGGACACTGGCGCTGGAAACCGTCATCGGCTGTATGGCCGGAAGCGTGCTCCTTGTTCCGACGATTCTGTCCCTGCTGCAAAATCCCAGAACCATCGATCCCTTTACGGGGTACGGATACCTTGTCTATGGCAATTCGCAGCAGTACCTTGCTATTTTGTACAGCATGTTCCTCATGCCGGACGCACCGTACCTGACCGATATGTTCAACGCCGGCATCACAAAATGGACCAGTATGTCGGCCTATCTGCCGGTGGTCGGCATTGCGGCAGGGCTGGCATTTTGCCGCAAACGACGCCGGCATCCGTTCACCATCATTATGAAGATATGCCTGGTATGTGCGCTGGTGCCGGGGCTGAACAGCCTGTTTTACGCATTGAATTCCAGCTACTATGCCAGATGGTATTATATGCCGCTGCTCGTGCTTTGCGGGGCAACAGCCATGGCATTGCAGGATGAGACGGCGAACCTTTGGGGAGCAAACCGGCTGGTGGCGATTTTCACGGTATCGGCAGTGGCATTTGCCCTGGTTCCCAATGCGGATGAGGATGATAATTTTATCCTTGGCGTTGTGGATAATCCCGCAAGGTTCTGGGCGATTTTCGGGATTAGCGTACTGGGCGTGTTGATCTTTGCGCTGATTTTGCGGTTCTTTCGATATACAAGGCATTATTTCCCGGTCCTGCTGGCTGCCGTGCTGGGGTTCAGTTTCTTGTACGGCACCGTCCATATTTCCATTGCCAAGTATGCCCAGTGGTACAACGACGCGGAATATGTCCAGCAGACCTACCGGGAAGCGGACGAGGTCAATGCGGTCTTGCCGGATGATGCCTTTTACCGGTTGGATGCCTATAATTGCTATAACAATATGGGCATCTGGCTGGATCAGAGCTGTATCCAGTTTTTCCATTCTACGGTGGCGCCGCACATTCTGGAATTCTATCCCACGGTTGGCGTGACCAGAGATGTCAATTCCAAGCCGGATTTTGAACTGTATGCTCTGCGCGGGCTTTTGAGTGTTCGCTATACCCTTGTCCCCAAAAGCGACCAGGTCTCCTGGGAGGATGAGGCACTGAAAGGCTGGAATCTGGCGGAGACCACAACCAGTTACCAGATCTACGAAAACGAAAACTGGGTCCCCATGGGCTTTGCCTATGAGTACTATATGACGCAGGATCAGTTTGAAGGGATTGCGGAAGAGCAGCGAGGTAATGCCCTTATGCGTGCGATTCTTCTGACCGGAGAACAGATCGAAAAATATGGCGAGCTTCTTAAGCCCATCAGCGACGAGGAACTGGAAACGCTGGATTACGATTCTTATGTACAGGACTGCAATGCCCGCCGCGCGGCCGGAGTGACTTCCTTTACGGCCAATGACTACGGGTTTGAAGCTGTGACGAATTATGAGGAGAGCACACTGGTATTTTTCAGTGTCCCATACGACGATGGCTTCACGGCTACCGTAAATGGGCAGAGCACCCAGATTGAAAAGGTGGATAACGGCCTTATGGCGATTCGCGTCCCGGCCGGGCATGCGGAAATCTCCTTTGTATATGAGACGCCGGGACTGGATACCGGTATCAAACTGTCTCTGACGGGGATTGTGCTGTATGCTGTTTATTTGCTGGTGATGTTTCTGCTGGACCGTCGTCGTCGCCTGTCGCCGGAGCCGGCGGAGATCCCTGAGTCTCTTTGGGAGGAACTCCCGCTTGACGAAGCGGAGGCTTTTGAACAGAAAGTAAAGCCGATTCTGCGATCCGAACCGCAGGAAGAAGGTTCGGAGAATATTATGGAACAACCGAAGGAGAACACATGACACAGAAAAACGATCATATCGAACAGCTTGCACAGGAACTTGGCCTGGTGCCTGCCAATGTGGCCGGCGCTGTGGCGCTGATCGATGAGGGAAATACCATTCCGTTTATTGCCCGTTACCGCAAAGAGGCGACCGGCTCCATGGATGACCAGGTGCTGCGTACTCTGGGCGAACGCCTGGAATATCTTCGCGGCCTGGATGCCCGCAAGGAAGAAGTGACCCGCAGCATTACCGAGCAGGACGCCATGACCCCGGAACTGCAGAAAAGCCTTGCCGAGGCCCGCACTTTGGCGGAAGTGGAGGACATTTACCGCCCCTATAAGCCCAAACGCAAAACCCGTGCCAGCATTGCGCGGGCGCGCGGGCTGCAGCCCCTGGCGGACGCCATCTTAAAACAGGATGCAGCAGTGGACCCGCGTGCTCTGGCGGAGCAGTATCTTGGAGAGGAAGTTCCGGATGCTGACGCGGCTTTGGCCGGAGCACAGGACATTCTTGCGGAAACGATCTCCGATGATGCACGCTGCCGCGCAGAGCTGCGCCGGTTCTATCGTGCATTTGGCATGGTGCGCAGCGTCAAAGCAAAGGACGAGGACAGCGTCTATGCCCAGTATTACGATTACGCCGAGCCCATCGGCAAGATCCCGGGGCATCGGGTGCTTGCCCTTGACCGCGGAGAGCGGGAAGGCTTTTTGAAGGTGAGCGTTCAGGTGGAAAGCGAACGCGCCGCCGCCATCACCGCGCAGCTTTTTGTGCACCGTAAAGGCGGGGAAAGCGCTGCCATTGTGGAAGCGGCGGCCCTGGATGCTTATAAGCGTCTGATTCATCCCAGCCTGGAGACGGAACTTCGCGGAGAACTTTCCGACAAAGCCGCGGAGGGCGCCATCCAGGTATTTGGTGAGAATCTGCGCCAGCTTCTGATGCAGCCGCCGATCCGTGGTAAAGTCGTGATGGGCTTGGACCCGGGATACCGTATGGGCTGCAAAGTCGCGGTGGTGGATGCCACCGGGCGGGTGCTCGACACCAATGTTGTCTATCCCGTTCCCGAATTCAAGCGTGTGGAGCAGGCCAAGGGCATTATTAAAAAGATGATCCTGGCAAACAAGGTGGAACTTCTGGCCATCGGAAACGGCACGGCCGGGCGGGAAACGGAACAGTTTGCCGCGGATGTGATCCGGGAACTGGCTCAGTCCAACGGTCTGCGTTTGCAGTACATGGTCGTCAGCGAGGCCGGAGCCAGCGTGTATTCTGCTTCCAAACTGGCGGCAGAAGAGTTCCCGCAGTTCGATGTGAATCTGCGCAGCGCGGTGTCCATCGCCCGCCGTTTGCAGGACCCGCTGTCCGAACTGGTCAAAATTGATCCCAAGGCGGTTGGCGTGGGGCAGTATCAGCATGATATGCCGCAGAAACGGCTGAACGAGACTCTGGATGGCGTTGTGGAAGACTGCGTAAACTCGGTGGGCGTGGATCTGAATACCGCATCTGCACCGCTTTTGCGCCGGGTCGCGGGCGTTACAGCAACGGTCGCCAAAAACATTGTTGCGCGCAGAGAAAGCGAAGGCGCCTTTGCAAGCCGTGCGGAACTGAAAAAGGTAAAAGGTCTGGGGCCCAAAGCGTATGAGCAGTGCGCAGGCTTTTTGCGTCTGCCCGGTGCCAAAAATAAATTGGACGAAACCGCGGTCCATCCTGAAAGCTATGCGGCGGCCCGCGCCCTTTTGGAAGAGTGCGGATACCGGACGGCTGACATCGGGACCCCGGCGCTTAACGATCTGGAACAGAGAGTATCCGCGCTGGGAGCAATTAATCTCTGCGCCAAAATTGGCATCGGTGAACCGACCCTGAAGGATATTGTGGCCGAACTGCGTAAGCCCGGCCGCGATGTGCGTGACAGCCTGCCCAAGCCGCTGCTGCGCAGTGACGTGATGCAGATGGAGGATCTGAAAGAGGGAATGGAACTGTCCGGCACGGTGCGCAATGTCATCGACTTTGGCGCCTTTGTGGATATCGGAGTGCATCAGGATGGACTGGTACATATTTCCCAGATCACCGACCGCTATATCAAGCATCCGCGGGAGGTACTGAAAGTGGGCGATGTGGTCCGGGTCAAGGTCATCAGCGTTGACGTAAAGAAAAAGCGGATCGGTCTGACGATGAAGGGGATTGCACAATCCTGACGTACATCAAACGCAGAGAATGCATGGGCTGGATATGGAACATTGTTGAACAATCGGTTCTATGGATGTTAAAAAAGTTACGGATTACATCTGGTTTGGGTACTGATTAAAACGAAATGCGATCCGATAATACAAAAAATGACGTCCAAAAAGACAAAAACGTGCACGTGAAATCGGAAAGAACCCTATAAAAACGGATGCTTTTACAAGAAAATGGGGCGCATGTTGAAACCGGATTGTGTAAAATGCGGAAAAGAGACGGCGAAAGCTTGTCTTGTCTCACGAAAGACCATAATGATGCTATAATGATGATGCGGAGGGTTTGGCGCATTGTGTTGTGCGCAGGCTCCGCATGGGAAAAATGGAGGGAATTTATTATGGTAAGACAAGTCAAGGTTTCCAACTTTGCTGAAGTCCAGGGGATCGTGTCTGCCGCTGCCAAGTGTTATAACGAAGTCGGCGTGCATGACGTTAAGGGCAGCATTGCCGATGCCAAGAGCATTCTTGGCCTGATGAGCTTGGATTTCAGTCAGCCGGTCAAGATCGTCTGCGAAGATGAAAATGATCTCAACCGCGTTGTCAAAGCAATCGAGCAATAAGGAAAATCTGCAAAAGGAGCCGCTTTTTTAAGCGGCTCCTTTTTGCGTACAGCGTTAAGGATAAGTCCGTCTGATCCGGCCGGAAAATGTAAAAAAATCTTGCTGTATTCAAGGTGTTCCTGATATAATAAAAAATACTATGAAGATCCTTTCAGCGGCGATAAAAGCTGCGGAGGAGAAGGATATAAAAAACAAACGGGGGATATATGAATGAAGGATACCCGGACAAAGCGGCGTATTACCAGAACACAGCTGCATCGCCAGGAAGAACGCATCAAGTTTGCGCTGCGGGATCAGGTGGCGGAGCTTGCCAGCCTTTTGGAGGTTGTGGTTTCCTGCCTGGTGCTGCTTGGTCTGCTGATCAGCTCGCTTCCTGTCGCAAAAGAAATGCTGACCCTGTGGAGCAGTTCCAGCACGGAGGCGTTTCAGACGTTTTTGGGGCATGCGTTCAACCTTGTAATTGGTATTGAGTTTATCAAGATGCTGGCCAAGCACAGCCCGGGCAGTGCGCTGGAAGTTTTGCTGTATGCCATTGCCCGTAATATGATTTTGGGTCACGGCTCTGCCATTGAGAACCTTTTGGGCGTGGCATCCATCGGTCTGATTTTTGTAATCAGAAAGTTCTGCTTTGTGCCTTCGTTCGGGGCAACGCTTCCGGGCGGACAAATGGCGGAGGATGTGAAGCCGGTTATGATGCGTTTCCGTAAGGAACAAAAGACGGCGAGCCAGGAAAGCGCAGTTTCTGCGGATACATCTTCGGCAGAGAACCAGGCCGAAAGTAAAGAAGAAAACTGAATACGGACATATGATTAAAACCGGCAGCCCCGAAAAGGCTGCCGGTTTTTGGTATCAAAAAGCCCCGGCTGCCAGAGCAGGAACAACCTGCCGGGTCAGCCGGGGAAAATCTTGTATGAGGGAAAGAAAAATCAGAACAGACCGGTAATGCGTCCCTGGGCATCGCAATCGATGTCCATTGCGGCCGGGTGACGAGGCAGACCGGGCATTGTCATGATGTTGCCGCAGATGACTACGACAAAACCGGCACCAGCAGAGAGGCGGACCTCACGCACGTTCATGGTGAAGTGTTCGGGAGCTGCCAGCAAAGAGGCATCATCGCTGAACGAATACTGCGTTTTGGCAATGCAGACAGGCAAGTTGCCGTATCCCATAGCAGTGAACTCGTCGAGGGCTTTCTGAGCGGCAGGAGCAAAGCGGACATCGTCGGCACGATAGATCTTCTGGGCGACGGCCTTGACCTTGTCGGCCAGACTCTGCTCCAGATCGTAGGTGAACTGGATAGGACGCGGCTCCATGATGGAAAGGACGGTCTTGGCCAGTTCCACACCACCGGCACCGCCCTTGGCAAATACCTCGGACAGGGCGCAGGGGACCTGTTTTTCGGCGCAAAGGCTGCGGATGACCTCAACTTCCTCCTCCGTATCGGTGGGGAAAGCATTCACGGCAACGCAGACAGACAGGCCAAACTGATCTTTCAGGTTGTCGATATGACGGGCCAGGTTGGCAATACCCTTGCGGACATAATCAGCATTGGGGGTATTCAGCTCGGCGCGGGGGCAGCCGCCGTGATGCTTCAAAGCGCGGACGGTGGCCACCAGAACGACGGCGTCGGGGGATAGACCTGCCATACGGCATTTAATGTCGAGGAACTTTTCTGCGCCGAGGTCTGCACCAAACCCTGCTTCGGTCACAACGTAGTCCGCCAGCTTAAGGCTCAGCTTGGTGGCCATGACGCTGTTGCAGCCGTGAGCAATGTTGGCGAAGGGGCCACCGTGAATGATGGCGGGATTGTTCTCCAGCGTCTGAACCAGGTTGGGATCGATGGCATCTTTCAGAAGGGCGGTCAGTGCGCCGGCGGCACCCAGATCACCTGCGGTAACCGGTTTGCCGTCGTAGGTATAGGCACAGACGATGCGGGAAAGGCGCGCTTTCAAATCTTCCAGGTCAGTGGCAAGGCAGAACACGGCCATGATCTCGCTGGCAACGGTGATGTCAAAACCGTCCTCGCGGGGAGTGCCGTTGACTTTGCCGCCCAGACCATCCACGATAAAGCGGAGCTGACGGTCATTGATGTCCATGCAGCGCTTCCAGGTGACGCGGCGGGGGTCAATGCCCAGAGAATTGCCCTGCTGGATGGAGTTGTCGATCATGGCAGCAAGCAGGTTGTTTGCTGCGCCGATGGCGTGAATGTCGCCGGTAAAATGCAGGTTGATGTCCTCCATAGGAACGACCTGTGCGTAACCGCCGCCTGCGGCGCCGCCTTTCATGCCGAACACGGGGCCGAGAGAGGGCTCGCGCAGGCAGAGCATGGTCTTTTTGCCCAGGGAATTCATGGCGTCGGCCAGACCGACACTGGTGGTGGTTTTGCCTTCGCCGGCAGGGGTGGGGCTGATTGCAGTAACAAGGATCAGGCGGCCGTCTTTCCGGTCGGAATGGATCAGATGATGGTCGATTTTTGCTTTGTATTTGCCGTAAGGAATCAGGGAATCCGAATCGATACCGAGTTTGTCGGCAATCTCGGTGATGGGCTGCATTTTGGCAGCCTGGGCAATTTCAATATCAGACAACATTGATTTTTGTTCCTCCCATATATCTTGCGAGCCGCAAATCTTATATATACAAGTTTAGCAAAGATGCCGGCCAAATACAAGGTGTTTCAGCGGCCGAATGATGAAGAACAGAATTAGGTGCCAGCAGCAAAAGCAAAAGTACATGCCGAGCATTCATAAAATGCAAAAGAAAAGGACAGCACGCATTGGAAGCGGCTGTCCCAAGTTACAAAAACTGAGATGAAATGGATCTGATCAGACGGAGCCTTTTTGGATGCCCCATTTTTTGAAATAGCGCATCATGCTGACCAGCTGCATTTTGAATTTGCCGGCATCCCGGGCAGGGGCACGATGCCAGGCATGTACCGCGCGGAATTGAGGGGCCAGATAAACCTGGCCCTTGCGCAGAACTTTTTGGGTAAGGTCCGCATCCTCCACATACATGAAGTAGCTTTCATCAAAGCCGCCGATTTCCCGAAAAACATCGGTGCGGACTGCCATAAAACTGCCGGTGCAGAACTCGATCGGCCGCGGGTGGGTCAGATCTTCGTCCTGCATGGTGTAATGACGGTCGCTGCGGTCAAACATAGAGCCGGGAAAGCGTGGGGCAAGCTGACGGGCAAACAGCGTCCAGGGCGTGGGTTTCCGCCGCGGGAGATGCTGGATTCGCCCGTCGGGATAATACAGCTGCGGGGTGGCCATGGCGACGTCGGGATTGGCATCAAGCCATGCGGCCAGTTCATGCAGTACGTCACTTTCAAGAAGGATATCCGGGTTCAAAATGAAATGGTAGCGGCTTTTCAGCATCGGGAGAACCGTATTGTGGCCGCGCCCAAAGCCGAGGTTCTCCGGCAGGGTGATGACCTGTACACGGGAATCCTCAAAATCCGTTTCGGCAAGGCGGCTGCCACAGCCGTCCGGGCTCGCATTGTCCACGACATACAATGCCAATTCACCCGGCGTATGGGCGAGGATACTGCGCACGGCAGCACAGACCTCATCGTAATCACAGTACGAGACGATACAGGCGCTTAACAAAGGAGCGTCCGACATGAAAGATCAACTTCCTTTACAGGTATGGCAGGACAGAGAAAATCACGCCTGCTCAGAAACAAAGCGTTCGTAGAATGTGTCCGCATCCAGCGGAGGGGAATACAGCGGTCCCTGGACAAAGTCGGCACCTGCACGGATGGCGATGTCGGCAGGCTCGGAAGACTCCAGCGCCTCTGCGCAGACATACATTCCAAGCTGGTGGAACAAGGCAAACAGGGAAGGCAGGATGGAAGGCTCCTCACTGCTGGAATCAAAAACGTGGTGGGGAAGGATCTTGATCCACTGCGGCCGGATCTCCTTCAAAAGAGAAAGAGTAAGGTGTTCCGGTGCAAATCCGTCCAGTGCGGTCATGATCCCGGCTTTTCGCAGCGTTGCGGTCAATTCGTACAGGTGCCGGGAACCGGCGGCATAACAGCCGTCGTTCAGTTCCAGGCACAAGGTACCGTTGGGCAGGGCATGCTTGGCGGCAAGCTGGCAGATGCGATCAATGAAACTGCGCTGAACGATCTGACGGCTGCAGATATCCATGCTGATGCCGAAGGAAGGCACAGTCTTTTGCCACTGTTTGACCTGGGTCAAAGCCTGTTCCAGCGCCCAGTGCCCCAGACGGAGGATGTCTCCGCTTTCTTCCAGCGCAGCCATCAGTTCGGTATGAGAAACATTGGGATATTCCTCGGAGGACCAGCACAAAATTGCCTCGGCAGCAGGGCAGGTGCGGCTCATGGCATAAATCTGAGGCTGGTACAGAAGATAAAAACCTTCAAAATTATTCTCGACACAGCGATGAATAGCAGCACGCAGGGCATCAAGCCGCTGCTCGTCACGGAACATTTCGGACGAGAAGGCACACAGGCCGCCCGGCTCGGAAAGCTTGGCTGTGTTGAGCGCTACCTCAAGGCGGCGATGCAGATCCTCTGCCCGGATACCGTCGGACGGATACAGTACATAGCCGCCGGTCAAAACAAGGGGGATTTCCTCCTCGCCGACGGTAAGCTCCGCGGCAACGGCAGAGTAACGGGAGAAAACGACTTCCAGATCTTCTGCCTCTGCATCCTGCATCCAGTAAGCGAACTTATCGCCATCCATTCGGAAAAGGAACCCGGGCAGATGCAGAGACAACAGCTTTTCCGCAAAGGCGCGGAGGACCAGGTTGCCAAAAGCGTAGTCGTGTACGTCGTTGATGCGGCTGAAATCGTCGATACCGAACAGTAAAATACCGCCGCGCTGGCCGGGCTGGGAGAGCGTCTCATACAATCTGGCCCGGAATTCGTGGATGGTATACAGGTTGGTATTGGTGTCATATTTGGGGTTGAGACCCATATTTCGCAGCACACCGGTGAAAAGTGCGGCGCTGCCATCGCTGTTGCGGCGCAGTACACCCCGGCTCCGGATCCAGACGTACTGGCCGGCTTTGTTTTTGACGCGATATTCGCAGTGGTGCACGTCACCGTTCTGACCGGTGAGCATCTGTTCAAGATCACGGAGGAAAATTGGCTGATCTTCCGGATGAATCCGGCAAAGCCATAGCCAGTCGGCACCGTCCTGATATTCGTCTTTCAGATCGAATTCTTCTACGGCAGCTGCGCTCCACCGGGAACGCCCGGATGAAATGTCACTTACATAGAAATAAATATCCGAGGAACTTTGCGAAAGCATGTCGAAAAGTTCGCAATCCAAAACGGAATCGAGATCTGCGGCGATGTCGGCCACCTCCCTGAAACAAGATACGGCTGCGCAAGCAGAATACGGGCAACAGCATGTCAATTTTACCTATTCTATCATATTCTGACAGCTTTGTCATGTAAAAAGAGCGTCTGAGGTTCATGGGCGGGGAATATGGCCGGGCCGGCATAAAAAGTATGGCCATCCGATGGACAAAGCAATCGCTGACGAAAAAATGGTGGAAAGAAAGGGGGCCGAAACGGAATCAGGGGAGCAATCCAAACTTTTCAAGATGTGAAAAAATGTACTCTGAAACCAAAAAAGTGATGAAATTTGATGGGAATGATAGAATATTCCCAAAAAACACTTTGAAAATTGGCAAAAAATGTGCTATTATACT
Source organism: Candidatus Gemmiger faecavium (assembly GCA_019114415.1). GTDB lineage: Bacteria > Bacillota > Clostridia > Oscillospirales > Ruminococcaceae > Gemmiger > Gemmiger faecavium. The sequence continues at coordinate 99,207 of DXFO01000038.1, read as the reverse complement.
AAATGAATCCAGTGCTGTAGAAAATGTGAGGAAGGAGGAAAGGGCGAAATGAACAGCGGCTATTCTCCTGATCTTGATTTTTACATTGAAAAAGTCGAACGTCCCGGCGCATATGAAATGACAACGTTTCATACGCACCATAAATATGAAATTTACTATGAAATAGAGGGCTCCCACCGCTATTTTATTGAAGACACTGCCTATGTCGTAAATGCAGGCAGTGTGGTTCTGATCGGTGAGAATCAGATCCACAAAACAGGTTCCATCGGGGAAGGACCTTCGAGCCGCATCGCGGTGATTTTCAGCCCCAATTACCTCAAGGAATTGAGTGCCGGATTTGACGATGTGGACTTTTTTGATTTTTTGAGCAGCGGCCGAAATCATCTGATCAATCACATTTCGGTAAAGCAGCAAAATCGTATCCATGCGATGCTGCAGCAAATGATGTTGCTGCAGGAGGTCAGCGGACGAGAAGCGCAGACGGCGAACAAGCTGATCCTCGGGACCCTTTTGCTGTACCTGAAGCATTTATGCGATATGCAGCCGGAACGCGGCAGGGAAAACGCCCGCGTCAGCAACCGGATCATCGATCAGATTCAGAGTTATATTGCGGTGCATTACGCCGAAAAGCTGACACTGACAGAGATTGCGGCGAAGTTCTACATCAGTCCGTACTACTTGAGCAGATTGTTTAAGAAAACGATCAATCTCAGTCTGGTAGAGTACATCAACGGCATCCGCATCAAAGCGGCACAAAGCATGATCGAAAGAGGGGACGAGAGCATCTCCGCAGTAGCGGCCAAGTCGGGCTTTATGACGACGGCGCATTTCCGCAGGGTGTTCAAGGACGCAACGGGATTGTCTCCACAGCAGTATCGTCAGTATTATCGCCAGGTCACAAAAGAGGATGCCGAAGAATAAATGGTGTCTGAAATAAGCAGCACAGCAAAAACCGGCGTGCAGAATTTTTTCTGCACGCCGGTTTTATGATTACAGCATTATAAATAGTTGGGAAGAAAACAGGCAGCTGATTATTTTTCCTTTCCGGTTCGTTTCAGAAAGGCATGGTATTCCCGATACCAGCATTGCGGGCAAAGGCTCTGATATTCCACATCGTCCACCGTGTCGATTGCGACCTGTGCGCCCTCAAAGACATACTCTCCGTTGACCTTGCGCCCATTGCAAGTAGCTTTGCGGCCGCAGGCACAGATGGTTTTCAGCTCTTCAATGGTATGGGCGAGTTCCAGCAGGCGGGTGGAACCGGGGAAACCGCGCATCATGAAATCGGCCCGCAGTCCGTAACAGATTACCGGGATACCCGGATCGACCGTTACGCGGAACAGCTGCTCTGCCTGCTCGGGGGTGAAAAATTGGCTTTCATCGCAGAGAACACAGGCCAGGGGGCCGTTTTTCTCGCAATCTTCGCGCACAAGCTGCAAGATGTCCATTTCTTTGGTGACGAGAATGTCTACTTTGCGGCCGATGCCCAGACGGGATACCAGCATATCTCCGCCCTTGGTGTCAATCGAAGGTTTCAGGATCAATACCCGCATCCCACGTTCTTTGTAGTTGAATGCGACCTGAAGCAGTGCGGTGGTTTTTCCGCTGTTCATTGCGCCGTATCGGAAATAGAGTTTGGCCATGGATATCCTCCGTCCATTTTTTACGCCTGTTCGGGGATATCAGCTCGTCCATTCCCATAGGCGCTTAACCATTATTATAGATACCCTGATTGCAAAATGCAATGCAGGCCCCAAAGAAAAAAGCCGCCGGGAGCCGACGGCTTTTCATTTTACACGACGACACAGGAGACGAAAAGTTTCCTGCACAGATGTGAGAGGATCGCGGTCAGGTCTCGGGGTTGCGCAGACGATACCCCAGGCTCATCAGACTGTCTCCCAGGTGTACGTTTTCCACGGTAACTTCGGGGTGGGCAACAGAAAGATCATAGTGGCTAAAGTTCCAGAAGCCCTGGATTCCCAGCCGGACAAGCTCATCGCTGAGGTCGACGGCGCTTTGCCGGGGAACGCACAAAACAGCGACGGCCGGTTTGTGTTCCATGCAGAACGATTCCAGCTCTTCCAGCGGGCGGATGGTGACTCCGCTCATCTGACGGCCCACGAGTTCGGGGTTGACATCAAAAGCGGCGAGCAGACGATAACCGTTGGTATCACGGGAAATAAAGCTGGAGACGGCATTTCCCAGCCGTCCGGCACCAATGAGAATGGTGGGGAGAAGCTCTCCGGAGCCAAACAAAAGCCGACCGATCTCTTCCAGCAAGACGTCGACTTTGTATCCGATGCCCTGCTGCCCGAAGCCGCCAAAACAGTTGAAATCCTGCCGGACCTGGCTGGCAGTGGTTCCCATCATGTGGGCCAGCTCACTGGAAGAGACTTTGTCTTTTCCATCAGCGGCCAGATTGGTCAGATAGCGATAATACTTGGGCAGCCGTTTGATGACGGGCAGGGAAACCTTTCCTTGCGTGGACATAGCAAATATGCACCTCCCGTGCAAAATCAAATGGAATACGTCAAAACAGCCGATGAAATGACGGTGCGGGCATTCAAACGGCGGCGCACCAATCGAACATTTATTGCTATGGATAAGTATAATCAATCTGCCGACAGTTGTCAATTTTTTATCTAAGTTTTTGTGTGCGTTGCTAAATATGAGGAACGGGAAATGGGCATAATGTCAACGGAAACTCGAAATGAATTCCATACCCGAGATAGAGCAGAAAAAAGGAGAGTATCCCGTGAATAAGAACCAAACCTTGCAAAATGAACATGAAGACACTTTGCAGAAGCAAAAAGAACAAGAAATGATTGCCGAGAGCGGCATGGTAGCTGCTACAAGAGGGCGGTATGCCATTCATTGCCTGACTGTAGTGGGAACGATCGAGGGACATACCCTGTCGCCGGACAATCAAAAAACGACAAAATATGAGCATGTCATCCCGCAGCTTGTAGATATTGAGGAAGACCCGGAAATCGAAGGGCTTCTGGTCATCCTCAATACGGTTGGCGGGGATGTGGAGGCCGGCCTTGCCCTGGCAGAGCTGATCGCTGGGCTGACAAAGCCCAGCGCAACCCTTGTGCTGGGCGGCGGCCACTCCATCGGTATCCCGCTGGCGGTGTCCGCGGGCCGCAGTTTTATTGTGCCGACTGCCACCATGACGGTGCATCCGGTGCGGCATTCCGGCATGGTGCTTGGTGTGCCGCAGACCATGCGGTATTTTGAGCAGATGCAGGAACGCATCGTCGGCTTTGTTGCCAAGCATTCCAGAATATCCGCAAAACGGTTTACCCAGCTGATGCACAACACGGGGGAACTGGTCATGGATATGGGGACGGTCCTCAATGGTGAACAGGCTGTGCAGGAAGGCCTGATCGATTCTCTGGGCGGGTTGGGGGATGCCCTGGGCTATCTGTATCAGGAAATTGAAAAGCGCAGATAACCAAAAAGGAAAACTCATTTTTATGCAAATCGTCAAAAGAACCCCTGCCTGATCGGATGAGGTTTTACAGGCAAGAAGGACAAAAAATGGGCAGATGGATTTTACAATCGCCGCCATTCATGATAAAATAATAAACCATAGATTTTTCAAGGGGCTCTTTGCGCCTTTTTGCGGAAAGGATCTCCTTGAGGTACATAAATGATCGATTTATCAACAATATGTTATTGTTTGAGGGGTACATTCAAAATGGCACAGTCTCGATCCGGAAAAAGCACCGGAAGATCGTCTCAGCGGTCATCCGCAAAGAACACATCATCGACAAAACGTCGTTCATCATCCCAGAGCAGAAGCACCAGCCATAAAAAGCAGGCTTCCAAAACCACATCGACCCGCGCTCGCCGGCGGCAGGAGCGCAACAGCGTTATGGGCAGCATTCCGCTGGCGGCGGTCGGCATTCTGGCCATTGCGCTGGTTATTGTTCCGGGGCAAAGTGTCTGGAGTCTCATTCGCGGTTGGATGTTCGGCACCTTTGGCATTGTGACGTATCTGGTAGGTCCGCTGCTTCTGTATCTTGCCTATCTGATCGCTTCGGGCTATCTGGTTGGTAAATTCCTGGCCAAGACGCTGCTGCTTGCCTTGGTTTGCGCCAGTGTTCCGGTGGTCTTTTCTGATTTTAAGGTGGGAGACTCCAACTTCGTCCAGGTCGTCCAGACGCTGTTCGCGTGGGGACAGACGAAGTTCTGGAGCGGCGGCGTGTTTGGCGGTGCGATTGGTGCCACACTGGTTGCGCTCTGCGGGCGTCCCGCAGCAAATTTTGTGATGCTGCTGCTGTTCGCTACCGGGCTGATGGTTTTCTTCGCGGTCACGCCCAGGGATATTGTTCAGTTTATCCTGTATCAGTCGGCACGGCTGAAAGAGGCGCGGGCGGCTTCCTATGAGGAAGAGGACGCCTATGATACGCAGCTGTTTGCAGGCGGGCCGGAGGAAGAGCCGATTGAAAATCTGACCGGTACGCTTCCGACAGATGCGGGCCGTGATGTGCCGCATCATCCTGCTTTTGACGCGGCACCCTATCTGGCACAGGACGAAGCGCGGAAGAATGGCCGCCGTGGTGCGGCACAGGCGGCAGCGGCGGAATCCGCAGCGGCTGTAAAGGCGCCTGCTCCGGTGATGCCGGAAACGGAACCCAGGGCATCCTTTGACGTTGACCTGGGACCGGATATGTCCAGCCGCGCCTTGCATGAAGCAGTGGAAAATGATCCCCTGGAACCCGTTGTGATCGGTCCGGGCGGCACGTTCGGTCTGGACCCGCTGGAACAGCTTGGACGCAAGGAAAAAACGCCCCTGCGTCCTGCACCGGCACCACAGCCGAAACAGACAGAGGAAGAGGATTTCTCCCTCCATTTGGAAGCGCAGCCGGATCCGGATACCACTTCGTCCAGTGAACTGGACGAGCTGATCCAGAAGGCAATGGGAGGGCTTCCCCGTGATGACGAGGATGCTCCTCTTGGGGAAGTGCGCCTGAATGTGGCACAGCAGATGCCGCATCACGACGATGATTTTGTGGAAGTCGAGCCGGACCCGCTGGGAATGACCGACGTGATCCCGTCCATCGGCGGCAGTTTTGATTCGGCGCAGGCGGCATGGAACGCCGGCGTTCCCATGGGCAGCTTGCTGTCCGGCGCGGGGGCTGCCGCAGCAGCGGTGCAGCGCCCGGCCCAGTCGGTGACGCCTGCTCGCAGCGAGAGCCTTGAGCGCCCGACAGAGCCGGGACATCTGCATGTCAGTGAGGCCATCGGGAATTCTGCATCCGAACCCATTCGCACCCCGCCCCGTGCCGACAAGGCAGAGCAGACGGCGCCGCTGTCGGAACTGGTTGCCGAACAGGCGGAAAATCAGCCGTATTGCTACCCGTCCCTCAATCTGTTCAATCCTTCCCGCGCGGAGGATGATGCGGGTGCGGCCCGCGAAATGAAAAAGAACGCGGATACCCTGGTCAAAACGCTGGACAGTTTCGGGGTCAAGACGAGAATCCTGGACGTTTGCCGCGGTCCTTCGGTCACGAGATATGAGCTTCAGCCTCAGGCAGGCGTGAAAATCAGCCGCATCACCAACTTGGCGGATGACATTGCGCTGAACCTGGCCACGGCGGGCGTTCGTATTGAGGCACCCATCCCCGGTAAGCCGGCGGTGGGCATCGAGGTCCCTAACCGTGTGCGTGCAGCGGTGAATATCCGCAGCGTTTTCGAGGCCCAGAATTACATTAATATGCGGTCGCCCCTGACGATGGCTCTCGGCAAGGATATTGCCGGTACCGCTCAGGTGGCGGATCTCTGCAAAATGCCGCACTTGCTGATCGCAGGCTCTACGGGCAGCGGTAAGTCGGTTTGTGTCAACTCCATCATCATCAGCTTTTTGTTCCGGTCCGGGCCGGAGGACGTCAAACTGATCCTGATCGACCCCAAGGTCGTTGAACTGGCAGAGTATAACGGTATCCCGCATTTGCTGATGCCGGTCGTGACGGAGCCGCGTAAGGCGGCGGGCGCGCTGGGCGCTTCCGTTGCGGAGATGGAGCGCCGGTACAAACTGTTTGCGGAAAACAATGTCCGCGACATCAAGAGTTATAACAAGCTGGCCGAGCAGTATCCCGCGCTGGAACACCTGCCGTATATCGCCATCGTGATTGACGAGCTGGCGGACCTGATGATGGTTGCAGGCAAAGAGGTGGAGGATTATATCTGTCGTATCGCGCAGAAAGCGCGTGCAGCCGGTATCCATCTGATCATTGCTACGCAGCGCCCCAGCGTTGATGTCATTACCGGCCTGATCAAGGCGAACGTCCCCAGCCGGATTGCCTTTGCGGTGTCCAGCCAGATCGACTCCCGTACCATCCTGGATTCCGGCGGTGCGGAAAAGCTGCTTGGCAACGGCGATATGCTGTTCCTGCCAGTCGGCGCGGCAAAACCCACCCGTATCCAGGGCACGTATGTGACCGACGAAGAAATTTCCGCAGTCCTCAACTTTATCAAGGCCACGAGCCAGGTACAGTATGACGAGGAAATGATTGCGGAAATGGAACGCAGGGCCGTTGCAGAAAAGGGCAAGGATTCCGGTGACGATGACGGCTATGCCGGATCGGCCCGTGATCCCATGTTCGAACAGGCAGTGGAGTGTGTAATCGACGCAGGTCAGGCCTCTACCAGCCTTTTGCAGCGCCGCTGCAAGCTGGGCTATGCCCGTGCGGCCCGCATTATGGATCAGATGGAGCAGGAAGGGGTCATCGGCCCCTATGAGGGCGCCAAACCCCGTGCAGTGCTCATCACCCGTGCCCAATGGCAGGAACGCAAACTGGGCACACAAGACGAATAAGACACAAGAAAGGAAACCTTATGCCGCGCAGACGAAAACGCAGACGCAGTGTGGGCTTTTTGAACAAGGCAATTTCAGTGCTTGTACCTGTGCTGGCCGTCTGTGTTGTGCTGGCGGCATTTGTTGTTGAGTACGGCGGCGGGCAGGGCACACTTCCGACCTGGGATGAATTGTATGATCGTCTGGGGATCGAAAGCAGCGCACCGGACCGGGACCTGATTGCATCCGGCGATACGTCGGTGAGCTTTCTTGACGTTGGCCAGGGAGATGCCGTGCTGATCTGCCAGGACGGTGAATTTTGCCTGATCGATGCAGGAACGGCCGAGTCCGAAGAGTCCCTTTTGCGCAGCCTGGAAAGTGCCGGGGTGGAAAAACTCACCTATGTTGTCATGACGCATCCCCACGCTGACCATGCAGGCGGGATGGCCGCAGTTCTGGAGACGTTTCCCACTGAAACACTGATTCTCCCACAGCTGGAGGGCTTGAATGAGGAATCCGCCACATTGGAGCGCACGCTGGATGCGGCGCAGCAGTGTGGCACGGATACCGTCGAGGCATCCACAGGAGACAAATATGTTCTTGGAACAGGACAGCTGGAGGTCCTGCTGGCGCCGACGCCGGAGGAAGCTGGTGACAATTTGAACAATCTTTCGCTGTGCCTGCGCTTTACGGCGGGATCGTTTTCCTTTATGGATACAGGTGATGCAGAGGAAGAAGTAGAAGAACAGCTGCTGGAACGATACTGGTTTGGACTGGACACCGACTTACTCAAAGCCGGACATCACGGTTCCAATACCTCCAATACGGAGGCGTTTCTGGCGGCAGTCCGGCCCGAGATCGTTGTGGCTAGCTGCGGGCTGGACAATGATTACGGGCATCCCCACGCCGAAGTGGTGGAACGCATCCAGAACATTGGTGCTGAGTTTTACCGGACCGATTTGGACGGGACGGTGACAGTAGTCCTGCGTGACGGAACATTGCAAGTGGACGGTACGGCATGGGAAAACCAGGAAGCCGACCAGGCCGCATAAATAGAGTTGGGTGAGGAAAACAAACAAAGGAGCAGAAGTTTATGAAAATTTCGGAGTTGTTTCAGAACAAAAGCTGTGTATTTTCCATCGAGTGCTTCCCGCCGAAGCAGACCACGCAGTTTGCTGCCATGCAGCAGACCCTGCGCCGGATGAAGGAACTTTCGCCGGATTTCATCAGCGTTACATATGGGGCTGGCGGCTCTGCGGGCGGCGTTTCGACGGTTGAGGTGGCAAACTTCCTGCAGGAGGAGCTGGGGATCCTGCCTTTGGCTCACATTATCTGTATGGGCAGTGACAAGGCTTCTGCCACAGCTCTGCTGGAAAAACTACGGGCTGCCGGCGTCTCCAATGTACTGGTCTTGCGCGGGGATCGTACGCCGCTGCGCCCGGAAAGCCCGGACTTTCACCATGCCAGCGATCTGATGGCATATATCCGTCAGACGGCGCCTGACATGGATGTGTCCGGTGCCTGCTATCCCGAGGGCCACCCGGAGGCGGCCACGCTGCTCCAGGACGTTGCCAATCTGCGTTATAAGCAGGAAAACGGCGCGCACCATCTGGTGACTCAGCTGTTTTTTGACAACGGCCATTTCTACCGCTTCCTCAACATGGCACGCAAGGCGGGTATCACGCTGCCGGTTTCGGCGGGTGTTATGCCGATCGTACGCCGCAGCCAGGTGGAGCGGACGGTGGCGCTTTCCAGCGCCAGCCTGCCGTCCGAGTTTACCCGCATGATCTCCCGCTGGCAGGACGACCCCGAATCGCTGCATAAAGCCGGCGTGGAGTACGCGGTCAATCAGCTGCGGGATCTGATCGAAGGTGGAGCAGACGGCGTACATCTCTATGCCATGAATGATGCATCTGTGGCGGCGGAAGTCTATGACGGCATCCGGGATCTTTTGCCCAAAGCATAAACAAAAACGGAAGGAAATTTTAATGGAACTTGTTCTGCCCAAAACACTGGACTACGCTGCAACGCTGCGCTATCTCGGCGCTGCAGACTGGCAGCCGGATGAAAATACGGAATCCTTGCTGCGGATGGCAGAACAGGAACTTCGTGGGGCTTGCACCCCTCGGGGAACATGGCGGGAATTTCCCGAATCTCCGGCGTGGCTCCAAAATGCAGGGGAGGACATTGCCAGGCATCTTGCGGGATGCGACGGTGTTGTGCTGATGGCAGTCACGCTGGGCAGTGCGGTGGATGCACTGCTGCGCAGGCTGTGCATGAAAGATATCGCACTGGGGGCTGTGGCAGATGCTGCGGCCTCGGTCCTGATGGAGGCGGTGTGCGATGAAATGGAAGAGCAGATCCGCCGGGAACAGGATCAAAAAAAACGTTTTATGACGGGACGCTATTCGCCGGGATACGGCGACTGCCCGCTTGCCTTGCAGGACGATCTGTGCTTGTCTTTGGATACCGTGCGCGGGATCGGTTTGTGCGTGACAAAAGAACATTTGATGGCGCCGCGCAAAAGTGTGACGGCGATTCTGGGAACGGCGGACCATCCGGTCACCGGAGCCCGGGCAGGCTGTGCGCACTGTGTGCTGCGTGAGACCTGTGCATATCGAAAGAGGGGGATTACCTGTGAAACTGCCTGAACTGTTTGAACGCAAACGCTTCATTTTGCTTGACGGTGCAATGGGCACCCAGCTGACGCAGCGGGGACTGCGCACCGGCCAAAAGCCGGAACTGGCAGCTTTTTTGATGCCCGATATTCTGGAAGCGATACACAGGGATTATGCCGCTGCCGGTGCGGATATTTTGTTTGCCAATACCTTCGGTGCCAATCCCAAAAAATTGGATGGGACCGGGTATACGGTGGAGCAGGTCGTATCTGCATCCATTGACTGCGCCCGCCGGGCTGCTGACACAACGGGCGCATTGGTTGCGCTGGATATCGGCCCTTTAGGGGAGCTGCTGGCTCCGGCAGGCACCTTGGAATTTGAAGATGCCTGTGCACAGTTTGCGGATATGGTGCGGGCAGGTGTCCATGCAGGTGCCGATTTGATCGTGCTGGAGACCATGACCGACCTGTATGAACTGAAAGCGGCCATTCTGGCGGCCAAGGAAAACAGCGACCTTCCGGTTCTCGTGTCCATGAGCTTTGAAAGCCGCGGCCGTACCTTTACAGGCTGCACGGTGGAGAGCTTTGCCGCCACTGCGGCAGGTTTGGGCGTGGATGGAATTGGCATCAACTGCTCGCTGGGACCGGTGGAGATTTTGCCCTTTGCCAAACGCCTTTGCCGCTGCGTCCCCGCGGGAATGCCGGTGTTTGTAAAACCCAATGCGGGGTTGCCCAACCCTGACGGCAGCTATGATATTACGCCGGAAGAATTTGCACGGGATATGCTGGAATATCTTCCCACCGGCGTTTCCATGGTGGGCGGATGCTGCGGCAGCACCCCCGAATTTATCCGGGGCTTGCGGGATACCTTTGCAGGCAAGACCCCGGCCCAGAAAATCCCTGTCAAAAAGAGCGTTCTCTGCACGCCGGTCCGGTGCGTGGAGGTCAATGGCATCACGGTGGTGGGAGAACGCATCAACCCTACCGGCAAAAAGCGTCTGCAGCAGGCCCTGCGGGAGGGAGACTCTGCATACCCTTGCTCGCAGGCGGTTTCTCAGGCGGAGGCAGGCGCGCAGGTGCTGGATGTGAACGCGGGACTGCCCGGTATTGATGAGACGGCAGTGCTGACCCATCTTGTGAAAGAACTGCAAAGCGTTACCGATCTGCCGCTGCAGCTGGATTCTTCCAATCCTAAGGCTTTGGCCAGTGCTCTGCGTATTTACAATGGCAAACCCATTGTCAACTCGGTCAACGGGGAGCAGACAGTTCTGGACGCGATCCTGCCGCTGTGCAAAAAGTATGGCGCCGCAGTGGTCGGCCTGACTCTGGATGAAAACGGTATCCCCAAAACGGCTGATGAGCGGGTTGCCATTGCCAGGCGCATCGTGTGCGCGGCGGAGGCTGCGGGAATCCCCAAAGAGGACATTTACATTGACTGCCTGACGCTGACTGCCAGTGCGCAGCAGGAAGGCGCCATGCAGACGCTGGAAGCGCTCAGCCGCTGCAAGCGTGAACTCGGTGTGCGGACGGTGCTTGGTGTATCCAACATCAGTTTTGGAATGCCCTGCCGCGGATATTTGAACTCGGCTTTTTTGACGATGGCTATGCAGGCGGGGCTTGACCTTGCCATCATCAACCCCAACACCCCGGAAATGATGGGCGCGGTACGTGCCTTCCGTGTTCTGACGTCTCAGGATGAAAAGAGTGCGGACTATATCGAAGCCTACGCTGGGGTACAGGTGGAAACGACCCAGTCTATCAAAACACAGGCGGCGGCTCAGCCTCAGGCGGCGGACGGACAGATGTCCCTGTTTGATGCAGTGCGCCGCGGCCTGAAGGTAGAAGCCAAGGCTGCTGCGCGGCAGGCGCTTGCCGTTACCGAACCGCTGACTCTTGTCAATGAGACTCTGATCCCGGCGCTGGATGCGGTGGGCGATGGATTTGAAAAGGGGACGATTTTCCTGCCGCAGCTTCTGCAGTCGGCATCAGCGGCGCAGGCTGCCTTTGATCTGGTGAAAGAAGCGATTGCATCTTCCGGAACCCAGGGGGAGAGCCGCGGCCGTATCGTCTTGGCAACGGTCAAAGGGGATGTCCATGACATTGGCAAGAATATCGTGCGGGTCATCCTGGAAAACTACGGGTATGACGTGCTGGACCTGGGACGCGATGTTCCTCCGGAGACGGTGGTGCAGGCGGTCCGGGACACCGGTGCGCCGCTGGTGGGACTTTCCGCGCTGATGACGACCACTGTGGCAAGCATGCAGGAGACCATTGAGGCGCTGCATGAGGCCGGCTTGAACTGCAAGGTAATGGTCGGCGGCGCAGTGCTGACGCCGGAGTATGCCCGCCAGATCGGTGCAGATTTCTATGCCAAGGACGCCAAGGCCAGCGCAGACTATGCCAAGCAGATCTTTTCTTGATTTTTGACAAAGCCGCGCCGGGGGCTACTTGCATTTATGCGCGGGGTATTGTATAATAACAAAAGCGGACAGGGCTGTATTTGCGCTGTTTTGCATACGGATGCGGGCCCCGTGCGCGGGTGCCCTGTGAACCATGTCAGGCGGGGAACCGAGCAGCATTAAGCAGTGCGTACCCGGCGCCGCGGCAAGCCTGCATCCGTATGCAAAGCAGCGCAGCCGCGGGGCACACCCCCGCGCATCCCGGTCCGTTTATTTTTTGCCGTGAAGCAGGGGAGGTGCGTGCAGATGTATCATGCCTTGTACCGCAAATGGCGTCCGCAGAAATTTGCGGATGTCGTCGGGCAGGATGCCATTGTTACGGCGCTGCAGAATCAGATCGCCGCGGGCCGTATCGGACATGCGTATCTGTTTACCGGCACACGAGGCACCGGCAAAACGACCTGTGCAAAGATTTTTGCCAAGGCAATCAACTGCCTGGATCATTCCAGCCCCGACCCCTGCGGAGAATGTGAAGTCTGCCGCGGCATTGATGACGGTACCGTCCTTGATGTGTCGGAAATCGACGCGGCTTCCAACAACAGCGTGGATGATATCCGTGACCTGCGCGACGAGACCGCCTTTTTGCCTACAGTCTGCCAGTATAAGGTCTATATCATCGACGAGGTCCACATGCTGTCGACCTCTGCGTTCAACGCGCTGCTCAAAACAATGGAGGAGCCGCCGCCCCACGTTATTTTTATCCTGGCGACGACGGAAGTGCAAAAGGTTCCCGCCACCATTCTGAGCCGCTGCCAGCGGTATGATTTCTCCCGCATCACGGCGGAGGATATTGCGGGCCGCTTGCGCTATGTGGCTGAACAGGAAAACTTTGACCTGACCGAGGGCGCTGCAAAGCTGATCGGACGTCTGGCGGACGGCGCCATGCGTGACGCTCTGTCCATTCTGGATACCTGTGCGGGCGTCAGCACCAGCGTTGATGAGGAACTTGTCCGGCGAATGGCCGGTGTGACGGACCGCGCGTATCTGTTTGAAATCAGCGACGCTATCGCCCGGAAAGATGCGGTTACTGCACTCCAGAAAGTCGCAGAACTCCGCCAGAAATCGGTGGATATGCGCAGACTTTGCGTGGAGCTGGCGGGGCATTACCGCAATCTGATGCTGGCATCCCTGCCCCAGGGAACGGCGCTTCTCACCGGCATATCTCCCGAGGAGGAAGCTGCTTACGCGGCCAGGACCTCCATGCCTCAGGCAGAGGCCGTGCGCGGTATTGAGGCGTTCGGGGAAGCTCTGGAAAAAATGGGGCGCGGCACTGACCAGCGCATCGAACTGGAACTTGCAATTTTTTCTCTGACACAGCCGGAAGCCAGACCGGTCGTAGTTGCCGCTCCTGCGGTTGCTGCGCAGCCGGGACCGGCACAGCCTGCACCGTTTGTGTCGGCGCCCGTTTCGGCTCCGCAACAGGTGGAATATCCGCAGCCGGCCGCGCCGGTGCCTGTGGCAGAAGCAAGTCCAAGCTATGAGTCGATGCCAGCACCGGTCGCTGCTCCTGCACCGTTTGTGCCGGAGATGGCTGCCCCGGTACAGCCTGTGGCGACTGCACCCGAAAACCGGGCGCCGGTCCAGGTACACGCCCCGCAACTTTTTGAACCCTGGGGTGCGGTACTCCAGACCTTGCAGGAACGGGACCCGGCGCTTAGCTCGTTTTTGCGGGGAAGCACCGCATATTATGACGGCAAACGCGTGTTGATCGCATGCAACGAGACCTTCCGCGATTATATGCGCAAAAATAAAGAAACCGGCAAGACGCTGAAAGCAATTATTTTTGAAGTCAGCGGTGTCCGGTGCAATATCGGCCCCTATGAGCAGCCCAAAACCAATGCGGAAGGGCAGCAGGTGCGGCCGGTAGAGGATACTCTTAAAGCAATGCAAAATCTCGGCGTGGATGTTGTGGTGGAAGATAAATAAATCTTTATCCCAATGTGACAAGCCGGAACACATGATTTCAGATAAGGAGTTACAGATTATGAAAGCAAGAATGCCCAAAGGCTTTGGCCGTCCCGATCCCAACGCTATGATGCGTCAGGTTCAGAAAATGCAGGACGCCATTCGGGAAAAGCAGGCCGAACTGGAAGCCAAGGAGTACACCGGCACTGCCAGCGGCGAGCTGGTCACGGTTACCATGACCGGCAAGCATGAAGTGACTGCCGTCAAGATCAAGCCGGAGGCTGTGGATCCCGACGATATCGAAATGCTGGAAGACCTTGTCGCCGCTGCAGTGAACAGCGCGACTGCTGCCGTGGATAAGGAAGCCGACGAGGAAATGGCAAAAATGACCGGCGGCATGAATATCCCTGGTCTCGGCTGAGAGGTAGATAAACCATGCCGCATAATGTCGAGCCGCTGGAAAATCTGATCGATCAGTTTGCCAGATTTCCCGGGGTGGGCCGGAAAGGCGCTACCCGTATGGCATATGAAGTCATGGCCATGACGAATGAGCAGGCCATGGAACTGGCAAAGGCCATTGAACATGCCAAAAAAGGACTGCATCGCTGCAGACTGTGTCAGGATTATACAGAGGGCGAACTCTGCAAAATTTGTGTTTCCAATAAGAGGGACCGATCCTGTATCTGCGTGGTGGAAAGCCCGCGGGACATCCAGTCGATTGAACGTACCCATGAGTACAATGGCCTGTATCATGTCCTGCATGGCCTGATCTCTCCCATGGATGGCATTGGTGCGGATCAGCTTTGTGTCAAGGAATTGCTTGCCCGTTTGAATTCGGACATTGTCAAAGAGGTCATCATGGCAACCAGCCCCACGGTGGAGGGCGAGGCTACGGCTATGTACCTGGCCAAGCTGATAAAGCCGCTGGGAATCAAGACCACGCGGCTTGCCTATGGTTTGCCGGTCGGTTCCAGCCTGGAATATGCTGACGAGACGACGATCTACCGCGCAATGCAGGGGCGCGGCGAGCTGTAAAGCAGTGTCTGAATCGTGCGTGACAAATTTCTCTTGACGGATGCACCAAAAAGACGTATACTGATATACCATTCAATCATTAAGTAGGGAGGTGGACCTGTTGGCTGCAGAAAAAAAGGGCGATTCCCGCAAGGTAATTGCGCAGAACCGGGAGGCCCGCCACGAATATTTTGTGATTGAAACCCTTGAGACTGGTATTGAACTTGTAGGTACCGAGGTCAAAAGCCTTCGCAATGGCGGTGTCACGCTGAAGGATTCCTGGGCGGACATCGACGACGGGGAATTGATCGTAAAGGGAATGCATATCAGCCCTTATGAGATGGGCAACATCTTTAACAAGGACCCGAGACGTCCCCGGCGTTTGCTGGCACATAAAAGCGAGATCCGCCGTTTTGCCCAGCAGATCAAACTCCAGGGATATACTCTGGTGCCGTTGTCACTGTATTTCAAGCAGGGCAGAGTAAAGATGGAGCTTGGCCTTTGCAAGGGCAAAAAGCTCTACGACAAGCGCGCTACTGCCGCTGAGCGGGATGCCAAACGCGATATTGAGCGCGCAATGAAAACCAGACACTGAAATACTCCTCCGCTTTGATTTCCCGGGGTAACTATTACCCCGAAACCATGGGGATGTAATGGTTTCGACGGGGAGAGAGGGGCGTGAGCAGCGGGCCGTGGCGGGGACCCACGATAAAAGCCTCAAACAAATTAACTGACAACAACACTGTTGCAGTCGCTGCCTAATTAAAGGCAGCCGTCCTGCCCACTTTAGCACCGTGTGGGGTCAGGGCGTCGACAGGTGCTGAACGTGAACGGACTTAAGCTTTGCGGTCCGTCATGAATTTATGAAGCTACCAACGCATACAGCGCGTGTACTCGCTCATGCTGAGGGAATCCTAATAAGTATACTGCGCCCGGAGATACTCTAACCGCTTTCTTTTCGGACAGGGGTTCGACTCCCCTCATCTCCACCATATATAACCCGGTCGGACCCATGGGTTCGACCGGTGTTTTATTTGCCCTACCAGATGGACATTATACGAATACCTAACAGAACAGCGGCTCGTTTATATCGTATCAGATGACGAAAATGCTGCTCTAAAATTAGTCTGCATGGAATGATTCGGTCAGAATCGCCGGATTCTCCTGACAAGAGCAATCAGTGTGGCAGATGAAAGCATAAGTAAGCAATGGCGAAATACTGAATTTTACAGAGGATGTTTATGAAGATAAATGATATTGAAACTTCAAGGCTTCTATTAAGGGGATTCACGAAAGAAGATGCTTTGTGGGCATATAGTATCTGGAACAATCCAGAGATGGGGCAATACTTACCGGATGAAGCAAAAGAAGAAATCGATGACGAATATTTGAAAATGTTAGAAGGCCTGGGCGAGGATGAGGAATGCTGTTATTTGATTCCTGTTTTTAAGAATTCATTAGAGCGTGTAGGAACATGTAGTTTCATGATAAGTGATGACAGGAAAGTATACGACATTGCTTATTGCGTACATAAGAAATTTTGGTGTCAAGGCTATGCAACTGAAATCGCACAGGGAATGATAGAGTATGCTCGTAGTCAAGGAGCTGAGAAAGTAACGATTTGTGTGGGGCAGGAAAATGCCGCTTCTAATCGTGTTGCCCAGAAATGTGGCGGAAAAATTGTCAGCGAGAGCACATATAAGAAAAAGGGAACACATAGAATCATGAAAGATTATAAATACGAAATTGTATTGTAACGCAGGCGCGTTATAACGTATAGGAACACCGGATAGCCAGTAAAGTGCAGATCCGAATTTGGAGGGTTAGGATTCCGCGTACACCACTCCACCAATAAAGCGCCGCCAGAGTATTAGTTCTGGCGGCGCTTTTGTTTGTTATTACCGTAATATTTGATGTGCTTTGCTTGCAGATGGCAAAAAAATCCCGGAGATCAGAGGTACGGAACCTCGATCTCCGGGATGTTTTCAGGACAAAAACCAATTTTTATAAGAGGAGTGCCTTGTCGTTACTTTGTGCGTCCGGCCAGATCTACAAAGTAGTAGATCATTTCGTGGTATTCCGGGGAAACCACATCTTTCAGGTGAGCAAGGATATGACAGGCCTGGATTTCGTCAGGGCGGTCTTCGGACAACTTTTCGGCCATAATTCCGGCGACGGTTTCCCGCTGCTCTTTCGGAATAAAACGCATGAGAGCATGATAAGTATTGACGCCGCCTTTTGACCACTTTTTATCCGTCAGGATCTCGGGAAGGATGGCGGCATCCGCACGCTGATGCATCTTCCGGATATCCTCAGCGGTAATGGGGCGTTCCATGGGAAGGCCGAGTCTTGCATACTGCTCTTGCGGGCTGTCGTTTTCTTTCATGGCACGTACCAGAAGGTTGGCCATGCGAGCTTCCAGTCCGCAGTCCTGCAGTTCGTCCTCCTGCCTGGGATCGGCAGCAAGATCAAACAGTTTGTCGCCAAAATTGGCTGCGTTGACCAGACTGTTGTTGTCGATGTGTCGTGCCGTCTCGCTGTTTTTTCCATGCACCAAAAGATCACTGAAATCGCCGTTGTTGCTGTCTGTTTTGGGGATCTGCAGCACAGGACAGCCTTTGGTAAAGGAAAATCCTTCCTCGACAAAACGGGCGGCGCGGAGTTCCTCGGTGTTAAACAGGTTCCGCATGTGCATCGGCATCAGCGTGTATTCATTCAGAGGTGCGTTGTCTGCAGTGGCAGGGGCCTTCATATAGACGTACCGTCCATCCGACACATTGACGTGTGCACCGTGAATACCGAACAGAACGTAATCGCGGATTTGCTCATCCGCCTCGATGACGGGGCGCACAGCCTTGCCCTGCATATCGGGCGTGGGAGAAATGCCGAAGAACTCCAGCAAAGAGGCGGCCAGATCAATGGTCTGGACCAGCTCCGACCGGCATTGGCCGTCCGCTTCAGGGAATCGGGGATCGTGGATAAACAACGGCAGATGAACAATTTCGTCATAGCAGGGCATGACGACTTTGCTCCACCAGCCATGCTCACCCAAAAGATAACCGTGATCGGTGTTGACGATCAGAAGGGTATCTTTCCAGAGATCCAACTCGTCCATTTTGTCCAGCAGACGGCCCAGGTAGGCATCGCACATGCTGAGCAGGGAAGCGTACTGAAGTTTGAGATGCTCCTGCGTGGCAGCGTCCTCGGTCACGTGATGATACGGCGGCCAATCCATCGGAGGACCATCGTAGTCATGGGGATACTCTGCCTGGTAGCATTGGGGCGAGAAGAACGGCTCATGGGGATCGAAACATTCGATCTGCAAAAACCAGCTATCGCATCTGCTATTTTTATCCAGAAATTCCAGTCCGTCGGAAAATGTCCGGGCAAGGCTGGTGTCCTGTTCCTTGGACATATAGGAACGGTTGGCCTGGTCGTGGCGCTGAAGGTCGCGGGTGGAATAAAAATATTCTCCATCCCGGTTTTGCAGTTTTGCATTATCCTCGGGCTCAAGGAGTTCCGGCAGGCATTTCCACTTGTCGCCTTCCTGGCCGCGCTCGATTTCCCAGGAACTGTACCGGCTGTGATAGGAGGCACCGCCATCTTCCCAATAATGAATATGATCGGATACCAGATGGGTGTAGATGCCCCGGTTTTTCAAAATCTGCGGAACGGAGTCGTCAAAAGGTTCCAGCGGTCCCCAACTGCGGTGCAGGAAATTGTATCTTCCGGTATGGAGTTCCCGCCGTGCCGGCATACAGGGGAGGCTGCCGGCATAACAATTTTCAAATCGTACCGCATGTTTGGCCAGACGGGCAAAATTGGGCGTATGCGTCCAATCGCATCCGTACGGGGCCAGCATTTCCCTGTTCAGGGAATCAAACATGAGCATGATTGCTTTCATGCGTTTCCTCCCGGTGTTACCACCATTTGATCAAATCGGTTACTTTATTGCGGATCTCCACAAATTCGGGTGCCACTACATTACGCGGCTGGGGCAGCGGATTTTTGAGTTCCTGCTTGATACTGGTCGGCTTGTTGGTAAGGACCAGAATGTTTTCACTCAGGTACACGGCTTCCTCGATGTTATGGGTAATGAAAATGACCGTTGTGCCCAGTTTGCGCCACAGGTTCAGCAGTTCATCCTCCAGGCGGAAGCGCAGTTCCACATCCAGCTGGCCATAAGGCTCGTCCATCAGCAGAATGTCCGGCTTTGTGGCAAAGGCGCGGGCAATGACCACGCGCTGCAACATGCTGGTGGACAACTCTACCGGATAATAGTCTTTGTATTTGGTCAAGCCGACCATCTCAAGAACTTCCGCCACTTCCTTGTCGATGACAGCCTTGGGAACGTTTTTGATCTTCAGGCCGAAAGCGACGTTCTGCTCTACGGTCAGCCAGGACATCGTGGAGTATTCCTGGAAGATGTAGGCGATATTGTGCTTTCTGGTATCAACGGGCTCGCCGTTGACAAGGATCTGGCCGTCCGAAAGCTCATACAGGCCGGTGATGCAGTTCAAAAATGTGGTTTTTCCGCAGCCGGTAGGTCCGACGATGCAGAGGAATTCTCCTTTGCGGACATCAAAGGAAATGTCATTGAGGACCAGCAAATCACCAAAGCGTTTGGTCATGTGATCCACATGCAAGATAACGTCGCGATTGTCCATGGTTCACACTCCTTACAACGCTTTATCTACGACGGAACTGATCTCCTCACGCAGACGGAGGAATTCCGGATCAACATAGTCACGGGGACGGGGAAGGGGAATCTCGTATTCTTTCTTGATGGAGGTGGGGCAGTTGGTCAGGACAACAATGCGGTCGGCCAGATAGATGGCTTCCTCAATGTTGTTGGTGACGAATACGATGGTACGCTTTTCTTTTTCCCAGATCTTCATCAGGTCTTCCTGCATCAGATAACGGGTCTGCGCATCAAGGTGACCAAAAGGCTCATCCATGAAAAGGACGTCGGGCTCGTTGCAGTAGGCGCGCGCAATGCCTACGCGCTGCTGCATACCGCCGGACAGCTGGTTGGGATAGGAGTTCTCAAAGCCTTTCAGACCCACAAGGTCAATGTAGTGCTGGGCCAGTTCACGGCGTTCTTTTTTAGGAACGCCACGGACGCGGGGGCCGTATTCCACGTTGCCCATAACGGTCAGCCAGGGGAACAAAGCCGTCCGCTGATAGACCACGCCGCGGTCCGGACCCGGGCGATGGACAACGTTTCCATTTACCGTTACGCTGCCGCCCGAAACCGGTTCAAGACCGGCCATGCAGTTGATCAGGGTGGATTTGCCGCACTGTCCGGGTCCGAACAGGACCAACAGCTCGTTTTCGCGCACGTTCAGATCGATTTTACGGATCACATCCACAACGCCTCGGGCCGTATCGAAACTCTTGCTGATATTTTGGCAAACGATGACATCCTTGCTCATTTTCCTCTCACGCTCCATTTACAAAGTTTTGCCTCGATGGCGCGCATCGCCACGGCAAGGATATAGCCGACGATTCCGATGGCAACGATGCCTACCAGAATCTGAACGGTACTGTTGCTGTCCTGTCCCTTGATGATGACCCAGCCGACACCCTCGGAAGAACGGACCATCTCAGCGGCAACCACGGTCGCCCAGGCGGTACCTACGGCGATCTGCAGGCCTGCAAAAATCTGAGGAACACAGGAGGGAAGGACGATTGTGAAGAATACCTGACGGTTGCTGGCACCCAGCATACGAGCGGCGCCCATCAATTCGGGATCGACCTGACGCACGCCGGAGTAGGCGTTCATGGTGACGGCACAGAATGCCGAGTAAAAGATCAGGAAGTACTTGGAGGCTTCACCCAGACCAAACCAGACGATGGACAGGGGAATCCAGGCAATCGGAGGAATCGGGCGCAGCAACTCGAACAGGGGGCGGACCAGCGCGGAAAACGGTTTGAACCATCCCATCAGAATGCCCAGGATGATGCCGCAGGCAGAGCCAAGAACAAGGCCGACCAAAACGCGGGAAAGGCTCCAGAGAATGTGCCCCTCGATGGTGTGCGTGCCGATGGGATCGACGATAGCGACGAAGAATGAGCTCAGTGTTTCTACGGGACCGGCAAGAACAAGACCGGCTTTGGTGAAGCTGACGACCAGCTGCCAAATTACCAGGAATACAAAGATAGAAATGGCAGCGCATATGAACTTTTCATGATTTTTGGCAGATCGGAAACGTGTGTTCATTCTTTGCGCACTCCCTTCACAACGGCATTTTCAATCAAGGACAGAACAGCGGAAAACAGTGCGCCGATGATACCGATGGCAATCATGCCGCAAATAATAATGTCGGGGCGGTAAATGCCTCGGGCCTGCTGGATCATGTATCCCAGGCCTTTGGTCGAGGCCAGCATCTCGGCGGCCACAATGCAGGTCCAGGAGGCACCCAGCGCCACGCGGATGCCCGTCATGACAAGAGGAAGCGCCGTGGGAATGGCAATGTAGCGCAGCATCTGGAAGTTAGTTGCGCCAAAGGTTTTGCCGACCCACAGATGAACGTCACGAGTCTGGCGAATGCCGGTATAAGAGTTCAGGACGCAGGGGACGAAGGCGGACAAAAATACGGTGACGATTTTGGAAGTGATGCCGATACCGAACAGAATGATCATCAGCGGGATCCAGGCCAGGCCGGGGACCGGGCGCAGCAGGTCAAAGACCGGGCGGGCGAAAAGGTCCACCTTTTTATACCATGCCATAAAGATCCCGAGGGGCGTTCCGATGACAACACCCAATGCCCAGCCGCCCATGGCAATCTGGAGAGAAGAGATGATATGCTGCGGCAGAGTTGCACCGTCGGGCGCCGTGCTGGTCATCTTTTCCATAAAGGTTTCCGCGATGGTCACAGGACCAGGTAAGGTGGATTCCTTGGTCATTTTCAGAACATTGCAGCACAGCCACCAGATCAGCAGAAAGGCGACGATCGAAAGGATCGACAAATACCAATAGTTTGACTTTTTCTTTTTCATTTTGACAACCTCGTCCTTCAGCCTGGTTTCACAAGAAAATAAGCTGCAAAGCGGCATCTGCTGTGTGATCGGATTTGGCATTCCGTTCAGGGATGCTGTATCTGTTTGCCCTGCATCTGCCGCTTTGCAGCGATTTTGCAATGCTTTGCCGTGTTTGCCGAAGCTTTATTTTCTTATGTCACTCACACATTGCGTCAGCTTACTTTCGATCGGATCAGCCTGCGGCGACCGTTACCCCTGCAGAGCTGGAGATATAGCTGGGATTGATGGATGCGGCAACGTTGGGAGCGTTATCGGCCGTGATCTTTTCAGCGGAAACCAGGAAGTCGGTGATGGCGACCCAGGCTTCACCCAGTTTGTAGTCGGCGGCGCTGACGGCTTCGGTGCCGACATAGGCGCGGTCTTCGATCTCGTGAGCGAGGTCCTCATCGGAGCAGGTCACAGCGTTCTCGTCGTAGACTTTGCGAGTGTATTCGCTGCGCAGAGTGTCATCCTGCAGGTCATCCATGGCTTTCAGCAGGCAGTCCACAAACAGTTGGACTTCTTCGGAACGGGTCTCGACGACCTCATTGCGGGCGAAGCAGCCGTCGCACATATCAACGCCGGTCGCAGCCTCAAAAGTGGTGACCTCTACATAGCCCTGGTCTGCCAGCTGGTAGGAGTAGGGAGGATTGGCGGCCATCGCGTCACCTTCACCGGTGGTGAAAGCCTGGTAAGCAGAAGCGTATTCCATGTTGACCTGATGAATATCGCCCGGGGTCAGACCAAAAGCAGCGGCGTAGGACTCCGTCATGTACTGAACCGCAGTTCCCAGAGGTTCCAGAACTTCAAGGCCGCGGATCAATTCGGTGTCGCCGATCATGCCGTTCTGAGTGGCAGCCTGGGCAAGATGGCTGTCGGCACGGACAAACAGACCCATGCCGCCGGTGGTGTTTACGTCGGCCAGCCAGGTGCAGTCGGCGTTGGCCAGGGAGTAGACCGAGGCAAAGCCCGAAACAGCAATGTCAAGCTCATTTGCGGCAATCGCCTCGTTGATGGGGGCGCCGGTGGCGAACATTTCGATGTTGACATTCAGGCCGGCTTCCTCAAAATACCCCTGCTCCTGTGCATAGAGAACGGGAATGCCGCAGGTCAGTGCCATGGTGCCGACATTCAGAACATCATATCCGCCACCAGAGGAGGAGCTTTCGCCCGAGGAGGCTTCCTTGCTGCATCCGGCAAACAGTGCTGCGCACATAACGCCTGCGGTAGCCAGAGCCGTGATCCTGCGGAAAGAATGATCATGCTTTTTCATAAGTTTCTACTCCTTTTTGCTGTTGTGCAAGTCTTCAACTCATTTTGCGTTAACGTTAACGCATCTTGCGTTCATTTTTGCACCGCGGGGGAGCAATGTCAATATATTTTTGCAAAATGACTACATTTTTGGATTTGTATACAATTCTTTTGGCTATATTATAGCGAAAATTACCAATGGAATTGCAATTGGAAGCTTTTGACAAAACTTTTTCCCTTGCTTATAATAAAAACCAGAACAGGTACTACGCAAAGGCGGGAAATCATGGCAACGACACTGAAAGATATTGCTGCAGCCTGCGGCGTTTCAATCGGCACGGTGGAGCGCGCTCTGAAAGGAAAGGGACGCATCAACCCCGAAGTGGCGGAGAAGGTGCGCAAAGTTGCAAAGGAGATGCACTATCGTCCCAACATTGTAGCCAAGGGACTGGTCAATCGGAGCAGAAAATATAAGATTGCCGTTGTGCTGCATATCCAGGGAAACGATTTTTATGATACCGTAATGGCAGGGGTCCGCAGTGCAGCAAATGAGATTCTGGATTATGGGATCGAGACTCAGATTTATCCCTGCCCGGACTTTGATGCAGAGGCACAGGTCGCGCTGATCGATCAGGCACTGGCGGACGGGGCAAGCGCGTTGGCAATCGTTCCCATTGATGCGCCTGCTGTCATTGCGCGTGTGGCCAGACTGCATGAAAGCGGTTTTCCCGTCGTCTTTTTGACGGCGTTTTTGCCGGAGCCTACCTGCCTGTGCAGCATCCACTGTGATTACTATCGTTCCGGAAGGATCGGCGCCAGCCTTTTGCAGTATCTGGCAGGGCCGGGGAGCCGCGTTTTGGCGTGTATGCCGTCCTACCGGATGCTGGGCAACCATTTGAGAAAAGATGGCGTTCTGGATTTTATCAGGAACCCGGCGTGTCCCATGGAACTGGTCAATCTGGTAGAGCTGACCAACAATACCGAGAAGGATGCGGAATTGATTTCTCAGCAGGTACGGTTGCACCCGGAAATTGATTCGCTGATCTACTGCGGCAATGCAAAATCCGCGCAGCTTGTACTGCAGGATAGGACCCAGATCAAACATGCGGTCTTTTATGACCTGTCCCCGGAAATTCGGGATCTGCTGCTGAACGGAAGCATTGACGCGGCAATCACCCAGTCGCCGGAAGAGCAGGGGCATCGGGCTATCATGGTTCTGTTTCAATACATTACCGGCCATACGGTCCCGCCTGAAGTGGTACTGTTTGACAGTCACATAAAGCTGAAAGAATCCATCGACTGAGCGGAGAAATCAGCCACAAAATAAGACTTTCCCAGTGAATCATACAAGACTTGACAATAGTCCGATTTCGTACTAACATGGCGGTACGAAATCGGACTGTTTTTTGATGGGGATGGTGACAAGAATGTCGATGCATGTGGCTTCGGAATTGAAAAGATTCAATTATCTGCTGGGGGAATTGCAGGCAGCATATCACGACGCATCGGTAAAACTTGGAATTTCTGACAGTGTAAGCAACATTCTGTATACGATTTGTGATGCTGGAGGAAAATGCCCGATCCATGCCATTTGCAGGCAAACCGGTTTGAGCAAGCAGACTGTAAATTCAGCACTCCGCAAGCTGGAAAACGATGGCGTTGTGTATCTGGAGGCGGCAGATAAAAAGACAAAAAATGTGTGCCTGACCGATGCAGGCAAACAATTCGCCGACCGAACCGCCATGCGGATCATCGAAATGGAAAATGAGATTTTGCAATCCTGGGACCGACAGGACGTCAAGAACTATCTTTCACTGACGGAAAAATTTCTTCGCGATTTGCAGGAAAAGGTAGAACAGTTTTGATACGGCCCTACATTGATGTACGAGGAATTTGATTTGTTGTTATGAAAAAGGTTATTCGTCTCTCCGACCACTTTACCTATCGCAGTCTTTTGCGGTTCACCATGCCTTCTATTGTGATGCTGGTGTTTACTTCCATCTATGGTGTGGTTGACGGCTTTTTTGTTTCTAATTTTGTGGGCAAGACTGCCTTTGCGGCGGTCAATTTCATCATGCCTTTTTTGCTGATTTTGGGATGTGTCGGCTTTATGATGGGAACCGGCGGCGGAGCACTGATCGCTAAAACCATGGGGGAAGGAGATCTGAAAAAAGCCAATCAGATTTTTTCCATGGTGGTGTGGTTTTCTTGTTTGTGCGGCTTGATTCTGGCTGTTCTGGGACATGTTTTTCTGGAGCCCGCGGCAAGAGCTTTGGGAGCGGAAGGCCAGATGCTCACGGACAGCATCGCCTATGGCCGTGTGATCCTGACGGCAATCCCCGCCTATGTGCTTCAATATGAGTTTCAATGCCTGTTTGTGACGGCGGAAAAGCCCAAGCTGGGGCTTTATGTTACCGTTGCGGCGGGTCTGACCAATGTCGTGCTGGATGCGGTGTTTGTGGCGGGCTTTTCCTGGGGTGTTCTGGGCGCCGCTGCGGCAACGGCATTGAGCCAGTGCGTCGGCGGAATCTTACCGCTGATTTATTTTGTGCGGCCGAATACCAGTAAACTCCGCCTGACAAAAGCAAAGTTCCACGGCAGGACCATGCTGAAGGTGTGTGCCAACGGTTCGTCGGAGCTGATGTCCAATATTTCCATGTCGCTGGTGGCGATGTTGTATAATGTTCAGCTGCTGCATTATGCGGGACAGAACGGTATTGCGGCATATGGAGTTTTGATGTATGTGAATATGATTTTCCAGGCGGCATTTCTGGGATATGCCGTCGGCAGCGCTCCCATTGTCAGCTACCATTATGGCGGACGAAACGGGAAAGAGTTGCGCAATTTGCTGAAGAGAAGCCTTTGGATCATCGCGGTATTTGCGGTGGCGATGTTTCTGTCGGCGGAGCTCCTCGCCAAACCGCTGGCCAGGATGTTTGTGGGATACGAAAGTGAATTGATGGCGATTACTTTAAGAGGATTTGTGATTTATTCGTTCTCCTTCTTGTTCTCCGGATTTGCGATATTCGGCTCCTCCTTTTTTACCGCTCTCAATGACGGCCTGACCTCTGCACTGATCTCTTTCCTGAGAACGCTGGTTCTTCAGGTGATCGCAGTGTTGCTGCTTCCGCTGGTATGGGAGATCGATGGCATCTGGCTTTCCATTGTGGTTGCGGAAATGATGGCTGTGGCCGTAACGGTCGTGTTCTTGATCGTGAAACAAAGAAAGTACGGCTATTGAGAAGGGCGACGAGCCAAGCGGTGCAGGAATGCCATGCGAGCAGAAAGCAGGCCCCCTGATAACTGCTGAGAATAAACCGATGGAAAAGCATTAGACCCTGCCTGCTCGTTCCAGAGAGGTATTCGCTGGAAGGAACTTATGACAAAAACGAAAACGCCCGAACGTGAAATACGTTCGGGCGTTTTGGTTGGGCCGGCCGGATTTGAACCGACGGATGGAGGAGTCAAAGTCCTCTGCCTTACCGCTTGGCGACGGCCCATTGTGAAAAAGACCGCGCAGCATTAAAAAATACTGTACGGTCTTTGGTGGGGTGCCTAGAGGGATTCGAACCCTCGATCTCCAGAGCCACAATCTGGCGCGTTAGGCCATCTACGCTATAGGCACCACATGAAAAAGGTGCGCCCGAAGGGACTCGAACCCCCGGCCCACTGCTTAGAAGGCAGTTGCTCTATCCAGCTGAGCTACGGGCGCCTATGGTTGTTCTTGCCTGGGGCGTGCTGCGTTAGCAATAATATCATACAGACCAGGCAAAAGTCAATACCCTGCACACAAAAAAAGTAAAAAAATAGTTTTTTATTTATTGAGGGATATCCGAACGGCGGATTTTGCTGTGTTCAGAAGAACTGGAAGGAAACGTCTTCCCGCATACCGGGGAAGAAAATCAATCCCGTTTCTTGCCAAAACGGCGGCGCAGAAGCAGTGTCCGGAATGTTCCGTAACCGTTGGCTTTGTCGGAAGAAAATTCTTCTGTAAAGAGATAGCGCTTGCGGGCCCTGTCGAATTGCAGGGCATTGCCGTTTTCTTCTACATCGGTCAATCGATGCGGGAGGGCTTTGCGTGCCATTTCAAAGTCGGGAACGTTGTCCCACAGAATATTGTCCTCTTCATCAAAGCCGCGTGCCCACACGCCAAAGACGAGACCGGCAGCCTCGCCATAGCAGTATCGCTCGAATCGGATTTTGCCGTCGAGGTAAAACAAAAGGCAATCCCGGAAATGGGTCTCCAGTTCTTTCTCATAGCGGCGTCCGCAAAGAACACCGGAAAAGTCTGTCATACAAGCGGACATGGTAGGCTCCCTTCTGCAAAGTGAGAAAACGCTTTAGAGCGGGCGGTGGTACAGGCGATCACCGCACTGCCATGAAGATCACAACGTGTTTTCTGTTGTGACAAATACCTGAATTTCGGTCAGGAATTCCTGGGGCAGGGAAGTATCCCTGTTGTCGATCCGATAAATCTCAAAGGGTGTGCCGGAAACAGACAGACCGTTTTCTTTTGCATACAAAAGCAGCTCTCGCAAACGGTCGCCGTTTTGTTCATAAGGACCCTGATAGCAGCAGCAAAGATAGTCGCCGGCAGGCAGCAGAAAGTCACAGTCGGAGGTGTCCGAGTCCACTACAAAAAACACCGACTCATAGACGTTGGAAATGCCTTGCGTCCAGTCGTCCATGGAAAAGCAGGCGCCGATCGTCTGCGTCCCAAAGGACCGCAGCTGCGTTTCATATTTGCGATGCAGCTTTTTGATGACGAAATCCATTTCCTCGTCGCGGGTGATGTGCTCACTGAGCTGTACGCATCTGCGCTGCGGTAACGTTTTTACTGTGATGAGCCCCGGCTGTTCTTTGCGGACCTGTTCAAGGTCTTGGCGCCGTTTGTGGAGAATGGCTTTCTGCTCATTCAGACGGCGCAGCTTTTCATCCAGAACTGTTTCCTCATGGGAGAGCAGTTCGGCGGTGCTGTCCAGCGTCTGATCGTCAAGATATTGCTTGATTTGTGACATGGAAAATTCCAGGCCGAGGAGGTCACGGATAATGCTGAGTTTATAGATGTCTTTCAGACTGTACAGGCGGTAGTTGTTTTCATCCCGGTGAGGGTGCAAGGCACCAATCTTTTCGTAATACCGCAGAGAATCAACACCAATGCCATATAACTTGGAGATCTCTCCGATTTTGTACCGGTCTTTCATAAAATGGCACCTCTGTAATCAGGCAATTCAAAAAACTCTTGACCTTGGTATTATACCAGAGTTTATGCTATAAAAAAAGAGATTGGGAGCGTTTGAACTTGTGATAATATATCGAGTGCAATCTATGATGCGAAAAGTGTGGAGCCGTCTGTCGGCGGGATTGTCGGCCCGTAAAGTGTTCTGGATCCTGGTGGGTGCCGCGCTGACTTCATTTGGTCTTTACAATATTCATCGGCAGGTCAATATCACGGAGGGCGGCGTCCTGGGGATGATGCTGCTGATCAACCATTGGTTTGGAATCCCGTCATCAAAGGTGACACCGGTTTTGGATATTGCCTGCTACGCCCTGGCCTTTCGCTATCTGGGGGCGAGATTCATCAAAATCTCCATTGTGTCTACCCTGAGCGTATCCGGATTCTTTTTCTTGTGGGAACAGTGGCCGCCTGTGCTCCCGGATCTTTCCGGGATGCCGTTGATGGCGGCTCTGCTCGGGGGCTGTTTTGTGGGGATAGGTGTCGGACTGATCGTCCGTCAAGGCGGTTCCAGCGGCGGTGATGACGCTTTGGCACTGGCAATCTCCAAAGTGAGCGGCTGGCGGCTTTCCAAATCCTACCTTGCCACAGACCTTACGGTACTGGCGCTTTCTTTAAGTTATATTCCGCTGCGCCAGATCCTGTTTTCGGTGGTGACAGTCACGGTCTCTTCCTGGCTGATCGACTTTGTTCAGAATGCCAGGTTCGGCAAAAAAGCTGGGGCCGCAGAAAACAAATGACCGAAGCTGTATTATCTTGCATATCTTCATAAAAAGGAAAAGTCCGGTCTTGCGGCAGGGTATCTGCTGCAAAGCCGGATTTCTTTCATTTGCTCGGACAGGCAAAAAAGCCGCTGCCATTATCACAGGCGGCATAGAAAACTTCGCCGGGAGAACCGAACCCGCCTTGTGCCAGCTGTTTGACCAGCCAGGTTTCG
Organism: Candidatus Gemmiger faecavium; assembly: GCA_019114415.1. GTDB lineage: Bacteria > Bacillota > Clostridia > Oscillospirales > Ruminococcaceae > Gemmiger > Gemmiger faecavium. The sequence goes on along the minus strand of DXFO01000038.1, from coordinate 69,960 downwards.
TCCCGCCCGATTCGACTTAAATTTTCACGCATGATCTCTCCGTCCAGAATCAGATCGGTCCAGAGGGACACCTCGGGATGCTTCAGGTTCATATCGCCGGTGGTGACAGGGCTATACTGCGCCTTGGGCAGGAAACTGATGTGGCCGTTGGTCTCCAGAACAGCGCTTTGCACCTGATTCAGATCAAAATATCCTGCAATACGGCTTTGGGCAAGAAACTCATTGATGTCGATGGAGGCACGCTTGAGCTCGTGTTTGTAAATCACGCCGTTTTCCATAAGAACAATGGACTGCCCCGATACCAGAAGCCGTGCCTTGATCCCTTTGCACGCCGCGTAGTGAACCAGCCAGGCAATGACACCATATACAATAATGCCGGTCATGGGTTTATACCATTCTTCAAGGTTGGTGGCCATTTCGGCGGCAATGGAACCGATGGTAATGCTGTTGACGTAATCGAACATACACATCTGGGCAATCTGTCGCTTGCCGCCCAGCCTTGTCACGATAAACAGCACCACAAGCGAGAGGACACTCATCAATGCCACCTGCAAAATTTCCGCTGCCACTTTCATGGAAATACCTCCGGCGTTTTCTGCAAAAAATCATTTTTTCGATACCGTTATTGTGTCTTGTTTGTAACATCTTATCCAGACCGCTTGCCATTTGAAAAGAAAGAAGATAAAATGTAATATGTATTTTTATAATCAGGGGAAAAAGCGGTTTTTTATGCTGCGGCGTAAAGCGTTTCTGACTCTGATAAAATCACGCGGAATGATTGACGCGGGAAAGAGGGCGGGCATGAAACGGATCTTTATTATCAATCCGGTGGCCGGGCCGAAAAATTCGGCTGATTTGCTGCGCCCGATGATTGCCGCGGCGGCAAAAACGTGTCCTGATTCCGTTGAGGTTCTCCTGACTACCCACGCCGGGCACGCCGGTGAAATTGCCGAGCGCTGTGCCGATACGGGAGAGCCGGTGGCTGTCTATGCGTGCGGCGGTGACGGAACGCTGAACGAGGTGATACAGGTCGCCGCAGGAAAGCCCGGGGTTATGGTCGGCTGTGTTCCGTGCGGCAGCGGCAATGATTTTGTCCGGAACTTCGGTTCGCGGGAAGCGTTTCTGGATATTCAGGCGCAGTTGGAGGCAACCCCGTGCCGCATTGATACCATCCATACGGAATATGGTTACAGTGCGGCCATCTGCGCCGCCGGGCTGGATGCAAAAGTCGCATATGGAATACCCAAATTCAAACGGCTGCCCGGCTGTGGCGGGAGCATGGCCTATAAACTGTCCATTGCGGAAGTTTTTTTCGGGCCGCTGACAAGCCTCCTGCGGGTCGTTCTGGACGGGCGCGAACAGGTAGGGGAATACCTGATGGCTGCCATTTGCAACGGCCGGGTTTACGGCGGAGGATATTCCGCTGCGCCGTATGCCATGATGGACGACGGCTGGCTGGATGTGGTCCTGGTACGAACGATTCCGCGCCTTAAAATCCCTGGCTTCCTGGCCAAGTATAAAGACGGCCTGCACTTGACCGAAGACGGACAGGTCCAGCCGGACTTCCGGCCTTACATGACGTTTTGCCGTGTGAAAAGCGTTACGCTGGAAAACCTGGGCAAAAATCCGCTGATCGTCACCCTGGACGGAGAGTGTGCGCCCCGCAAGGTGCTGCACGCCGAAATCTGCCCTAAAAATCTTACTGTTTTGCTGCCCAAAAACCTTGAGCCTGCCCGAATGGCGGTGCAAAGACCTTAGTGCTTGGGAACAGCAGCAAAGCAATACCAAAATATCATCGCGCAGGATCAGGCATACAAGCCTGACCGACGGAGGAAAACAATGTCCGAAAAGAAAGTGAAAATTAAAATCGCCCGCAATGTTTCGCATCTGCCGGCTATCGCGCTGCGTGGGCTGGTGGTGTTCCCGAACAATGTGGTACATTTCGAGGTGGGCCGCGCAAAATCCATTGCTGCCATCGACGCTGCCATGCACAGCAACAGCAGCGTTTTTCTGGTTGCCCAGCGTGAGACCGACACAGAGGAGCCGAATCTGAAGGATCTTTACTCCTACGGTGTCGTGGCGGAGATCAAGCAGGTACTGCGTGTCTCTGACGACCTTGTCAAGGTGCTGGTGGAGGGCAAGAGCCGTGCCCGCTTGCTGGAACTGGATGGCTCCGGCAAATACCTGCAGGCTGTAGTTCGCAGCGCTCCCGTGCGCGGCATCAATACCGAAAAGCGTACCCAGGTGGAGGCGCTGGTCCGCAGCCTGAAGGAGTGCTTTGAGGAGTATCTCTCTTACAGCCCGCAGATTTCCAAGGATGTGGTCTATAACATCCTTTCGTCCGACAGCCCGCTGTACCTGAGCGAGTATATGCCGGCCAATCTGCTGTTCAAGTATCAGGATAAGCAGACCATCCTCAATGAATCCACCCTGTTGGGCCGGCTGGAAAAACTTCTGGTCCTGCTGCACCGGGAATGCGATATCCTCTCCATCGAGAAGGATATCGACGACCGCGTCAACGTCCAGATGGACAAAGGGCAGCGGGAATACTATCTGCGTGAGCAGATGCACGCCATCAGCGAGGAGCTGGGCGACAGCGAGGATACGCGGGCCGAGGCGGACACCTACCGCCAGAAGATCCTTGCCCTTAAGCTGGAGCCTGAGAGTGAGGAAAAACTTCTCAAGGAATGCGACCGTCTGGCCCGGATGCAGGGCAATGCGGCCGAAACCAGCGTGATCCGCAGCTATCTGGATACCTGCCTGGCGCTGCCCTGGCATGTCACCACCGAGGATAATCTGGACCAGGAACACGCCCGCAGGGTTCTAGACAAAGAGCATTACGGTCTGGAAAAGGTCAAAGAGCGTATTCTCGAACTGCTGGCTGTCCGCAAACTGAATACCGAGGTCAAGGGACAGATCGTCTGCCTGGTTGGCCCTCCGGGCGTGGGCAAAACTTCCATTGCGCACTCCATTGCCGAGTGCATGGGCCGCAAATTCGCCCGCATGAGCCTGGGCGGCGTACATGACGAGGCGGAGATCCGCGGCCATCGCCGCACCTACATCGGTGCCATGCCGGGCCGGATCATCGGTGCGGTCACTACCGCAAAATCTTCCAACCCGCTGATCCTGCTGGATGAGATCGACAAGCTGGCGGCAGACTATAAGGGAGATCCTTCCAGTGCGCTGCTGGAAGTGCTCGATCCGGAACAGAACAAGACCTTCAAGGACAACTACCTGGACATCCCCTTTGACTTGAGCGAGGTTCTGTTCATCACCACGGCAAATAACGCGGAGACCATTCCCGCGCCGCTTTTGGACCGTATGGATGTGATCGAGCTGTCCAGTTATACCCGTACCGAGAAATTCAATATTGCCAAAAAGCATCTGCTGCCCAAACAGCTCAAAAATAACGGCCTGACGGGCCGTGTGACGCTGACAAATGGTGCGCTGTATGCTATTTTGGATGGTTATACCCGTGAGGCCGGTGTGCGTAATCTCGAGCGTACCATTACCGACGTGCTGCGCAAGTGTGCCAAAAAGATTGCGGCAGGTGAGACGGAAAAGATCAGTGTGTCTGCCGCAATGGTTAAGACGCTGCTTGGCCCCGAAAAGGTCAAACCGTCCTTTATTTCCCGGGCCAACGCGGTGGGCATTGCTAACGGACTTGCTTGGACCAGCGTGGGCGGTGAGATGCTGCCTGTGGAAGTTGCCGTGATTCCGGAAGGAAGCGGCAAGATCGAGCTGACCGGCAGCCTGGGCGATGTGATGAAGGAAAGCGCCCGCCTTGCGGTGACTTATGCGCGGGTCCATGCGGATGAGTACAACATTTCGCAGGAGCGTATCAAGAATTCCGACGTTCACATCCATGCGCCCGAGGGAGCCGTCCCGAAAGACGGTCCTTCTGCCGGTGTGACGCTGACGACGGCGCTGATCTCGGCGCTGTCGGGCGTGCCGGTCCGCTGCGATATTGCCATGACCGGCGAGATCACGCTGCATGGCAATGTTCTGCCCATTGGTGGGTTGAAGGAAAAGAGCATGGCAGCGTTCAGCGAGGGGATCAAGACCATTCTGATTCCCAAAGGCAACGTCTCCGACCTGCACGACGTGGACTCCGAAGTCAAAAAGGCAGTCCGCTTTATTCCGGTCTCCGACCTGTCCGAAGTGCTGAGCGAGGCTTTGATTCAGCCCGCCCACGCCGGTCAGCATGAACCGCATCCGGTGCCGCCGGCTACCCAGCTGATTGCGGCGGACCCGTCCTCTTCCAAAGGTTCGGCGCCGGTAATGTGAGCGCTGTGCAAGCAATATAAAAATCAGAGGATCATCATGAATTATAATTTGAGTGAATTCCAGGCATCCTACGGTTTGTCCAGTCAGCTGCCGGAGAGTGACCGCCCCGAATTCGTGTTTTCGGGACGCTCCAACGTGGGCAAGTCCAGCCTTATCAACAAGCTGTGCAATCGAAAAAATCTGGCCCGTGTCAGCGCGACGCCGGGCAAGACGGCGACCATCAACTTTTATCGTGTGGATACCGTCTATTTTGTGGATCTGCCCGGTTACGGCTACGCCAAGGTTTCCAATGCGGAACGCCAGCGCTGGGATGATCTGATCAACAGCTATTTTGAGGCGGATCGCAATCTTACGGTTCTGGTGCAGCTTCTGGACAGCCGCCATGCGCCCAGCGCCGATGACCGGCAGATGCTGGAATATCTGCGGTATCACGGCATTCCCTTTGTGGCGGCTCTGACAAAAGGGGATAAGCTGAAAAAGAGCCAGCAGGCCGCAGCACTTGCAGAATTCGAGCAGCTCCTGGCGGAGTACGGCTGCCGCAAGGTTTTTCTGACCAGTGCGGAGAACGGAATGGGTGTTGCGGAGCTGCGGGACTACTTTGCATCCTGCCTGACCGCACCGGAGGCATAAGAAATGGCTTACGGAGAATTTGCCTATTTTTATGATGAGTTCAACGGGGAAGCCGATTACCAGGCGCTGTTCCGCTATGTTCACGGCCAGCTCTGTGAGCACGGCGTGCAGGACGGCATTCTGGTCGACCTGGGATGCGGTACCGGCGATCTCACGCTGATGCTCAGCCAGGCCGGATACGATGTGATCGGCGTGGACGGCTCGCCTGAAATGCTGAGCGTGCTGCGGGAAAAGGCAGACGAGCTGGGCATTCACAGCCGGTTGCTGCTGCTGTGTCAGGATATCACTGGTATGGAACTGTACGGCACCGTGCGCGCAGCGGTCTCCACCTTTGATACCTTCAATCATATCGGCCCGGCCGAGCAATTTGAAAAAGCAGTCAGGCAGACTGCTTTTTTCATGGAAAAGGATGGTGTTTTCGTTTTTGATCTGAACACGCCGTACAAGCACGAAACTGTGCTGGGAGACAGGGAGTATACCATAGAGGCCCCCGATGCCCGCTGCGAATGGTATAACCACTATGATCCGGCTGCAGGATGCGTTGACATACGGTTGGAGATTACAGACCTGCCCTCCGGCGAGGTGGTGGAAGAAAAATTCCGCGAATACACCTATACGCTGGAGTATGTCAAACAGGTGCTGGACCGGTATGGTTTTACATTTTGCGCCGCAGTGGATGGAGAAACATTCGGTGAACTGCGGCCGGAAAGCCAGCGGTGGATCTTTACCGCTGTCAAACGATACACCCAGGAGGAAAAGCAATGACAATGGAAGGAACGCCTCGCCGCGAGAATCTGCTGCGGGGAATTTCGGAAAATGGCGGAGTTGTTTTCTACGGCGTTGACTCCACCAATATCGTTCGTGAGATGGAGCGGGTCCATAAAACCAGTGCTGTCACCACGGCAGCACTGGGACGTTTGCTGACGGCAGCTTCCATGATGGGCATGATGCTGAAAAGCCGTCAGGATTCGATCACGCTGCAAATCAAGGGCGGCGGCCCCGCAGGCCGCTTGCTGGCTGTGTCTGATGGCAGCGGCAACGTCAAGGGCTATGTTCAGAACCCTGTTGTGGAACTGCCGCCCCGGAGTGACGGGCATCTGGATGTGGGAACCGCAGTCGGCCGCGACGGTACCCTGGACGTGATTCGCGATCTGGGGATGCGGGAACCTTATATCGGTCAGGTGCCGCTGGTCTCGGGTGAGATCGCGGAGGATATCACTTCTTATTTTGCAACCAGCGAGCAGGTTCCCACCGTATGCGCTTTGGGCGTTCTGGTCAACCAGGATCTTACGGTACAGTGCGCGGGCGGTTTTATTGTGCAGCTGCTTCCCGGTGCTACCGAGGAGGAAATCACTGCGCTGGAGAAAAATATTGCCGCTATGCCGCCGGTCACGACCATGCTGTCCGAGGGCAAAAGCATTGAAGATATGCTGAATATGGCGCTGCAGGGCTTTGCGCCCGATATCCTGGACCGGGAATATGTAGAGTATCTTTGTGATTGCAGCGAGGACCGCGTCAAGCGGATGCTGTACAGCCTTGGCAAGAGCGAAGTGGAAAAACTCCGTCAGGAGAACCCCACGGCGGAAGTTCACTGCCAGTTCTGTGACAAGAGCTATCATATCGATCTTGGCCAGCTGCTGGCGGAATGGCCCGAGACACAGCCGGAAGAACCGGCAGAAGGCGAACCGGAACAGGAACAGAAGTAAAAGTAACGCCGCATGCAAAGACAGAAAGAGGTGGCGAACTCATGCAGTTGCAGCCCTACGAATTTGAACAGGACTATTTTGTTTACCGATATGACGGAGACTTTCTGGGAAATATCCAGCCCGGCAGCATCCTGCGCTATGCACAGCAGATCGCAACGGCACAGTGTACCGCCCTGGGCATTGACGACTCGGTATACGCCAGAACTCACACCGCTTACCTTCTGGCTCGTCTGGCGTTTCATGTGGCCCGGTTGCCGCGGGTGGATGAACGCCTGACCTTGGTGACGCAGCCGGAAGCGGTGCATCATGCAGTGAATAAACGTCTGACCTGCATCTATGATGAGCAGGGAGAGGAATGCGTTTTTGTAGACAGCCGGTGGGTCTTGATCGATACGGATAAGCGCACCATTCTGCGCAATCATCCGGAGGAGTTCAGCAATCATCCCTGGGCGGAAAAACTGCCGCGCTCGCTTCCCATGCGCATCAAAAAGCTGACCGATGCCGAGACGGTCGCGACCCTGCGGGCGGATTACTCACTGTGCGATATGAACGGGCATCTGAACAATACCCGCTATGCGGATATTATCTTCAACTTGCTTCCTCTGGAAGTGATTCGCACCCAAACGGTGGAAGACTTTTTGATCTATTACCACAAAGAGATCCCGCTGGGGCAGAGCTTCCGCGTCTGCCGTGCACAGATGAAAGAAAACAAATGGTTCTTCAGCGGATGGCATGAAGATACCTGCTGTTTTGAGGCCAATATCACCATGAGGCCGATTTCTCAGAAGGAAAATTCCCGGATCGATTGACGATTGGGCCGGGGGATTTGCGATCGACCGAGATGCTTTCTATATGATATGACAAACCGGCGCCGGAATGATTTCCGGCGCCGGTTTGTTGTAGTGGGAACGGAGGTTATACACGACGAAATCCCCGCCTGAGGGAAAGGCGGGGATTTCTGAAAGGAGGAGAAGAACACATGAAAAAGTGGTTGTAATTAACTTGCAACTAAATTGTAACTCTTTTGACACCATCTGTCAATAGCTTTTTGTAAAAAAATTGTAATTTTCTTTCCGCGGAGCCAAAATCCTACTGAAAAGATCAATGTTTGGCCGAGTTTCCGCTTTTTGAAGACAAATACTTCCGTTTCAAATATTGATAAAGGGAAAAAACAGGCAGGGCAACATACAAATATAAGAACCATATGCGATAAAAGGCGCTTGATTGGAAAGGAGAAAGCGTTAGTAATACTATTCCTTGCGTGGGTACGGCAGTTTTCACAACTTTGGCGTCAAAGAAGAAAAAAGATTCTACGCGCAGAATTTTGTGTTTTATACACGAATATGGTACAATTTCTTCTAAGCAATAGGGTTTTATCCATGACGTGCCGCCTGCCGAGACGGTCGATCTCAGAATGAAAAGGAGAAGAATATGGCGTACTATTTTTCTGAACCTTCCCGCACGTTTGGCGAATATCTTCTGGTTCCGGGCTATTCCTCTTCGGAATGCGTCCCTGACCGTGTCAGCCTCAAGACACCGTTGGTGAAGTATCGCAAAGGGGAGGAGGAGTGCCCTCTTTCCATGAATATTCCGATGGTTTCGGCCATTATGCAGTCGGTTTCCGGTGAGAATCTGGCCATTGCTCTGGCCAAGCAGGGCGGCATTTCGTTCATTTACGGCTCCCAGAGCATTCAGGAGGAAGCCAACATGGTCCGCCGGGTCAAGGCGTACAAAAAGGGCTTTGTCACCAGCGACTCCAACCTGCCGCCGGAGGCTACCCTGGCCGATGTGCTGGACCTGAAAGTCCGTACCGGCCACTCCACGGTTGCCATCACCGATGACGGTACCGCTCACGGCAAACTGCTGGGCCTGGTTGCGTCCCGCGACTACCGTTTGTCCCGCATGAGCACGGATCTGAAAGTCACGGAGTTTATGACTCCGCTGGAAAAGCTGGTCACTGCTCCGGCTACCACCAGCCTGCATGACTGCAACGATATTATCTGGGACAACAAGATCAACACGCTGCCGCTGCTGGATGAGGAAGGCCATCTGCAGTACATGGTTTTCCGTAAGGACTACGACAGCCACAAGGAAAACGTCAACGAGCTGCTGGACGCCAACAAGAGCTACGTGGTGGGCGCAGGCATCAATACCCGTGACTATGCCGAGCGTGTTCCCGCTCTGGTGGATGCCGGTGTGGACGTTCTGTGCATTGACTCTTCGGAAGGCTTCTCTGAATGGCAGGCCCGCACCCTGTCCTGGATTCGCGAGCGTTACGGCGACAAGGTGAAGGTCGGTGCCGGTAACGTTGTCGACCGTGAAGGCTTCCTCTTCCTGGCCAAGGCTGGCGCTGACTTCGTCAAGATCGGCATCGGCGGCGGTTCTATCTGCATTACCCGTGAGACCAAGGGCATCGGCCGCGGTCAGGCGACTGCTGTCATCGAGGTCGCCAAGGCTCGTGACGAGTATTATGAGCAGACCGGTATCTATGTTCCCATCTGCTCTGACGGCGGCATTGTTCACGACTATCACATTACGCTGGCCCTGGCTATGGGCGCCGACTTTGTGATGCTGGGCCGCTACTTTGCCCGCTTTGACGAGAGCCCGACCAACAAACTGCGTGTCGGCGGCAACTACGTCAAGGAGTATTGGGGCGAAGGTTCCAATCGCGCCCGCAACTGGCAGCGTTACGATCTGGGCGGCGCCCAGAAGCTCAGCTTCGAGGAAGGCGTGGACAGCTACGTGCCTTACGCCGGCCCTCTGGCAGATGGCGTGCAGACCACGCTGTATAAGGTCCGCAGCACCATGTGCAACTGCGGCGCCCTCTCCATTGAGGAGCTGCAGCAGAAAGCCCGTCTGACGGTCGTTTCCTCCACCAGCATTGTGGAAGGCGGCAGCCACGACGTCATTCTGAAGAACTCTCCCAATAACTAAGCAATTACAAAGAGCCTGCTTCATCCAGTGATGAAGCAGGCTCTTTTTGCATATTCTGAAAATGATTTTACAGGGAAACGATATGACCGCATTGGTTAAGGAACAGCGTGATGGTTTTTGCGATACAACAGTGCCAGACCGTGAAACAGCAGGTCGGCATCATAGTGAACCTTGCGCCGGCAGCAGGGCATGATGTAAGGCGCAAGCCCGCCTGTAGCGACAACCGTCAGCGGCTGCCCCAGCTCTTTCTCCACGCGGTCGGCAAGGCCGTCCAGCATGGCTGCGGTGCCGAACATGGCACCGTTGTTCAGACAGGCAACCGTGTTTTTTCCAATCAGATGGCCCGGCGTTTCCGGTGCAATCGGAGGGAGCTGTGCGGTTCCGGCACTGATTGCACGCAGGCTGGTCTGGACACCGGGAACAATAAATCCACCCAGGAAAACGCCGCCCACTCCAATGACGTTGTAGGTCGTTGCCGTGCCCAGGTCGACAGTCATGCAGGGCAGGGGATAACGGTCGGCGGCGGCAGCGGCATCTGCAAGGCGATCCTGCCCCACGCGTGCAGGCTCGTCCACATCCATTGTAAGTCCGGTATCCAACTCAGAGCTGACCAGTAAGGGTTCCAGTCCGGTCAGACGGCGGCATGCCTCGGCAAGGGGACGTGTCAGGCCGGGTACCACGCTGCATACAATGGCCCCGTCGGCCTGGGACGGGTCAACATTCAGGCGCCGCAGAAGAAATTTCAGCTCTGCCGTGTACTCGTCGGCAGTGCAGCGGGGACGGGTGACCATCCGGGTTGTGAAGCGTACCTCGTCTTTTTCCAGAATGCCAATGCAGATATTGGAGTTGCCGATGTCAACGGCCAGCAGCATAGAAAGCGCTCCTCTTTGATTTTGGCACCGGGAAAGAGCGGGTCCTCCACAGATGCCTTAGAATTATAATGCCTTATTATAGCAGTTTGCCCGGTGCTTTGCAAAGCACCGGGCAAACTCTTGCGCCAAGAAAAGGGTCAGCCGCCCATAAAGAAGTCCAGAATATCCCAGCCTTCGCCGCCGGTCTGGCGGTACAGTTCGGTATATCCGCAGTTGCAGCAGCTTACCGTGATGAACTTCTTGTTCTGGATATCGAAAAGCTTGGCAAAGTTGCCGCCGGTAGCCTGCAGCTGGTCGGCTTCGTATTCGGTACAGCCGCATTTGGGGCAGACGTACTGTCTTTTTTCCATAAAAGTCTCCTATGCTTTGATCCAATGGTGTTCAGGCAAGATTGAGTTTTCGAGTGAGAAAGTGGCGAGTCAGTAACCACAGAATAACACTTCCCACGGCAAAAAACAAGAACATGCACAGTAAAATGATGCTGATCAGTTGGTATGATGTCACCACACTTGCGATTGCCTGTGTGGCATTCCCGAATGCCTCTATGCCGCTGAAATAGATGATTGTACCAAGGATCATCATTCCGACGATCAGCAGGAGCTGCAAAAGGAACGAAATTACAAAATAGCAGACCACGGTGGCAAGCAGCCGGTTCTGCGGCCATTGACCGCCGATCGCAATGCAAAAATAGAAAAACAGGAACGCACAGCAGAACATAGACAAAATTGCAAGGCAGAGGCTGACAAACAAAGGCAGCGTTTCTCCCATGGGCGCGATTACCAGGTCGCTGCCCTCCGTGGGCAGACCAATCATACGGAAAAGAATGTTGCAAAGGAGGAAACTGGCAGTCATCCAGCTTACGGCGCAGATCAATTTGGAAGCGATCAACTGATTGGTCGTTACGGGCAGACTGAACATCAAATATCCCCGTGTACCCAAAAGGCTGTAAAAACGCTGGATTCCCATAAAAAAGCTTACAGCAAGGACCGCCAAAAGGCCGAGGCCGCAGAGAAAAGTCAGCAAAACCTGAATGACCGTGTACGGTGTACCGGAACCAAGGACAGGACAAAGAGTGCCGATACGGAACACCAGAACATTGAGCATGATGACAAAAAGAACGCCCAGATAGAGGGGCAGCAGAATCTTTGCCGTTGCGCGGTATTCATATTTCAGAAGTTTGCTCAGCATCGAAATACCTCCTTAAAATATTCGTCGACGCTCATGCCTTTTTCTTCCCGCAGATGATCGACGCTGTCGTGTAAAATCAGCGAACCATTGCGCAAGATCACGACTTCGTCCAGGGCCTTTTCAATGTCGCCGATCAGATGCGTCGAGAACAGAACCGTAGAGTTTTCGCTGTAATTGCGCAGAATGGTGGAGAGGATATATTCCCGGGCCGCAGGGTCCACGCCGCCAAGAGGCTCATCCAGAAGATACAGCTTTGCCGAACGGCTCATCGTCAGGCAAATCTGAAATTTTTCCTGAGTGCCTTTGCTCATGGTACCGATGCGCTGCGCAGGGGATAGCTTCAGGGCTTTCAGCATGTCGTGCGCTTTTTCTTTGTCGAAATCCTGGAAAAAGTCACCATACATGGCGAGGGTATCCGCGGCAGTCAATTCGGTGGGGAGCGACATGCGGTCGGGCAGGTAGGAGACGATCTTTTTGGTTTCGGTTCCCGGCGCCTGGCCGTTAATCAGAACGCATCCGCTGCTCGGGGTCAAAAGTCCGGCACTGATTTTCAGCAACGTGGTTTTGCCGCTTCCATTGGGACCCAAAAGCCCGACCATTTTCCCGGACGTCAGAATAAGGTCCAGATTATTTAAGGCATGGATCTGCTTATATTGCTTGCTTAGCTTACGTGTTTCAAAAATAGGGTGCATCAAAACTCCTCCTTTACCGGTTTTCCGAGGGGAAATCTGCCTGCTGAAACAGATCGAGGGTCTCCTGACGGGAGTAGCCCAGTTTCTGCATCTGAAGCAAAAAATCAGAAAGACAAACCTCGGCGCGTTTCTGCCGCAGGTCATGCAGTGTCTGTTCGTCGGCACTCACGATACGCCCCGAGGTCCGCATGGTTTGCAGCAACCCCCGCGTTTCGAGCTCCTGAAGGGCACGCTGCATGGTGTTGGGATTGACTCCGGCTTCCGCGGCGAGTTCCCGCACCGGTGGAATGCGGCTGCCAAGGGGATAATCACCGGTGACGATGGCAAGTTCCAGCTGTTCGATCAGCTGTACATAGACAGGACGCCCGGCAGTAATATTCCAATTCAAAAGTCGTCCTCCTTCTTATTAGAAATTTTACTGTATTATTGTATTAAGCAACTAATACAATAATACATGCCCGATGCGTTTTGTCAATAGGAAATCAGGAAATACACTTGTAAAAATCCGAACTCCGAAATATGAATTGTCCGCTCGGAGAATCTGCTGCGTCTTGAAAAAGAAATATAATAAATAAACCCCGGCAGCTCTTAACGAGAACTGCCGGGGCTTATTTACATGTTGTCAGAAATCTGCGCTGTGTTCATTGCTGCGGATATCGTCCCGCTGAAGCTCTGCCAAGAGCTCATCATGGTTGGAATCAAGCAGCAGTGTGCGGCTGTACATGTCAAAGCGTTCGCATTCGTTTTCGGCGAGGAAGGGCGCAGAGTCGGGCCCCAGCGCCAGCTCGTTGACAAAAACGACCATTTCCTGCTGTTGGGCAAAGCAGCGCTCCATAAAATCAAATGCAAATTCCAGCGCATCGGATGCGGCAGCCACGGAGTCCTCACGCTTGCGGACCTGCTGGTTAAAGCCTGCACGCACGGCATCAAAAGTTTCATCGGCGTCGAATTCCTGAGAAATGGTTTCAGACCAATTTTGCAGAAGGGAAACGGCACGGCGATGGATGCCCAATTCATAAGGCGTCATGCGTCCGGCAGCTTTTTCGCGATCCAGACGGGCTTGTGCGTCGGCACACTGACGGGCAAGAATAGCAGTGGGGGAGTCCTCCTGCTGGTCAGGCTGGGACAACGCACGCTTGAAGGTCCGCAGCTGCTGATAGCAGGCGTCGGTCACGGCGTCGTTCTCTCTTGCTGCCGAAAAACGCACGTTAAGACCCGCCAGCAGAAGGCTGACAAGGGACAGCCGTTCATCAAAAGCGGCATCCAAAGCGCGGGCCACGACTTTGTCGGCGGGACGTCCGCGCAGGATGTCCTCGATGCCGTAATCGCTGCGGTATTTTTTGTACAGTGCCCAATAGGCGGCAAAGTCCCGCATTACATCGGGATGACGCAGATATTCTCCGATAACGGCTTCATCCACAGGCAGATCCAGCGCATCGCAGGTGACGAGCATGGCGGACAGATCCTCCCATCCGCGGGCGGTGACAAACTGAATGCCGTCCACGTCCTGCTCTACTTTGTAAAAATGCTGGGGGCGCAGTTCCAGATATGCCAGCACAGCCGGGTGCAGGCGCTGTGCGCGGGCATATTCCTGCCAGACAGACAAGTTGGGCTCCACATCGATGCGGCGGACACGGTCGAGGGTGACCAGGTCGAACTCCCGCACGGATTTGTTGTACTCAGGCGGGTTGCCTGCCGCGACAATGACCCAGCCTTCGGGAATGGCCTGATTGCCAAAAGTCTTGTACTGCAAAAACTGGAGCATGGTAGGGGCCAGCGTCTCGGATACACAGTTGATCTCATCAATGAACAGAATGCCTTGCCGCAGGCCGGTCTGTTCCATCTTGGTGTAGATGCTGGCGATGATCTCGCTCATGGTATATTCGGTCACGCTGCAGGTCTTTCCGTCGATGTCGCGCTGACGGATAAAAGGCAGGCCAACCGCGCTTTGGCGGGTGTGATGGGTAATGGTATAGGCGACGAGAGCGATGCCGCAGCTGCGAGCTGCCTGCTCCACGATCTGGGTTTTGCCTACACCCGGAGGGCCCATCAGCAGCAGCGGGCGCTGACGCAGGGCAGGGATGCGGTAGTTCCCGCCGTCGTCTTTGGCAAGATATGCCCGGACGGTGGTTTCAATCTCCTGTTTGGCTCTTTTGATATCCATGGTTTATCAACCTTCCTGACAATGTTTGCGGGAGTATTGTTACAGCTGAGGCAGATCTTCCGGGTCTGCGGCAAAGTCAAAATCGGGGAGTTTGGGCGCCTGCGGTGCGATGAACTCGTCCGGTTCCAGCATGAGGCGCATGGCCCAGGGCGGTACATCGGGCACGGGCTCTCCGGTGTCCAGAAACAGAAATGCCACATCGTAGGGCGGACGCCGGGAAGGATAGATCCCTTTGCCGTCGGTAAAATACAAAACACCCTGCAAGTTGCGCAGCGTGCCTTGGGCGCGCAGTTCTTCGATCCGCTGAAAAGCAGGCCGGAAGTCTGTTCCGCCGCCGCCTTTCAGAACAAAACGGTCGGCGTACCGGTCCAGCGCATTCAAATCGGATAAAAGGGTTTCGCTCCGGACGGCATCGTCGCATTGCAGGACAAGAATGCGGCACCGGGCAAAAAAGGTCTCACTGGTCCGCAAAATGGAGAAAGTCTCTTTCAAAAAGGCTTTCACAAGATCGCCGGAGGTGGATTCGCTGGTATCAAGAACAATGGCAAGATCGCGGACCCGTTTGCTTTCCCGGGTCTCCAGCGGCTCGATCAGTGGCATATTGCCGTAAGTGCGAAGGCCGTAACTGTAATACCCCAGATCAAACTCGTCCAGATCAAGATGGGGTTCTTCCCGCCAGACGGAAAAGCGCCGCAGGAAGTCGCGGTAAAGTTTTCTCCCGCGCCCGGCCTGGACCTGCGCGGCAAGAGCGGATGCGGCTTCTGCATCGGAAGCGCGGGTGCCGCCCTGCTGCATGGAAAGCTGCGTTTCCCGGCCAAGCTGTTCCCATCGCTTGCCCTGCATCTGCGCAGAGGGCGAGTCGGGGTCCTTGGGCCAGAAACCGTGGTCATCGCAGTAAAACTCGTGCTGTAAACGAGTCAGCTCCGCGGCGTCCCGGGTGCAAAGCTCCCGGTAAACCGGGCCGACGCTCAAAATGCGGCAGGACTTTGTAAGGTCTGTGTAAGTCTTTTGACGCAGCCAGCCCACCGGGCGGCGAAGCAGATCGTTGTCCACGCGGTCCAGAACATTCTCGACACAGATGTCACAGGCAATATTCCAGATGGCGGGGTCACGATTGCCGCGCAGCCACAAATGCCGGAATACGCAATGGAGGATACTGTGCAGGAAAGCGCGCGGGAGAAACCTGCGGTTGCTGCGGTAAATGCGCAGCAGCCAGGCATCGGCAAAGTAAAGGCCGGCGCCGTCCGTGGCAAAACTTCGCAGTTCCTGCCTGGATACGGGAACAAGAGCGCAGAGGGCGGAATTCATATATGGCAAGGCAAGGTAAAGATCTCCGCGCACCGCAGCAAAGACTTTCCGGGCCATGGTATTCTCCCATTCGGCCTGGGTCTGGATGTGTTTGTCGGGCAAAGGTGATTCCTCCTTCCTTTTTGAATTCCCGGACCATCAAAGGTCATCAAAACTGTATTGCTTTGCTGCACGTTTGGCAGTTCCGCTGCTCAAAAACAGAGCGGCTCCGGCGCCAAAACCTACCCGCCCGCAGGCTTCGGCGGCTGCCGCACGGGCGGCATGATCCAAAACATCCAGGCGGCTGATAAATCTCAGCGCGTCCAGATCCCGGGTATTGATATATGGAGAGACCAGCGTGTCCGTGTGACTGCGCAGATACGAAAGATACGCTTCTTTGGCATCTTCCGAGAGGGCATAAGGATAACGGAGGCGTTCCAAGGCGATGCGGCAAAGCTTCTCGGCGGGTTCTCCAACACAGGCCTGCGCAAAAACCGCGTCATATTCAGCCGCATGAAAGACTGCACCGTCAAAGCACTGGCGATAGCGGTAGCCTTCTCCTTCGATGCTATGATTGAAAATATGCGCGGGAGTGTTTTCGTCCAGATATTCAAAGTATTCCGGGAAAAACAGGCGGGCTTGCGTCTGCCGGTTTTCGATGAATTCCACGGAGATGTCCGCGCTGATGCTGCCGATCAGCTTTTTGAGCCCGGAAGGGGAAGCAGGGGAGCAGCGCAGCGAAAGGCAGGCAAGACTGCGGCAATTTGTGAACATATCACTGCCCAGTGACTCACATTTGGGGCCAAGTTCCAGCCGCCGCAGACTGCGGCAGTTATAGAACGCGGCGCTGTCCAGCACGGTCACGCTGTCGGGGAGGGTGATCTCCTCCACAAAATTACCGCAGATGCAATGGAGTGCGTCTTTGGACATGCCATCCGGCAGGGAAAACTGCCCCGCCTGCGGTTCTTTTTCCGCAAAGCAGTAAGGGCCGATCTCAATAACGGGAAGGCCTTCGATTTGCCCGGGGACGACGGGGCACGGGGTGTCCCCATAGACTTTCAGCAGCCTTGCTCCGTCACGGCAGGGCTGCCACAAACAGCCAAGAGAAAAATTCATTGTCGGCCCCCTTTACAATACTGCCATTATAGCATAAAATAGCCGCTAGGCAAGTGAATCCGCGCGGGTCGCAAAGCGCGGGGACGGGAAGAAAAGGAGGATGCTTTTTATGCGGCGGGCGTTTCGCCAGGGGGATATTTTGACGGGGAACATCCCCACTCAGTTGATCTTGTTTTTCCTGCCGGTCTGGTTCGGAACCTTTTTTCAGCAGTTGTATAATACGGCCGACACTCTGATTGTCGGCAACTATGTGGGAACACAGGCGCTGGCCGCGGTCGGCGCTACCGGAGCGCTGACACAGCTTCTGATCGGTATTTTTACCGGATTGTGCAGCGGCGCCAGTGTTGTGGTGGCCCAGAGTTTCGGCGCCAGAGATACCCGCAGGATTTCCCTTCAGGTGCACACATCCATTGCGTTGGCCATTGCGGGCGGTGTGCTGCTGATGGTGCTGGGGATTGCGGGAGCAAGGGCGGCGCTTTCCTGGATGAACACCCCCGCCGATGTTCTGGACGATGCGGTCCTGTACCTGCGGATCTACTTCTTGGGTATGGTGCCGCAGATGCTCTATAACATGGGTACCAGCATCCTGCGTGCGGTGGGAGACTCCAAGCGTCCGCTGTATTTCCTGATCATTGCATCCATCGTCAATATCGTGTTCGACCTGGTATTTGTTGCAGGGCTGGGCTGGGGAGTCGCCGGCGCCTCCATAGCCACGGTTTTGAGTCAGATTGCCAGTGCAGTGCTGACGCTGCGTTGCCTGACCGGCGCGCCGGAGATGCCCTGGCATCTGGACTGGAAACAGCTGCGCATGGAACCTGCCGCTCTGGCAGATATCTGTCGAATCGGCCTGCCCACGGCGGCGCAGAGTGCACTGTACAGTGTGAGCAATATCATGATCCAAAGCAGCATCAATGGATTCGGCACGACGGCAGTCGCGGCGTGGGGCGTGTACGGCAAAATCGATTTCCTGTTCTGGATGACCGTCAACTCTCTCGGTATTTCGGTCACGACTTTTGCGGGACAGAATTTTGGCGCAGGTCTGTATGACCGCGTGAAAAAGGGAACGTCTATCTGTCTTGGAATCACGGCAGGGATTACCGTTTGTCTCAGTCTGGCACTTTATCTGGCGGCGGAGCCGCTGTTCCGGGTTTTTACTCCGGACGAAGCCGTTCTGCAGCAGGGTGTTGAGATGCTCCATGTTCTGGCGCCCATGTACATCACCTATATCTGTATCGAGATCCTTTCCGGAACGTTGCGCGGTTGCGGAGATGTGACGGTCCCCACTGTCATAACCTGCTTCCTGGTCTGCGGGCTGCGTCTGGTATGGCTGTTGGTGATCGTCCCCATGCATCCGGCTGTATGGATGGTGGAGTGCAGCTACCCGATTTCCTGGATTCCGGCTTCGCTGTGTTTTATCGGGTATTATTTTGCCGGCGGCTGGCTCAAGCGCCGGATTGCGGCGCAGCAGGCTGCGGCACAGATGTCCTGAACAATCGAAAAAGAAAGAATAAAAAGAGCCCGCTTCTCATTCGATCGGCGAATGAAGAAGCGGGCTCTTTGATTTTACGATTGCATTACAGCTTGAAGCTGTCTTTCAGCGTGACGATGCGGTTGTACACGCCGGGAACACGGCTGTCAGGGGTGAAGTAGCCGGTACGGACGAACTGGAACCGCTCGCCGGGCTTGGCGTCCTTCAGGCATTCTTCCAGCTTGGCATGGGGGACGGCGACAACGCTTTCCGGATTGAGGTAATCCTTAAAGTCGGCGCCGTCAGGAAGTACGACCATGTTCTGCTCGGTGAACAGCTTGTCGTACAGACGGACTTCTGCGTCGATGCAGTGTTCGCAGCTGAGCCAGTGGATGGTGCCGCGCACTTTACGGCCATCGGCGGGATTGCCGTTGCGGGTCTCGAGATCGGCAACGGCATGAACCGCAACGATATTGCCGTCAGCATCCTTGTCAACGCCGGTGCAGCGTACCAGGTAAGCACCCATCAGGCGGACCTCGCTGCCAATGGTAAGACGCTTGAACTTCGGCGGCGGGACCTCAAAGAAGTCGCTGCGGTCGATCCAAAGCTCCCGGGTGAAGGCCGCCGGGCGGGTGGAGGTGTCATTGGCGTCACGGTTGGGGTTGTTGGGCAGATCAAAGTACTCGCACTGGTCGGCAGGGTAGTTGTCAATGATCAGCTTGATGGGATCGAGGACGGCAATCCGACGCTGTGCGCCCAGCTCAAGCTCGGCACGCAGGACCGCTTCCAGCTGGCGCATGTCCACCAGGCTGTCCGCCTTGGAAATGCCGGCCTGCTGTACAAAGGTGAAAATGCTGCTGGGGGTGTAGCCGCGGCGGCGCAGACCGGACAGGGTGGGCATGCGGGGATCGTCCCAGCCGTCCACGATGCCTTTCTCCACCAGTTCGCGGAGGTAGCGCTTGCTCATGACGGTGTTGGTCACATTCAGACGGGCAAACTCTCTCTGTTTGGGGAATTCACCGCCCACCGTGTTGCGGATGACCCACTCATACAGGGGACGATGGTTTTCAAATTCAAGGCTGCACAGAGAATGGGTGATCCCCTCAATGGCGTCCTGAATGGGATGAGCAAAATCGTACAGGGGATAGATGCACCATTTGTCACCCTGGCGATGGTGGGACACATGCTTGATACGGTAGATCGCCGGGTCGCGCATGTTCATGTTGGGGCTGGCAAGGTCGATCTTGGCGCGCAGGGTCTTTTCGCCGTCGCCGAATTCGCCGGCACGCATACGGCGGAAAAGGTCCAGATTCTCTTCCGGGGTACGATCGCGGTAGGGGCTGGGACGGCTGGGCTTGCCTGCATCGTTGCCGCGGTATTCCTGCATCTTTTCGCGCGGGAGATCGTCCACATAAGCTTTGCCTTCCAGGATCAGCTTCTCGGCGTATTCATAGCACTTTTCAAAGTAGTCGCTGCCGTAGAAAATACCGCCGTTGGGATCGGCACCCAGCCATTTCAAGTCGGCCAGGATGCTCTGGACGTACTCGTCGTCCTCGCGGGCGGGGTTGGTGTCATCGTAGCGCAGGTTGAACTTGCCGCCGTAAACCTTGGCGATCATATAGTTGATGAAGATCGCCTTGGCAGAACCGATGTGCAGGTAGCCGTTGGGCTCGGGCGGGAACCGGGTATGGATCTCCTTGACCTTGCCCTCGGCAAGATCGGCGTCGATGATCTCAGTCAGAAAATTAGAAAACTTTTCGTCAGCCATAATTCCACTCCACAATCCATTTTTATAAAAGGAATAATTCATTTTACACTAGACATCGTCTTTGTGCAAGTTTGGACGTCCGGACACAGCGATAAAACACGCCGCATGATTTTATTGCTGTCGGAAGGTGAGGGAAGTGTCATCCATGTGATCCACAATGGCAAGGCTGGCCAGTTTGTAGCCGGCCGCACGCAGCTCAGCACCGCCGGACTGGAAGCCCTTTTCGATGCAGATGCCGATACCGCCCACGGTCACGCCCGCCTGGCTGCAAACATCCAGAAGGCCGCGCATGGCTTTGCCGTTGGCCAGAAAGTCATCCACGATCAGGACCTTGTCCTCGGGCGTAAGGAATTTTTTGGCCAGAGTGATGTCATAGTCTTTGCCATATGTATAAGAATGCACAACGGAGGTGTAGACTTCGCCGTCAATATTTTTACTTTTGGCCTTCTTGGCAAAGACAACGGGAACACCGAAATGGCGGGCCGTCATGCAGGCGATCGCAATGCCGGAAGCTTCAATGGTCAGAATTTTAGTGATTCCATCCTGGCCAAAGATCCGGTAAAATTCCTGACCGATTTGATCCAAAAGCGCAACATCAAGCTGGTGGTTCAAAAAACAATCGACTTTCAGTACGTTTCCGGGTCGCACCTGACCCTCGCGCAGGATGCGCTCTTCCAGCAGTTTCATGATAACCCCTTTCGGCCTGTCGCAAAAGGCCTTGTGTCCTTTTAGCCGCACACCGCGGCGATAAGATTTAACCTTTATTATGCCAAAAACCGCCAATATTTGCAATCCCTATTTTGAAAGACGGTCTCTGCGTTTTGACAAACTGATATTGTTTTGTAACTAATATTTATGTAAAATGTCCACAAAGATGAATAAATCGTAAACAAACTATGGCGATTTGATGTATTGAAGTCCCTTGGGGACGGCGGTATAATAATGAGCATATTACAGTGTATTTGTGCATTTTCTTTTTTGACATCGTCAAAAAGGAGGGTACGCTGTAAAGATCTAGGAGGGATATAACATGAAAAAGTTTGTCAGTGGTATGCTGGCAGCTGTTATGGCGCTGAGCCTCGCTGCCTGTTCCGGCAACAATTCGTCGGACACTTCTTCCGCACAGGATTCTCAGGCTTCCACGTCTGAGGGCGCTTCCCAGGCTACCATTAAGCTTGGCGGCATCGGCCCCACCACCGGCGGCAACGCCCAGTACGGCAATGCTGTCAAGAACGGTGAGCAGCTGGCTGTTGACGAGATCAACGCCGCTGCCGGCTACACGGTCTTTGAACTGAAGTTTGAGGACGACGAGAGCGATCCCGAGACCGCTCTCAACGCCTACAATGCCCTGAAGGACTGGGGCATGCAGGTCTTGGTCGGCCCTGTCACCAGCGACCCCAGCCTGAACGTTGCCTCCGAGTGCGTCAATGATAATATGTTCATGCTGACTCCTTCCGCTTCCGCGGAGGACGTGGCTCTGACCGGCAGCAACATCTTCCAGATGTGCTTCACCGACCCCAACCAGGGCGTTGTTTCTGCCAACTACATTGCCGATAACAACCTGGGCACCAAGATCGGTATCATCTACGACTCTTCCGATCCGTACTCCACCGGTATCTACACCGCGTTTATGGCTCAGGCTCAGGAGCTGGGGCTGAACATTGTTGTCAGCGATGCTTCCTTTACCGCCGACAACAAGAGCGACCTGTCCACCCAGGTCACCAAGTGCCAGGAGGCCGGCGCTGATCTGGTCTTCCTGCCCATCTACTATAACGAGGCCAGCCAGGTCCTGATCGCTGCCGACCGCATCGGCTACGAGCCGACCTTCTTCGGCTGTGACGGCATGGACGGCATCCTGGGTGTTGAAGGCTTCGACACCAGCCTGGCTGACGGCCTGATGATGCTGTGCCCGTTCTCCGCTTTCGGCGATGACGAGACCACCACTACCTTTGTCAGCGCTTACAAGGCTGCTTACAACGACGAGACTCCCAACCAGTTCGCTGCGGACGCTTACGACTGCGTTTACGCCATCTACCAGGCTCTGCAGGACGGCGCAATCTCTCCGGATATGTCTTCCAGCGAGATGTGCGATGCTCTGACCACTGCGTTCACCTCCATGACCTTTAACGGCACCACCGGCGAGGGTCAGACCTGGGACGAGAACGGCATGATCTCCAAGGAGCCGAAGGTCTACATCATCGAGTCCGGCGCTTATGTTCTGGCCGACTAATTTGATCTGACCCAGATTCTGCATGCCAAAGGGGGCTGACCGAACGCTGTTTCGGCAGCCCCCTTTTGTTTTTTTTGCGTGGCAAACAGTGCTTTTTCGAGAAAAACAGACAATAATCTGCTGCGAAACGGCCATTTTTGCCGTGTTTGCATTGTTTCGACGCATTTTTTGTGATACCATAATGCTATTCGGTTTGCACCTTTGAAGAATTCATAGGGGCGAAGTTGGGAAAAGAAAATTGTGAGGTGTGTTTCGCAATGCAGTTTTTGTCTTACCTGATCAGTGGGATCAGCCTGGGCAGTGTGTATGCATTGATCGCCTTGGGCTACACAATGGTCTACGGCATTGCCAAAATGCTGAACTTTGCACACGGCGATATCATCATGATCGGCAGCTACGTGATCTTTTTTGCCTTTGGTTCCTTTGGCTGGAACCCCATTGTGGCGGTGCTGTTTTCGATGGTGGTCTGCCTGATCCTGGGCATTGTCATTGAGCGCGTGGCTTACCGTCCTTTGCGCGATGCGCCGTCGCTGGCGGTGCTGATCACGGCCATTGGTGTCAGCTACCTGCTGCAGCAGGTGGCGCAGCTGCTCTGGACCTCAAACACCAAGAGCTTCACCTCGGTCGTCGGCCTGCAGAAAGTTACTCTGTTTGACGGGCAGCTGACGATTTCGGGCGAGACCATCGTGACCATTCTGGTTTGCATCGTGATCATGGTGTTCCTGACCCTGTTTGTCAACCATACGGTTCCCGGTCATGCCATGCTGGCGGTCAGTGAGGACCGGGGTGCAGCACAGCTCATGGGCGTCAATGTCAACGCGACAATTTCGCTGACCTTTGCCATTGGCTCCGCTCTGGCTGCAGTGGCCGGTGCGCTGCTGTGCTCCACCTATCCGTCGCTGTCTCCGACCACCGGCGCCATGCCTGGTATCAAGGCTTTCGTTGCGGCAGTTTTTGGCGGAATCGGCTCCATTCCCGGCGCTTTTATCGGCGGCATTCTGCTTGGTGTCATTGAAAACCTGAGCAAGGCGTACATTTCCACCCAGCTTTCGGACGCGATCGTTTTTGCGGTCCTGATCGTTGTGCTTCTGGTGAAACCCACCGGCCTGCTCGGCAAGAAAGTCAACGTGAAAGTGTGAGGTGATACCAGTGCCGCTGACAAGATTGAAAAACATGAAAAAATCCACCAAGAGCAAAATCATTACCTATGGTATTGTCATTGTGTTCTACCTGGTTGTCCAGATCCTTTCCGGCGCGGGGCTGACCAGCAGCTCCTTTGAAGGACAGCTGGTCCCCATCTGTGCCTATGTGGTGTTGGCAGTGTCCCTGAACCTGACGGTTGGTTTTCTGGGAGAACTGAGCCTGGGCCATGCCGGCTTTATGAGCGCCGGTGCCTTTTCCGGCGTTCTGGTCTGGACGGTGCTGAACCAGAATGCCCCCACCTGGCTGGCGGTTTTGCTGGCATTCATCGTGGGCGGATGTGTGGCCGGCTTGTTCGGCTTCCTGATCGGCATCCCGGTCCTGCGCCTTTCGGGCGACTATCTGGCCATCGTTACCCTGGCTTTCGGTGAAATTATCAAAAACGTCATCAATGCCTGCTACCTTGGCTATGACTCAAAGGGAATCCATTTCTCTTTGAAAGATGCCGCTTCCATGGGACTGGAAGCGGACGGAACCACGCTCATCAATGGCGCGATGGGCATTACCCGTATCAAGACGGTCTCGACGTTCACCATCGGCATTGTGCTGGTGCTTCTGTCCCTGTTTGTTATCATCAACCTTATCAACTCCCGTGCCGGCCGTGCAATCACCGCTATCCGTGACAACGAGATCGCAGCGCAGAGTGTTGGCATCAACCTGACCAAGTACAAGCTGATGGCCTTTGTTACCTCGGCTGTGTTTGCCGGTCTTGCGGGTGTTCTTTACGGACTCAATTACTCCTCTCTGGTTGCACGCCGGTTTGACTACAATACCTCGATCCAAATCCTGGTCTTTGTGGTTCTGGGCGGTATGGGCAACCTGCGCGGTTCCATCATTGCCGCCGCGCTGCTGACCGTTCTGCCCGAGATGCTGCGCGGTCTGGATGATTACCGCATGCTGATCTATGCGGTGGTCCTGATCGTCATGATGATCTTTAACCAGAGCCCGCAGATGATCGCCTGGAGAAAGCGCATTGCGGAACGTTTCAAAGGTTTCCGCAAGTCGGACGCCAAAAAGAAGGAGGTGGCCTGAATGGCTTTGTTGGAAGTTAGCAACCTGGGCATTGCCTTCGGCGGCCTCCAGGCAGTTTCGCAGCTGGACCTTTCCATTGAAAAAGGCCATTTGTACGGTCTGATCGGCCCCAACGGCGCAGGCAAAACCACAGTGTTCAATATGCTGACCGGCGTCTACCGCCCCACTGAGGGCAATATCGTGCTGGACGGCAAGGACATCACCGGCAAAAGCCCTGAGGTCATCAGCAAGGCGGGCATTGCCCGTACGTTCCAGAATATCCGTCTGTTCAGCGAAATGAGCGTTCTGGATAACGTCAAGGTCGCACTGCACAATCAGGTGCGGTACAGCATGGCCACCGGCATTCTGCGTCTGCCTTCCTTTAAGGAAAAGGAACACGAGATGAACCGCCGGGCACATAAACTGCTTCAGATTTTCGACCTGGATGGCGAGTGCAATCTCAAGGCATCTCAGCTGCCTTACGGCAAGCAGAGAAAGCTGGAGATTGCCCGTGCTCTCGGAACCAATCCGAAACTGCTGCTGCTGGACGAGCCGGCTGCCGGTATGAACCCCAATGAGACTGAGGAGCTGATGCAGACGGTCCGCAGTGTCCGGGATCAGTTCGGTATTGCTATTTTGCTCATTGAACATGACATGAACTTTGTTATGGGCATCTGCGAGGAAATCACGGTTTTGGACTATGGCCGTGTGATTGCCCGCGGTGACGGCAAATCCATCCGCAATAACCCCAAGGTCATTGCGGCATATCTGGGAGGTGATTGACGATGGGGGAGATGCTTTCGGTCAAGAACATCAATGTGTTTTACGGCTCGATCCACGCCATTCGTGATGTCTCTTTCCACGTCGATGACGGCGAGATCGTCACACTGATCGGTGCCAACGGCGCAGGCAAGACCACCACCATGCATGCCATCTCTGGCCTGCTCAAGCTGAAGAGCGGCGAGATCACCTACTGCGGCGAGATCATCAGCAAGATGGAAGCCCATAAAATCATCCGTCTGGGGCTCTCTCAGGTGCCGGAAGGCCGTCGTGTGTTCAGCGGCCTGACGGTGCAGCAGAATCTGATGCTGGGCGCTTATACCCGCCGGGACGGCAAAGAAGCCATCCAGAATGACTTCGATATGGTTTATGAGCTGCTGCCTCGCCTGAAAGAGCGCCGCAGTCAGCCTGCGGGAACGCTGTCCGGTGGTGAGCAGCAGATGCTGGCCATTGGCCGTGCACTGATGTGCAAGCCCAAAATGCTGCTGCTGGATGAACCCTCCATGGGCTTGTCTCCGCTTTTGGTCAAGGAGATCTTTAAGATCATCCGCGACGTTAACCGCAACGGCGTGACGGTGCTGCTGGTGGAACAGAACGCCAAGATGGCCCTGGAAATTGCCAACCGTGCCTATGTCCTTGAGACCGGCACCATTAAAATGGAAGGCGATGCCTACGAGCTTGCCAACAATATCGAGGTCCGCAAGGCTTACCTCGGCTGCTGAAAAGCGCTCGGCGGCAAAAAATATCGCAATAAAACAAGAGAGGGAACGCTCATGTGGCGAACCCTCTCTTTTATGTTTGATGTTTTATAAATGGATTACAGCACGGCTTCAGGCGGCGCATCCTCCGGGAAAGGCTGGGTCAGCAGGTTGAGCAGCTGGGAGTATACTTCGCTGCCTTTGGCAATGAACCGGTTTTTGACCATCTCTGCCGTCAGTTGGTCGGGCATGGAGAGTTGAACCTGGAAACTGTCGCGCCCCATGTCCTCAATGGTACAGATGACGCGGTATTCGTCGCCGTTATGTTCTACGCGGGCTTTGTTCTGGGCGGCTTTATGCACCCAGCTCTGGATACGGATCACGGCGCGGACGGCGCTTTCCCGAACACTGCGCGGCAAATCATCGGACAGGGTATCGGCGACAACAGAGCCTTTTTCTGTGATCACAAAACCATTTTCTGTCGATTCGATCAGCTGCTGTTCCTGCAGTTCATCCAGGGCATTGACAAATTCAAAGTAGTTTACCAGTTGTTCCTGCAAAAGTGCCCCCTGCATGGCGTCCCGCGTGAGCGGCGCAGCGGTTTTGACAAGGTAGCACAGCAGGATCCGGATCTCGGTATCGCTTGTAAGGCCGCCGGGCTTTACACCGGCGGTAAAGGCCTCCGCCATTGCCATCACTTCCCGCAAATAGACTTTGTATTAAATCTATTATACAAAAACACGGGAAAAGATACAAGGTCAAAACACGGTTTCGATCTGTTTCCGGCTTTGCGGGGTGGAGTAGGTCCAATGTTTCAGCCGGCCTTTGGTTACAAAGTAATGGGGTTCAAAGCGCAGAGACTGTCCCAGGTTTTTGTTTACGATCACCAGTTTGATCTTCATTTTATCCGGCAGAATGCTCTTGATGTAAACGCTGACCGACTGACCGGGGCGCAGGGTGGCGTCGGGTTCGGCCAGACCGGCAAGGTTGGGGGCGATCTCCACAAACACCCCGTAGTCCTCCACGCTTCTCACGATGCCTACCACGGTTTCGCCGGCGGCAAAGCAGGCGGCGTTTTCGCTCCAGGTGCCGAGAAGCTCCCGCAAGGTCAGGACGATGCGTCCCTGGGCGTCCCGGGTCTTGATGGCACACAGCAGCTGCTGCCCCACGGATACCCGGTCCGCCGGGGAGGAAATGCGCGACACCGAAAGGCAGTCGATGGGCAGCAGCGCCGAAATGCCGCACCCCACGTCACAGAAGGCACCGAAGCTTTCGATATGCGTTACGGTACAGGGAATGACGCTGCCGGATTCCAGCGTATCGAGGTACTGTGTACGGCAGGCGCGCTGGGCAGCTGCGCGGGAGAGCAGATAGATACTTTCACCGTTTTCATCCTGGCGGGCATCGGTGATGACAAAGCAGGTGGGACGCCCGACGCGCGTCAGCACCGCAATATCCTTGAGCGCTTCACCATGAGAGGTGTCCAGACATTCCTCGTAAGGCATATACGCTTTGCAGCCGCATAATTCAAAACGAAGGCGGCGGTTTGTGTCATAGGCGAGTGCTGTGCTTTGCAGCACTTCTCCGGTCACGATGCAGCGTTCCAGTTCGTCGCGGCGCAAATGGCCGGCGTTTCGGCAAAGGCCTTCGGCACGGTATTCCAACATTTCACATTTCCTCTTTTCTTATGGTTTCCGCGGTTGCGGTGCTTTACTGTATGCGGATGGGACGGGGGATATTTGCAAAAACGGCAAGGTGGTATATAATATTGCTGTGCCGTTATGCGGCAGGAAAGGGTGGGGCATCATGGATGTACAGGTCGGCGATGTGATCCAGACCAAAAAGCAGCATCCCTGCGGTGCAAATCGGTTTGATGTACTGCGTGTGGGCATGGATTTCAAGATCCGCTGCCAGGGCTGCGGACGAGAGATCATGCTGCCCAGGGTCAAGATCGAAAAAAACATCAAAAAAGTGCTGCGTGGTCAGGAATGATCTCCTGCCGGCGGCGGAAGGGTTGCTATGTTTGAGGAACTGCACGAGATCGAGCGTCATTACGAAGAACTTTCCCATCGGCTGACGATGCCGGAAGCCGTGCAGGCCCCTGCGGCATACGGAAAACTGACCCGGGAATACAAAGAGCTTGAACCGCTGATCGAAGCATTTCACCGCTACCGGGACGTTTGCCGGGAACTGGATGAAATGCAGCAGCTTATGCAGGACGGCAGCCCTGACGCTGAGTTCAAAGCTATGTTACAGCAGGAAATATGCGAAAACGCACGAAATAAAACCGAGCTGGAAGGAAAGATTCGACTTCTTCTGCTGCCCAAGGACGACAACGACGATAAGAGCGTTATTCTTGAAATCCGTGCAGGTGCCGGCGGGGAAGAGGCCGCTTTGTTTGCCCACAGCCTTTGGCGGATGTACCAGATGTATGCCTCCAAATGCGGCTGGCGGTGCGAGATCGTCAGCCTGAACGAGACGGAACTGGGTGGCGTAAAGGAACTGATCCTGCTGGTGGAAGGCACCGGCGTGTACAGCAAGCTCAAGTTTGAAAGCGGCGTCCATCGGGTCCAGCGTGTGCCGGAGACCGAGACACAGGGGCGCATCCATACCTCTACTGTGACTGTCGCGGTCATGCCAGAGGCAGAAGAAGTAGAACTGACCATCGATCCCAAGGATCTGCGCATCGATACCTTCCGGGCATCCGGCGCAGGCGGACAGCATATCAATAAGACTTCCAGTGCCATCCGCGTGACGCACCTTCCCACCGGTATGGTGGTGGAGTGCCAGGATCAGAGAAGCCAGCGGGAAAACCGCGAACAGGCGCTCAAGGTCCTGCGCAGCCGCCTTTTGCAGCAGAAACAGGCCGAATATGACGCCGACTACAATGCAAAGCGTCACAGCCAGGTGGGAACCGGTGACCGCAGTGAGCGCATCCGGACATATAACTTCCCCCAAGGACGGCTGACCGATCACCGGATCGGGCTGACGATTTACAAATTGGAAGACGTGCTGAATGGTGCGCTGGAACTGGTCGTGGAGCCGCTGACACTTGCCGACCAGCAGGAAAAGCTCCGCGCACGGGATGAACAGCAATAAAACCACAGCATTCAGGGAAAGAAGCGAAAACTATGCAGACAAAAGTCATGCAGGTCGATGAACAAAGCCTGACCTACGCAGCGGAGTTGCTGCGCAGCGGTCAACTGGTGGCTTTGCCGACCGAAACGGTATATGGAATTGCAGCAGACGCCCGCAATGGTGAAGCTGTCAAAAAAATCTTTGAGGCCAAGGGCCGTCCCCAGGACAACCCGCTGATCGTTCACATCTGCGGGATGGAAATGCTTCACGGCATTGTCTCGGAAGTCCCGGAGCGTGCCAAAAAGCTGGCGGCAGCTTTCTGGCCGGGGCCTCTCACCATGGTGCTTCCCAAAGGGCCGGAGGTGTCCGAGGTGACTTGTGCGGGGCTGGATACGGTGGGGGTCAGAATGCCCTCTCATCCAGTCGTACAGGCGGTGATCCGCCGCTCCGGCGTGGCCTTTGCCGCACCGTCGGCCAACCTTTCCGGCAAGCCCAGCCCTACCAGCGCTGAAGACACCTTCGCCGACATGAACGGCCGCCTGCCTTTGATCCTGGACGGCGGCGAATGTACTTACGGTGTAGAGTCCACGGTCGTCTCGCTTACGGGCGATCAGCCGGTCCTGCTGCGTCCCGGTTATGTGACCAAGGAGGAAATGGAGCAGGTTCTGGGCGAGCCTGTGCTTGTCTCCCACGCCATTTTGGAAAAACTGGCCGACGGGGAAGTGGCTCGTTCGCCGGGCATGAAATATAAGCACTATGCCCCCAAGGCGGAGGTCACCATTCTGGAAGGCAGCTTCGATGCCTACCGCGAATACCTTGCCGAACATGCGGCAGAGGGCGTTTGGGGACTTTGCTTTGAGGGTGAAGGGGAGCATCTCCCTGTACCTTGTATTGAGTACGGACGTGAGACACATCCCGAAGAACAGGCTCACCGGCTGTTTTCGGCACTCCGGGAGCTTGACCGCCGCGGAGCAGTCACCGTCTATGCCCGGTGCCCGCGTCGGGATGGCGTTTCCATGGCGGTGTACAATCGTCTGATTCGGGCTGCGGCCTTTCGGGTGGTGCAGATATGATGATCGTTGGCCTGACCGGGCGTTCCGGCTGCGGCAAATCCAGTGTCAGTGCTTATCTGACGGCGCAAGGATGCGTCTGCGTGGATGCGGATCAGATTTCCCGTCAGGTGCTGCAGCCGGGATCGCCCTGCCTGCCGCGCTTGCAAAATGTATTTGGTTTTGATATTTTAGATAAGAATGGAGTCCTTGATCGCCGTCTGCTTGCAGACCGGGCTTTTGCCACCCCTGAAGGCACCAGACAGTTGACGGATATTACCCATCCGGAAATTCTGGCGCGTATCCGTGGAGCGG
The DNA here is from genome assembly GCA_019114415.1 of Candidatus Gemmiger faecavium. Taxonomy (GTDB): domain Bacteria; phylum Bacillota; class Clostridia; order Oscillospirales; family Ruminococcaceae; genus Gemmiger; species Gemmiger faecavium. The sequence continues at coordinate 39,487 of DXFO01000038.1, read as the reverse complement.
CAGAGCACGCTCGGCTGCAAGGGGAGCCGTTATTCTTTGTGGATGGCGCGGTGATTCTGGGAACTCCGTTTGAAAAAGAGTGTGACCGGCTTGTCGTTGTGACTGCTCCGTACGCGCAAAGTGTTGCACGAATCTGCGCCCGGGATCATATCTCCGAGGAGATGGCGCGGCGGCGTCTGGATGCACAGATGCCGGAGGAAATAATTTGTGCCGCAGCGGATTACCTGATCCACAACGACGGAAGTCTGGCCGACCTTGAACTGCAATGCGGAAGAGTGTTGGACTCTCTGCGGAAGGAGGCACATGAGACGATCACAACAGACTTTCAGGGAAAAGAATAAACCAAAGGAAAAACAATGTCGCTGGAGGGTATGGTGGCTGCGGATCGCAGCGATTTTGCTGTGCCTGGTGGCGATTGGAAGTATATTTGTCATTTCTGCCCACGATAAAATCGAACAGTGGGAATACCCTCGAAAATATTCCGACCTGGTGGAGTATTACGCGGGCAAATATGGCATGGATAAGCGGATGCTGTATGCCATTATCCGTACCGAAAGCAACTTTGATCCCGAGGCCCAATCCAATGTGGATGCCCGTGGTCTGATGCAGATCACCGAGATCACCTTTGACTGGATCAAATCAAAAATTGCGCCGTCAGAGGATTTGAACTTTGAGGATCTGTACGATCCGGAAACCAATATCCGGTTTGGTACCTACTATTTGAGTTATTGCCTTCAGCGTTACGGCAATGACCTGGCAACGGCCGCTGCGGCGTATCACAGCGGTGTGGGAACGGTGGACGAACTGCTGGAAAACAGCGAGTATTCACAGGACGGCGTTACGCTGCAGGATTTTCCCTACACTCAGATGAGCCGGTATGTCTACAAGGTCACCAGTGCCTACGAACGGTATTGTGAGATCTACGCAGACTGACCAAGGATGTCGGGCAGGACACAGAAATGGGCCCTGCTTTCAGATAAGAAAGGAATGAACTGTAAAATGGATAAGGAAACTCTCAAAAGTCTTCTCTACAAAAATGAAACGGTGGCGGATCTGGCTCCCGATATGATGGAGAAAGCAGATGCTTTCTGCGAAGGGTATAAGGTGTTCCTGGACAACGGTAAGACCGAGCGTGAAGCCTGCGCATACAGCGAGCAGCTTCTCAAGCAGGCCGGATACCGTGAATTTGTTCCTGGCCAGGCGCTGCAGCCCGGCGACAAGATTTACTTTATCAACCGCAAAAAGTGCGTTCTCGCAGCAACCATCGGCCAGAAGAGCCTGGCGGACGGTTTCCGCCTGAACATCGCTCACATCGACGCACCGCGCCTGGACCTGCGCCCGGTGCCTCTGTATGAGAGCAACGATTTCGCCTATTTCCGTACCCACTATTACGGCGGTGTGCGCAAGTATCAGTGGCCGACCATTCCTCTGGCCCTGCACGGCGTGATCTGCCGTGGTGACGGTTCTGTCGTGGATGTCTGCATCGGTGAGAAGGACGACGACCCCGTATTCTGCATCACCGACCTGCTGCCCCATCTGGCTGCCAAGCAGAGCGAGAAAAAGCTGAACGAGGGCATTACCGGCGAAAATCTCAATGTGCTCATTGCGTCTACCCCGGTGGAAGACAAGGAGCTGGAGAGCCGCGTCAAGCTGAACGTGCTGCGCATGCTCAACGAGATCTACGGTATTACCGAGAAGGACTTTACCCGTGCCGAGATCGAGGTCGTGCCTGCATTCAAGGCTCGCGACGTGGGTCTGGACCGCGCCATGATCGGCAGCTACGGCCATGATGACCGTGTCGATGCCTATCCTGCTCTGATGGCCGAGATCGAGACCAAGAATCCAGTTTACACCACGGTCTGCGTGCTCACCGATAAGGAGGAGACCGGCTCCGACGGTGTTACCGGCCTCAACAGCATGTACACCTTCCATTTCCTGCAGCAGCTGTGCGCCGCGCAGAATGTGGACTACATCACTGCATTCCAGGCTTCCAAGTGCCTCTCTGCCGACGTTACCGCGGCATATGATCCGAGCTTCTCGGATGCGTTTGAGCCCAATAACGCCACTTATGCAGGCCGCGGTATTGCCGTTTACAAGTATACCGGTGCGCGCGGCAAGTCCTCCACCAACGATGCACCCGCAGAGCTGGTGAGCTATCTGACCCGTCTGATGGACCGTAACAACATCGTCTGGCAGATCGGCGAAATGGGCAAGATCGATCTGGGCGGCGGCGGCACCGTTGCAAAGTATGTGGCGAACCAGAACATCGATACCATCGATATCGGTGTGCCGGTGCTGTCCATGCATTCTCCGTATGAGCTGGTTGCCAAGAGCGACGTCTACATGGCGTACCTGACGTTCAAGGCTTTCTGCGAAGACTGCGAATAATCTAAAAGATAGAGGAGGGCGTTTATGCCGTATCGTCTGATCAAACAGCAGGGCAGTGCGCGGCGCGGTGAGTTTCAGACCGTGCATGGCACCGTGCAGACTCCGGCGTTCATGAACGTTGCGACTGCAGCCGCCATTAAAGGCGGTCTGTCTGCGTTCGATCTCAAGGATATCCGTGCGCAGGTCATGCTCTGCAATACCTACCACCTTCATCTGCGGCCGGGTGACCAGCTGGTTGCGGATATGGGCGGCCTGCATAAATTCACCCGTTGGGATGGGCCGATCCTTACCGACAGCGGTGGATTCCAGGTGTTCAGTCTTGCCAAGCTGCGCAACATTACCGAAGAAGGCGTGACGTTCCACTCGCATCTGGACGGACATAAAATTTTTATGGGCCCGGAACAGAGCATGCAGATCCAGGCCAACCTCGGCTCCACCATTGCCATGGCCTTTGATGAGTGCGTGGAAAACCCTGCTGAGCACAGCTACGCCAAGGACAGCTGTGCCCGGACCGCCCGCTGGCTGCTTCGCTGCAAAAGCGAGCTGGCCCGCCTGAAACATGAGGGCCGTGCCGTGAACCCGGATCAGCTGCTGTTTGGCATCAACCAGGGCTGCACCTATGCGGATCTGCGCGTAGAGCATATGAAGCAGATCGCAGAATATGATCTGGACGGCTATGCAATCGGCGGGCTTGCGGTAGGTGAGCCGGCGGAAATTATGTACGACATCATCAGTGCAGTGGAGCCTTATGCGCCCAAGGATAAGATCCGCTACCTGATGGGCGTCGGCACCCCGGGAAACATCATTGAGGGCGTATATCGCGGCGTCGATCTGTTTGACTGTGTTATGCCCAGCCGCAATGCACGTCACGGACATCTCTTTACCTGGGACGGCATCATCAATATCAAGAACCTCAAGTACGAACGGGATGAGCGCCCCATCGACCCGTCCTGTGACTGCCCGGTCTGCCGCAATTTCTCCCGTGCTTATATTCGCCATCTGCAGAAAGCGGACGAGATGCTGGGAATGCGACTGGCAGTCATGCATAATCTGTATTTCTACAACCACCTTATGGAGCGTATCCGTCAGGCGCTGGACGAGGGCCGGTATCAGGAATTCCATGACACTTATGTGAAGCGGCTGGATACGCGCATCTGAGCTTGGTTTTACTGCATTTTTATGTGAAAAGATACACAAAAAATGCCGGTAAAGGCTTGCTTTATCCGCTATATTTTTGTATAATGAAACAAATCGTTTGAATTAAGGAGCTTTTTGTATGTATCAATTTTTGGAAACCACTTCGGCTTCGGGCAGCATGCTGACCCTCGTCCTGCCGATGCTCGTTCTGGTCGTTTTCATGTACCTCATCATCTATCTGCCGCAGAAAAAGCAGGACAAAAAGGACGCTGCTATGCGCAACTCCATCGAGATCGGTGACGAAGTCACTACCATCGGCGGTGTTGTTGGCCGCGTGTCTGCCATCAAGGAGGACACTTTTGTCCTGGAAACCGGCAGCGACCGTGTGAAGATCCGTTTCCGCCGTTCTGCTATTGCTGCAGTGGAGAAGCTGGATATGGGTACCAAAGACAGCAAGGATACCGCTGCAAAGAAATAAGAGACCTGCTCTTAAAACTGCATAACGACACGCCCCCTCGCATAGTGTTTACTGTGCAAGGGGGCGTGTTATTTTATGAATCAGAAATTGAAGTGGAAACGGTCATCCGCAGCTAAGACCATTCGCCGTCAGACCAATGGCGGGCGGAATCTTGTTTGGGTGGTGGTCAGAGCATTCCTTGGGGGCTTTGCTGCCACGTTGATCCTGTTGATGATAGGGGCGGCGGCCTTTGCGAGGTTTCCAATTCCGGGGGACATGGTACGTCCGGTCGCCTGCACCATTGCCGGAGTAGGGGCGGCGCTTTCCGGAATGCTGCTGGCAAAAGGGATCGGACGTCAGCGCTTGCTTTGCGGGCTGGCCAGCGGCGTTTTCTATTCTCTGTGCATTGCGGGGGCAAGTGCGCTGAAAGGCGAATTTGCTTTTGAACAGCGTGCAATCGCATTGGTCTGTATGCTGCTGTTGACCGGCATGCTGGGCGGAACCCTGACCGCACTCAGGCCTTCCGGCCGGAGGAACTGACCATGCGTGCTGCAAAAACGGTGCCGCATTGGCAGCGCAATCCGACGGAGCGGCAAACCCCGAAACTGCTGCAAAATCCCGGCAAAGAAGAGCTGGGATGTGTATTGGGATTCGGCGCACTTTTTTTGGTAGGGTATACTGTCGGGATTTTGATTTGCCGTGAGCAAACGCCGGAAATTGGGTCAGCGTTTGCTCAATATTACATGGACAAGCAAAACTATACTTCTTTTGCCAAACTATTTGTCCGGTTGTTTTCGGCATTGTTCCTGCAAAGTGGGATGGTGCTGCTTTGCGGCATGAATGCGGTGGGAATTCCGTTACTGGCGGCGTTTTTTGGAGCGAAAGGCGCTTTGCTCGGAATCTGCGCGGCGTCCGTGTTTTTGACATCCGAGGCACGTGGGCTGGTTGTGTACTGGCTGATGACCTGTTTGCCGGATGTTGTGACATTGGTTCTGTTGCTTTGGCTTGCCAAGAACGCTGCAGAGACATCGGGGGCGTTGTTCCGCACGGTTTTAAGCGGTGCCGGTACGCGTGGAACCCTGGAACGCCAGACAAAGAAGATGCTGATCCGATACCTGGTTACTTTGGGGATCGGCGCGGTATGCAGCGCTTTGGGTGCGGCTTCCTCCGGTTTATTTGCCGGTGTCTTGCTCTGAATCAGCTTCACGGATTGCGTCAGCATCGGCATCGACGGGGGGCGTATATTCGACTTTGGACAGTGGCGAGGACTCGACAGCTTGTTTCAGCTGTGCCTGATTAATATGGGTGTAGATTTGCGTGGTAGAGACGTTTTCGTGCCCAAGGATCTCTTTAAGGGCCAGCATATCGACCTGACCGTATTGGTACATCAAGGTGGCGGCGGTATGACGGAGCTTGTGCGGAGAAAAGCCCATTCCGCTGAGACCGGCACTTTGCAGGCAGCGCGCAACGATCTGTTCCACTCGGCGGGCTGTCAGGCGTTTTCCTGTGCGTTTGGAGACGAACAGAGCGCTTTTGTCGACCAGGTTGGGCAGGGAAGCTCGCTCTTTTTTATAACGGTCAAGAGCCTGCAGACAGGCAGAGTTAAGGTAAACAAGACGCTCCTTGTGGCCTTTGCCGACAATGCGGATCGTTTCGTCGCGAAAATCGCCCAAATTGATGGAAACAAGCTCCGCCAAACGCATGCCGCAATTCAAAAATAGCGTAAGTATGCAAAAATCGCGACTATAAAAATCACTTTGTACATTTTTTAACAATTCCAGGCTTTCGTCCAGGGTCAAATACTTGGGCAAAGCCTTTTTTGGCGTTCCTAAGCTGATGTTTGCGGTTGGATCGTCCTGAATGCGGTTGACCTGCGTATGCATGTATCCAAAAAAGCCACGTAGCGCGGAAAGCTTGCGGGCACGTGCTTTGGAACCATTGGACTGCGCCCGTGCATATTCCAAAAAATCAAAGATGTCTCGTTTACGGATGGATGCAATCTGGCGGGTGTCGATACCGCGCAGATCGATTTGGGAAGGATCAGCATCTTCTGAAACGAGATGCCACTGTACGGCCATAAACCGAAAGAAACTCCGCAGATCGAGATAGTATCCGTTTACGGTGCGTGGAGAGCGCTGCTTAACGAAATCCAGATAATGCAGATAGTCTACAACATCATCCGGAATATCCAGATACGGAGCATGGCGTTCCGGATGTACGACATCGATATAACTGCTCATATATAAACTCCTAAAACGAATGGTGATAAACGCGAAACTATGAAAGTACCGGTGGCATACAAGGGTGCGTGACCAGGTGCGAATAATGCAAGGGCCGGAATTCAAAGAAAGCCACCGAAAGCTCCGAGAGGCCTTGGAGGGCGTAAAATGGCGATTTTGACTCCCCCTACATTTCGCTAAATTTGCATTTAGCGAAATAAGAACAATCGGCTTTTACAAAATGTAAAAGCTCTTCCCCAAGGAATCCAAGCATATGCGGGATGGTGTCCGGAGGCGTTATCTGGTATTATCCTACAATTAAACCACGAAACCACGCATGACTGCATCAACCGGAGGCCAGTGTGGCTATCTGTGGCCCTGTGTGACTCGAGTTCAAATTTGCCGGAGCTGCACACTCTATGGAGCAATTCAAAATAAGCCGATAGCATCCAGTCAGGCGCATTTTGCGTACGGCTTTATGAGAATGGCTTTGGTATTGCTTCTCAACCGACAAGGAATCGAGAATTTAGAATGTCGGACATTGGAATGTTGGAATATGGCTCTCAATCTGATGGAACCCCTGGTAAAAACGGCAATCGGCAGGCAAGAGCTTCCCTTCCCTGCTTTCTTTGAAATTCTGAAGCCTTTCCGGACAAGATATGCTCTTTTGCATTGCCAAGCCATTTTTTAGGCCGAAAGCCTTGCCTGTGTACAGATTATATTACAAATAATGACGTTATGTCAACAAAAAATACGTGGCATCGTCAGAAACAACAAAAAGCAAGTGCAGTAAGCCTAACACTTGCTTTTTAATTTGATATTGGATCAACGATTGACAGAACTAGCCATCCGGTGATACGTGTGCCGCTCTCCGCGGATTGCGATGGAATACGCCAGGATATTCTGCGGTAATGCCATCCCGGGAACACCGGTGTCACCGATATGATGAATATCAGCGCCAGCCATCTTGCACATCAAAGCAATGCGGCGAATGGTATCCACATCAGCGCCTTCCTGAGAGGTACCAATGGCCGTCAGGGCCAACGCGCCACTTTTGTGGATTTGCGTGACAAGATCGTGAGCAATTTCCTGCGTGATTCCGGGAACGGTACCCGGGGCAGGCATCAAAATGATATCGGCACCCTCAGCAGTGAAGTCTGAGACATCCTGGTGTGTCAGAATGGATGCTCCGCCTTCCCCTATCACACCGGCGGCATGCATTTTGCCGGCAGCCAGAATCAAGCAATCACCGGCGGCATCCTTGATATCCCGAAGAGCCTGCACAATGGCATCATTTTTGACGCCATTTCCGGGATTTCCCGTTAGAACAACCATGTCAACGCCCATCTCAGCGGCCAGACGGGCATTTTCGGCAGTAGCCATGCGCCCGGGTGTCATTTGCCACATGGTACCTCCGTTTGCAGTTTTGGCAATCTCCGGATCCACCGGTTCCAGGTTGATCGCAATCACTCGTCCGGTCAGACGTTTGAGTTCACGCACGGTTTCACAGGGCGGCACTTTGGGTAGAGCCTGGACGACGGGATTTTGCACGTCAAACATGTTTAACAGCAAAATCTCTGCGCCGAGGGAGGCTGCATATTCTGCGTTGGTGACATCCGCAAGCAGCGGCGGCGTGATGCCGATGGTCTCGCAGGCGAGGACGCGGCCTTCACAGCCGGCAATGGATGCCAGCAAGTCTTTCTTGTTAAAACGGCAAATTTCGCTGGCGGTGCAATCCAAAAGGCGTTTGACCACGAAATCAATCCTCCTCATCTTCCTGCTCGTAGATGCGGCCCCGCACACGGGAATAGAACGGCTCGCTGCCGCGAATGCCCTGCTGTCCCAGCGGCGATGCGGCGATGGTCAGGTTCATATCCAGCTTGACCTGCTGAAGATACGGACGCGCCGCATTGATAACCGCGGTAAAAAGCTCGTTGTCCTTGGGGGCATCAAGAACCAGCAGATAGCTTTTTTGCGTATCGTTGACGATCATCATTTGCAAATAGGCCTCGTTGACCTGAGCATTGGCCTCGAGGACATCACAGACCGGACCTAGCAGTTCTTCCGGATAATGGGACAGCTCTACGATAACAACCTTGTCTCCCGGGTTGATGCGCTTCTGCTGGGCACGCTCTTTTGCGGCTTTGGCAAAGGCATCTTTTTGCTGTTTGAGAGATGCCACCATCTCCCGCTCCAGGCGCAGATTCTCATCAAAGGGATTGATGACAAAACCCGAAACCTGAGGATTTTTTTCGATCATGGAGGCATAATCGTCAAAGCGCAGCATCATGGTTTGCTGTGCGGGATTTTTGCGCCATTTGTGCAGCTCATCCCAGTCGGTAAAGGCCATAAAATACTGCTTTTTATCCGTGGTGCCAAGCAAAGCAAAGGAAATCTTGGTGTTGGGCGGGATCGTGACCTTCCCGTTTTTGTCCATCTTGGGCGGAGTCCCCGCAAAACCTACCTGAACTGGAACAAGAAAAGTGGCACGCATCATTTCGTTGATCATAACGTTGCGCGTCTGCGGGGTGTTGTCGGCTTTCATTGCAGCCATTGCCTGTTTCAGCGCCGGATTGGTCAGCGGCGTTTTGGAATCTTTCATCGTTCTTGCTCCTTTTATATGTTCTGGACCGCTTATGCCTATTCCCTGATGCGGTCAAGTTCAGTCCTTCAGTTTGATGCTGTTGATTGCCTCCCGCAGGTAGGAAACCCCGATCAGGCGCATCCCCTCAAACTGCGAGGGATCAATCATTTTCAGATTGTGTTTTGGGACAATGGCGGTGTCAAAGCCAATGCGGCAGGCCTCCCGTAGACGGGTCTCCAAATGAGTTACACTGCGAATTTCCCCGCCTAGGCCGACTTCACCGATGGCAACGGTTTTCTCTCCTACGGGCAAATCCAGCAGGCTGGAGGCCATAGCAAGGCAAACCGGCAGATCGCAGGCGGTCTCATCCAGACGAAGCCCACCGATAATATTGACGTAAACATCCTGATTCCCGAAGAAATATCCGGCACGCTTTTCCAAAACGGCAAGCAGCAGATACATCCGGTTATAATCAAAACCGCTGGCAGTCCGGCGCGGCGTGGGGAAAGAGGTCTTGGTAACAAGAGCCTGAACCTCGCTCAGAATAGGGCGGGTGCCCTCCATGGCACAGGCGACACAGGTGCCGCTGATGCCCACTGGACGGCCTTCCAGCATGACCAGGGAGGGGTTTTCAATCTGGGCCAGTCCCCTGCCGGTCATATCAAACATGCCGATCTCATTGGTAGAGCCGTAGCGGTTTTTGACGGCACGCAGCACACGGTAAGGCAGCGTTTTGTCGCCTTCAAAATACAGCACGGTGTCTACAATGTGCTCCATGACTTTGGGGCCGGCGATGGCGCCATCCTTGTTGACATGACCCACGATAAACATGGGGATGTCATTGGATTTGGCAACGTTCAAAAAGCGTGCCGTGCTCTCTTTGACCTGAGAAACCGTACCAGCGGAGGAAGCAATGTCTGCACAGCGCATGGTCTGCACCGAGTCAATGACCACCAGGCCGGGCTTCAGCTGTTCGATCAGGCCGCAGATCTCGTCCACGTCACTCTCGGCGACCAGAGAAATGTTTTCCTGTGCAACATCCAGACGGACGGCGCGCAGCTTGATCTGGCGGACCGATTCCTCGCCAGTGACATACAAAACGCTGTGTGTCTGGGACACCTGCCCGCAAAGCTGCAACAGAATGGTCGACTTGCCGATACCGGGCTCACCGCCGATCAATGTCATGCTGCCCAGGACAATACCGCCGCCCAGCACGCGGTCCAGTTCACCGATACCGGTCACAATGCGGCTCTTTTCTTCCGTCGTGCTGACGCTTTTCAGATTCAGTGCCGTCAGGCTGGTCTGCCCGGTTACGCGCACAGGAGCCGAAGCCCGGGACGAACTGCTCTTGGCCGGTTCCGCGATAACATCCTCATTCATGGTGTTCCATGCGCCGCAGGATGGACACCGTCCCAGCCAGCGGGGACTGGTTTCACCGCATTGACTGCAGACATATATGGTTTTCAGTTTTTCCTTGGCCATGGGGATATCCTCGCTTTTTGAAGTATCTTCTTTATTATAGCCCAAAGGCAGCAGTTCAGCAAGGGCGGCACATAAAAAGCGGAGAGCAGGCGTACTGCCCGCTCTCCGCCGGAAAATGCCGTGGTTTCAGAATCTGTGCATTATAAATCACAGCATGACTTTATGATACACCTTTTTGCCCTTTTTGATGACGACGCCCTTCTGGAGCTGTTCTGCGGCCAGTGCAAAGGTGGAATCGGTGACCTTCTCACCGTCGACCAGAACGCCGCCCTGCTGGATGAGCTGGCGTGCCTCACGGTTGGAAGAGCACAGCTTTGCTGCGACCATCACAGATAGAAGGCCGGCTTTGCCGTCGCGCAGCAGACTCTCGTCCAGCTGGGTGGAGGGCATATTGGCTTCGTCTGCCGCGCCGCTGAAAAGCCCGCGGGCCGTGGCCTGTGCCTTCTCGGCTTCTTCGGTGCCGTGAACCATCTGGGTCAGCTCAAAGGCCAGGATCTCCTTGGCTTTGTTGAGCTGCTCGCCCTGCCAGTGATCCATCTCATCGATCTGCTCCAGCGGCAGGAAGGTCAGCATGCGGATGCACTTGAGAACGTCCGCATCGCCCACGTTGCGCCAGTACTGGTAGAATTCGAAGGGGCTGGTCTTGTTGGGGTCGAGCCAGACGGCATTGCCGGCGGTCTTGCCCATTTTCTTGCCCTGGGAGTCGGTCAGCAGCGTGATGGTCATGGCAAAGGCATCCTTGCCCAGCTTGCGGCGGATCAGCTCAGTACCGCCCAGCATGTTGGACCACTGATCGTCGCCGCCGAACTGCATGTTGCAGCCGTAATGCTGGAACATGTAGTAGAAGTCGTAGCTCTGCATGATCATGTAGTTGAACTCAAGGAAGGACAGGCCTTTTTCCATGCGCTGCTTGTAGCACTCGGCGCGCAGCATGTTGTTGACGCTGAAGCAGGCACCGACTTCACGGAGCAGCTCCACGTAGTTGAGGTTCAGCAGCCAGTCAGCGTTATTGAGCATCATGGCCTTGCCCTCGCCGAATTCGATAAAGCGCTCCATCTGGCGCTTGAAGCACTCGGCGTTATGAGCAATGTCTTCCTTGGTCAGCATTTTGCGCATGTCGGTACGGCCGGAAGGGTCACCGATCATGGTCGTGCCGCCGCCGATCAGTGCAATGGGCTTGTTGCCGGCCATCTGCAGACGCTTCATCAGGGTCAGCGCCATAAAATGTCCGGCGGTCAGGCTGTCGGCAGTGCAGTCAAAGCCGATGTAAAAAGTGGCCTTGCCATTGTTGATGACGTCGCGGATCTCTTCCGCGTCCGTCACCTGCGCGATCAGGCCGCGCGCTTTCAGTTCTTCGTAGATCTGCATGGGATACTCCTCCTTGTGTGTTGCGGCAAGGGACAAAAAAACGCCCCTGCCAAACGTGAAATTTGGCAGAGGGCGATGATTACGCGGTACCACCTCTGTTCGTCCGTCCCCTCACGGCGGCGGACCTTCGCGGGTACAGGCGGCAGATGTGACCGGACCGATACCCAAACGCTGTAACGTGCGCACACGGCACAGCCTACTGATCCCGGACGGGACGTTCAGCCTGCTGCTCAAAGGGGTATTCGCCGTCCGCCGTGCCGGTCCCTTTCACCAGCCGGGGCCTCTCTCTCGCACAGAAATGACGGTTACTGATCCTCATCAATGCATTTGAACAAAAATTACACTACCACATCGGCAGATAAAAGTCAAGCACTGCACCGGGCATTACTTGGATTTTTCGATCATTTCCCGGGCATTGGCAAGGCTCAGTTCCGTGACTTTGTCGCCCGAGATCATTGCCGCCAGAGCGCGGACCCGTGCATCCAGATCAAGGGTGTGGATCTGGGTATAGGTCCGGCCGTCGCGGACCTCCTTGCGGATAAGCAGCTGATTGTCCGCAAAGGCGGCCACCTGCGGTGTATGAGTGATGCACAGCACCTGGTGTCCTGCCGCAGTCTGTTTCAAAAGCTGTCCGATACGCCCTGCAGCAAGGCCGGATACACCGGTATCGATCTCGTCGTAAATGACGGTGGGAATGGCGTCTTTGTCGGCAAGGGCGCTCTTGAATGCCAGCATGATACGGGAAAGCTCGCCGCCGGAAGCAACCTTGGACAGCGGCTTGGGATCTTCACCGGGGTTGGTGGAGATGAGAAATTCAATGGTGTCCTGCCCTGCCGAAGCCAGGGGGCCGCGGTGATGCTGCAAGGTAAAGCGTATCCCCGGCATATTCAGGAAAGCCAGAGCCGAGAGCATCTGGCGGTTCATGGCTTCGAAAGCCTGCAAGCGGGACTGGGTCAGGCGCTCGGCAGCCTCCCGGGCCTGGCGGTAGAGGTCCTGCTTGAGCTGGTTGAGCTTTTCGATCCGCTGGGAAGAGGACTGGAAGTTTTCCAGTTCGGCAGCGGCGGCATCCCGCCTCGCCAGCAGATCGGATACCTCGCCGCCATATTTCTTTTTCAAACGGTAGATGAGGTCAAGGCGTTCCTCGATCTGGTTCAGTTCTCCTCCGTCAAAGGAATACCCGTCCAGCCGGTCTGCCAGGTCGGTGGTCAGTTCCCGGGCAGTATAATACAGTTCGTTCAGCCGCTCCGACAAAGTGTTCAGGCTTTCATCCAGGCGGGCTGCTTCGGACAGATTGGTGGAAGCATCTCCCAGAAGATCGGCCGCCCCCTGGACGTCGGTGTCTTCCTGGCCGTCAAGGGCAACGTAAGCGGCGGTGATGCGGTCGAGGATACTTTGGGCATGAACGATCACATGTTTGCGCTCCGTCAGCTGGGCTTCCTCGTCAACAGACAGGTTGGCGGCTGTGAGTTCCTCCACCTCTTCCGTCAACATGGCGATCCGGCGCTGTTTGTCCGCTTCGTTTGCCATGAGGGCGTCGGCTTCCCGCTTGACCCGGACGACCTCGCGGTACAGTCTGTGATAGGCTTCCCGGAGCTCGCCGTTTTGCGCGTACTGATCCAGCAGCGAGAGATGCGCTGCCGGATTGGTCAGGCTCTGGCTGTCATGCTGGCCATGGATGGCAATGAGCCCGGCGCAAATGTCCCGCACCACGGTAGCGGTGGCGGGCATGCCGTTGACACGGCAGCTGCCCTTTCCTTCCGCGTTGATCTCACGATAAAGCAGAAGATCATCCTGGGCCTCATAACCGCAGCGTTCCATTTGGGCGCGGACGTTCGCCGGGATGTTTTCAAAAGTTGCCCAGATGCAGGCCTTTTGCGTACCGCTGCGCACCAGTTCGCGGGAGGCTCGATTGCCGAGGATCGCATTGATCGAGTCGATCAGGATGGATTTGCCCGCACCGGTCTCACCGGTCAGCACGTTAAAGCCGGGGGCAAAATGCACCTCAGCTTTCTCGATAACCGCCACATTTTCAATTTTGAGATCCGTCAGCATAGGGCGGGTGTCTCCCCTCTTTCAGCGTTCAAACTCAGTGCCGGGGCGTGAAACGGCGCAATTCCTCGCAGATTTGTTTGGCCGATTCCTCGGTGCGCATCAGAATGAAGAATGTGTCGTCACCGGAAAGCGTCCCCACGACGTTATCCCACGCACGGGCGTCAAACACTTCGCATGCGGCATTGGCCATGCCGGAAAAACATTTGACCAGCACCATATGACCGGCATAGTCCACCTTCAGCACAGACTCCCGGAAAATCGTCTCGAACCGGCTGGGAGAGTGGCTCACCTTGCCGGATTCCGACGCAGACATATAACGGTAGCCGCCGCTGCCGGTCGCCGTCTTGACCAGCCGCAGTTCGCGAATGTCACGGGAGACCGTGGCCTGCGTTACGTCAAAGCCTTCGTCTTTCAGGTAGGAAAGCAGCTCTTCCTGACGGTCGATGGGGTGCTTTTCGATCAAATCCAGGATGGCCTGGTGTCTTGCGCGTTTCATTGATACTATCATCTCCTCATCAGCTTGGTCTCGATGGCGCGAAACTGTTCGGCCTCATCAAAAGCCGCGAGACGCAGCTGTGTTTTTGCCACAAAAATATCGACCCGATCCCCCGGTTCCAGTTCGCAGGATACCCGGCTGTCTGCGGAAGCAAGTACTTTGTCGCGGTTGGCGGCCTCGGACACAACGGTCACGCGGCGGGTATGGGAGAATACCAGGGGGATCTGTCTGGGACTGTGCGGGCAAATGGCATTGAGCACGAATACCGATGCGGAAGCATCCAGAATCGGTCCGCCCGCCGACAGAGAATATGCCGTGGATCCGGTGGGAGTGGCTGCGATGATGCCATCACTCCGATAGCGGCAGACAAACACTCCGTCGCAGTAAATGGTGTAGTCCATGGGGTGCATGCGGGATTTGCCGTACAGCACCACATCATTGAGTGCTGCGGCTGACCAGGCACCGTCGTTTTTCTCTACCTGCAAAAGAGAGCGGCGCTCAAAATGACAGTCACCCTGAGCCAGCCGCTTGAGTTTATGCGGCATCTCATCCATTTCGCACGTGGCAAGAAAACCCATGCGCCCGAGATTGATCCCCAGCAAAGGTTTATCATGCTTCAGACACTGGGACGCAGCACGCAGCAAGGTGCCGTCGCCGCCGATGGTAACAACCTGATCGGTGATGGACAGCGCCTGCTCCATGGGCATCCGTTCGCTCTCCGGGCAAACGGCATCGGGGCCAAGGTCGTCCGGAAGAAGGACGCGGACACCGTAACTGCGCAGCAACGCCGCAGCGCGGCGTGTGACCGAAAGATCGGTGTCTTTCAATGGATTGGGGTATAAAAGAACCGTCATGTAATCAATCTCTTTCTGGCCGGTGTTAGGCCATGGATTGCATCAGGCGTCAACCCCGATGCCGGGATGATACGCCGTCGAGCGTTTCGTGGGCACTGGCCACCACCCGGTCGATGGCATCCGGCTCCAGACCGGAAGTTCCGTTATGGCGGACAAACAGCAGAAACTCAATGTTGCCTTCCGGTCCCTTGATGGGAGAAAAATCCAACCCTTCCGCTGCAAAATGGTTCTGAGCGGCGTATTCGATGGCAGCGTGCAGGACCTCGCGATGGGTGGCGGGCTCCCGCACGACACCTTTCTTGCCAACCTTTTCTCTTCCGGCCTCAAATTGCGGCTTGACCAGGCAAACACCGCAGGCGTCGGGCGAGCAGACGGCATCGGCAACGGGGAAAATATGCTTTAACGAAATAAAGGAAACGTCGACGCTGAAGAATTCAATGGCATCCTCCAGCATATCCGGCGTGACATTGCGGATATTGGTGCGCTCCATATTGACGACACGGTCATCGGTGCGCAGGCTCCAGGCAAGCTGGCCGTATCCCACATCCACGGCATACACTTTCGTGGCACCGTTTTGGAGCATACAGTCGGTGAACCCGCCTGTGGATGCACCGATATCCATACAGACCTTGCCATCCGGGCTGAGAGGAAACACCTTCATGGCCTTTTCCAGCTTGAGGCCGCCGCGGCTGACGTAACCAATGTCGTGGCCACGGACTTCTACCTGTGCGCCTTCAGGGACGAGCTCCCCTGCCTTGTCAGCCTTCTGCCCGTTGATGAAAACAATGCCGGACATAATGAGCGCTTTTGCCCGCTCACGACTTTGGGTAAAGCCTTCCTGGCAAAGATATTGATCCAAACGCACTTTCATGCTCAGTTCTCGCTTTCTGCGCCGAGCGCGCTTTTGGCGAGCGATGCGGCGTCCAAATTCTGATCTTTGCGAAGCTGCGGCACATTGGCGTGCAGCAGATGACGATTATCGACGGCATGCAGCACAAAGCGGCCGGTCCAGCCGGATTGCTGCATAGCAAAACAAAGCTGCTGCCCGATTCCTCCGGACTTGACGCATTCTTCGGCAAAAATAATGGTGTCGTATTTTTGCAGGGCATTGCACAGCCCGTCGGGCAGCGGACTGATCCGTACCAGTTTGCAGCAGTCGGCAGCAACGCCCTTCTGGAGCAGCAGATCCGATGCGGCAAGGATTTCCTCGGCTTCGGCACCGTAGCTGACCAGAACGATTTTGGCGCCGTCGCGCTGTTCGATCATGTCAAAGGGATTGCCGGTACAGCCCAGAGCAGAAAGAGACGGCTTCTCTTCCCCGCGGGGATAGCGGATCGCGCGGGGACCGGTGCCTTCCCGAACAAGATAACTCAGCCAATACTCCAGTTCGGCGTAGTTTGCCGGAGAGTAGGTCTCCACCTGCATCTGACTGAAAAAGGCAGGGTCATAGATTCCCTGGTGAGTCTCGCCGTCACCCGGGACAAGGCCGGCACGGTCTACAGCAAACAAAACATTCAGACGCAGCAGGCAGACATCATGGATCATCTGATCGTAGGCGCGCTGGAAGAAAGTAGAGTAAATGGCGACGACAGGCAGCAATCCCTGGCTGGCAAGTCCCGCAGCAAAGGTTACGGCATGCTGTTCAGCCATGCCCACATCAAAGAAGCGGTCGGGATGATCGTGCTTGAAAAACTGCAGGCCTGTGCCGTATTTCATGGCGGCGGTGATGGCACACAGCTTGCTGCACTCCCCGCCAAGTTCCGAGAGCTTGGTCCCGAAATAGCTGGAGAAGCTGTCTTTGGGGGAAACCTCAGGGTTAGTCAGGTGATTCAAATCAAAGGCGGAGACGCTATGGAACTCGCCGGGGTTTTCCTCGGCGGGTTTCAGACCCTTGCCTTTTTGGGTGACGATATGGATGAAGAGAGGGGCGGCCTGCTCCTGCAGGTTGGTCAGCATCTGGCTGAGCTGGATAACGTCGTGACCATCCACCGGCCCGACATACTGGAAGCCCATTTCCTCAAACATGGTGGAGTGATAGATCCCGCGGCGGATGATCCGTTTGCCGCCCTGCAGAACACGGACCATGCCGGTTCCCAAAACCGGGATGCTCTCAAGAGCGGTCTCCATCTGTGCCTTGGCATGGAAATATTTGGGGTCGGTGCGAAGGCGGGTCAGGTAGTTGGCGATCTCGCCGACGTTTTTGGAGATGGACATTTTGTTGTCGTTGAGGATGACAATGAGATTGTTGAGCATCCCCACATTGTTCATGCCCTCGTATACCATGCCGCCGGTAAAGGCGCCGTCACCGATCACGGCGACGACCTTGCCGGGCTCGTTTTTGAGTTTTTTGGCACGGGCAATGCCGATAGCCACCGACAGTGCCGTGCTGCCGTGTCCGGCAATAAAAGCGTCACAGTTGCTTTCGGCCGGACAGGGAAATCCGGAAATGCCGTCTTTCTGACGCAGGTGAGCAAAGCCGTCCCTCCGTCCGGTGAGCAGCTTATGGGTATAGCACTGGTGCCCGACGTCAAAGACGATTTTGTCGCGGGGCAGTACAAGAGCTTTATGGAGAGCAACCGTCAGTTCAACTACACCGAGGTTGGAAGAGAGATGACCGCCCGTAGCGGAAACACTCTCGATCAGGAAGCTGCGGATCTCATCGCAGAGAAGCGGCAGTTCCTCAGGCATAAGTTTTTTTACATCACCCGGCCGATTGATACGGCTCAGCAATGAATACCTCATGTGGTACACCTCTTCGTTTCACGATCCTTGCTTTGCATCAGGGCACAGAAACCATACGGCGGTCACGGCATGGGCACGACAAAACCGACAAAAACGCCCAGAATCGCACCTGCCAACACCTGGATGGGCGTATGACCAACCATTTCTTTCAGGCGCTTATCGGCAAGCCAGGAAAAATTCTGCGCGCCTTCGTCCATCCATTCGTTCAGCATCTGGTTGAGGACTTTGGCCTGTTCGCCGGTTTCCCGGCGCACACCCATGGCGTCATACATGACGATAATAGAGACCACCACCGCCACGGCAAACAAGGAGGAATTCGGACCGCAGTAGCGTCCGGTTGCCACCAGCATGGCGCATACGGTGGCGGAATGGGAACTGGGCATACCGCCCGCGCCCCAGACACGTTCAGGAATAAAGCGGCCAACCACGATCAGGTTCAAGATGACTTTGATCAGCTGGGCGCAGATCGATGCCAGCAGCGCTGTGACCAGAACAAAATTCCATTGAAGCGGCATCATCAGCCAACGCATTCACATCCCCCGTTCCTGTTTTTACTTGTTGCGCACCAGCAGGCTCCGGGCAAGGCAGCGCAAAAAATCTGCCTTTTCGCCCAAGGGCTCCAATGCAGCCAACGCGGCGTTGTTGTGCTGCTCTGCCATGGAATGTGCTCCATCCAGGCCGTAGAGCGTAACAAAAGTTGTCTTGTTGTTTTCCGCGTCACTGCCCACCGGCTTGCCCAGCGTTTCGGTGCTGGAGGTCACATCCAGTATATCGTCAACGATTTGGAATACCAGGCCGATTTCCTGAGCGTAGGTTTCCAAAGCGTCGGAACATTCGGGCGCAGTATCGCAGGCAGCGCAGCCCAGCTGCACGCCGGCCAGAATCAAAGCACCGGTCTTATGGCGGTGAAGATTCAAAAGCTGGTCGGCATCCGCGCGGTGCTGCTCAAAGTATTTATCCAGTTCCTGGCCGTACAGCATCCCGCGGGCGCCTGCGCCTTTGGAAAGAATAGAAGCTGCCCGGACCCGGCTTTCAGCGCTGAGCGGTGCATTGGCAATGACCTCAAAGGCGGCAGTGACCAGCGCATCGGCGGCCAGCAGTGCCGTGGATTCCCCGTACTTTCGGTGGCAGCTGGGCTGACCACGGCGAAAATCATCATTGTCCATGCAAGGCAGATCGTCATGAATCAGCGAATAGCAGTGCAGCATCTCAAGCGCAGCGGCGTAGTCTGCCGCTGCATTGACGTCGCCGCCCGCCAGTTCGCAGGCAGACAGTACAAGGACTGCACGGACGCGTTTGCCGCCGCTTAAAAGGCTGTACCGCGCCGCGCGGGAGATCTCAGCAGTGGCAGGCAGATACCTGTCACACAAAGTCAGCAGACGATCCTCTGTTAATTTGACATAGGAGTCATAGTGTGCTTTATAGGCGTTATTGTCCATCGTCGGTCTCCCCTGCTGCGGAATCCGCATTGTTCAGACGGGTGTCGATCTCTTTGATTTGGAGTTCGGCGTCATCCAGCGTTTTGTTGCAATACCGGATCAGCTCTGCGGCCTCGGCATACAGCTTGACCGACTCAGCCAAAGGTGTGTCCGGCTCCTGCATGGCAGCAAGAACAGAACGCAGACGCTCAAGGCCTTCCTCGAAACTTTTGGGTGCTTTTTTCATGTTTGATCCTCACGATCGGAACAGACGGTGTTGACCGTACACTCGGCCTGTGCACCGTCCCCTTTCAAAATAATGTTCTGGCCCGGATGCAAATACCGTACCGCCAGACAGTCCGAGGCTTCATTCAGGACCATAGCGTATCCGCGGGACAAAACCGCATAAGGATTCAGCGAGGCAGCAACCCCGGCTGCGGCTCCCAAAGAAGCCTTTTTCTGGTCCAGAATATCATTGGCGCAACGTGTTGTTTGAATGATGCAGTCCATAATCTGACGCCGGCGTGCAGTCAAAGCAGTGCGCTGCACCCGCATGGCTTGTTCAGGACGCACAGTATCTAATTTATTATAGCACATCTGCCACGTGGACTGTATACTATTTTGAATATTTTGTCCAATATTGTATATTTCGTTTCGCAGCTGCACTTGGTCAGGCACGCACAACTCCGCTGCGGCAGAGGGCGTTGGGGCGCGAAGATCCGCCACGTAGTCCAGAATGGTATAGTCGATCTCGTGTCCCACTGCAGAAACGACCGGTTTCCGGCAGGCATACACCGCACGGGCAATGCGCTCACTGTTGAACACCCACAAATCTTCTTTGCTTCCGCCGCCGCGGGTGACAAGGATGAGATCCACATCCCGGCGGGCATCCAAAGTGCGGATGCCATCCAGGATGCTTGCTTCCGCTTCCAGTCCCTGTACGCTGACAGGAGCAAGCAAAAGCCTGGTCAGCGGCCAGCGCCGCCCCATTACCTGGCAGACGTCTTTGAGTGCAGCCCCGGTCTTTGAGGTGACGATGCCGATGCATTTCGGCATTGCGGGGAGCGGACGTTTGTGTTCAGGCGCAAAAAGCCCTTCGGATTCCAGCTTTTTCTTCAGGGCATCAAAGGCCATCTGAGCAGCGCCGGCGCCGAAGGGGCGCATATAGTCCGCATATACCTGGAAAGCGCCGTCCCTCTCATACAGGGTGGCATTGCCGTAAGCAAGCACCAACATGCCGTTCTGAGGCTCAAAATTCAAAAGGCGGGCTTTATCCCGGAACATGACGGCTTTGACAGAGCTGTTGGCGTCTTTCAGCGTAAAATACAGATGACCGCTTTTGTAATGCCGTGTAAAGTTGGAGATTTCCCCGCAGACGATCAGGTTATTCAGGGGCTCACACTGGGCCAGGACCTGGCGCGCCAGGCGATTGAGCGCCGTTACATCGATGTAGTCGGCCATGCAGATACCCCCTTAGCGGCGAGGATGGAAATGCCGATCGCGTTGTCACTGGCAAATTTCCCGGGAACAAAACTCACATTATGCATCCGGGCGGTAAGATAGTCTCTGACGATCTCGCTGCTCATGACGCCGCCGGCAAATACGACGGGCAGTTCGGAATACTGCTTACGTGCGGCATTGGCCATGCGGCGAAGCGTTTCCGCAACACACAGGAGGCAGTATTTGCATACGTATTCGGGCGATTTTCCCTCGTTCAACAGCTTGGTACACTGATTTTCCAGCCCGGAAAAGCTGCAGGTCATGTCCTTGACACTGACTTTGGGGCGGATGTCCTCCGTACATTTTGCTGCCAGCTCGCTCACCTGGGCTCCGGCGGGGAAAGCGTACCCGAGCTTCACGCCCAGGCGGTCCACCGCCTGACCGGCGTACAGATCGCCGCTTGTTCCAAGACACTGCAAAGGACGTGCATCTTCACAGTACAGAAGGTCCGTCGTGCCGCCGGAAATATGGAAAACAAGAACCGGACCGGCAAACAGCTCACTGCCGGAAGCGGCAAACAAAGCCGCCGCAATATGCCCTTCCTGATGGGTCGATTGGATCAAAGGAATGCCGCGGGCAAGAGAAAAGGCGGTAGCTGCGCTGACACCGGTCAGAAAACAAGGCATATAAGACTTCTCTACCGGACGGGGGCGGGCGGAAACGCCCACCGCACCAATGGCGGTGAGATCGACTTTTTCAGAAAGTTCTTCCAGCATGGCAGGCAGGGCGGCGGTGTGATGAAATACCGCATCGCATTGGCGCAGACCGAGTTGCCCGGGGCGGACCGGCAGAAATTTCTTGGCATCGCAAACAACCTCTCCGGCATCCGTGTCGAACACGGCCAGAGAGGTTGCGTAATTGCTGGTATCGATCCCGAGCGTCAGCATGTTTCCGGATCGGGTGCGGCGGCGTCCTCCGCCCCGGCCTGCTCACGAGCCACGGTGCCAAGCAGTCCGTTGACAAATTGATAGTCGTTTTCGTCGCCGTATTTTTTTACAAGTTCAACCGCCTCATTGATGGCGACGGCAGGCTTTTGCTCATTGCCGTAAAGCATTTCCGCCAGCGCCAGACGAAGAGCCGTCAGGCTGACACGGGGCAGACGGCTGAGCGTCCACCCTTTCAGATGAGCGGTAATGGTTTCGTCAATTTCCTCTGCATGCTGCTCCATTGCTCGCAGGAGCTGCACGGTAAAGGTGTCCTGAGTTACTTCCTGCATCTCGCTGCAATCGCGGATAGCCTCCTGCCGCTCTTCCGGCTGGAACGTCGCCGAGAACGCAGCAAGAAAAGCGCTTTCCCGCGCTTCGCGGCGGGTCACTGCATTTCCTTCCATAATTCCTCTTCTTTATCTTTATTCTTCGACCGGCGCAGGCTCGGCAAGTCCGGCGGCCACAACATTGACGCGGGACACCGTAATGCCGGTCATGTTCTGGATCGTCTGCTTGACGTTTTCCTGTACCTTCTGGCAAACGCGCATAACCTTGCTGCCGTACACCGGGATCACGTGGATGGTAACAACCGCGACGCCGTCTTTCATCTCAACGTCAACGTCCTTCTGCAGGCTGGTCTTGCTCAAAAGACCGCGCACGCTTTGATTGCTGCCACTGGAAACCTCGGCTACGTCGTCCACTTCAAGCGCAGCAAGGCGCGCGATCTTGGCAACGACCTCCAGGGAAATTTGCAGGCTGCCGCCCGCGGTATTGCGTACATCCATTTCCAGTTGCCTCCTAGCCGCAGGATGTTCGCGGCTGTCAAGCGCCGCGCCCTGCACATTTTGGTTGCCGTATTGCGGTATCAAAGTATAAATTAGTGTACCACAAATTGCACGGCTTTGCAACCAAATCCAAACGCCGGTCTGCGCGGTTTTCCGCGGCAGTTATTTGACTTCCACCACGGTAATGTCCTGGGCCTTGATCTCACCGCATTTGGACAGAATGATGTCCCGGATCTTGGTGACCTCGGCAGCGGTCAGGGCGTCGTTTTCCGTCATGACAGTCACGTTGGCGGAGGTCCCGTCCAGCATCACGACGCAGTCTACAAAGCCCTTGGCCTTGATCAAAGTCTCCAGCTCGCTCTCGGTTTCGATATTGGTGATCTGCGCTTTCAGGGTATCGGTCATCGTCTGCTTTTCCTCGTCGGAAAGCGAAGAATTTTTCAGTGTTTTCTCGATGGTATCCAGTGCCTCATCCCGGCTCTTTTCGCGGGACAGGCGTGCAGATTCAAAGAATTCGTCGCCGGTATCCTCGCTGACGCTGACGAGCTGGGCTTCCCCGTAGTTTTTGTCTGCGGTCTCCTGGCTTACAGTCTCGTCTTCAGCGGTCAGGGGGTCATATACGGCCACGGTATCTTCCGCTTCGCCCTGGACGGCCTGGGTCTCCGCATCAGCCTCGGCGGAGACCGAGACCGCATCCTGCGCGGTGTCGTCGGCTGAGATCGTCTGGGGTGTCTGTTGGGAAAAAGACCAGTTCAGATATACGGCGGCCCCCAATGCCGCCGTCAGTGCCAGCATGGTCATGCCCCGCCCTGCCTGTTTGACTTTCATAACGGTTTCCTCCTTATGTCAGTAAGATCAATGGCTTCCGGCGCGGCAGAGTCATCCCTGCTGTGCCATGCGTTCCACCGTGATGCGGTTGGCACCGATCCCGGTCAGGACCTGTACGATTTGTGTGACTTTGGCCTGGACATCGGGACTTTCTGCGCCGGTACACAGTACGGCGACGCCCTGTATCTCCGGTGTCCGGGTCGTTTCTACAAGCGCCGGCTCCGCTGCCTCTTCATCCAGAAGCAGGTGCTCCTGGCGGCTGCTTCCGTCGGCATGAGTCTCGCTGTCCGTGGCATAAACGATATACTCCGATGTGGACAGAGTGACCATCACACGAGCCTCCCCCGCTCCCTCCACCTGGCAGATCAGCGCTTCCAGGCGCTGTTCCAGATCTGCCTCATAATCGGATACGGTAGACGCAGTGGGCTCCTCTTGCTCGGTGACTGCTTCTGTCTGCGGATCGGGCAGCCATTCCGAGAGCGCAATGAGCACCATCCCCGCAATACCGGCAAGAACGATCCAGTTGAGCAGCCGTTTGTCGCCGCCCAATCTCTCCCGCAGCGTCTTGCATAGCGAAGAAATCACGGCTCCTCACCTCCCTCGACGATTTCGTAAGGCATAGTGCCGCTGTTTTCTTCCAGGATGCGTTCAGCTTGCTGCGCGTCAGTGCCGTCCGGCAGATATACCCGGCAGACATCGTCCTGCAGTTCGATCCGGGCATCAATGTCCTGTTCCTGCAAGATATCCTGCAAAGCCTGCACCGACGCTTCCTGGGCGAGCTGAGCGGCATATTCTCTGTAATCCGTATTGTCGCTGTTTGGGTCTTGCCAGTTCAGCTCGGGAACCTGCCACGTTCCGACACCGCGCATTTGAAGCACCGACGTTATAATATACAGCACTAAAACGGTATTTATGACCGGTTTGTAGGAATTGTCCGGCCAAAATATTTGAATCACGCCCCCGGCTGCACATAGGATGCATATGCCCAGGGCAAGGTTTTTCAGGGTATCCACACATCATCCCCCGTTTCCCAAAAGTAAAAGCAGAAGCGTAGAGAGCAGAACCATAAAAAAGTACAGTGTCAGGAGTGAGCCGCACAGGCGGGTGCCGTCGGCAAACAACCGGCAGAGCTGACCGCATTGCCGCTGCCCGCTGGCTGACGCCAGAATGCCGGAGACAGAAAAGGCCAGAAAGTAGAGTGTACAGTGCAGCAATACTGGTAAAAAAGACGCAGCCAGAACGATGACTGCCGCCAGGGCAAGCGAGCCTTTGAGCAGGCGCACCGTCGCCACGGTGCTTTCCAACGCGGCGGCCGCGGCGTCTCCTACAACAGGCAGAGCTCCCGACAGAACGCTTTTCCCGATGCGCAGTGCGGCGGAGTCACTGTTGCCGGCCAGAATCCCCTGCAATCCCAGCACAAAGGAGAACAGCGTCCCGCAGCCTTTGAGCAGCCAGGACATACAGCGGGAGAACAGTTTTGCGGCGTCCTCGATTCCGGGGTTCCCCCACAGTGCCGCGGATACGGAAAAGCAGAAATAAATCTGCATGACGGGCAAAAGGAACTTCTCAATGGCCATGGATAAAAAAGTCGACATGGAAAAAAACATGCCGCTGTACACCGCAGCACCCGTTGTCTGTCCGCACAGGGACAAAACGGCGGAATATACTGGGATGAACCCTACCAGGTAAGTCTGGCTTTCCGCCGCTGTATTGCCGACGCGGCCGATCAGATCCATCATGGCAGAAAGCCCCAGCGCTCCAAATCCCAAAACGGAAACCGCGTCGATACACTTTTTCCATGCTCCGCCCTGTGCCACAAGTCCGACACCGCAGGCAATGGAAAGATAGAATAAAGCCTGGGCGGCAAAACGCAGAGGTTTGCCGGATTCGTTGCGGAAAAGGCCGGCGGCGCTGTCCAGAATATCGCCAAATTCCCAGTCCTGCCCGGTCTCGCTGCCATCCAGTCCGCTTTCTTCCAGAATATCCTGCGCGGTGTCCGGAATCTCTGCGGCATGGGCCGTAGGGGCCAGCAATACCAGCGCGGTCATTATTGCAAGAAGCCAGAAAAAGAGGATAACAGGCTTTGCAGCATCGGAACCGCCTGCATCAGTGCCAGCAGCCGCCCGCACAGGTCGACCGCGGATGCGGCCGCCGACAGCCCCGCTTCCCGGCAGAGGTCCGCAGCAAATTGCGCGACCAATGCAATGCCCAGCACCTGAAGAAGATACGAAGCATTTTCGGCGATGCCGTAATCCGACAGGGTATGTATCCAGTCCAGCAGCGGCGTTATGTGTTCCGCCGCCAGAAGCATAAGGCAGACGGCGCCGCAGGTGGATGCCAAAAACGCGTATGCGGGCTGTTCTTTTTTCAAAACCAGCGTGATCGAGCAGGTCACAAGCGCCAGTGAGGCAACTTTTATGATCAACATAACAAACCATCGCAGTAATCTTACAGATCAAACAGTGCCTTGATGAGGACGAACAGATCGCTGATCTGCCCCACCAACATTGTCAGCACAACGATCAATCCGGCCAGGGTGGTCATCATGGCCTGATCCTCCCGTCCGGACCGGATCAGAAGCTGATTGAGCACAGCCACAATAATCCCCGTGGCGGCGATCTTAAACACCAGATCAATGTCCATAACCGGCCGCTCCTATTCTTTTATGGTCATATCAGCAGGATCGCTGCCAATGCGCCAATGCAGCCGCCCAGCCTGGGATACAGCCGCATAACATTTTGAGCGTTCTGTTCTAGAATATCTTCTCGAGAGCGGCACAGAAGGATCATACCTTCTATCGTTTTGCAGGCGGATTCCCGGCCGCAGGCTTCCAGAGAGAACAGATTGTCCCGCAGTTCCCTGCCCATGGCGTCACCGAAAGACCGCGGCACCGCAAGCTCTCCAAAGCGTGAACAGCTGCCAAGCCCAAGACGGGCAAATTCGGGATAAGCCGCAGCGGCGCGCAGCACTTCTTCGGCAGGGACAGCTTTATACCGGATGGAGTCCTCCGCGTATTGAAGCAGCCGGGAAAAAGCATGGGCGCTGCGCCACTTTTCCCGCTCTGCCTGCGCCAGTACAAAACCGACTCCCGCTCCGCATACCACCAGAAGTATACCGCCAGTCAGACACAGCACGGCCGTCACAGCTGCACCACCCGTTCCACTACGCCGGGGTGGGAACGCCCGTCCAGAAAGACCGCTGTGTCAAACGCCCCCGTGTGCAGCAGCCGGGCCAGCTGAGGCTTTTTCTCCAGGTTTTCCATGCGGTCGCAGTGGACCGATGCCAGAAACACAACCCCGGACGCCAAACCAGCTTCCAGTGCGGCGGCATCGTCCTCCGTGCCAAGCTCATCGCAGATGATAGCCTGGGGATTCATGCAGCGCAGGGCCATGCAGATGGCCTGGGATTTGCGGTGCTGGGTGTAAACGTCACACGCGATGTTGCGATCTTTGGGCAGCCCTTCGGAACTGCCCCACAGCAGTTCTCCCCGCTCATCCACAACGCAGAAAACACGGTCGCTCTGGCTCAGATACTGGATCATGCTGCGCAGAAACGTAGTTTTTCCGCTGCCCGGGACCCCGGCCACCAGGATTCCCCCCGACAAAGCGGAAAGCGGCCGCAGTACCTGGGGCGGGATCTCACAGGTGATCCAGCGTGCAACACGCAGGTTGAGAGATGTTACTACTGCAAAGCCGGAGGCGCCCTTGGTACCTGCCACCCCCACACGGCTGCCTCCGGGAATGGTAAAGAACCCCTGGGACAGTTCCTCCTCATACGCATAGGCGGAGTGGCGGCAAAGAGCCAGAAAGCAGGCCTGGATCGACTCCTGCGGCACACGCTGGCAATGCCCTGCCCGGGGCAGATATTTGATGCAGGGAGACAGTTTCCCTTTCATGGTGAACATGACAGGTTGTCCCGCACGCAGGCGGATCTCCTGAACAAAAGGGGCGATCTGGGTATTGAGCCCGGACAACTCGGTCCGGAAAGGCTCCGGAAGCTTTTTGATCAGAGTATAATACTCGTCCATTGTTCTCACCTCGCATTGGGGTTTACACCAACACTGTATGTCCACTGCGGGAAAGATAGAACTGCCTGTCCTGGCGGCGGGCAGCAAAAAGGCTCCCTGCCGTGCAAAACTGCATGGCAGGGAGCCGATTAGATTAGATTGTGTGCTTGGGATATCTCAGAAGCGGGCGTACAGGAAAGAACCTTCCGACAAGAAACGTCCCATGAGCAGGAAAGCGAAGATCGCGCATTCATAAATGCACCAGCGTACGGGAAGCGGACTGGAAAGGATCTTTTTGCGGATCTGCCAGCCGCGTTCATGCAGAACGTCGACGGCGATAAGGGCCGCAATGCCGGCAAGGAGCAAAAGCAGATCCAGGCGGCTGGAAATCCCCAGTTCCCAATAACGGGAGAACACCGTGAATTCCACCCGCGCCCCCATACAGGCAAAGTAGTTGAGGGCCGCGCCAAGGCTCTCCGCCCGGAAAAAGACATATCCGATACAGATGAATACAAACACGAACACCACACGGAACACATGGTGTGCCTTGCTTTTGGCAGGAACTTTGAGACGCTTCCAGGTCTTTTTGCGCCAGCGCCGGGTCAAACCGCTGACGACCTGATAGGCACCGTTCAGCAGACCCCAGACAACATAGGTCCAGGCCGCCCCGTGCCAGAATCCACTGACCAGAAAAGTCAGCAGCAGACTGATGTTGACCGGCGGCTTGGTGAAGAACCTGCCCACAACCGGCAGACGTGCAAACCAGCCGTTCCATGCCAGCGGTTCAAAGATATAATCCCGCAGCCAGGAGGACAGAGAAATGTGCCAGCGTTCCCAAAACTCGCCGATGGCGGAGGCAAAATAGGGCTGCCGGAAGTTTTCGGGCAGTTTCAAACCCAGCATTTCTCCGGCGCCCAACACAATATCAGTGTATCCGGAAAAGTCTGCGTAGAGCTGGAACGCGAACACCACGACGCCGAAAATCAACTGAGAGATATCCATGTCTGCGGGCCGGGAAAAGGCGGTGTCCACAACGGTGGCCGCCCGCTCAGCGATGGCGTATTTCTTGAAATAACCCCAGGCACAGCGCATAGCACCGTACTGCAGGCGGCTTACGTCAAAATCCGGTGTTGCATCCAGACGGGGCATCAGGTCGTGATAGCGATTGAAAGGCCCCTGCGTGATGGAAAGAAAAAAGGATGCGTAGCAAAAGAGCCTGGCAAACCGGGGTTCTGCTTCTATGTCTCCGCGGCGGACATCCAGCAGATAACCGGTCAGCTGCAGACTGTAATATGCAAGGCCAAGAGGCTGAAGAAGGCTTCCACTCCAAAGCCGGAACCCAAACAGGCCGTTGATGGTCCCGGCCATCATGGCGTAATATTTCAGCAAAAGCAGCGGTCCCAGCGCAGCGGCAAGGCCCAAACCGAACCACAACTGAGAGTTACCGGGGGCCTTCGGCCCTGCACGCCTTGCGCAGAACCAGACGACCAGCGCTGAAACAAGCAGTACGAAAAAGCCGGGAATATCCAGCGACAGGTAAAACACGATCCCTGCGCTGAGCATGGCATACCAGCGTTTGGAAGCCGGCAGCCGATACCAGATCAGCAAAAGGACCGCCATTAAGACAAAAAATCCAGGCGCGTTGACTGAAAACATAGAGCTCCCCTATTCTGCGCGATTCCATACAAAGCCGCAAAGTTCTGAACGCAAAGCGGACACAGCAGCTTTTGTTTATAAAGCAGCTTCCGCAAAATTGTTGCCGGATATGGTTCGCGTTTTCTGACGTTACCCCTTACAGACCGTAGGTACCGTCCGGTGCAGATGCCAGCTTTTCCTCCAGAGAACCAAAGAACAGTTCTTCCACAGGAACGCCGTTCTCTCTGGCCTTGACAACATCGCAAAAGACAGGCGTAAAACGCTCGGCGCCTTCCCCGTTCAAGTGGTGGGCATCGGCAAAAGCATCCACGTCCATATTAATGTTTTCCGCATCGCGATAAAGCGTGAAATCCCAGAATTCAAGCCCGTGGGCATCAGCATAGTCCTGCACGGCGGATAGATATGCCTGATAATTGGCGGTATTTGCGCAGAAAGCATTCGGAACCGGAGCCGTCACAAGTACCAGCCGGATCTCATTTTCCGCGCAGAATTCGGTGATTCGCTCGAGGTAAGTAAGCCCGAAATCAGACATCGGAGCCTGAGGATCGACCTCCAAAATGGGACCGTACCCGTATGGCGTGACGCCGTAGGTATACACAAAACCGTTGCCCCGGTACTCTTCCTCGTTAGGGTAGGTCACATATTTGTAGTTGCCTACCTCATAGCCATCGGTCAGCTTTGCGATCCACAGTTCGGGGATCTCGTCCGGGCTTGCGATGGTATGCCGTGCCGGGAAAATCAGGTCCGCAAAGGCGGCCGGACCACCCATCTCCCACAGGTACTCATACCGGTTGAAGGAGGTGGCCGGCATATAATCGGTAAGCAGATAACAGGCAAGCGGAACGTCGCTGGACTTCTGCTGGTTATAGCCGGTGTAGAACATTTCCAGATATACGGTATCCAGATCGTTGTGCTCTGCGGCTTCCAGAAGAAGATAATAGGAACCGTCCGGAAGCTGCTGGGAAGTTCCGGCATTGAAGCTGTGCGTCCCCAGTTCCTCGTCTACAACGGCAGGGTCAAAACTCCGGTAACAGTGGGAAGCTCCCAGAAACAGCGTATCGATCTGTCCGCTTTGAGCATACAGCTCGTCAAGCATGACCCGCGAGTAAGAATGCACATCGTCCACCAGCAGGAAGTTGAACGCAAGACACAATGCCACCGTGATGGCGGCAAAAGCGACAGCTTTTCCCAAACGGCCGCCCCAGCGGGCGGGCTGTGCTTTGGACTTCATGGGCAATCTCCCTTCGGGTAAAATCAGCGTTCGATCTCCATTTGCGGATGCTTTTCCGCGTAATCGGCCACGGTCAGCTCCCAGGTGGTGTTGCCGGCCTCGTCAGCGGAAGTCCGGGTAAAGCCCATCTGCTCGTAGAAATCTTTTACCATGGCATTCTTGGCCGTGGGATAATAATATCCCACCACCTTGGCAACGCCGCGTGCAGCGGCATCCCGGACCAGGCAGTCCATCATGGCGTCTTCCATCCCCCGCTTGAGGACGCGGCAGCTCATCAGCCACAGACGCAGATGGAGCGTGTCCTCCTGCTGTTCGCCGGCAACCACCGTGACCACGCCGTTGTCGCCGAACTTGTCCACCAGTTTGCCGTACAGGCACAGCCAGGCGGGATTTTCCGCCATGGCGCGGATATCATCTTCGGAACAGCGCAAGGTGGTCAGGTTGAACTGATTGGACTTGTTGGTGAGCTGAGCAATGCGCTGGATGTAAATATTCTCAAAGTTGCGGATGGTGGCCTTCATTTCCAGGCTTCGCAGATAATCCGCATAGTCGGTGAAGGCGGCCTCAGCCTTGCGGCGCTGGGCATTGGCATGGTACAGCTCGGTCTTTTTCAGATCCTCGCCGGAGAGGGCTGTGACCTCAAAATAACCGCCGTGATCCAGCATTTTGATATAGTTTTCTGCTCCGTCCAGCGGCGGCACCGCAACGCCGGGGATCTGCGCCGAAACGATGGCACGTTCGGCGGGGTTGTCATCGGCAAAGACAAAGCTGTCCACACCCAGGGAAAGCTCCTGAGCGATGCGGTTCAGGTTCAGATCCTTGTTGTCCCAGTTTGCCTTGATGGAGACAAAATCATCCGGGCGCAGAACGCCGTCCGGGTGGTTAAGACCGGCCAGAGCGTTGGCTTCATCGTTTTTGGAGTCCACTGCCAGAATCACGCCGATGGAACGCAGCGCCTTGCAGTAGCTCTGGAACTCGGCATAGACCTGCCCTTCGGGAACTTCCGGGCCAATGGCAATGCCGTCCACGCCGTCGTCGCCCACAACGCCGCCCCACAGGGTGTTGTCCAGGTCGAGGACGAGGGCTTTCTTGTTCTTGCCGTAAATCGACTTGATGATGTTGGCGATGCTGTTGGCCAAAGACGGGATGGCGTCAAGGCACATGGCATACTTGTACATATGCCAGTAGAAGGCATCGCCCCAGGCAGTCAGGCCGTAGTCTGCCGAAAGGTAGTCGATGTCGTTGATATAGAAGTCCTGATGCTCGGCGGCATACTGATAGAACTTCTGATTGAGACGGGAAATAAAATTGCTGCGTCCGCAGGGATCGTAGATGTCCCGGTTGCCCATCAGGCGGTAGTTGGGACGATCAAAGTTATTCTGGATCACCGGGCAATGGAACTTTTCGGCGATGGCATGCCACATCGTCTCAAAGTGCGCGTACTCCCCGTCCAGCATGTCGTTGATTTCCTGCGGGGTGTTCTTCGTGGTGGGAAACTGGGTGATGTTGCGCCAGGTCGTATGAATATAGATGACGTCGGGCGCAAATTCATCCAGTTCCGGAGATCCGAACATGGCATCCTGCCAGTACTGGCCGTACTCCGACTGATAGAATTCAGCCTCGATACCGTACTGCAGCAAAAAAAGCCCCAACTGGTCCGCCACTTCGTTTATGGTGGACCCGCCGAGGATCGCAATTTTCTTTTTGAGCGGATGCGGGTTCTGCGCCGTCAGCTCGCGGCGGATGCGGCGCTTTTTGCGCAAAAGCTGTTCGGTGTCCAGCGGGTACTGAAAACAATCCATTGCAGACTCCTCTCGTTTATGAAACGGGGCTTATAAGGGCCGGAAAGGCTTTACATCTCGGCGAGGGCTTCTTCCAGTGCCTTGGCGATCTGATCCGGGCAGGAAGTGGGCTTGCGGCCGCAGGTGGTGCCGGCCATGCGCTGGATGGCATCCTCTGCCTTCATGCCGGTCAGCAGCTGAGAAATACCTTTCAGGTTGCCGTTGCAGCCGCCCAGTACTTCAACACGGGCGATGGTGTGATCGTCGTTGAGTTCAACCAAAGTACGAACCGAGCAGGTCCCCTGATTATTGCGAATATGTACCATAACAGCATATCTCCTTTTTGTTTCACTTCGTTATATGGGATCAGCGGGATTTCCGCTTTCTTGCCAATGCTTCAATGCGGCGGATCTGATCCACCGTGGTGGTGCAGGTGCCCACCGGCCGCGGCGTGTTGGCGTTCATACCGTGGTAGTCGGTGCCGCCGGTCACGATCAGGTCATATTCCCGGGCCAGT
Organism: Candidatus Gemmiger faecavium; assembly: GCA_019114415.1. GTDB lineage: Bacteria > Bacillota > Clostridia > Oscillospirales > Ruminococcaceae > Gemmiger > Gemmiger faecavium. The sequence continues at coordinate 7,060 of DXFO01000038.1, read as the reverse complement.
TCTTTCAGTTCCGCCTTGTCCTCGGCGGTATTGCGCGGGTGTTCGATTTCGACACCGTCCAGCCTTCCCTGCTGAATCAGTTCTCTTGCCAGTTCCATGCTGTGATAGACGCTGGGGTGTGCCAGAATCACCACACCGCGGCAGGCCCGGATGAGGTCAAGCACCGTGTCCACTGGCTCATAGCGCGGGGTGTGCAGGACTTTGCCACGCACCGGGCGCAGCCCGAACAGAGACCGGTAAACATCGTTATACATTCCATCGGACAGGCCGTATTGCCACAGCACCCTCATGATATGCGCCTTATATAAGGTTTTGCTGTCCCGGGCAAACTCGAGGGCTTCCTCGGTAGAAAACTGCGGGTAGAGGGCTTCCAGTTCCCGGCAGCTTTGCAGCATGGCATCCTTGCGCCGCTGGGCCATCATGTCGGCAAAGTCCTCCAGGGCGGCACAGTCATCCGGCCAGTAGCAAAGCAGATGGACCCGGTGGGCGCGCGCATAGTCGTAGGCTGTCAACTCGGTGGCGGGGATCAGATGGACCCCGTTTTGTACCGGGTGGGCATAGGCGTATCGTACGCTTTGAATGGAATCGTGGTCGGAAATGGCCAGATGTTCCAGACCGGCGCAGCGTGCCAGAAACGGCAGCTTTGCGGCGGGAGTGGAGCCGTCGGAAAATGTTGTGTGTGTATGCAGATCTCCGGCCAAAGCACAACTCCCCTTTCAAAAAACTTGCCGCGCAGGGCGCGACTCATCAAATCATTATACACCTTTCGGCAATATTTGAAAAGCCTCCGGTTTTACAGCTCCCGCGCGTAATCGCGGGCTCTTTGACAGAACTGCCGTGCGGCGGGCGAAAGTCCGTTTTTATCCAGGCAAGCAAGACCGATGGTGCGACTTGCGGACGGCTCGAGATTCAAAATCTCAAACTCCCCTGCCCGGTGGTTGTATCGGTCCAGAATGAGCTTGGGCATGATGGCGACACCCTGCCCGCAAGCCACCATGGCGATCGTGGATTCGTCGTCGTTGACGTAGCAGCGTGTTTTGACACGCAGGTCGTGCTTTTTGAGGTAACTCTGGATATCGGCGTCGGTGTCCGGACGCTGGCTGACAAAGGTTTGGCCGCGGAGTTCTTCTGCACCGACTATGCCAGGCCTTTGGGTCATAAAACCGGCCGGAGCAATGCAGACCAGCGGATCGGTGTACAGCGGCTCGAAATCCAGGTCCGGCGCACTGGAATTGGACATCAATCCGATTTCTGCCGTACCGCTTTTGAGCCAGGCCGCAATATCTGCGTAACTGCCCTGGTAGAGCTGCACTGCAATGCCGGGGTATTGTTCCTCATACAGCGGGAGAAGATTGGGGATCCATGTCACGCAGGCACTGTTGAACACAGCAAGACGCAAAACACCTTTGTCCATACCGTTGATCCTGGCAATGGACTGGTCCAGAGTTTCGCTGCTGGCAAGCAGACGCTGGATGTCCGGGAGCAGGTTCTCCGCGGCAGCCGTCATAGTGACGCCTGCCTTGGTGCGGGTGAAAAGCGGAAAACCGCATTCGGCTTCCATTGTGGCAACGGCATGACTGATGGCCGAGGGCGTCAGATGAAGCTGCTCTGCGGTACGCGCAAAACTGCCTTCATGGGCGACGGTAAAAAAGATCTGGCAGGCCAGCAATGTCATAGCAGTATCCCTTTCATTGCACGCATTTTGTGGTGAATCAGTTTCATTCTACGTGTGAAAATAATGAATTTTACTTATCGATGATACTGTACTATGATAATACAAGAAAGTCAAGGCGGAAACGCCAAGATATTCGATCTCTTCCCTCTAAGATGCCTGACGGTCCGCACAGCCGTTGGGCATTTTCTTTTTGTGAAGATGGCCTTTATTGGTCCGGTTCACAGTCCAGAATGGAGGGGCGGTCCTTCCAGCGTTCGGGCTGCGTTTGATACATTTCCGAAAGCCAGGCCGCGGCACTGTCCAGGCCTTCCTGGGTGCCTTCAAATTCCTGGGTGGTCTTTTTCTCGTCCGCGGTATGTTCCAGACTCCAGGGTTCGGGCCATACCGTTGCAATCAGATATTCGATTTTTTTCTTGCCGCTTTCATCCGCGGGATCTGCCCGTTTGGCAGGTGCGATCAGATAGCGCATCCCGCCTTCGGAGCCGGAAAACGGATTGCCGCAGTGAAAATAGTGATACAAAGGAAAACCGGAAAGCATAAAACGTCCCCCTTTACGGTCAATATATAATGGAAAGCCCTGCTGCCCGGCGGGGCTTTCTTTTTTCTCTATATACAAACCATTATACTTTTTCGTTTTGCTTTTGCAACAGTATTCCCATGCCTATGAAGAGCGACCGGTAAGCAACAAAAAAGCGCATAGAACCAGGCAGAAACGGTTCTATGCGCGTATTGGAGCGGGTTACGAGTCTCGAACTCGCCACCTACTGCTTGGGAAGCAGTCACTCTACCGGATGAGCTAAACCCGCATCGGTGAATATTATTCTAACGCAACCGGTAGAGATTGTCAATCACTTCGACAAAATTAGTCGTGTTTAGGTGCTGCCGTTCAGGTCGCTGCGCAGACGGTCCAGCTCTTCGTTGGCCTTGGCCAGCAGTTCGGCACAGTCATCCTGACCGGTTCCATCCCCCGCACTGCTGGGCTGCAGGCGGTTGCGGTCATCGATCAGTGCCGTCCAGTACTCCCCTCCATTGTAGCGGAAAATGACCCAGTCATACCCGGCATATTTGTTGGAGCTGATCTTGACGACCTCGTAATTGCCCAGGGGCAGGTATCCGACGATGTCATTGACGTTCGCGGTATAGAAATACTCTGTCCGGCTGCCAAACACGTTGAGGGTGTAGCCCTTGACATCGACCATGTTGGGACCGGAAGCGCCGTAGTTATTGAAGCCGCCGGAGCGGATGGTGGGCAGAAAATCGGTGTAGCTGTAATTGAGGTCCACCGCACCGGAAATGCCGTCGCAGGTTCCGGAACCGCTGTACTGCCACATGGTGTAGGACCCGGTATATCCCAGACTGGAACGGTAGTCTGCGACCCAAAGCGGATATCCTTCAAGATCTTTCGGGTTCAGATAGGAATTGATGAAGTTGGTATAGGAATACCATCCGGCATACCATTTCCGCTGATAAAGGATATCCATCGCGTATTTGACAAGCCCGGTCAGCTGGGCCCGGCTCAAAGAAGTCAGGCTGTTGGCCTCCACGTCCACAAAGACCGGATATTCCAGCTGCAGGCCTTCCAGCGCCCCCAGAAAAAGCGTGAGTTCGTTGGTGACTTCGGCCTGCGTTTTGGCATAGGTATAGTAATAGGCGCCGACCCTCAGACCTGCGGCATGTGCGCCGTTGACGTTCTGTAAAAAGTAGGGGTCCACATACAAGCCGTTGCTGTTGGACGATCCCAGTCTTACGATTGCAAACTGTTTGCCGGCAGCGGCCACACGGGACCAGTTCACACTGCCCTGATAACGGGATACGTCGATCCCGGATTGGAAAACAGCCATAGAAAAATCCCCCTTCCCTGTCTGCATTGTATGCAGCGGGACGGGAGATTGCCAATTCTATTTTTGTCGTAACTTATCGTTTGGAAGCAGCGCGATGGCGGACACTCAAATAACCAGGCCACCGTTTTGACCAATGACCTGTCCGGTAATGTATCCGGCATCCGGTGAGGCAAGAAATACCAATGTTCTGGCAATCTCCTCCGCGCTGCCCAGACGCCCGACCGGGGTTTCCTCCGCAAGAGCATCCCGGTCTTCCTTGGAAAAAACGGACATCATATCGGTATCGATGACACCCGGTGCAATGCAGTTGACCGTGATGCCGGAAGGGGCCTCCTCCTTGGCAAGGCCCTTGCAAAGGCCGATCACTCCCGCTTTTGCAGCGGAATAATGGACCTCACAGCTGGCACCGGTCTGGCCCCACATGCTGGACACCAAAAGGATTCGCCCGTATTTTCGATGGATCATGCCCGGCAGAACGGCACGGCAGGTATAAAACGCCCCATCCAGATCCACGCCCATGACCCGGCGCCAATCTTCGTCAGTCAGATCGGTAAACAATTTCTGCTGTGCAATTCCGGCGTTGCAGACAAGAACGTCAATGCCGCCCAGCGTTTCCTCCGCTTCCCGCACGGCCTCGGTGATCTGGGCAGAATCGGACACATCTGCCCGCAGAGCCAGAAACCGTCCATGGGGTGCACAGGCCGCTGCACTGCGAAGGACCTTCTCCGCTGCTTCACTGCTGGAGTGCCACACAAAGGCAACGTCGTCTCCGTTTTTGGCAAACGCCTGCACGGCGGCCGCGCCGATTCCCCGGCTGCCGCCAGTGATCAGAATTTTCTGGGGCATTTGTCATTCCTCCTTTTTGTGTGACGAAAGTTTACCGGCCTTTCGTTTCTCCCGCAGGCGAACAAAAAACTCCTGCAAAAGGGCCTGGGCTTCGTCCTCCAGCAAGCCCCGCTCGATCACCGGATGATGGTTGAACGGAAGCGCAAACAAATCGGTCAGGGAACCGCAGCACCCCGCCTTGGGATCGGAGGCTCCGTATACCACACGGCGCAGCCGGCTGTTGATGATCGCACCGCTGCACATCGGGCAGGGTTCCAGGGTGACAAACAACTCGCACTGCCAAAGCCGCCAGCCGCCCAACGCATGGCATGCGGCATCAATGGCAAGCAGCTCGGCATGGTAAGTGGCATTCTTTCCATTTTCCCGCAGATTGTGGGCCCGGGCTACGATCTCCCCATCCTTGGCAATCACGGCACCGACCGGGACTTCTCCCAAATCGGCCGCAATTTTCGCTTCGTCCAGGGCTGCCTGCATCAATTCCAGATCTGTCATAGATACCTCTTATCCGGCAGTGATTGAGAAATAGACGCTTGCAACTGCCAGGAACAAAATTGCCAGCGTGTAGGCGGGGCTTGTAAAAACAGACAGCGCATCTACGCCCGGATGCATCCCGGCACCAAAGGAAAAGCCCTGCCGGGTGACCGCTCGCCAGAGGAGCCATGCGGCGGCAAGCGGGAAGAACAGCAGCACAAAAAGCTCGATCCCCATGGCAATGTTGTTTGGTGCATACATTTGCAGATAAATATCCGCAAAGGCAATGCAGTTGTTGATCAGGTGCAGCATCATACCGGGCAGAACACTACCGGTGCGCTCAGTCAGCCAGCCCAGGAAAATCCCGCACAAAAAAGCGGTGATTCCCTGCGACAGATTCATATGCAGAAGGGCAAAAAGCAGTGCGGGACCAAACACGGCCGCGGCACTTCCGCAGGGGCGCATCAGTCCCTGTAAGGCGCCGCGGAAAAGGAGTTCCTCCCCTACAGCGGGCAGTACGCAGAGTGTCAGAACGGACAAAACCAGCTCCGCTCCGGAAGCCGGCAAAACAGTCGTTCCGCCTTGCCAGTGGAACAGCCTGCCGAGCAATCCGCCAAACAGGTTGCCCAGGTTTGCCACGCCCAAGAACGATACGATGCAAAACAGCGGCGACCACTGAGGCGGACGGGTCAGGCGCAGGTCCTCCGTTTCCAGGCGTGTGGTACGCAGCAACCAGAAAATCGGCAGAATGATCGACACGATCCCGGTCACAAGCAGGATCACATCGACACTTACCGCCGAAAATCCAGTCGGTTCATCCAGTGATGAACCTTCCACCAAAAGGTTCATCACAAAAGATGCTGCGGCCTGTAAAAGCTGTTTGCACAACAAATAAAGCACTGCGGCAAAGGCGCACAGAGAGGCCGCACCTTTGACGCCGCGCGTTTTGACGATCCGTTGCAAAATGACTTCCCTCTTTTTCTCTCATAAAGCACTGGTTGACGTGCCGGTGTGTATAGAGTGACCGGAACGCTGTAGTCAGGGCTGTTTCTCTGCGAAAAAATCTCTGTATCTAGTTTAGCATACCATTGCTTCAAGTCAACCGTCGACCGGTCACTCTTCCCCGATTCCATATTCAGAACCAATGAGAAGCGCTTTACTGTTAGGAGCATGACCGATCTGCTGTGTCTTGGCGATAGGAAGCTCCCGGCACCCCACAACGGAACCAATCATGGACGACGCAGCATCCGTGCCGATCTGTTGTTCCAACGTCGTAAAGGTGCCAAGCAAAAGCCCGCCGATTCGCGAAAACACGCCCATCTGCTTTAATTGGCAGAGGTGGGTTGTAACCAGTTCGGGGCCGCCGCCTAGGCTCTCCAAAAACAGGAGATTCCCATCGCAATCAGGGAAATATGGTGTGCCGGCCAGCTTCAGCAGGCAACGCAGGTTTCCTCCGATCACTTTCCCCTGCATCCGCCTGCCTTGTAAAAATTTCCAATTGATATCCCACAAATCGTTTTTGCCATAGAAAGCAGCGGAACCAAACAGCCGGCGTTGGGTCTCGCCGTTTTCTTTGACCAGATTCCGAAGCTGATACAGCACGGAGCGACAGCTGGATTTTTGCAGCAGCGCATTGAGGACAGTGGTAAGGTCGCTGTATCCCCAGAACGGCTTCGGATTGCGGCGGATCAGCTCATAATCCAGAAACGGCAGGATCTCGTTGGCAAGGTCGCCGCCGGAAAGATCGAAAATCGCCTTGACTTCCGGATTGGCATACAGTTGCAGAAGCTGTTCTGCACGGCGGCGGGGGCTGCGCTCCGGCGCGTCCGGTGCCGACAAAAGACTGTCGCTACACACAGGCCGCAGAGACATACTTTCCAGCACGGACAAAAGCTGTTTGGCCTCTATGACTTGCTGCAGGTTCAGCGCATTGGAACAGGCAACGATACCAACCACATCTCCCGGTAACAGAGTTGGCAAAACGGGATACTTCACGATTCTTCTCCTTTCATTAATATATAGGAATATTGCGATTTCCGGCGAAGTGGCAACCGCAGTAAAAAGCTGCCAGCTCATGACCGATTGGTGTTCCGCCATTATCGGTGTGATTCCGCCCAGAAAACAGTTATACAAAGAAAAGCCCAGGCCAAGCCTGAGCTTTCAAAAGGGATCGACCAATCCCGTATGGCGTCCCCGAGAGGAGTCGAACCTCCGGCCTACCGCTTAG
>DXFO01000037.1 GCA_019114415.1 Candidatus Gemmiger faecavium | reverse complement strand
GCGCCCTGACCCTGGGTACCATGGACGGCGCCAACGTGGAGATCGCCGACCTGGTGGGCAGCGACAATATCTACATCTTCGGGGCCAGCAGCAATCAGGTCATCCACCGCTATGCGGCGGGGGACTACTGCGCCCGGGAATGGTACGAGGCCGACCCCAACCTGCGCCGCGCCATCGACTTCCTGACTGGTCCCGAGATGCTGGCCGCCGGCCGCAGCGAAAACCTGGAACGGCTGAAAAACGAGCTGATCGGCAAGGACTGGTTCCAGACCCTGCCCGACTTCAACGCCTATGTGGTGCGCAAGGATCAGGCCCTGGCGGACTATGCCTTTGACCCCCTGGGCTGGAGCCGCCGCGCCCTCATCAACATTGCCAAGGCGGGGTATTTCTCCTCCGACCGGACCATCGCGGAATACGACCGGGATATCTGGCACCTGACCAAACAGGACTGACCTTGCAATCCCACCTGCACAAAGGGTATAATAGACTCAGTCAACAACAGAACAGACAAACTACCCGGGGACGGCTGTCGGTTGACAGCCGTCCCCGTTGCTTGTCCGTGCCTTTTTGCGGGATTGGGCGCGGATGGAAAGAGCGCCTCACAGGCGGCAAAGCATGAGGAGTGACGGCAATGAGAGAACAACAGGCGGCGGCGCTGCCCGCTTATACCGGCAAGGATCTGGGGGCGTCCTGGCAGAAGGACCACACCGTATTCAAGCTGTGGGCGCCCACGGCGTCGGCCGTGCGGGTGCTGTTGTATGCCACCGGTTCGGATGATGAACCCGGCGCTGCGCTGTACGGCAGCTGCCCCATGGAACCGGCGGGGCAGGGCGTCTGGCAGGCCCATGTGGAGGGCGACCTGGCGGGGGTCTATTATGTCTACGGCCTGCAGTTTGAGGGCCGGGAGGAGGAAGTCCTCACCGCCGATCCCTACGCCAAAGCCTGCGGCATCAACGGGCGGCGCAGCATGGTCATTGACCTGGCTTCCGCCGTGCCGGAGGGCTGGGACAAGGACCGCCGCCCGGACATTCCCGCCCACGCCCGCTGTATCTGGGAGACCCATGTGGGGGATTTCTCCGCAGACCCGGCAGGCGGCGTGCCGGAGGAGTGGCGGGGCAAATATCTGGGCTTTACGGTGGAAAACACCTGCCTGGACGGCGACCCCGGCAAACCCACCTGCCTGGCTTACCTGAAACAGCTGGGGGTCAGCCATGTGCAGCTCATGCCCATCTTTGACTTTGACCGCACCGACGAGGCCGACCCCAAGGATTACAACTGGGGGTACGATCCCCTCAACTACAATGTGCCGGAGGGCAGCTATTCCACCGACCCCTACCACGGCGAGGTCCGCGTGCGGGAATGCCGCGCCATGATCGCGGCCATCCATAAAGCGGGTCTGGGCGTGGTGATGGACGTGGTCTACAACCACACCTATCAGGCGGACGGCTGGCTGGAACGCACCGTCCCCGGCTATTACTGCCGCCGCACTCCGGACGGTCACCTGACCAACGGCTCCGGCTGCGGCTGTGACCTGGCCAGCGAGCGCCGGATGATGCGCAAATATATCGTGGATTCCTGCCTGTACTGGGCCAGGGAATACCACGTGGATGGCTTCCGCTTTGACCTCATGGCCCTGGAGGACGCCGAGACCATGAACGCGGTCCGCGCCGCCCTGGACGCCCTGCCCGGCGGGCGGGACATCCTGATGTACGGTGAACCCTGGACGGGAGGCGGCACCTGTATGGATACGGGGGCCAGACCGTCGGACAAGGGGGCTCTGGATGTGCTGGACCCCCGCATCGGATTTTTCTGCGACGCCACCCGGGACGACATCAAGGGCGGCGTGTTTGACGCCCGTTCCCCCGGCTATGTCAACGGTGGCCCCTACCACGGGGTGCATCTGCTCCATGCCGTGGACGCCTGGCAGGACGGCGAGGCCGGTTTCCGCCCCCGTGCGGCGGGGCAGGTGGTGCAGTATATCTCCGCCCACGACAACTACACCCTGTGGGACAAGCTGAAGCTGGTGGCGGGACGCACCAATTTTGACGCTCCCGACGACGATCTGCTGGCCCAGAACCGCATGGCCGCCGGTATCTATCTGACCTGCCGCGGCCTGCCCTTTATGCTTTCGGGGGAGGAGTTCGCCCGCACCAAGCAGGGGGACGGCAACACTTACTTGGGGCCCTTGTCGGTCAACCGCCTGGACTGGCGGCGGGCCGCCGCCATGCGCCCGCTGGTGGATTACTACCGGGGGCTTCTGGACATCCGCCGCGCCCATCCCGAGCTGTCGGGAGCGGCGGGGGAGACCGCCCCCATCCTGCTGGCCATGCCCGGCTGGATGATCGGCTTCGTGCTGGAAAAGGCCGACGGACAGGGGGAACTGGCCGTCTACTATAACCCCGAGACCACCTCCCAGTGGGTGGAGCTGCCCGGCGGTCCCTGGCGCCGCCTGTGCGACGGCTTCCGTGCCGGCGCCCAGCCCTTTGGGGACGAGCTGTCCGGTTATGTGGAGCTGGCGCCGGTCAGCGTGAACATTTTTATCCGGCAGTGATGCCGCAAACTCCGTAAAAACGCCCCGCCCGGCTTGCCAAACAGTGCCGGGCGGGGTATAATGATATGTCAATGTTTATTTGCCAGAACAGCTTACCGAAAAGGGGATATTACTATGGAAACGATGGGCAACCTGCGCCGCACCAATTACTGCGGCGAGGTCAGCATGGCGAATGTGGGCCAGGAGATGACGGTCTGCGGCTCGATCGCCCGCAGCCGTGACAAGGGCGGCATCATTTTTGCCGACCTGCGCGATACCACCGGCATTCTGCAGCTGGTGTTCGACGAGGACACCCCCAGGGACGTCTTTGCCAAGGCGGAATCTCTCAAGAGCGAGTACGTGGTCATCTGCCGCGGCAAGCTGCGGGAGCGTGCCGCCAAGACCGACAAGATCTCCACCGGCGACGTGGAACTGTATGTCTCGGAGCTGCGCATCCTCAGCGAAGCCCAGACCCCGCCGTTCGAGATCCGTGACGGCATCAACGTCAACGACGATCTGCGCCTGCGCTACCGGTATCTGGACCTGCGCCGTCCCTCCATGCACGAGCCGATCGTCATGCGCTCCAAGATCTGCCAGATCATCCGCAATTATTTCTGCGACAATCATTTCTGCGAGATCGAGACGCCCACCCTCATCAAGTCCACGCCGGAGGGCGCCCGGGACTATCTGGTCCCCAGCCGTGTGCAGCCGGGCCACTTCTACGCCCTGCCCCAGAGCCCCCAGCTCTACAAGCAGATTTTGATGCTGTCCGGCTTTGACCGCTACTTCCAGATCGCCCGCTGCTACCGTGACGAGGACCTGCGCGCCGACCGCCAGCCCGAGTTCACCCAGGTGGACGAGGAAATGTCCTTTGTCACCGAGGACGATGTCATGACCATCAACGAGGGTCTGATCAAGCGTCTGTGGAAAGAAATGCTGGACGTGGATGTGGCCACTCCCTTTGTGCGTATGCCCTGGGCGGAGGCAATGTCCCGTTTCGGTTCCGACAAGCCGGATACCCGCTTCGGCCTGGAGATCCAGGACGTCACCGAGGTGTTCCGCGGCACCGAGTTCAAGCCTTTTGCCGCCGTGCTGGAGGCAAATGGCTCCATCCGCGCCATCAATGCCAAGGGCATGGCGGACAAGCTCAGCCGTAAGAACATCGACAAGCTGGGCGAGGTCGCCAAGACCTACGGCGCCAAGGGCCTGGCATACAGCCGCCTGACCGCCGACGGCACTTCCTCCAGCTTTGAGAAGTTCCTCACCGAGGAGGAAAAGACCCGCCTGTACCAGGCCATGAACCTGGAGACCGGCGACGTGCTGCTCATTGTCAGCGACAACGACTGGGTCAAGGCCTGCACCGCTCTGGGCCAGGTCCGTCTGGACATTGCCCGCAAGCATGACCTCATCGACCCCGATCTCTTCAACTTCCTGTGGGTGGTGGACTTCCCGCTGTTTGAGTACAGCGAGCAGGAAGGCCGCTGGATGGCCATGCACCATCCCTTCACCATGCCCCGTGCCGAGGACATCGACAAGGTGGAGAGCGATCCCGGCGCCTGCCGTGCGGTCGCCTACGACATCGTCCTCAACGGCGTCGAGATGGGCGGCGGTTCCATGCGTATCAACGACCCCGCTCTGCAGGACCGCATGTTCCGCGCCCTGGGCTTCACCGAGGAGAAAGCCCGGGAGAGCTTCGGCTTCCTGATGGATGCCTACAAGTATGGTGCACCCCCGCACGGCGGCATGGCTTACGGCCTGGACCGCATGGTCATGCTCATGCTCAAGAAGGACTCCATCCGCGATGTCATCGCCTTCCCCAAGGTGCAGAACGCCGGCGAACCCATGTCCGGTGCGCCTGACATTGTCGATCCCCAGCAGCTCAAGGACCTGTCCATTGCCCTGACGCTGGAAGAAAAGTAAATCACAGCCTGACGGGCGCGCTCCCCAAAAAAGGGAACGCGCCCGTTTTTGCGGCAAAAATCAGGCATGGCCCGCACCGGAGAAGATCCCGGCGCGGGCCATGCCTTTGTGTATCATTTGACAGGAAGGAGATCAGTATTTGGGACCGGACTTGGGGGCCTGGGGCGGCTCATTGCCCGGTTCGGCCTTGCCGTCGGGGGCGGAGGTGTTCTCCGGCTGCCCGGCAGGCGGGGCGTAAGTGGCTTCAGGGCCTGCACCGGACGGCGGTGCGGGAGGTGCCGGGGGCATGGGGCGCGGACGGCGGGGATGCCGCTTGGCACGGCGGCGGCCCAGCACCACGCACAGGGCGATGATGGCGCCCGCCACCAGGATGAGGGGCAGCAGATAGACGATGCCCAGGAAAACGTTCTGCACCAGCAGGGCAAAGGCATTCCAGCCGCCGAAGAAAGCCTCGGCCAGACGGTCGCCGAAGGAGACGCCGGTGGGGGTCAGGGTGGCGACCTCGCTCAAATAGATGTCCACGGTGGAGTAGGCCACCTGATCCTGCATGGAACGCAGCTGCATGGTGTAGCTTTCCAGCTGGTACTGCACGTCGGACAGCTGGCTCTCGATCTCCAGCAGGTCGGCGGTGGTCTCGGCCTGGTCGGCCAGTTCGTTCAGGCGGTCGCGCTGGGCTTCCAGGGCGCTGAGACGGGCCTCCACATCAATGTAGCTGGAGGTGATGTCGTCGGTGCTCTCGCTCTGACTCAGCAGGTTGCCCGCCTGTCCGATGGAGGTCAGGAAGGAGGAATAATTTTCTGCCGGGACACGTACGGAATACTCGGCCCGCCGGTCGGCGTCCTGGGCGTTGCCCCAAAGATAGGTGCTCTGCAGGTAACCGCCGGATGCCTCCACGGCGTCCAGAATGGCCTGCTGGGCGGCGGCAAAGTCGGTGGATTCCAGATCCACGTTTGCGGTATAGACGATCTTGCGGGCGGTCTCGGCGGTGGCTTCCGGGGTGATCAGCGGGGCGGAAGCTCCCGGTGCGGCGGCGCTTTCGGTGTTGGAAGCATCGGCGGCGTAATATTCCGTCGTGCTCTCGGCGGCGGCGCCGTTGCCGCTGCTTTTGGCGCCGCAGCCTGCCAGGCTGAACACCAGGGCGGCGGTCAGCACAAGGCCGGTGATGCGGAGGCCGGGGCGGGTCTTTTTCATGGTACTCACACTCCTTTGGGCAATATCCGGCGTAAGGCTTGCAGGGACGCTCGCCGCCGGGAACGCTTGCTTTTTTGTCCTTTCACTTGTATAACACGGAAAAAATCCCGGAATGTTATAGGGGGCAGGAAAAAACTACAAAAAAGAAACTGCCGGCCCGCGCCGGTAGTCACAGGCCCGGCGGGGCTGGCAGAATGTTCAATGCAGATTCTTTTCCTGGGCGCGGCGGCACTCGGGGCACAGGTAGTGGACCGTCAGCTGGTAGGAGCGCACTTCGGTACTGATGGCGGCTTCCAGCTCACGCACCAGCCCCACCACGGGGACGTCGCGCAGACTGTGGCAGCCGTCACAGTACAGATGACCGTGCGGTACCGAGGTCTTATCAAAGCGGTCGGGGCCGGTGGGCATTTCCAGCCGGGCGATCTCTTTGTCCTGCTCCATCAGCTTGAGGTTGCGGTATACCGTGCCGCGGGCGATGCTGGGCATGCGGCGGCGGGCCTCGGCAAAGATCTCGTCGGCCGTCAGGTGGCCGGGATCGTTCTGCATGATCTCAAGGATCAGAGCACGTTGTCTGGTCATGGCGATGGATCCTTTCTGATATTTTAGATTCAATCTTAATTATTAGGATACCTTATCCGATGGCCCGTGTCAAGCATTGTCGTAATATTGTAAATAAAAATATAGAAATTTCGCAAAAAGCCCTTGACTTTGACAGGGCGGTAGTGTATTATAATTTCAGACAAAATCTTAAAAATAATGACACAAGTCATTCACACACTTTATTTTGAATCAGGAGGTAATTGATTATGGAACTCAAAGGCAGCAAGACCGAGAAAAACCTGTGGGAAGCTTTCGCCGGTGAAAGCCAGGCCCGCAACAAATACACCTACTTCGCTTCCAAGGCAAAGAAGGAAGGCTATGAGCAGATCGCTTCTCTGTTCACCTCCACCGCCGACAACGAGAAGGAGCACGCCAAGATCTGGTTCAAGCTCCTGATGGAGGGCGGCCAGATCCCCGATACCCTGACCTGCCTCAAGATGGCGGCCGCCGGTGAGAACGAGGAGCATACCTCCATGTACCCCCGCATGGCCGCCGAGGCCAAGGAGGAGGGCTTTGACGATATCGCCCGCCTGTTCTCCATGGTCGCCGAGATCGAGAAGGAGCACGAGGAGCGCTACAAGGCTCTGGCTGCCAACATCGAGAACGGCCGTGTCTTTGCCCGCGAGACTGAGCAGGTCTGGCAGTGCCGTAACTGCGGCTTTGTCTACATCGGCCTGCACGCACCCGAGAAGTGCCCGGTCTGCGCTCATCCCAAGGCTTACTTCGAGCTGAAGAGCTCCAACTATTGATGGCGCTCTGATCCCTCATCCCATCTGCCGCCCCTTTCCTCCGGGAAGGGGGCGGCTTTTTGCGTGTTGGAACAAGCACTTGTAAAAGCTGCACAAAAATAATTTACAGAATGATGCAGAAATGGTATATTTATCAAATTAAGAGAAAGCGCTCAACGGCGGGAGAAACATTCCCTGTGCCGGGCGGTGAAATTTCCGCCCGGATCTCCTGCCGCCGTGCAAAAGGAGGGTCCCCTGTGAAACTGCGTATTGTATCCCTGTTGTGTGTACTGGCCATGACCGTATCCCTGATGGCCGGCTGTTCTTCCGGCGACTCTTCCGCTGCACAGACCACGTCCGAATCCACCCCCACTGCCGAATAGACTCCGGAACCGGAACCCGAGCCGACGCCGGAACCCACCCCGGAAGCGGAGCAGGCGGAGATCCAGCTGGGAACCTGGGACGGGCAGACCTATTCCAACAGCTGGACCGGCATCACCTTCACCCTGCCGGATACCTGGACGCCCCTGACCGCCGAGCAGATCCTGCAGATCGTGGGCGCCGGCAGTGACTATGTGGCGGACAGCCTGAACATGGACCCGGATGCTCTCTCGGCCCAGACCAGTGAGGTGGATACCTACGACTTTTACGCCATGCGGGCAGACGGCACCGCCGGATTCTTCTGCGATGTCGTGGACCCCGCCGCAGCCGGGACGCCTTCCATGACGGCGGAAGAATACGTCCAGCAGGTCAGCGCCATGATGCAGGTGATGGACGGGCTGACGGTCACTGCGGAGGACCCCGTGGAGACCACCCTGGGCCCCCTGTCCGGCGTGCAGCTGAACATGACCACCGTCGCCGAGGAAGTTGACCTGACCACCGCCATGAGCTACTTTGTCAGCGAAAAGGACGGCTATCTGCTGGTCTATTTCCTGTCCGCCAACTCTCAGGAAGGGCTGAACGAAGTGATCGACCTGATCGAGCAGATCGACGGCACCCAGGCCTGAGCAAAGTCCAAACAACAGAAAAGCCCGCCGGCTCCCAAACAGATGCCGGCGGGCTTTTTGTCACAGGTTACGCGGGTTACGGGTCAATGACCGTGGCGGTGCGGCCGATGCCCACCACGGCGGAGGCGATCTTTTTCCAGCTGCTGCATCCGCAGATGCCGTCGGCGGTCAGGCCGAAGGATTTCTGCGCCGCCTTGAGGGCGGACTCGGTTTTGCTGCCGAAGATGCCGTCCAGTGTTCCGGTGGAATACCCCAGGGCGTTGAGGGCGTCCTGCAAGATCAGGACATAGGTGTTTTTGCTGCCCCGGCGCACGGTGGGGTAGCCCGCCGTGGTGCCGGAACAGGCAGGCTTGCCGTAGCGGCGGTCAAAGTGGACCCAGGTGGGGGTCATGGACAAGGGTTCCACGTACCCCCACGCCCCGGTGTCCACGGCGGTGTTGTAGATCTTGCGGCGGTTGGCGCTGGTGGTGCTCTGGCCCACGTCAAAGGCCACGCCCGCATAGTGCTGGCTGGTGGTGCCGTGGCCGCCCTCCCAGATGCGCTTGAAGGCATATCCCACGGGGATGCCCGCGCCGTAGCTGCGCCGGGTCAGGTTCCAGGCCTCTATGGCGGCCACCGTCGTCCACAGCACCGAGGACTTGGACGAACCGCGGAACTCCCGCACCCGCAGGGTGGTGCCGTAGCTGTACGGCATGGGATCGCTCTCGGACAGAGTGTAGGTGTAAAATTTGTCGGTGTAGGCATCGTAAACAAAAACTTTTGCCATGGTGTCATCCCTCCTTCATGGAAATGGCCTCGCGCTGCGTGCGCTCATAGGGGGCGGCGGCCGCTTGCAGGCTTTGCCAGGTGGCGTCGTCCACAATGCCCAAGGGCTCCAGCCCGGCCCGGATCTGGTAGCTTTGCAGGGCGGTCTGGGTCTCGGCATCCAGAACCCCGGTCTCGGGGACGAACAGGGCATCCGGCCGTACACTGGCAACGATGTTCAGCCAGCGCTGTACCTGTAAAACGGCGGGGCCTGCACTGCCCTGGGTCAGGGCATGGCCCGGCCAGATGCCGTCCGGTTCCGGCCGCGCGGCGGGCGGGGTGGAACTGAGCAGGGCCAGGGCCGCGGCATTGAAGGTCGCCCAGTCGTCGGCATCCACCACGCCGGTCTCCGGCAGGGCAAAGGTCCGCTGGGCGCTGCGGACGCTGGCTTCCAGCGAATCCCCAAAATAGAGGGTCTGGCTGTCGGGAGGCTGGATGCCGTCCAGCCAGGCGGCCAGGAATTGCATGGTGCGGGCCAGCCAGACCACATCCGGCCCCGAATCCCCCGGTGCAAGGGTGGCGGTAAAGTCGGGAGCGGTGCGGGCCCGGGCCACCGAACCGCTGGATGCAAGCTCGATGGCATTCTGATAGATGCTCTGCCAGGTCAGCCGCCCGATCACCCCGTCGGCGGTCAGACCCGCGTGCTGCTGCCAGGCAATGACCGCCTTTTGCGTCCCCTGGCCGAACACGCCGTCCACTGTCAGGGTGGGCTGTGCCGGGTAATAGGCGGACAGGATGCGCAGGTAATACTGGACCGCCCGCACCGGAGTGCCGCTGCTGCCCAGGCGCAGGGTGGTGACGAACTGCCCGGGCTGGATGTTGGGGTCCACCAGTTCGTTTGCCACGGCAATGCCCACTTCGTTGAGCTTGTTCCAGGTGACGCGGCCCACGGCGCCGTCGGCGGTCAGACCGAAGTAAGTCTGGAAGGCAGTCACCGCCGCAGTGGTGGCGCTGCCGTAGCTGCCGTCCACCGTGACGGAGGGCAGCATGCTGTAATTGCCGGCGGCCAGCAACAGCCAGAACTGCACCTGCCGCACGCTGTTGCCTTTGGCCCCCGAGCGCAGCACCGTGCCGGGCCATGCCGTGCCGCCGATGTCGCTCTGAGCGTTGACCCAGGCGGCGTAGAGGGCGTCCCAGGTCAGCCGCCCCACAATGCCGTCCGCCGTCAGCCCGGCGCTTTTCTGGAAGGCGATGACCGCCCGCTCGGTCCCCGCGCCGAAATTGCCGTCCACTGCGATGGAGGGGATGGAGCTGTCAAACTCCGCCAGTCCGGACAGCCAGAACTGTACCTGCTCCACGGCGGTGCCGGTGCTGCCCCGGCGCAGTACCACCCCCGGCCAGGCTCCCGCCGAGATCACGGCGTCGAACTCCTCGCCCTCGCTGGTCAGTTCGGCCAGGTCCTTTACCGAAACGTAGATATAGCTGATTTTGTACCACGTCGACCGCCCCACCACGCCGTCTGCCGTCAGGGAAAAATACTTCTGGAAGGCCTTGACGCTGTTTTCGGTGGCGGTGTCAAAGGTCCCGGTGATGTCCGGCTTGCCGAAACCGGGGTAGTCCTTGGCAATGCGGGACAGCTGTTTTTGCAGCACGGATACCGCCGTTCCCGTACTGCCCAGACGCAGCGGCGTGCCGGGGTAGCTTTCGGGGATGGCGGTCAGGTTGGAACTGGTGGCCAGCTCAATGCTGCTGCCGTAGTAATAGCGCAGGATCTGGAGGGCGTTTTTGCCCTCGTTGGCGCGGTCCACGGTGCCCCACTGCTTCATGCCTGCGCAGGTCACGGTCTTGCCGTCGCAGTATTCGGTGAAATAGGGCTCCGCAAAGCCGGAACGCCGCACAAAGGTGGAAAACAGCTCGGCGGTCAGCCGCTCCATAACGTCAAAGACCGTCCGCCCGTCCACGTAGGCCTGGTCATACCCCGGCGATCCGGTGATGTTGAAGCTGTATCCCCGGCTGGGATACCACTCGGTATAGATGCGGTTGAGCGCCAGACTGATCTGCGCCAGAATGTTTGCCCTCAGGGCTTCCTCCGGCCAGGTGGGGTAGACCTCGCTGGAGGCAACGTTGGCGATATAGTCCTGAAAACTGACCGTCACATTGCGGGCAGAGGAGGTGGGCGCACCCAGATGCACCGTGATGGTGCGGGGGATGACCACCTCATTCAGCACCCGGGCGTCCAGCGGCTCACCCTGGGGCGCGGGCGCACTGGACCCGCCTCCGATGAACAGGGGATGCTCCGGGATGGAGACATCGGCCTGCCGCACGCTGGCCAGGGCGACGTCGTTGGGCAAAAATTCCAGCCGCGCCACGGCAGTCTGGCCGTCGAAGATCTGCACGCCGTCGATGGTCTGGGGCCGCCAGCCCTCCAAGGATGCGGTCAGCCGGTAGACCGCGTAGGGGCGTACCGTGGTGTTGCTCTCGTCCAGGCTCAGGGCGCGGTCGGGGGCAGAAAGAGAGATATCGGGCGACGCGCCGCTGTCATCGGTCAGGACCCGGGCGCGCTGGGCACCCGACTCGTCCCATATGGTCACGACCACCCCGGCAAGCGGCGCGCTTTGCCCGGCGACCGTGGTATAGACCCGTAAATTTCCGTTTGGCATAAAAAGCACCTCCCGTTACAGGCTATGCCGCCGCCTGGCCAAACGCCACCCGCCGCCGGGACCTGATCCGTTTGCTCTCCGCACACAAAAAAGCAAAATTTCATATTGGCAGACGGCCCGGAAAACGGTATACTGTTAATATGTCCGTGCATAGGGGACAGGCCCCGCTTTTTGGCACGGTGGAAACCATGCGGCCCGCGAATGGCCGCGGAAAGTGAACGATCTCCATGAATGTTTTTGATATCATCGGCCCGGTCATGATTGGGCCTTCCAGCTCCCACACGGCGGGTGCGGCCCGGCTGGGCCAGATCGCCCGCAAGATTTTGGGGGCGCCCGCCGTCCGGGCCGAGATCACGCTGTGCGGCTCCTTTGCCCAGACCTACCGCGGCCACGGCACCGACAAGGCGCTGATCGCGGGGATCCTGGGCATGCGCCCCGATGACGAGCGTATCCGCACCTCCCTGGAACTGGCGGACCGGCGCGGCCTGCACTACGAGTTCAAGACCGCGTCACTGCCTGGCGCCCACCCCAATACCGCCCGCATTGCCCTGACCGATGCCCAGGGACACACCTCGGTGATCCAGGGCGCGTCGGTGGGGGGCGGCAACATTCTGGTCAGCGAGATCAACGGCATGCGGGTGGCGGTGACCAGCCAGTACAACACCCTCATTGTGCTGCACCACGACGTCCCCGGCGTCATTGCGGCCATCACCAACGTCATGGCCTGTTCGGGGCTGAATATCGGCAACTTCCAGCTTTCCCGCCCCCAGAAAGGCGGCCACGCCGTCATGACCATCGAGGTGGACGGCGATGTGCCGCCTGCCCTGACCGACAGCCTGAAAGTGCTGCCCAACGTCATCAGCGTCGAACTGATCGAGGCGGTCTGACCATGCCCAAAAGGAGGTGTACCCATGCTGACATACAATACCATTGACGAGCTTTGCCAAGCGGCGGAAGCCGCGGGCCAGCCCATCTCCCGCGTCGTGCTGGAGGATCAGGCCGCCCAGATGGAGACGGCCCCCGAAGTCCTTTACGCCCGGATGCTGGAAAACCTGAAAGTCATGCAGAACGCTGTCAAGGCGGGCATGGCCCCCGACCTGCGCTCGGCGTCGGGGCTTTCCGGCGGAGATGCCGCCAAAATGCAGGCTTACGCTGCCACCGGCGGCATCACCGGCAGCTTTTTGAACCATGCTACCGCCCGTGCTCTGGCGGTGTCGGAATATAACGCCTGTATGGGCAAGATCGTGGCCGCGCCCACGGCCGGGTCCTGCGGCATCATTCCGGGGACTCTGCTCTCGGTCCTGGACGAGGGCCGCTGTACCGAGGAGCAGGCCGTCATGGCGCTGTTCACGGCGGGGGCCGTGGGCATGGTCATTGCCAACCGCGCCTTTATTGCAGGCGCCCAGGGCGGCTGCCAGGCGGAATGCGGTTCCGCCGCCGCCATGGCCGCCGCGGCCCTGGTGGAGGTCAGCGGCGGCACGCCCCGCCAGTGCGCCGATGCCTGCGCCATGGCGCTGAAAAACCAGCTGGGCCTGGTCTGCGACCCGGTGGCCGGCCTGGTGGAGGTCCCCTGTGTCAAGCGCAACGTGGCGGGCATCGCGGTGGCCTTTACGGCGGCGGAAATGTCCCTGGCAGGGATCCATAGCCGCATCCCCGCCGATGAGTGCATCGACGCCATGCGGGAAGTGGGGGAGGCGCTGCCCTGCGCCCTGCGGGAGACCGCCCAGGGCGGCCTGGCCGCTACCCCCACCGGCCAGGCGGTGAAAAAGCGCATCTTCGGCACCCAGCCGGAGTGACGCGGCTTTTCCTGGTATAGAAACGCAAAAACCCGGCCCCTGTCCTGCGGGACAGGGGCCGGGTTTTGTTCGGGCGGGGGAGACCCCCGGCCCGGAGTTTCAGCGGAAATTACAGCTGGCTTCTGTACAGAGCGGCGATCTCCTCAACGCTGGTGTCGCGGGGGTTGCCCGGGCAGCAGGCATCGGCAAAGGCGGACTCGGACAGGAACTGCACGTCCTCCTCCTTCAGGATGCCCTGCAGGTTGGCGGGGATGCCCACGTCGGCGGACAGCTGCTTGACGGCGGCGATGGTGGCGTCGGCGGCTTCCTCAACGCTCATGTCGTCGATGCCCGCAACGCCCATGGCCTTGCCAACGGCGCGGTAACGCTCGCCGGCAACGCTCTTGTTGTATTCCAGGCCCACCGGCAGCAGGATGGCGCAGGCTACGCCATGAGGAGTATCATACAGGGCGGACAGGCCGTGGGCCATGCTGTGCACGATGCCCAGACCCACGTTGGAGAAGCCCATGCCCGCGATGTACTGGCCCAGAGCCATGCCCTCGCGGCCGTCGGGGGTGTTCTGGACAGCGCCGCGCAGGTTCTCGGAGATCAGGCGGATGGCTTCCAGATGGAACATGTCGGAGATGGTGCAGTGGCCCTTGGTGATGTAGCCCTCAATGGCATGGGTCAGAGCGTCCATACCGGTGGCGGCGGTCAGGCCCTTGGGCATGGAGGCCATCATGTCGGGATCGACCACGGCAACCTCAGGGATGTCGTTGGTATCCACGCAGACGAACTTGCGCTTTTTCTCCACGTCGGTGATGACGTAGTTGATGGTGACCTCGGCGGCAGTGCCGGCGGTGGTGGGCACCGCGATGGTGAACACCGCGTGCTTCTTGGTGGGGGCGACGCCCTCCAGGCTGCGCACGTCGGCGAACTCGGGGTTATTGATGATGATGCCGATGGCCTTGGCGGTATCCATGGAAGAGCCGCCGCCGATGGTCACGATGCAGTCGGCCTCGGCAGCCTTGAAGGCCTCCACGCCGTCCTGGACGTTCTGAATGGTGGGGTTGGGCTTGATCTCGCTGTACACGGCATAGGCAAAGCCGGCAGCGTCCAGCAGGTCGGTGACCTTCTTGGTGATGCCGAACTTGATGAGGTCGGGGTCAGAGCAGACGAAGGCCTTTTTGTAGCCGCGGGAGGTCAGCTCGGGAACAATGTTCTCGATGGCGCCGTGGCCGTGGTAGGAAATGGTGTTCAGAACAATGCGGGATACCATGGGAAATCTCTCCTTTTTTCTTTGATTCAAATCAGCGGGCAGGATGCTCACTGCTTTATACGCAAGTGCCGTGCCCCGGAAATGGCGGCCGGAAAATCTCCGGCATTTTTGCACGGGAAAGTTTTCTCAATTATGCCATAGTCTTTCCCTGGCGTACAACAAAAACGGAAAAAGAAAATCGGTTGACCGTCCGCTTCTTGCATCTGCGCAGGGGATATGCTATACTGCGCTTGATATGATTTGGAAATGAGGTGGAAGGATGCGCAAGGTTACCTGCTGAACGTTCGGGCGAACCATACCCAAGGGACGGTAAGACAGACCGTCTCCGCTTTGGCGTGCCCGCGCAGGGAACCGCGCATCCTCCCACTGTTTTTGTGCCTTTTTGTCCCGTCCTGCCGCATTTTCTGCAGCGGGGCAGGGCATGGGCAGAGACGGACCGTGGGAAAGCTGTGGGTTTCCTGCGGTCCGTCTTTGTCTGCGCGGCGATGGATGCCGCGCACCGGAAGGAGGCATCACCTCATGTCACTGATTCAAATTTCTGATCTCAATTTCAGCTATCCGGGCAGCTATGACCCGATCTTTACCCATGTGAATATCCAGTTCGATTCCGGCTGGAAGCTGGGCCTGACCGGGCGCAACGGCCGGGGCAAGACCACGCTGCTGCGTCTTTTGACGGGACAGTTTCCCGGCCACGGCAAGATCCATATGCAGGAGGTCCCGGCACTGTTTCCCTACCCGGTGCCGGACCCGGGCCGCAGTGTGATGGCGGTGGCCCGGCAGCTGACCGAAGAACAGCCCGACTGGATGATCTGCCGGGAACTGAGCCTGCTGGGCCTGGGGGAGGAGTTTCTGGAACGGACCTTCTTCACCCTGTCCCAGGGGGAGCAGACCCGGGTCATGCTGGCGGCGCTGTTTCTGCGGGAAGGCTGCTACCCCCTGATCGACGAACCCACCAACCACCTGGATGCCCAGGGCCGGGCAAGGCTGGGGCAGTATCTGAGTGGCCGGCGGCAGGGCTTTCTGCTGGTGTCCCACGACCGGATGCTGCTGGACGAGTGCGCCGACCATATGCTCTCCATCGAACGGACCGGCATCTCCCTCATGCGGGGCAATTACAGCGACTGGCAGCGGGAATGTGACCGCCGCGATGCCAGGGAGCTGGCGGAAAATGACCGCCTGGCCCGGGAGATCGGCCGCCTGCAGGAGGGCACCCGCCGTGCCGCCGCCTGGTCGGATAAGGTGGAAAAAGGCAAGTACGCCACCCGGAACTCGGGGCTGCGGGTGGACCGGGGATACGTGGGGCATCAGTCCGCCCGGATGATGAAGCGGGCCAAAAACATTGAGGCCCGGCGGGAAAAAGCCGCCGCGGAAAAGGCTTCCCTGCTGAAAAACCTGGAGACCGCCGAAGCCCTCAAGCTGCATCCTCTGGAGCATCCCGCCGCCTGCCTGGTGCGCTGCCGGGAACTTTCGGTGCGGTATGACGGCCGGGCGATTTTTGCCCCCGTGACCTTTGAACTGCACGGCGGGGAACGGCTGGCACTGGTCGGGCCGAACGGCTGCGGAAAGTCCAGCATCCTGCGGCTGATCTGCGGGCAGGAGAGCCCCCATGACGGCCTGTGCGAGACGGCCTCCGGACTGATTATCTCCTACCTGCCCCAAAGCCCGGAGGACTTTGACGGCACTCCCGGCGATTATGCCGAGGCGCACCGCGTGGACAAAAGCCTGTTTCTGGCCATTTTGCGCAAGCTGGGCTTTGAGCGGGTGCAGTTTGAAAAGCAAGTGTCGGAGCTAAGCGCCGGGCAGCGCAAAAAGCTGATGCTGGCCCGCAGCCTGTGCCAGCGGGCGCATCTCTATGTCTGGGACGAGCCCCTCAACTACATCGACGTGCTTTCCCGCCGTCAGATCGAGGAACTGATTTTACAGTACCGTCCCACCCTGCTTTTTGTGGAGCACGACCGGGCTTTTTGCCGGACCATTGCCACCGGCACGGTGGAACTCGCCCGCCCGTAAATACAGCCTTTGACAGGATATAAGAACGGCTCCCCGCAAGGCGAATGCTTCGCCCGGCGGGGAGCCGGCTTATTTTGTGTTGGCAGCGGATCAGGAATCCGAATCCAGCTTGAGGATGGCGGTAAAGGCCTCGCTGGGCAGGTTGACGGTACCCAGCTGGCGCATCTTCTTTTTGCCTTCCTTCTGCTTTTCCAGCAGCTTCTTTTTACGGGTGATGTCGCCGCCATAGCACTTGGCCAGAACGTCCTTGCGCATGGCCTTGACCGTTTCACGGGCAATGACCTTGCCGCCCACCGCCGCCTGGACGGGGATCTCGAACAGGGCGCGGGGGATGTTCTCCTTCAGCTTTTCGCAGATGCGGCGGCCTTTGGAGTAGGCGTTATCCGCAAAGACGATAAGGGACAAAGCGTCCACCAGATCGCCGTTGAGCAAAAAGTCCAGCTTGACCAGCTTGGACTCGTGCCAGTCCTCCCACTCGTAGTCGTAGCTGGCGTAGCCGCGGCTGCGGCTCTTGATGGCGTCAAAGAAATCGTAGACGATCTCGCCCAAAGGCATCTGGTAGTGCAGGTCCACGCGGGTCTCGTCCAGATATTTCATGTCGATCAGGATGCCGCGCTTGGCCTGGCACAGGTCCATCAGGGGGCCTACATACTCATTGGGGGTGTAGATGTGGGCGTTGACGAAAGGCTCCTCCTGCTTGGCGATGCGGGCCGGGTCGGGGTAGGCGGAGGGGTTGTCGATGATCTCCACCGTGCCGTCGGTCAGGGTGATGCGGTACTGAACGCCGGGGGTGGTGGTGATGAGGTCGAGGTCAAACTCCCGCTCCAGACGCTCGGTGATGATCTCCATGTGCAGCAGTCCCAGGAAGCCGCAGCGGAAGCCAAAGCCCAGGGCAGCGCTGGTCTCCGGCTCAAAGCTCAGGGAAGCGTCGTTGAGCTGCAATTTTTCCAGGGCGTCTTTCAGGTCGGGATAGTCCGCGCCGTCGGCGGGGTAGATGCCGCAGAACACCATGGGGGTGACGGTGCGGTATCCGGGCAGAGCCTCGGCGGTGGGGTTGGACGCCAGGGTGACGGTATCGCCCACGCGGGTGTCACGCACCGTCTTGATGCTGGCAGTCAGGTAGCCGACCTCGCCGGCCTCCAGCTTGTCGCAGGGGGTCAGGCTGGTGGCGCCCATGTGGCCCACTTCCACCAGCTGGAACTGGGCGCCGGTGCTCATCAGGCGGATGGTGTCGCCCGGCTTGACGGTGCCCTCGAACACGCGGACGTAGACTATGACACCCTTGTAGCTGTCGTAGATGCTGTCAAAGATCAGGGCTTTCAGCGGCGCATCGGGATCGCCCTGGGGCGGCGGCACGTCTTTGACCACCCGCTCCAGCACGGCGCGGATGTTCTCGCCCAGCTTAGCGGACACCCGGGGGGCGTCCATGCAGGGCAGACCGATGACGTCCTCCACTTCCTTGGCGGCGGCGTCGGGGTCGGCACTGGGCAGGTCGATCTTGTTCAGAATGGGCACGACCTCCAGGTTGTGGTCGATGGCCATGTAGCAGTTGGCCAGCGTCTGGGCCTCCACGCCCTGGCTGGCGTCCACCACCAGCACCGCGCCCTCGCAGGCGGCCAGGCTGCGGCTGACCTCGTAGGCAAAGTCCACGTGGCCCGGCGTGTCGATGAGGTTGAACTCGTATTCCTTGCCGTCGTCGGCATGGTAGCGCATGGTCACGGCCCGGGCCTTGATGGTGATGCCCCGCTCCCGTTCCAGCTCCATGTCGTCCAGGATCTGATCCTCCATGGTGCGCTTATCCACGCTGTCGGTCAGCTCCAGGATACGGTCGGAGAGGGTGCTCTTGCCGTGGTCGATGTGGGCGATGATACAGAAATTTCGAATGTTGTCGCGTGCCATTCAGTTTTCCTCCAGGTCGTTCCAAATCCGTACGGGGACTCCGTTTTGCAGGTAGACCCGCGGCACCCGGCGGGAGATGCCGCAGATGATTTCATAGTTGATGGTGCCGGTCTTTTCGGCTACGGTGTCGGCGGTGTCGGCATCCGGCGCGGCGTCGGGGCCAAAGACGATGACCTCGTCCCCCGGCTGCACATCGGGAATGCCGGTGACGTCCACGATGGTCTGGTCCATGCAGACCCGGCCGATGACCGGGGCGGCCTTGCCCCGGATGGTCATGGCACCCAGGCCGGACAGGCGGCGGGGATAGCCGTCGGCATAGCCTACGCTGATGGTGGCGGCGCAGGTGGGCTTTTCGGCGGTGAAGGTGCGGCCGTAGCTGACGCTTTGCCCGGCGTCCAGCCATTTGACGTGGGTCACCACGGCTTTCAGGGTCATGGCGGGGCGCAGCTCGGCGCTGCCTACCTCGCCGCTGGGGGCCAGGCCGTACAGAATGATGCCAGCCCGCACCAGATCGTGTCGCCACTCGGGATGGAGCAGCTGGGCCGCGCTGTTGGCGCAGTGGACGGTGCCGGGATCAAAGCCGTCGGCACGCAGCCGTTCCACCGCCCGGACAAACAGGTCGTGCTGGGAGTTGGTGTAAGCGTCGTCGTCCGCGTTCAGGCTGTCGGCCACCGCAAAATGCTGGAAAATACCGGTGATCTCCAGCCCGGGCAGGGAATAGCAGGCTTCCATCTCGCCCATGGCCTTGTCAAAGTCGGTGCGCAGATTGAAGCCGATGCGCCCCATGCCGGTGTCGGCCTTGAGATGGCAGCGCACGGTGCAGCCGGCCTCGGCGGCGGCCCGGGACAGCTCGGCGGCATACTCGGGTGAGAACAGCGCCTGGGTGATGCCCAGCGCCGCCAGTTCGTCGGCAAAGGCGGGATCGGTGTAGCCCAGGATGAGCAGCGGCTCGGTCAGGCCGTGGCGGCGCAGATGCCGGGCTTCCGCCAGACAGCTGACCGCAAAGGCGGAGACCCCGGCCTTGTGCAGGGCCTCGGCCACGGCCACGCTGCCGTGACCATAGGCGTCGGCCTTGAGCACGGCGCAGACGTTGCCGCCCACGGTGCGGCGGATCAGAGTATAGTTGGAAAGCAGTGCGTCGAGATCGATCTCGGCCCAGCAGTGTTTTTCAAAACGCATGGATGAATACCCTCCTTGAACATGGATGTGGTCCCATGTTCATATGTACGGCGCCCGGGGCGCTACCAGTCCTTTTTGCGCCCGGTGTGGATGGGCTTCCAGCCGTCGATGCCGCTGTCCTGCAGGGCATGCAGCGTTTTTTGACGGAATGCCGGGTCCCGGCGGCTCATCTCCCGCACAAACTGCTTGGTCTCCTCCCGGACGGTGACGCCGTCGGCAGGGCAGCGGCTTTTGATGACGGGCAGGTTTTCCCGGTTCACGGCCCGGCGGACCTCCGCCTCGGTGGCGAGGATGAAGGGCCGGATCATGGTCAGTTCCCGGCGGGACAGCCAGGTCACCGGCGAGAAGCAGCCGATGCGCCCCTCCCGCCAGAGGTTCATGTAAAAGGTCTCCACCGCGTCGTCCAGATGATGCCCCAGGGCGATCTTGTTGCAGCCCAGTTCCTTGGCAGCGGTGTGCAGGGTGCCGCGGCGCAGCTTGGCGCACAGGGCGCAGGGATTGGATTCCTTGCGGTAGTCGAACACCACGGGGCCGATGTCGGTGCGGCGAACCTCGTAGGGAATGTCCTCGGCGGCAAACAGCTCGGCCAGGGGGGAGTAATCGGTCTCCACCCCGCCGAAGCAGGGGTCCAGGGTCACAGCCACTACCTCGTAAGGGACACCCAGATACCGGCGCAGCCGCCCCAGCGCCACGGTGAGGGCAACGCTGTCCTTGCCGCCCGACACGCCCACGCAGACGCGGTCACCGGGGGAGATCATCTCATAGTCCTGTACCGCCTTGCGGACAAGGCCTTCCAGACGCTGCACGGCACGCCCTCCTTTGCTGCAAAATTACTAACAAGTCATTATACCATGCCGCCGCCCGCAATGCTACATTTTTCTTGCCGGTGTGCCGTTGCATGGGCAAAAATTAAAATCCCCGCCCCGGAAGTATTGACAAAGCGGGTGGGGAATGCTATAATCGATAAGCTGTTAAAGCAAATATGCGCTTGTAGCTCAGTCGGTAGAGCAACTGACTTTTAATCAGTGGGTCCGGGTTTCGAGTACCCGCAAGCGCACCAGAAAAGACCTGCGGCATTTTGCCGCAGGTCTTTTTCGTTGTGTCTGACGTGGAAAAAAGGAAAATGCCTACGCCCGGCGGGCGGCTCCCAGCCCCACGCCCAGCAGCAGGCCGGGAACGGCCCCCAGCACGGGGATGGAGGTGGGCAGGTAGTAGTACCGGGAGAAATACCAGACCAGCCCCACCATCCCGGCGATCCCCGCGGCCGCCAGCACAACGCGGACCGCACGGGCAAGGGAGATGCCGGACATCAGCAGCACCATGGCCCCCGCCGTGACAAAGAACCAGGCCAGCAGGGGAAGGTATACCTGCACAAAGAGCAGCGTATACATGACGGAAGCCACCGGGTTGACGTAGGCAAGTTCCCGCAGGGGTGGAAAGGCCGCCTCGGAGCCCAGCTCACAGGCCAGGCCCAGGAAGAAGAGGACGGCGCCGGTACGTTTGTTGTGTTTCATGCAGGACCCTCCTTTGCAGAAAAAATCGGGGCGGATACGGCTTTCGACTTCGGAAAGCTGCGGTCCCGGACCAATGAAGAATGATCTTGCTGGTATAAAATAAGGATAACTTTTCCTGGGAGTTACTGTATAAAGGGTGGTTTACGCTACCTACTACATTACATCGGCTGACGGTTCATTTGTGGCAAAAGTGATAACCAGCAGAGGGAAAGGAGTCATATATGCAACGGGGCATGGCGCTACGGGA
>DXFO01000036.1 GCA_019114415.1 Candidatus Gemmiger faecavium | reverse complement strand
AGCCGGGGGCTTGAGTAAGCCCTGGAAGGGCATAATACAGACAACGCCCCTCAAGGGGCCACGAAAGGGTCGGCCAACTGCATTGCTGACTCATGGCGGCCCCTTAAGGGGCTTTCTTATGCCTTGATGTTCTTGCTACCCGTAAACGGGTCAATAAACTCTTTCAGGCTCATCTGGTCCGCAATCTGGTCCTCATCCAACTGCCTTTTGATGTATTCCTGTATCTGCCTTTTGTTTCGCCCCACCGTATCGACGTAGTATCCTCTTGCCCAGAAATGCCTGTCCCCATATTTGTATTTCAGATTCGCATGTCTATCGAAAATCATCAGGCTGCTTTTCCCTTTGAGATACCCCATGATTTGTGATACACTATACTTCGGAGGGATACTCAGCAGCATGTGGATGTGGTCTGGGCACGCTTGCGCCTCGATGATCTCTACCCCTTTTTGGTCGCACAGCGTTCTTAGTATTTGCCCAATATCTTTTTTGATTTGCCCGTATATTGCCATCCGACGGCATTTCGGTGCAAACACTACATGATACTGGCACCTCCATGTGGTGTGCTGCAGGCTCGCTATATCCTTTTCTTTCATGTAAAAAGACCTCCTGGTTTTTTTATTGTTGCAGTTGGCCGACCGCAACTTTATTCTACCAGAAGGTCTTTTTCACTATATAATTTCTTTACACTCCCCGGCAGAGCCGGGGGTTGCCTTTACGCTTAAGCAGACAATCCAAAAAAAGAACCCCCATGACGTATCCGTCATGGGGGCTTTTTGGAGCGGGTGAAGGGAGTCGAACCCTCGTCCTCAGCTTGGAAGGCTGATGTACTAGCCGTTGTACGACACCCGCATGGACAACAATTATTAAACCATACGCGGTGCCGTTTGTCAAGATGAAAGCGGAAAAAGAGCTGGGAGCGTCCGGTGTCAGTATTGCTTCTTTTTGTAAATCGCCGTGCTGATGGCCCAGCTCGCCACAAATATGGCAACGCTGAACAGAACCATCCCGCCGATCAGCCACCAGAAATGAGGATTCTCTGCCCACTGGACCACGGAACCGTATTCCACGTCCATGGTGACGGCTGCGCCGGTCGCGGGGTCGGGAATGGTTTCCGGCCCGCGGAACCCGAAGAAGCGTTCCGCATTGTTCATCCATTCCTCAAATTTCAAGGTGGCTTCGGGGCTGAGCAGATGCTGCGGGACCCAGGTCACCAGGAGAAAGACACCCAGCACCAGCAGAAGAATGGCGCTCATGACAACGGTGCGGGCACGGTCACAGCCGAATTTATAGGTCAGCGGCAGGCTCAGCGAAAAATACAGCGTGGCAATGGTGGCAGCTGTCAGGGTACCGATGAGTGCTTCTTCATACCCCATAGTCCCCTTGACGATCCCAGCGGAAAAGGCGAAGGCCAGCATGCTGATGACACAGCCGAACAAAATCGCACAGCCGCCCAGAATGTATTTGCTGCCCACAATGTGGGAATGCCGCACCGGCAGGGTGTGGGCATAAACATCCCAATGGCTGTATTCATCAAAGCCCACGGCGCTCTGTACATACAGCCCCAGCACAAAGACCAGGGCGTACAGCATGAAGGGCATGTCAAACAGCATGGCCATGCCCACATACAGCACAAAAAGCAGAGTAAAGTTTTTCTTGTACCGGGATGTCAGGGTACACCAGTCCTTGTACAAAAGACCTTTCATTGTTTGTCCCTCCCACTGGTAAAACGCATGATGTCGTCGATGCTTGCCGGGTCGCAGACTGCCTCCGGCAGAAGCCGCAGAACTTCCTCCCGGCCTTTGACCAGCGTCTCACAGCCGAACTCGGTGCGGCGGGTGTGGACGATGCACTCCCCGGGCAGAGCGGCCAGATCCTCGGCGCCGCAGCGCAGAATGCCATACATGGACAGTAAGACGTCCTTGTCCTCCTGGAACAGCAGTTTGCCCTGATGCAGATAGGCAATGGAGTCCGCCACCTGTTCCAGGTCGCCGGTGATGTGGCTGCTGATAAGGATGCTGTGGTCCTCGTTCTGGATAAAATCGAGGAACAGGTCCAGCATCTCGCCGCGGACCACCGGGTCAAGGCCGCTGGTGGCCTCGTCCAGGACCAGCAGGCGGGGATGATGGGCCAGCGCCGTGACAAGGCTCAGCTTCATCCGCATACCGCGGCTGTATGCCTTGACCGGTTTGCCTTCGTCCAGCCCGAACTGCTTTAACAGCTGCCGGTATTTCGCGCTGTCCCACCGGGAACCGAAAATTCCCGCCATGCTTTTGCCGATCTGCTTTGCGGTCAGGGATTCGTAAAAATAAGCGTCGTCAAACACCACGCCCAGATCCCCGCGCCCGGCGGGCGTACCCGGGGCGCCGCCCAGCAGTTCGATACTGCCTGCATCCGCCGGATTGACCCCGGTCAACAGCTTCAAAAGCGTGGTTTTGCCCGCGCCGTTTTCTCCCACCAGACCGACAATGCAGCCTTTGGGGACGGTCAGGTCCACCGGACCCAGGGTGAAATCGGGATAATGCTTTTCCACACCGCGGATCACCGCGGCACAGCTTGCGGAACTCATACTCAGTCCTCCCATAAAAGGTCCAGCATTTCCCGGACCTCTCCGCGGCCGATGCCGCCCCGCCGCGCCGCATCCACGGCATTTTGCAGGTGCTGCTCGACCTGTTTGAGCATTTCCTCGCGCTGAAGCTCCGGGTTCTGAGGGGCGACAAAACTGCCCTTGCCGGGTGTTGTCACAATAAAACCCTCGGCCTCCAGATCTTCGTATGCGCGCTTGGTCGTGATGACGCTGATGCGCAGCTCCTTGGCCAAAAGCCGGATGCTGGGCAGAGCGTCGCCTTCTTTTAACTTTCCGGACAGGATCTGCTGCTTGATCTGCCGCGTGATCTGCGCGTAGATCGGCTCCTGCCCTGCGTTGGAGATGTACAGCTCCATGGCGCTGCCTCCTTATTTGAGATGCGAACTGTTCATATCTGATATACACAGTATATACGGTATATACACGGCTGTCAATAGCCGGGAGCAAAATTTTTGGAGCGGCCTTTTTTACGGAAAGAAGAGCGCCGCCGGTATAGCGGGGAAGAGCGGCTGCATATGGATGCAACAGACCGAATAGGGCTTGAAGGAGGGAAGAAAATGGCGGCAAAACGACGAAATGCTGCGCCGCGGCATATCAGTCCGGAGCAGGACCGGCATATGCGGCTCAGGACGCGAATCTTCTGCATCAGTATGGCGGTGGTGTGTTTCGGGGGGCTGCTCTGGCGCTTGTTTGTGCTGCAGATCATTGACACGGAAGGCTACGCGGCGCGGGCTGCCGACCAGCAGCTGCGGGATACGGTCATCCCGGCGGCACGGGGAGAGATTTTGTCGTCGGACGGTACCGTGCTGGCGGCCAGTGAGACCTGCTGGACCATCCGCGCGTCCCCGCGGGAGCTGGCGGATGAACTGGTGGAGCCGGCGGCCAGGGCCCTGAGTGAGATTATGGAGATCGACTACGAGGAGACGCTGGAAAAGTTTTCTCAGCGTTCCTCCAACGACTGTCTTTTGCGGCGCCGGGTCGACAAGGAGATGGCCGACGCGGTGCGGGACTGGTGCAGCGAAAACGGCGCCGAGGGCATCCAGATCCGCCAGGACACCAAGCGTGTCTACCCGGAAGGAGACTTCATGGGCTGCCTGCTGGGATTCACCGATGTGGACAACGCCGGACTGTGGGGACTGGAACTGCAGTACAATGAACTGCTGACCGGCGAAAACGGCCGGGTGCTGACGGCCAAAAATGCCTGGGGCTATGACATGCCCGAAAACTATACCACGCTTGTGGAAGCGACCCCCGGGGCCTCGCTGACCCTGACCATCGACGCGAACATCCAGCATTATCTGGAAAGTGCCATCGCGGC
Source organism: Candidatus Gemmiger faecavium (assembly GCA_019114415.1). Lineage (GTDB taxonomy): Bacteria > Bacillota > Clostridia > Oscillospirales > Ruminococcaceae > Gemmiger > Gemmiger faecavium. Next base: position 90,585 of record DXFO01000036.1, on the reverse strand, counting down.
GGCGGTGCAGGAACATCATGTGGCATCCCGGGCGGTGGGCATTGTTATGGATGTGCAGACCGGGGCCATTCTTGCCATGACAGTCAAGCCGGACTATGACCCCAACGATCCTCGCACCATTGTGGATGAGGAGGTCCGGGACCAGGTCAACGCCCTGTCGGGGGAAGAACGCAGCGCCGCGCTGCAGGCAGCCCAGCAGGCCCAGTGGCGCAATAAGGCCATCAGCGACCTGTATGAGCCGGGCAGCGTTTTCAAACTCATTACGGCGGCCGCCGCACTGGACACTGGTGTCTGTACTCCGGACAGCCAGTTTGTCTGCGCGGGGTCCATCAATGTGGCGGGGACCCGCTTCCGCTGTGCAAACGGGCATATCCACGGACTTGAGACCTTTGCCCAGGGGCTGGCGGTCTCCTGCAATCCCTGTTTCATCCAGATCGGCGCACGCCTGGGCAAGGAGGCTTTCTGTGATTATTTTGAAGCCTTCGGCCTGCGGGAGGACACCGGCATCGACCTGCCCGGCGAGATCAAGAAGAGCGAATATTATACCGCCGACCGGATGGGCCCGGTGGAGCTGGCCAGCTGTTCCTTCGGGCAGAGCAGCAAGGTCAGCTATCTGCAAATGATCACGGCGGTGTCCGCCATTGTGAACGGCGGCAAACTGATGCAGCCTTACGTTGTGGCCGAGGCCCGCGACGCCGACGGCACGGTGCTGTGGACCACGGAACCCACCGTCAAGCGGCAGGTCATCTCGGAGGAAACCTCCGAGACCATGTGCCTGCTGATGGAACAGGTGGTGGCCACCGGTACCGGCAAAAATGCCTCGGTGGCGGGGTATCGGGTGGGCGGCAAGTCCGGCACCAGCCAGAAGCTGGACAGTGAGGACGCCAGCGCCCGCATTGCCAGTTTTGTGGCCGTGGCGCCGGTGGAGGAACCCCGCCTTGCCGTGCTGGTCTGTCTGGATGAACCCCACAGCTGGACGACGTCGGGCGGTTCGCTCTCGGCCCCGGTCTGTGCCGAGGTGCTGGCCAAAGCGCTGCCCTACCTGGGCATCGAGCCCAACTACACCGAGGAAGAACAGCAGACCCTGTTTGCCGAAGTCCCCGACGTGACCGGGTGGCGCACTGGGGCCGCAACTCAGAAACTGAAAGAATACGGTCTGACTGCCCACATCGACGGGGACGCCGAGCGGGTAGTGGCACAGTACCCGCTGCCGGGAGTACAGGTGCGCAAGGAATCGGTGGTATTTCTGGACACAACAGGGGAGAATGACCCTACCTTGGAAGAGTAAGCAAAAACAAAAGGACTCCGCCCCATGCGCCGGGCATCCGGCAAGGCATGATGCGGAGTCTTTTACTGTATGGTGAGGTGATGGATGCTGAAAAACTGTTTGCTTTAGAGGAAAGCGGGACGTTCCCTGCATGGCTTCAAGCTGTGATAGGGGAATCGGAAAAATACGAAATAAAACCCGCAGCAAATGAAAAAGAGCGCAAGGAAAGAGGCGATGCCCGGCAAACCTCTTTCTTTGCGTTTCATGTTTACAGCTTTACCGGAACCGGCGCGGCGATGGTCAGGCTGTCCGGGGTGACGGCACATTCCATGGCCAGGACCTCCACACCTGCGGCGGCAGCCCGGCGCAGGGCATCCCCAAAGGCGGGGTGAGTGACATCGTTGGGGGCAAAGTCCTTCATGCCGCCCATCTGCAAAACAAAGCAGACGGTAGCCTCGTAGCCTTCCGCCCGGCAGAGAGCCAGCTCCTCCAGATGTTTGACGCCCCGCAGGGTGGGAGCGTCGGGAAAGCGGGCGTGGCCCTGGTCCTCCAGGGTGACACCCTTGACCTCCACAAAGCCTCTGCGGCCTGCGGCGTCCTCCCAGTAAAAGTCAAAGCGGGAGTTTCCCCACACCGTTTCCGGGCGCAGCAGCGTCAGCCCGGGACGGAACTGCCCGGCCCCGGCCCACTCACCAAATACCCGGTTGGTGGCCTGAGAATCCATATTGACCATCAGGGGACCTTTCTCCACCGCAATAAGATCGTAGCGGGTCTTGCGGTTGGGGTTGTCGCCCAGAGACAGATATACCGTTGCTCCGGGGACCAGCAGTTCCCGGCAGCGCCCGGTGTTTTTTACATGGACAACTTCCTCAACGCCGTCCAGCAGTACTTTGGCGATGAACCGGTTGGGCCGTGACAAAAAACGACCCGGTCTTACAGATTGATATTGCATTGTGTTTCTCCTGCCTGTATCCTGATAGAGAGAGTATAGCATCGGGCGGCGGACAGTGCAAACCGCCCGTAAGCACGAGCGGCATCGGAAAGCAACAGCCCTGCAAGAGGGGGAACGTTGTAAACGACGCACGGAAAATGCGTGGCGTTTGTTTATGGCCGATTCGCGCAAAAGGAGGTCTTTTCATGCACATTCCCACCTGCGATACCGCCCGGCAGGAAATTTTGCCTTTCGACCGCGCCCTGGACGACGCTCGCCGTCCCAACCCGGACTACGACGTCAACCGCTGGCTGTATGTTCCCAGTATGTACTGCGATTATCGATATATCCTCGGCACGGCAGGGGAAAAACCCTTGATCTGCGTAGGCATCAACCCGTCCACGGCTGCGCCCAATGATCTGGATAACACCCTCAAGTCGGTGGAGCGCATTGCCCTGGCCAACGGGTATGACAGCTTTATCATGTTCAACGTCTATGCCCAGCGTGCCACCCGTCCGGATGATATGGAAAAGGAGTGCAACCCGGTGCTTCATCGGGAAAACATGGCGGCATTCCGCTGGGCGCTGGAACAGACCCGGACCGGCGCGCCCGCCGTGTGGGCCGCCTGGGGGACGATCATTGAAAAACGCCCCTACCTGGCGGATTGCCTGGGGGATATGATCCGCATCGGCAATGAACAGGGGGCCTGCTGGTATTCGGCCGGGGCACGGTCCAAGAAAGGGCATCCCCACCATCCGCTGTATCTGCGTAAGGACTGTACCCTGGACCCGTTTGACGTTTCTGCTTATCAGGCGGGATTGTGGCCGGAAAAAGTCCGGTAAAATATGCGGTAAATCGGGGAAAAGAAGTTCCAGTAATTGAAATTTATACAGAAATGTGCTAATATTTCCTATAAGGCCGGGAAACGGGCAAGCATTGGCTGCCGTGCTCCCGTGCCGATCCTGATTCCGGAAACAAGCGGGCCGAGGGAACTTTTTGTGTGGCCCGCCGTGTTCATGCGTCTGCATAAAACAATTTGAAAGGAAGCGTTGTTGTGGCACAGAAAAAAGCGCAGTCTGCCAAGAAGCAGACAGCTGAAGTGAAAGCTGCTCCGCCTGCAGCCAAAAAGACTGAGCCTGCCGTTGAGAAAATCGAACCCGCTGTGAAGAAGGCCGAGTCCGCTGCCGCGAAGGCCGAGCCCGCTGCCGTGAAGGCCGAGCCTGCCGTAAAGAAGGCTGAGCCCGCTGTCAAGAAAGCTGAGCCCGCTGTCAAGAAGGCCGAGCCTGCCGCCAAGAAGGCCGAACCTGCCGCCAAGAAGGCCGAGCCCGCCGCCGCGAAGGCCGAGCCCGCTGCCGCGAAGGCCGAGCCCGCTGCCGTGAAGGCCGAGCCTGCCGTAAAGAAGGCTGAGCCCGCCGCCAAGAAGGCCGAGCCTGCCGTCAAGAAGGCCGAGCCCGCAGCCAAGAAGGCTGAACCTGCCGTCAAGAAGGCTGAACCTGCCGTCAAGAAGGCCGAGCCCGCTGCCAAGAAAACAAAACCTGCCGCCAAAAAGGCGAAGCCTGCTGCCAAGAAGGCCGCTCCGGCTCCGGCAGCTGAGGCACCCAAGCCGGCGGTGCAGGAACCTGCCCCCGCAGTGGAAGAAGCAAAACCCGTTGTGCAAGAATCGGTTCAGATGGAGAAGGAAGTGCCTATGGAACCGCAATATGTTTCCCCCCGCAGAAGTGTTGCCTTTATCGGCTCTGAATGCCATCCCTTTGTCAAGACCGGCGGTCTGGGCGACGTGATGTACGCCCTGCCCCGTGAACTGGTTTCCCAGAACTGCGACGTGCGCGTCATTCTGCCCCGGTATGCCTGCATCCCCCAGAAGTATCAGGACAAGATGGTGTACCGCGGCGAGTTCTACATGGACCTGGGCAACACCGGCCGCAACTACTATGTCGGCATCATGGAGTACGTCTGTGACGGCGTGGTCTATGACTTCATCGACAACCAGGAGTTCTTCTCCGCCGGCAACCCCTACATCGGTCTGGTGGATGACATCCCCAAATACTGCTACTTCAGCAAGGCCGCGCTGGCTGCCCTGAACTTCATGAACTGGATCCCCGACGTCATTCACTGCCATGACTGGCAGGCGGCGCTGGTGCCGGTGTATCTGCGCACCATGTTCCAGGATTCTCCCATCGGCCGTGCCAAGACGGTCCTGACCATCCACAACCTGCGCTTCCAGGGCATCTACAACATTCCCACCCTGCAGTACTGGACCGGTCTGCCGGATGAAGTGTTCAACATGGGCGCCATGAAGCAGGGCTATGAGGACGCCAACATGCTCAAGGCCGGTCTGGCCTACGCGGACCGCATCACCACCGTCAGCAACACCTACGCCCAGGAGATCCAGACCCCCGAGTACGGCGAAAAGCTGGAAGACCATCTGCGCTACCACAACTACAAGCTGCGCGGCATCGTCAACGGCATCGACTACGGCATGTGGAACCCCGCCACCGATCCCGCCCTGGCTGTCAATTACGACATCACCAATGTGCTGGATCACAAGTGGGAGAACAAGCTGGCCCTCCAGCAGGAGCTGGGCCTGGTGCAGGATCAGGGCAAGTTTGTCATTGGTCTGATCTCCCGCCTGACCAACCAGAAAGGTCTGGACCTGGTCAACGCCATCATTCCCCAGGTCATGGACGGCAACACCCAGGTCGTCGTGCTGGGCACCGGCGACAAGGAGTACGAGGATACCTTCCGCTACTACGAAAATGCCTACAAGGGCATGTTCAGCGCCTGCATCCAGTACGACGAATCCCGCGCCCACCGCATTTACGCCGGCACCGATGCGCTGCTGGTGCCCTCCCGCTTTGAACCCTGCGGCCTGACCCAGCTCAACGCCATGCACTACGGCACGCTGCCCATCGTCCGCGAGACCGGCGGCCTGAAAGACACGGTGCAGCCCTACAACATCTTCAACGGCGACGGCAACGGCTTTACCTTTGACCGCTACGATGCCGGCCTGCTGCTGGATGCCATCAACCGTGCCAAGACCGAATATTTCATCAATCGTTATCACTGGGACGAGGTCGTCCAGCGCGACATGGCCAAGGACGTCTCCTGGGAGAACTCCGCCCGTCAGTATAAGGACCTGTACCTGGAACTGACTCCGTGGTGATCTGAATCCAACTCTGACGCGCAAAGCGTGAATACAAAAGGCTTCCGGAATATCCTTCCGGAAGCCTTTTGCTGTTTATTCGCTGTAAATCTGCTGGCTGCCCGAGATGGCCTGCCCCAGATATTCGTCGATCCAATGTGCGGCGCCCTCCTGATCCCGGGCGCGGATCAGGTGATAGAGCTTTTCGGTGTTGCGGCAGAGCGCCCCGATACCGTACAGCCGGCAGAACCGGGTCCACAGGGTGATGACGGGGGATTTGAAGGAGTAATAGATCAGCGGCAGGATGCTGTTGCCGCTGGCCAGAGCCAGCTCATGCTGGAATACCCAGGCCGCTTCGGCCGCCTGGGCGGGGAGCTCGCACTCGGCAATGTCGGCCAGGAGGTCTCCCAGATGCTCCAATGCCTCGTCGGAAGCATGGCGGATGGCGTTGGACACCGCCAGATGCTCCAGCGCCAGGCGGACTTCCAGAATGGAGCGCACTTCCTCCTTGCCCAATATGCCGCCCTGATACTCCATGATGGCGATGAGGGTGCTCAGATTGCCGTGGCGCCGGTAGTCGGCCACCACGGCGCCCTGCCGGGGCCGGACCTCCACAAAGCCCTGCTGGGCCAGTTCGGCCATGCCGCCGTTTACCACCGCCCGGCTGACCTGCATCTGCTGGGCCAGCTCCCGCTCCGGGGGAAGCTGGGTCCCCACGGCCAGTTCTCCCGATAAGATCATGCCCCGAAGCTGCTGAACAAAAAGGTCTTTCAGGCTGGGCGCAGACAGCTTTGAAAACTCCATGGGAAACCTCCTCTGTGTGTTGTGGCTATACCACATACCACAACTCGATTTTATCATACATTTCCACAAATAAAAAGTGTTTCTTTTCGTCTCTTCACTGAAATCTCCGGGATTTGTTGACCGTCTGACAGGGCGGTGTTAAACTATTAACAATAAATGGAATACTCTGCCCGCCGCTGCGGCTGCGTGTGGCAGAACCACAAAAGACGAGAAAGGATACCGGCTTTGGATAACGTAAAAATTCTTGAGATCAAGCAGAGCGTGTTTGCCTCCAACGACCGTCAGGCGGACGAGGTCCGGCAGGAACTGAAGGAAAAAGGTGTGTTCCTGCTCAACCTGATGTCCTCCCCGGGGTCGGGCAAGACCACCACTTTGCGCCGCACCATCGAGGCGCTGAAAGACGAACTGCGCATCGGTGTCATGGAGGCGGACATCGACTCGGATGTGGATGCCCGCGCCATTGCCGAGACCGGCGCCAAGTCCATCCAGCTGCATACCGGCGGCATGTGCCATCTGGACGCCGACATGACCCGCCAGGGTCTGGAGGGCCTGGGGCTGGAAGATGTGGACCTGGCCATTCTGGAAAACGTGGGCAACCTGGTCTGCCCGGCGGAGTTCGACACCGGCGCGGTGAAAAACGCCATGATCCTCTCGGTGCCGGAGGGCCACGACAAGCCGCTGAAATATCCTCTGATGTTCACCATCTGCGATGTGGTGCTGGTGAACAAGATCGACGTCATGCCCTACTTTGATTTTGACATGGACAAGTGCAGAGAGTACGTTCTCATGCGCAACCCCAACGCCAAAATCATTCCCATCTGTGCCCGCACCGGGGAGGGCATCGACGCCTGGGCCGACTGGCTGCGCGCCGAAGTGACCGCCTGGAAAAACAAGGACACCCTGTAAGATAACCTGTGAAGAGAAAGGATGCCGACCATGAGTCAGACCCATTTCCCTCTGGACGAGAGTAAGCTGCCCTTCAAGATCCCCAAGGACGAAAAGCCCCGGGAGAAAATCCTGAAGCTGGGCCAGAAAATCACCGACCGCGTCCCCGCCAAGCTGCGGCCCCTGACCGCCGAGGACCCGGAATACTGGGGCCTGGCAGGCCTTGTCACCGATGAGATGGCCGACGTGGCCCTCAAGATGAAAGTCCGTAAGCCCATGACCCTGCCCGAGCTGGTCAAGGCCACCGGTAAACCTGCCGAAGAGCTGGAACCGCTGCTGTACCAGATGAGCTACATCGGTCTGCTGGAATACAACTGGGAGAACGAGCGCCGCGAAAAGCAGTATGTGCTGCCTATGTTCGTGCCGGGCAGCGCCGAGTTCTTCAACATGCAGAAAAGCCAGATCGAAAACAATCCCGAAGTCACCGCCTTCTTTGAACGGATGACCTTCCTGCCGCTGGAGCACATCACCGCCATGGTGCCGCCGGGCGGCGCGGGCATTGGTATGCATGTCATCCCGGTGGAAAAGGCCATCGAGACGGAAAATCAGTCGGTGGACATTGAGCACATCTCCCACTGGCTGAAAAAGTACGACGGCAAGTATGCTGCCAGCCCCTGCTCCTGCCGTATGTCCCGCGCCCGTCTTGGCGAAGGCTGCGGCGACGACCCTGAGGACTGGTGCATCGGCGTGGGCGACATGGCCGACTACCTGGTGGAAACCAAGAAAGGCCATTACGTGGACTACGACGAGGTCATACGCATCCTCAAACGGGCCGAGGACAACGGTTTTGTCCACCAGATCACCAACATCGACGGCGAAAACAAGATCTTTGCCATCTGCAACTGCAACGTGAACATCTGCAATGCCCTGCGCACCAGCCAGCTGTTCAACACTCCCAATATGAGCCGCTCCGCCTATGTGGCCCATGTCACCCCGGAAAACTGTGTGGCCTGCGGACGCTGCGTGGAATACTGCCCCGCCGGCGCGGTCAAGCTGGGCCAGAAACTCTGCACCACCCACGGCCCGGTGGAATATCCCCGCCAGGAACTGCCCGACAAGGTCAAGTGGGGCCCCGAAAAGTGGACCATCGACTACCGGGACAAAAACCGCATCAACTGCTATGACACCGGCACTGCCCCCTGCAAGACGGCCTGCCCTGCCCATATCGCGGTGCAGGGCTATCTGAAAATGGCCGCCCAGGGCCGCTATACCGAGGCCCTGGCCCTCATCAAGCGGGAAAATCCCTTCCCGGCGGTCTGCGGCCGTGTCTGCAACCGCCGCTGTGAGGACGCCTGCACCCGCGGCACTGTGGATCAGGCGGTGGCTATTGATGAAGTGAAAAAATTCATCGCCCAGAAGGACCTGGACGCGGCCACCCGTTATGTCCCGGCCATCAACCCGCCCTCCAACCGGGGCGGTTTTGACGAGAAGATCGCCATCATCGGCGCTGGTCCGGCTGGCCTGTCCTGCGCTTTCTACCTGGCCGAGAAGGGCTATCGCCCCACCGTGTTTGAGAAAAACAAAAAGCCCGGCGGTATGCTGACCTATGGCATCCCGTCCTACAAGCTGGAAAAAGACGTGGTGGAAGCTGAGATTGACATCATCCGCCAGATGGGCGTGGAGATCCGCTGCGGCGTGGAAGTGGGCAAGGACGTGACGCTGGATGAGCTGCGCGCTCAGGGCTACAAGGCATTTTATGTGGCCATCGGCTGCCAGGGCGGACGCAAGGCCGGTATCCCCGGTGAGGATGCCCCCAACGTGATGACCGCTGTGGATTTCCTCCACCGTGTGAACGACGGGGAACCGGTATCGCTGGAAGGCCGCATTGTGGTCGTGGGCGGCGGCAACGTGGCCATTGACGTGGTGCGGTCCGGCCTGCGCTGCGGCGCATCGGCAGCGGACATGTACTGTCTGGAAGCCCGGGACCAGATGCCCGCCACCCCCGCCGAGGTCGCCGAAGCCGAGGAGGACGGCGCTGCTGTTCACTGCGGCTGGGGACCTAAAGAAATCATCACCAGGGATGGCAAGGCCACCGCTGTGGTGTTCAAACGCTGCGTGTCGGTGTTTGATGAGACGGGCCGCTTTGCCCCGACCTACGACGATAACGACACCATTACGGTGGAATGCGACCATGTGTTCCTCAGCATCGGCCAGAGCATCCAGTGGGGCGGCCTGCTGGACGGCACCAAGGTGGAATGTGGCCCCGGCGGCCGTGCCGTGGCCGACGCCCTGACCTACCAGACCGCCCAGCCCGACGTGTTTGTGGGCGGCGATGTCTACACCGGTCCCAAGTTTGCCATTGACGCCATTGCGGCAGGCAAGGAGGGCGCGGTGTCCATCCACCGGTTTGTCCAGCCCAACACCAGCATGACCATCGGCCGCAACCGGCGGGATTTCATCCAGCTGAACAAGGACGACCTGGCGCTGGAAAGCTACGATACCACCGCCCGTCAGACGGCGGGCATGGCCGAGGACATCGACTATCACCGCTCCTTCCGGGACGGCCACCTCACCTTTACCGAGGAGCAGGTGAAAAAGGAGACCGCCCGCTGCCTGGGCTGCGGCGCCTCGGTGGTGGACCCCAACAAGTGCATCGGCTGCGGCATCTGCACCACCAAGTGCGAGTTCGACGCCATCCATCTTTCCCGCGAACTGCCCGAGTGCAGCACCATGGTGCGCAGCGAGGACAAGTTCAAGGCCATTCTGCCTTACATGATCAAGCGGGAATTCAAGATCCGGTTCGGCAAAAAGGAAGACTGATATGCACGAACTGGGAATTGTATTTCACATCATCCGCAGCGTGGAGGAGATCGGCCGCCAGAACGGCGTCAAGCGGGTCAACGCGGTAACGCTGGAACTGGGCGAGGTATCCGGCGTCCTGGAGGATTATCTCCAGGATTGCTGGAACTGGGCCGCGGCCAAATCGGATATGCTGCGCGGGGCAAAGCTGCAGGTGGAAGTGATCCCTGCAAAGACACTGTGTGAAAACTGCGGGCTTGTCTATCCCACGGTGGCTCATGGCCGGACCTGTCCGGAATGCGGCAGCGGAAAGACCCATCTGATACAGGGCAATGAGACCATGATCCGGGATATCACGGTGCCGGAAACGGAAGAACCGGAAGCTTCGCCCGGGGACACACGGTAAACGGTTGGATATCATTGTGATTGGAGGAATATCGGTATGTTGTTTCAAATTTACGGCGAAAATGCGGGCTGGCAGTTGTTCGGATGGCTGCTGGTGTTTGTGGGGCTGATCCTCGTCAATGAGCTGGCCCGCCGTACCAAACAGGGCGGCATCTTCTGCTTCCTGATCCTGCCTGCGGGTCTTACGGTCTATTTCATTGCCGTGGCCGTGGGCGCTGCCATGGGAGCGGAGTGGGCACTCAACAACCCCACTTATCTCTATATGAACAGCTGGTTCCACTACGCAAAACTCTACGCCGCCACCATTGGCTGTATCGGCTTCATGATGCTCAAATACAAGTGGGGCGTGGGCAAGACCCACTGGTTCAAGGCATTCCCCTTTGCCATCGTGGCCATCAATATCCTGATCGCCGTGGCCAGCGACTTTGAGTCCGGCATCCGCGGTGCTATGGCTCTGGCCGAGACCGGCAGCCGCTGGTGGCTGTCCAGTGAAAATGTCTGGCTGTACGGCGGCTGGTGGAACTGGGTCAACGGCATTGCGGGCATCCTCAATATCCTGTGCATGACCGGCTGGTGGGGCATTTACTCCTCCAAAAAGCAGCAGGATATGCTCTGGCCGGATATGACCATCCTCTACATCATTGCCTACGACCTGTGGAACTTTGAGTACACCTACAATAACCTGCCCACCCATGCCTGGTACTGTGGCCTGGCCCTGCTGCTGGCGCCCACCTTTGCCAACGCGCTGTGGAACAAGGGCGGCTGGATCCAGAACCGCGCCAACACCCTGGCGCTGTGGTGCATGTTTGCCCAGGTGTTCCCCATGTTCCAGGATCAGGGCGTCTTTGCTACCATTCCCGTGCTGTATGTTGACGGCGTGATGGACGCAGCCACCCACCCGACGGCGGCCGATCCCACCATGCAGGGCGTTATCGCCATCCTGGCCCTGGCTGCCAATGTGATCGTCCTGGCCATCATCATCAAGCGGGCGGTGGAACAGAAAAAGAACCCCTACACCAACGAGATCTTTACCGATACCAAGGACTTCCAGCTGGCTCTGGCCCGCGCGGAAGGCAAATAAGGTTTTCCGTTTCGGTTTTGGCTCCCCCTCCGGCTCTCTGAACAGGGCAGGGGATGGGATTTCTGCAAATTAAGCCAAAAACATCAAAAAAATCCCCGGCGCTGTGCCCTCCTGAAAAAACAGGAGCGACACGGAGCCGGGGGCTTTTTTGTGTTAAGGATCAGCCGATGCCCTGGAGGGCAAGGCGCTCGATCAGGGCGGCCAGCTCGCCCGTGCTTTTCTGCATGCCGCTTTGCAGCCAGACCTGGAACACCTCGATGGTGCCGGACACGATGAAGGCGTTGATGTAGGGGTAATCTTCCGCTTTGTGGTCGCCGTGCATAGGCAGCCATTCGGTCAGGGCGATTTCGTTGATCATGGATTTCAGCTTTTCCAGAAACCCGGAATTGCTGTTTTTCTGCAAAAGAGGCAGAATGTCCGCGTGGTCCGCAAAATGAGAGAAGGCTTCGTAAATGATAGGGAAGGGATTCTCGTTGAGCTGCTGGGGAGAATACTTGTGCAGGATATCCGACAACTCCTCCATCAGCTCGTTGATCAGGCAGTCCAGAAGATCCTGGGTGTCCTGATAGTGCAGGTAGAAGGTCCCGCGGTTGATGCGCGCCAGCTGGCAGATCTGGGTCACGGTGATCTCTTTGGTGGAGTGCTCCCGCAGCAGATCGAGATACGCCCGGCGGATGCTTTCCCGGGTTTTCTGGACCCGGAGATCCTGCTTCTTTTCTGTCATGGCGGCCTCCTTTTTTATAAAACAGATGAACAATTTTAGACAAAGTGTTGATTAATGAACGAACCGGCCAATTTTACTTATTGAGCCGCCCAATTAATTTTATTATAATTGGATTGTAAAGAAAATCAACAGTTGTCGATTGAGATTTTTGCAGTTTGGCTTTCGACATATTTCACAATTATACGTGAAAAAAGTACATAAAATGTTCAGAATCGATTGCTATACTGATACCAAAATCGGCCGGGTCTGCCATTCGGCCGGACGGAAGGAGACTGCGTCATGGCGCGCGATACCTCTTTTGTGACCTTTGATAATGTCTGCAAATATTACCAGATGGGCGACACCCGCATCGCCGCAGCCGATCATGTGAGCTTTGAGATCGAGAAAGGCGAGTTCTGTGTGATCCTGGGCCCCTCCGGTGCAGGCAAGACCACCGTGCTGAACATGCTGGGCGGCATGGATACCTGCGATGAAGGCACCATCATTCTGGACGGGGAGAAAGTCAGCGACTTCAACGCCCGCCGCCTGACTGAGTACCGACGCTACGACGTGGGCTTTGTGTTTCAGTTCTACAATCTGGTGCAGAACCTGACCGCCCGGGAAAATGTGGAGCTTGCCAGCGAGATCTGCAAAGACCCTCTGGACGCCGACCTGGTCCTGGATGAAGTGGGCCTGAAGGACCGCAAGAACAATTTCCCGGCACAGCTTTCCGGCGGCGAACAGCAGCGCGTTTCCATTGCCCGGGCGCTGGCCAAGAACCCCAAAATTCTGCTGTGCGACGAACCCACGGGCGCGCTGGACTACAAAACTGGCAAGCAGGTCCTGGAACTTCTGCAGGAGACCTGCCGCAAAAAAGGACGCACCGTCATTGTCATTACCCACAACAGCGCGCTGGCGGCCATGGCTGACCGGGTCATCCGCATCAACAGCGGCCGGGTGATCGAGATCACCCGCAACGACAACCCGACACCGGTGGAAAGGATCGAATGGTAAATGGCACGCAGTTACCAAAAAAATATCCTGCGCACCTTCAAAGGCAGCCGCAGCCGCTTTGCCGCGATTTTTGCCATCGTGGCGCTGGGCGTCGGCTTTTTGGCGGGCTTGCTCTCCACAACGCCTGACATGGAGGATTCCATGGAGGAATACCTCGACGCGGGCAACCTGTTTGACCTGCGCGTGGTGTCCACCCTGGGCCTGACCGACGAGGATGTGGAAGCCCTGAGCCAGGTGGAGGGCGTGGACGCGGTGCAGCCGGCCTATTCGGCCGACCTGCTCATCCAGGACGAAAATGCCGAGGTGGTCGGCCGCGTACACAGCCTGACCGATGACCCCGAAGGGGCGAATGTCATCAATCGCCTGACCCTGACCGAAGGCCGCTGGCCCCAGTCCGCCAACGAATGTGTGGTGGAGGCGGGCATCTCGACCCTCAACAAGGAGTACGAGGTCGGGGACACCCTGGTGGTCGATCCCGAAAATGAGGATCTTGAGGACACGCTGGAACAGACCGAGTTCACCATTGTGGGCAAAGTCCACAATACCTATTATTTCTCCTATGAGCGGGAGCCTGCCAGTGTGGGCAGCGGCGCGGTGGACATCGTGCTGTATGTTCAGCCGGACGCCTTTGCCTACGACAGCTATACCGAGATCTACCTGACGGTGGACGGTGCGGCGGAGCTGGCCAGCCTGGAGGACGAATATACCGATGTGGTCTCGGCAGTGGCCGACCGCATTGAATCCATCGAGGATGTCCGCTGCGAGGCACGCTATACCGGCGTGATGTCCGACGCACAGGCAGAGATCGACGATGCCTGGCAGGAATACTACGATGCTGAGGCCGAAGCCAACGAGGAACTGGCCGACGCCGCGCAGGAACTGGAGGACGGCCGGAAAGAACTGGCCGACGGCGAACAGGAATACCTGGACGGCGAGCAGGAATACGCCGACGGCCTGGCCGAGGTGCAGGAAAATGAGCAGAAGATCGCGGACGGCGAGGCCCAGCTTGCCGACGGCCTGCAGGAACTGATCGAAAAGCAGGCGGAATACGACGATGCGGTGGCCCAGCTTGCCGACGGCGAAAAGCAGCTTGCCGACGGCAAAGCCCAGCTGGACGCGGCGCAGAAAAAGTATGACGATGGCCTGGCACAGTACGAAGCCGGCCTTGCCGCCTATGAAAACGGCAAGCAGCTGTATGAACAGGGCCTTGCCGAATACGAAGCCGGCGTGGAACAGTTTGACCAGCTCAAACTGCTGAATCAGGCCAAAAACGGTGTGGGCACCGGCATCCGGATGCTCGTCGACCTGGGGTATGCCAAGGATGAGGATGAGGCCCGGGCCATGTTCTCGGATAAAAACATTGCGACGCAGGGCGAAAATCTGGAAATGCTGGAACAGCTGGCGGAACTGCGCCAGACCGAACAGGATGCGAAAAAAGCCTACGAGGATGCCCTTGCGGCTGCCGGGGGAGAGACCGGCGGCACGGAGCCCGGCACAGAACCCGGAACGGAGGAACCGGCAGGGCAGGATGCACTGACTGAGCCGCCGCAAACCGAGGACGCGGCAGAAGTCCCTGACGAGGCAGACGGACAGACGGAAAGCGAAGCCTCCGCCACCGGCGGACCTGCGGAAATCGACCCGGCGGAACCGGAAGAGGACGCGGCATCTGCCGAGCCTGACACCGCCCCGGCGGAAGAGTCCGCACAGGACGAGCCGGCTGCCCCCGAGACGGCAGCTCCTGCAGAACCCCAGGAAGAACCCGCAGTCGAACCTGCCGGGGAAGAACAAACAGAAGGATTGGATACCCCGGCGGAGGAACCGGCCGAACCCGACCCGGCAGGGGAGGCAAAAGCCCATGCCGCCCCGATGGCGGCCACGCTCTCCAACCCGGAGGACGACCCCGACGTGCAGGCAGCCAAGAAAGCGTGGGATGAAGCCCGGAATGCCTGGCTCCTTGCGCTGAAAGAAGCGGCCAAATCCATGGGCTTCAATCTGGACATTGAAAATGAGATGCAGGTCGCCATCGCGGAAGGTATAGTGGACGGCCAGATCGAAAAGCTGCCGGAAACCCGTCAGCAGTATGAGCAGCTCAAACAGCTGAATACGGCGCAGCACGGACTGGAGACCGGCGTACAGGGCATTCTGGACGCAGGCTATGCCGAGACGGAAGAGGAAGCATACGCCCTGTTCACTGATGAAGCCATCGAGGCCATGGAAGCGGAACTGGAAGCCGGCCGCATTGAGCTGGAAGAAAGCGCCGCTCTGCTGGAAGCCAGCGAGAAGCAGCTGGCCGATGCCAAAAAGGAAATCGACGCAGGCAAGGCGCAGCTGGATGCGGGCTGGAAAGAATACAACACCCAGAGCGAAACCTTCTATGACGGCAAGCGCCAGTTGGAGGAAGGCAAAAAGCAGCTGGACGACGGCTGGGCCACCCTGACCGACAAACAGGTGGAACTGAACGACGCTAAAAAGCAGATCGCAGACGCCTATGTGGAGCTTGCGGATGCACGGGCCGAGCTGGACGACGCCCGTCAGACCATTGCGGAAAACAAGCAGAAGCTGGCCGACGGTGAGATCGAGTACGCTGACGCCAAAGCGGAAGCGGAGCAGGAACTGGCCGACGCAAAGGCCGAGATCGAGGACGCCCAGTCCAAGCTGGATGAGATCGAATATCCCTCCTGGTATGTCTGGGACCGTGACGACAACGTCAGCTTCTCCTCTTTCCGGGGCAATGTTTCCAAGGTGGAAGCGCTGTCCGGCGTGTTCCCCATCTTCTTCTTCCTGGTGGCGGCGCTGGTTGTCTCCACCACCATGACCCGCATGGTGGAAGAGGAACGCCTCCAAATCGGCACCATGAAAGCCCTGGGATATTCCAACGGCGATATCATGCGCAAGTACATCCTGTATGCCATGACGGCGGCGGTGTCCGGTGCGCTGTTTGGTCTGGCCATCGGATTTACCGTGTTCCCGTCGGTCATCTGGTACGCCTATGAAATGATGTACTATGTGCCGGAGTTCCATGCCGTCTGGCGCTGGAACTACGCCATCTTCTCCAGCGGCCTGCTCATCGGCAGCGCCCTGCTTGTGACCTGGACGGCCTGCCGCAACTCTCTGCGGGAGACCCCGGCCGACCTTATGCGTCCCCGGGCCCCCAAAGCCGGCAAGCGCATTTTCCTGGAATACATCCGCCCGCTGTGGAAACGCCTGGCCTTTACCCAGAAAGTCACCTGCCGCAACCTGTTCCGCTACAAAAAGCGGTTCTGGATGACGGTCATCGGTGTGGCGGGGTGTACGGCCCTGCTGGTGACGGGCTTCGGCATTTCGGACTCCATCAACGGCATTATCGTCAAACAGTACCGCGACATCGACCATTACGATCTGATGACTGCCGTGACCGACGCACAGGATACTCAGGAGGGTGCGGTATACGATTACCTCTTTGAGGATGAAGCCTTCACCGCGTCCCTTGCCACGCTGACCGAAAAGACCACCCAGGAACTGCCCGATGGTTCCTCGGCGGAAGTGTACATGATGGTCCCGCAGGATGTGGAGGCCTTCTCCCAGTTCTATGATCTGCATGAGCGGGTCTCCCGCAAGGCAACGCCTCTGGGTGAGACCGGCATCGTCATGACGGAAAAGCTGGCCGAACTGATGAACGTCAAGACCGGCGACACCGTGACCCTGGTGGATGCGGACGGGGAGGCAGCAACCTTTACCATCAGCGGCATCTGCGAAAATTATGTTTCCAACTACGTTTACCTCAGCGCTTCCACATATGCCGAGGCCTTCGGCGAGGAACCGGAGTGGAACATGGTGCTCAGCTGCATGGAGGATACCTCCCAGGCATCCCGGGATGCAGTCTCGGCCAAGCTGCTGGCCATGGAACAGGTCGCCAGCGTGACCTTTACCGTGGATACCACCACCTCGGTACTGAACATGCTCAACTCCATCAATGCGGTAGTGGTCATGATCGTCATCTGTGCGGCGGTGCTGGCACTGGTGGTGCTGTATAACCTGACCAACATCAATATTGCCGAGCGCGTCAAGGAGATCGCCACCATCAAGGTACTGGGCTTCTATGACCGGGAGGTCAGTGCCTACGTCATGCGCGAGAGCATCGCCCTGACGGTGATCGGCGCCCTGTTCGGCATGGTGGGCGGCATTGCGCTGCACCGGTTCGTCATTTTTACCGTGGAAGTGGACGCCGTGATGTTCGGCCGCAGCATTGACTTCTCCAGCTTTGTGTATTCACTGGGACTGACATTGCTGTTCAGCCTGGCGGTCAACCTCTACATGGGCAGAAAGCTCAAAAAGATCTCCATGGTGGAAAGCATGAAAGCCCCCGAATGACCCCGGCACACCGGCGGCGCGAAAACCCCGCCGGATAGCCCTGAATCCGCAATTCTGCGGCAAATACCTGTATATTGCCCGGACTGTTTTTAACAGTCCGGGTATTTTTGTGCAAAAAGCCGTCAAATCGTCTAAAACTTGACTGACAAGAAAATATTGGATATAATATTGTCGTACGAGCGGCAAATCGCCGCCGAGCAATGTGCCGAAGAGGAGAGCCTGCAGACAGGCTGGCGGCGCAGAAAAAGAAGAACACACCTTTTAGGAGGGGAACAGCAATGGCTGTAAAGAAAACCGCAAAGAAAGTGTCTCAGACCGTGATCGCGGAAGATAAGTTCTACACCATCAGCGCCGCCAACGGCAAAGTGGTGGAGGTTGCAGATTACAACACCGACAACGGCGCCAAGATCCAGCTGTGGGATAATGTCAATGCCGAGTGGCAGCAGTGGGGCTTTGTTCGTGCAGGTGAGGGCGTTTACCGCATCAAGAACCGCTTCACCGGCAAGATGATGGACCTGGATTGCAGCGGCGTTACCGACGGTACCCGTGTACATCAGTGGGAAGGCGCCAGCGCCAGCAGCCAGCTCTGGGTCGTGGAGCCCGTCAATGACGGCCGCGCCAAGATCAAGTCCAACCTGGCCGGCAAGTGCCTGGACGTTGTTGCCATGAGCACCGAGAATGGCGCTGCCCTGCAGATCTGGAGCGACGTCAACGGCGAAAACCAGTACTGGACCATTACCGAGGTCACCCGCAAGCCCAAGGCCAGCGCCAAGGCGAAGGCTGCCAAGGCCAAGGCTGACCTGGAAGCTGCCGCCGGCAACATCGGCGAGGCTGCCAAGGCTGCTGCCGACGTTCTGACCGATGTGGCCGATGCCGCCAAGAAGGCTGTCTCCGACGTTGCGGATACCGCGGTCAAGGCTGTCGAGACCGTGAAGAAGCCCGCTGCCAAGAAGCCGGCCGCCAAGAAGGCTGCTCCCGCTGCCAAGGCCGAGCCTGCCAAGAAGGCAGAGCCCACCGTCAAGGCTGCTCCTGCTGTTAAGGCTGAGCCCGAAGTCAAAGCCGAGCCCGCCAAGAAGCCGGCTGCGAAAAAGCCTGCCGCCAAAAAGCCCGCTGCCAAGAAATAATGTCCGATCCGACCGGACTTTCTGATGGATCCTTTCGCGATTTTGTGCTGTAACGAGGCCGCCCCGCACAGTTTCCTGTGCGGGGCGGATTTTTTGTTTCTGTGAGAAAATGGAACCGGATAAAATTGTTGTGCGGCTTATCTGAACCGCGCAGCCGGCTTATTTCAGCTTGTGGATAAAGACCAGCCAGGAATAAATATACAGCCAGGCGATGGACAAAAACAGGGAAGCGATGGTGACCAGAGCACTGATGCCCACCCCGGTGGCCAGATCGAACAGGGTGGAAAGGATCATCAGCACCCCGATGATGACGAAGCAGATACCGCCCATCCGCTGGGTGCGCTGCCAGCAGTGCTCGCTGGCCAGAGCCCAGGGTGTGCGCACGCCCATGGTGTAGTTCTGGCGGATGCGGGGCATGTAATTGCCCAGGGCCACCAGTCCGGCGCCGATCAGGCAGATGGCCATGGCGGGCAGGTAATCCCACAAAGCGGCGGGACCCCAGAAATACAGCTCGGTCATCCAGGTAAAGCCGATCATCAGCAGGGTCATGGCGGTCACAAAGACGCCCCACAACCTGCGCATTCTGCGATAGCTGTCGGCCCGGGGCTCAACGGCCGGGATCACTTTGAACAGGATCAGCAAAAAGATGGGCAGAGCGTCCAGCAACCACAGATAGTCCTTTTCCATCCAGCTGTTTACGCTTCCGTTCAGCGCCCACTGACGGGGGACCTGATCCGGCAGGGCAGGGTAGGCAATGAGATGCCCCACAAAGGAACAGACCGCCAGCAGCATCAATGCCCAGAACAGCGGCCAGCCAAGGGCAGGCTGCTTATTGTTGTTTGGTTTCATCCGTATCACCTCCGGCAATCAGTCCGAAATCATAAAACCATTTCATCAGTTCCTGCATGACTGTCAGGTTCAGATGATAAATAATGCTCTGCCCCTGACGCTCATCGGTGATGAGCCCCGCGTTGCGCAGGATGCTCAGATGATGGCTGACGGACGGCTTTGCCATGTCAAAATGTGCGGCGATCTCCCCGGCGGAAAGATCCCCCTCCGCCAGCAGTTCCAGGATGCGCCGCCGGGACGGATCGGCCAAGGCTTTGAATGCATCGCCCAAAACGGGACCCTCCTTTCCGGTGAAATTCGCAGTTTTTTGGAATATGTTTTGCACCCGGTATCCCAGCCAGAGGACCGCGGCGTAAAGGACACGACCCGGGAGCTCCTGCAAAGTACCGAAACACTGAATATTGTTAGATAAACTTCTAAATATAGTATAGCACGGCCCCCGGTGAATTGCAAGACGACGGTTCCCGGCTACTCAAAAACAAAAAATCCCGGGCTCTCGGCAGAACCGAAAGCCCGGGGAACAGATGTGTGGAAAATCAGGCAGCGGCGACGGTGGCGTTGGCAATCAGCTGGCGCATCAGGATGTCCTGCAGGACATTGGTCTTGATGTAGTTCTCGCCGTAGTTGGTGATGTAGCTGCTGGTGTCGTCAGTGCTGAAGAAATCGTTGATGTTGGCCTCCAGAGCGGCGTCGTCACAGACGATGCCTTCCTTCTCGGCGATGGCCTGCATCAGCAGGGCCTGCTTCATGGAGCTCTCAATGGAGGAGGAAGCCATGGTCAGCAGTTCCTCGGCGCTGCCGTAACCGGTGGCGGCGACGAACTCATCCAGGGTCATGCCGTAGTTGGCAGCGTAGATGTAGTAGGAGAACAGGAAGCTGTCGTTGAAGTACTGGGTCGCGGACTCGGGATACGTCTCGGCGAAGGTGGTGTTCTCCACAAGCTGCTGGTAAACGGCGTTGCTCATGTTGGACTCCACCAGGGAATCATGAACGTAAGTCTTGAGGCTGTCCACGGTGGT
Source organism: Candidatus Gemmiger faecavium (assembly GCA_019114415.1). Taxonomy (GTDB): domain Bacteria; phylum Bacillota; class Clostridia; order Oscillospirales; family Ruminococcaceae; genus Gemmiger; species Gemmiger faecavium. The sequence goes on along the minus strand of DXFO01000036.1, from coordinate 70,212 downwards.
CAGCTCCAGATAGGGGTTGATGTTCTCGGCCACCCAGGCGTCGGTCAGTTCGGGATTGACCGTCTCGGAGATGTAGTTCAGGGTGGTGACAAAGACGGCTTCCTTGCCGGCCAGATCGGGGTTGTTCTGGTAGGGATCGGGGAAGGTGACCTCCACGTTGAAGGTCTCGCCGGGGGTGTGGCCGGCGATCTGATCCTCGAAGTCATCGATGAAAGAACCGCTGCCCAGCGTCAGGTCGTAGCCCTGAGCGGAACCGCCGTCGAATTCCACGCCGTCCACGGAACCCACGTAGTCAATGTTGACAACGTCGCCCATCTCGGCGGCACGGTCGGTGACCTGCTCCTCGGTGGCAAAGTTGGCCAGAATGTTGGACTCGATGTAGGAATCCACCTCCTCGTCGGTCACGGTATCGGTGCCGGCGGGCAGGGTCAGGGAGTTGTAATCCTCCGGCAGGGTGACGTAATCCAGCGCCTTGACGTCCTTCAGGTAGCCGTTCTCGTCAAAGCCGTCGCTGAAGGAGAAGTTGGCCAGATAGGCATAAGGATCGGCAGTCTCCGCAGTAGCGGTCTCGGCGCTTTCGGGAGAGGAAGTCTCGGCGGTGGAGGCGGTCTGGCTCTCGTCCTTCGAGCAGCCGACCAGAACCATCGACAGTGCCAGCATCAGGGCGCCGGCACGGATAGAATGTTTCAGTTTCATGTGATACTCCTGTCTTTTCGGCGCGGTCAGGCGCCTTTTAATGCAATACTTTTCCATTATACAACGAAGCGTCAAAAAAGTACAGGCCCAAAAACAGGGCATCGGACCAAAACGGCTTGACGGCGCCGGTAGCGGGGACGGAAAATTTACAACCCGGCCCCGGTTGCGGCAGAGATACCAACTGTGCTACACTGAACACAAGATACCTATATTAAAGAACGGCGGCCCGAGGCAGAGAAAATAGAAGGCGACCGCGGCGCTGTACAGGCGGCAAAATCCCGTGGCGCCAAACGAACCCTGCCAAAGACCGGAAAGGAAAGCACGATTATGGACGAAGCAAAAATCAAGCGGATCAACGAACTGGCACACAAGGCAAAGAACGGCCCTCTCACGCCGGAAGAACAGGCGGAGCGGGATGCACTGCGCAAGGAATACCTGGAAGCGGTCCGCGCCAGCCTGCGGGCGCAGATGGACAATATCGTCATTGTGGAACCGGACGGCACCCGCCACGGCCTGGGCAAACCCCGTGAGGAAGAAGAAAAGAACTGACAGGGTATTGGTTTTTTATACCGGATTTGCTATAATGTATGCGGCGGCGGATCCCGGGCAAATTGCGCGGAAAAGGCTGTACGCTCAACCATGAAAGAGGTAACATCATGCTTACTGCAATCACCGGAATCAACTGGGGCGACGAAGGCAAGGGCCGTATGGTCGACCTGCTCAGCCGCGATTACGACATTGTTGCACGGTATCAGGGCGGCGATAACGCCGGTCATACCGTCAAAAACGAGCGGGGCAAGTTCGTTCTCAACCTGATCCCCTCGGGCATTCTGCGCCCGGAGGTCGTCTGCGTCATGGGCGGCGGCATGGTCATCGATCCCCACCACCTGGAAGGCGAGATCGAGACCCTGCGCAGCCAGGGCATTGAGATCACTCCCGCCAACCTGAAGATCTCCGACCGTGCCACCATCACCATGCCTTTCCATGTGGATCAGGACGGCCTGGAGGAAGCCCGCCTGGCCAAGACCGGCGCACAGTTCGGCTCCACCAAGCGCGGCATCGCCTACACCTACGGCGACAAGTTCATGAAAAAGACCCTGCGCATGGGCGACCTGCTCCATATGGACGAGGGTGTCCGCAAGCGTCTGGCCACCATCGTCGAGTCCAAGAACCTGACCATGGAAAAGATCTACGGCCAAAAGCCGGTCTCCCTGGACGAAATGTGGGCCTGGTGCCAGCATTACGCTGAGGTCTTTGCCCCCTACATCTGCAATGTGGGCGATTTCCTGGCCAAGGCGGACGACGCCGGCAAGAAGATCATGTTCGAGGCCCAGCTGGGCGCTCTGCGTGACATCGACTTTGGTATCTATCCCTACACTTCCAGCTCCAACACCATCGGCGCCTATGCTCCCATCGGTGCGGGCATCCCGGGCCGCAAGCTGGATCTGTCGGTGGGCATCATGAAGGCTTACTCCTCCTGCGTGGGCGAGGGCCCCTTCACCGCCGAGCTGGCCATGACCGAGGACGAAAAGAACGTCCTGCGTGAGCACGGCCACGAGTACGGCGCCGCTACCGGCCGTCCCCGCCGCGTCGGTCCTTTCGACGTGGTGGCAAGCCGCTACGGCGTGCAGTGCCAGGGCTGCGATGAGCTGGCTCTGACCCTGCTGGACGTTCTGGATTATATGACCGAGATCCCCGTGGTCGCCCGCTATGAACTGGCGGACGGCACCGTGACCGACGTCTTCCCCATGGGCAAGACGCTGGACGACGCCAAGCCGGTGGTTGAGAAGCTGCCCGGCTGGAACTGCGACATCACCGGTGTGCGCCGCTTTGAGGACCTGCCCAAAGCCACCCAGGATTACGTCCTGTACATCGAGAAGGCAGTGGGCTGCAAGATCAAGTATATCTCCGTCGGTCCCGAGCGCGAGGCTTGCATCGTGCGTGACTGATTGGTTCTCCCGTGAACTTTCGCGGGTGACCGGATGAATTTACGGCTCCCGCCGGATCCGGGCTTTGCGGCCCGGGCCCGGCGGGACGCTTTGATATGGCGGCACAGGACATCCGTCCCGCGCCGTCCGGCCTGCCGGGAATACAGGCGAGAAAATCAAAAAGAGGGTAGTTTTGCGCGCCGCGGGCGCGCAGTGGGGGAGTGTTTATCGTGACGAAGTTTCTTCTTCGTTGTTTCGTCAAAAACTATGAAAATGCCGCGGATAAGGCCGTGCGGTCGGCCTGCGGCAATCTGGCCTGTATCGTGGGCATTGCCTGCAACGTGCTGTTGTTTGCGGGAAAATTTATGGTAGGCATGCTGTTCGGCAGTGTGGCCATCACCGCGGACGCCGTCAACAACCTGTCCGATGCCAGTTCCAATGTGGTGAGCCTGGTGGGCTTCAAGCTGGGCAGCAAACCTGCCGACAAGGAGCACCCCTACGGCCATGCCCGCTATGAGTACCTGGCGGGGCTGGCGGTGTCGGTCATGATCCTGGTCATCGGCATCGAGCTGGGCAAGGAGAGCATCGGCAAGATCATTGCACCTACGGCTGTTGAGTTCAGCTGGCTGTCGGCGGCAGTGCTGGTGGCCTCCATTCTGGTCAAGCTGTGGATGAGCGGTTTCAACCGGTATGTGGGCAAGCTGATCCATTCGGACACGCTGCTGGCAACGGCGGCGGATTCCCGCAACGACGTCATCTCCACCTCGGCGGTGCTGGTGGCCTCGCTGGCGGCGCACTTTACCCACATTGACCGCCTGGACGGCGTCATGGGCCTGGCGGTGGCGCTGTTTATTCTGTACAGCGGCATCGGCCTGGTGCGGGATACCCTGGACCCCATCCTGGGCTCCGCGTCCGACCCGGAACAGGTGGCCTACATCAAGGAAAAGGCGCTGAGCTATCCCAACGTGCTGGGCGTCCATGACATGATGATCCACGACTACGGCCCCGGCAACCGCCTGGTCAGCTTCCATCTGGAAATGCCCGCCGAGGGTGACGTCATGGCCATGCACGACGAGATCGACTGCATCGAGAAAGATTTCTTTACCAACGACGGCCTGACCGTCACCATCCACTTTGACCCGGTGGTCACCGGCGACCCCCATGTTACCGAGCTGCGGGAACTGGTGGAAGCTGCCGCTCACCAGGCGGACCCCGAGGTCAACATCCACGACCTGCGCATCGTGCCGGGTCCCACGCACACCAATGTGATTTTTGACTGCGCCGTGCCGCCCCGCTACTTTGAAAAGGACGGTGCCGCCGGCCGCGAACTGCTGAACAAACTGCGGGATGCCGTCAGACAGAAATGGCCGGACCATTTCTGTGTGATCCAGCTGGAACAGGCGTACGCAGATCTTTCGGAAGCATCCGGACACTGAACACCAACACAGGAGGGAAAACGCAATGGATTACAACAAAGCCGCGCTGGAACTGCATGAGAAATTCCACGGCAAACTGACGGTGCAGAGCCTGGTGGAATGCCGCGACCGCGACGCCCTGTCCACCGCCTACACCCCCGGCGTCGCCGAGCCCTGCCGCAAGATCAAGGCAAACCCGGAGGACGTCTACCGCTACACCTGCAAGGGCCGCATGGTGGCCGTCGTCTCCAACGGCACCGCCGTGCTGGGCCTGGGCAACATCGGCCCCGAGGCCGCCATGCCTGTCATGGAAGGCAAGTGCGTCCTGTTCAAGGAGTTTGGCGGTGTGGATGCCTTCCCCATCTGCATCGACGCCAAGACCAAGGAAGAAGTCGTTGCGGCGGTCAAGGCCATCGCGCCCACCTTCGGCGGCATCAACCTGGAGGACATCCGCAGCCCCGAGTGCTTCGAGATCGAGGAGCAGCTGGAGCGTGAGCTGGATATTCCTGTTTTCCATGACGATCAGCATGGCACCGCCATCATCGTGCTGGCCGGCCTGCTCAACGCCCTGAAGGTGGTGGGCAAGCGCCTGGAGGATGTGCGCATCGTCCAGAACGGCCCCGGCGCGGCAGGCACTGCCATCATCAAAATGCTCATGACCGCCGGTGCCAAACACATCGTCGCGGTGGATGAGCACGGCATCCTGGTTCCCGGCCGTCCCGCAGGGCTGGAAGGCCACAAGGAAAAGCTGGCCGAGATCACCAACCCGGAGCGCATCTCCGGCACGCTGGCCGACGCAGTACGCGGGGCCGACGTCTTTATCGGCACCTCGGTGGCCAACGCCCTGTCGGTGGAAGCCGCCAAGACCATGGCCCCCGACGCCATCGTCTTTGCCATGGCCAACCCCAACCCCGAGATCCTGCCCACCGACGCCAAGGCGGCGGGCGTGCGGGTCATCGGTACCGGCCGCAGCGACTTCCCCAACCAGGTCAACAACGTGCTGGCCTTCCCGGGCATTTTCCGCGGCGCTCTGTCCGTCCGCGCCCGGGACATCAACCCCGCTATGAAGATGGCAGCTGCCCGCGCCATTGCGGGCCTTATCCCCGATGAGGAACTCAACGAGGAGAACATCCTGCCCAAAGCTTTCGACCCGCGCATTGCGGGTGCGGTGGCCGACGCTGTGGCGCAAGCCGCGCGGGAAAGCGGCGTGGCGCGGGTATGAGCATCCGACATATTTCGCCCCTGGCTGTCACCGAGGCGGTGGAGAAACTGTGCATCCGTGCCAACACCCAGCTGCCGCCTGATGTGAAAGCGGCGTTGGACGCCGCCCAGGCTTCCGAGCCCTGGCCTCTGGCCAAGCAGACCCTGGGCCTTTTGCAGCAGAACCTTTGCGCCGCCGCTGACCGGGAACTGCCCATCTGTCAGGACACCGGCATGGCCTGTGTCTTTGTGGAGCTGGGCCGGGAAGCCTGTGTGGACGGCGACCTGCAGGCTGCCATTGACGAGGGCGTTCGACGCGGCTATGAAAAAGGCTACCTGCGCAAAAGCATCACTGCCGATCCCCTCAAGCGGGTCAACACGGGGGACAACACCCCGGCTTTTGTGACGCTGCATCTGGTGGAAGGCAATGGATGCCGCATTACCGTGGCGCCCAAAGGTGCGGGCAGCGAGAACATGAGCCGCCTGGCCATGCTCAAACCCGCCGACGGCGTGCAGGGCGTCAAAGACTTTGTGCTGGACACCGTGCGCCAGGCGGGGGCCAACCCCTGCCCGCCCATTGTGCTGGGCATCGGTATTGGCGGAAGCTTCGACAAGTGCGCGGCTCTGTCCAAACAGGCACTGCTGCGCCCCCTGGATCAGCCCAACGCCGACCCTTACTATGCGGCGCTGGAAGCGGAACTGAAAGAGGAAATCAACAAGATCGGCATCGGCCCGCAGGGCTTCGGCGGCCGTACCACTTGCCTGGGCGTTGCCATTGAGCAGCTGCCCACCCACGTGGCCTGCCTGCCTGTGGCCGTCAATATGAGCTGCCATGTTACCCGCCGCGCCAGCGCGGAATTGTGACCGCCCATACGGACAAACGGAAAGGAAACAAAATGCCCGCAGCAAAACCAAAACCCAGCATTGATATTTCCCTCGACGGGGTGGGAACCTCCACCGGACGGCGCGGACTGAGTTCCATGCCGTCCTCCAGGGGAAACAGCCGGATCGACATCTCTCTGGACGGGGTGGGCGGCCCGACCATCACCCGCCGCAGCCGGAGCAGCATTGATATTCCTCTGGACAGCCCGCGCACACCGGCGGAGGAATCCCGCCGCATCAGCGCCCTGGAGCTGGAACTGGTCAACCGCCATCACGCCGAGATGAAAGAACTTTACCGCCGTGCCGAGAAAGGGGAATGACCGTGCAATACACACTGCATACACCGCTGACCAAACAGGACCTTGCACCCCTGCGCGCCGGGGATACCGTGCTGCTGTCCGGCGTGGTCTACACCGCCCGCGACGCAGCCCATGGCCGCATGGCGGAACTGCTGGATGCCGGCAAACCGCTGCCCTTTGACATTGAAGGAGCGGCGATCTACTATGTTGGTCCCACACCGGAGCGTCCCGGCTGTGCCATTGGCGCGGCGGGTCCCACCACCTCCGGCCGCATGGACAGCTACACGCCCCGCCTGCTGGATCTGGGCCTTGCCTGTATGATCGGCAAGGGCAAGCGCAGCCAGGCAGTCAAGGACTCCGTGGTCAAAAACGGAGCGGTTTATCTGGCTGCCCTGGGCGGGGCAGGAGCGCTGATGGCGGACAGCGTCAAAAGCTGTGAGGTCATCGCCTGGGAGGACCTGGGCTGTGAGGCAGTCCGCCGCCTGACGGTGGAAAACATGCCCCTGACCGTACTGCTGGACCCCCATGGCGGAGACCTCTACCAGTCCGGCCCGGCGGAATATCTGGCGGCACAGACCGCCGGACAGGCATGAAGCGGGGCGCGGCTGTTGCCGCCGCTCTTCTGATCGTGGCCTTCGCCGCGGCGGCCGCGGTGCAGACGGTACGCCTGGGCACGGCACAGCAGAAGCTGGACGCACTGGAAGCGGACACCGGGGAACTGCGCAGCGAACTGGATTCGGTAAAAGCCCAGCTGGCCGAGGAGCAGTCTGCCCGGGAGGAAGCCGAGAGCAAACTCAACGACCTGGAAAAACAGCAGGCGCTGGAAAGTGCCGCCCAGGCCAAGGCGGACATCCAGGAAGGCGACGAGATCGGCCGGGTGTGGGTGGACGGTACCGAGCTGGACTGCACCATGTATTGGGGTGACAGCGGCAGTCAGTTCCGCAACGGTGCGGGAGTGCACTCGGCGGATGGCTGCGTCCTGCCCGGTGAAAACGGCACCGTTTTTGTGGGCGGCCACACCGACAGTTGGTTTGTGGACCTTAAGTCTGCCGAGATCGGTTCCAGCATTCATCTGGAAACGCCCTGGGGGAACTTCTCCTATCAAATCACCGAGACCAAGGTGATTCAGGAAACGGAGATCGACCAGTGCCGTTGGGGCGAGCAGACCCCCAGCTGTATCCTGTATACCTGCTACCCCTTTGGTATCCAGACCCCCACCGACCAGCGCTACCTGGTCTATGCCGATCCTCTGGAAACGGATGAAAACGGCGTGGTACCGGATGAACTGCGGCAGGGCGAAGAATGATTGCTTTGCACAGAAGACAGATCAAATGGATATGAAAAAAGCGGATCGATGCCTATCGGTCCGCTTTTTTGCTGCAAACTTTGCCAAAACCTGCTATACTGAATTTATATGAAACCGATATCACGGAGGTGCGCCATGAACATTACCGAACTTGCAGCATTGGCAGGGGTGTCCAAGGCAGCGGTCAGCCGCTACTTCAATAACGGGTATCTCAGCGAGGACAAGCGTGCGGCCATTGCGGCGGCAGTGGAAAAGACCGGTTACCAGCCCAGCGAACAGGCACGCAACCTGCGCACCCAAAAGACCCGGCAGATCGGCATTGTCATTCCGCGCCTGAGCAGCGAGAGCACCGCCCGGGTGGTGGACGGTATCAGTCTGACGCTGGCGGACAAGGGGTACCGCCTGCTGCTGGCCAACACGGCCAACGACCCCGCAAAAGAGGTGGAATACCTGGACACCTTCCGCCACAGCGGGGTGGACGGGGTGCTATTTATGGCCAGTGTTTTCACGCCTGAGCACGAGTCGGTGCTGAAAAACATGCACCTGCCCGTCGTGATCATTGCCCAGCGCCACGAAGGCTACAACTGCGTGTACCATGACGATTTCGGTGCGGCCCATGCCGTTGCCGCCCGGCTGATCCAGCGGGGCAGCCGCCACCCGATCTATATCGGTGTCACGGCCCGGGACTATGCGGCGGGATACGCCAGGCACGAGGGGTATCTTGCCGCACTGAAGGAGGCGGGCATTGCCCCGCGGGCGGAGGATATGTTCTTGGCACAGTTCAGTATGAAGTCGGGGTACGAACAGGCCAAGGCCATTTTGCAGAGCGGGCGGCGTCCGGATGGCATCTTCTGCGCCACCGATGCCATTGCCGTGGGCGCTATGCAGGCCTGCCGGGAAGCCGGCCTGACCGTGGGACGGGATGTGCTGGTGACGGGCATTGGAGATTCCGCCATGGGGAGAGTCACGGCGGTCCCGCTGACCAGTGCCCATCTCCACTACAAGACCAGCGGCCAGGAAGCGGCCCAGCTGATGCTCAAACTGCTCAAACGCCAGGGCTCCGGGACCCGCTGCATCCAGCTGGGCTACGAGGTGGTCGAGCGGGAGTCCACAAAAATGGGACTCGAAAGTGAAACCGTATGAAACCGATAGCGAAATATATGAAACTTGGTGGCGCTTGTCAATAGACGCAGGGGAGAAAACCGTGCTACAATCTTGCTGTAAGGATGAAACCGATATCACATCGGCCTGATTTGCGGAAGGAGCATACAATATGGATTACAAGCAGACAGCCCTTGACATCCTCAAGGCAATCGGCGGCAAGGAAAACGTGGTCAGCGCGGCCCATTGCGCGACCCGCCTGCGCCTGGTCATCGCGGACAATTCCAAATGCGACAAAAAGACGGTGGAAAACATCGACGGCGTCAAGGGCGTGTTTGAAGCGTCCGGTCAGCTGCAGATCATCATCGGCACCGGCGCGGTGAACAAGGTCTATGATGAGTTCATCGCCGCGGCGGGCATTTCGGCCGCCACCACTGCGGAGGTCAAGCAGGCAGCCGTCAGCAAGGCGCCCTGGTACAAGCAGGCGGTCAAGACCCTGGGCGATGTTTTCGTCCCCATCATCCCGGCCATCGTGGCCAGCGGCCTTCTGATGGGCCTGCTGGAAGGCTTTGCCAATGTGTTCCCCTCCATCACCGAGAACGGCACCTACACCATCATCCATCTGTTCAGCAACGCGGCTTTTGTTTTCCTGCCCATCCTCATCGCCACCAGCGCGGCCAAGGTGTTCGGCGGCAACCAGTACCTGGGCGCGGTCATCGGCATGATTATGATCCACACCGATCTGGTCAATGCCTGGAACGTGGCCACCGCCACGGACATTCCCACGGCATCGGTCTGGTTCGGACTGTATGACGTCAAACTGGTGGGGTATCAGGGCCACGTCATCCCCGTCATCATTGCGGTCTGGGTTATGTGCATGATCGAAAAGCGTCTGCACAAGATCGTTCCCGAAATGATCGACCTGTTTGTCACGCCGCTGGTCAGCGTGTTGGTCACCGGTTATCTGACCCTCACTGTCATCGGTCCGGTCTTCGGCGCGGTGGAAAGCTGGGTCCTGACCGCAGTGCAGGCCCTGATCGCCCTGCCTTTCGGCCTTGGCTCCGCGCTGTGCGGTGCCATTTACGCACCTACTGTTGTGGCTGGTGTCCATCATATGTATAACGCGCTGGAAGCCGGCATGCTCAGTGCCACCGGATTTGATACCTGGATGCCCATTGCCAGCGCCGCCAACGTTGCACAGGGCGCTGCGGCCCTTGCCTTTGCCCTGCGCACCCGTGACGCCAAACTCAAAAATATGGCGCTGCCCGCATCCCTCAGCGCGTTCCTGGGCATCACCGAACCCGCCATCTTCGGCGTGAACCTGCGTTTCTTCAAACCCTTTGTGGCCGGTATCATCGGCGGCGCGGCAGGCGCTCTGGTGGCAGGCTGGCTGGGCGTTACCTCCACGGCTTACGGCATCACCGGTCTGTTCGGTATCCTCATCACCACCCACAACCTGCCTCAGTACCTCATCAGCATCGCGGTTGCCTTTGCTGTGGCCTTCCTGGTCACCATGGTGATCTACCGCGAGGAGAAGGTGACGGAACATGCATAACTGGCGTCAGGCCTTCCATCTGGAACCCCCGCAGGGCTGGCTCAACGACCCCAACGGATTGTGCTGGTTTCAGGGACGCTACCATGTCTTTTTCCAGTACTGTCCCACAGCGGCGGACGGCGTCGGCCCCAAATGCTGGGGACATTATGAAACCCCTGACTTTCTGCACTGGACCTTTGCGGGCGTGCCGCTGCATCCCGATACACCCCGGGACGCAAGCGGCGTCTACTCCGGCTGTGCGGTGGAGCACGACGGCTGCCTGAGACTGTATTACACCGGCAACGTCAAATATCCCGGCAACTATGACTACATCACTGCCGGGCGGGAGGGCAACGTCATCTGCGTGGAAAGCCCGGATGCCCGTACCATGGGCCCCAAACAGCTGCTGATGACCAACGCAGATTATCCCGCTGACTGCACGCTGCACGTGCGCGACCCCAAAGTCTGGAGCACCAGCGACGGCTGGCGGATGATCCTGGGCGCACGCAGCCGGGCGGATGCCGGGCGGGCGCTTTTGTACCGCAGCGCCGACGGCCTGGCCTGGACGCTGGAGAAGATTGTGGAAAAGTCTCCGGCTTTCGGGTATATGTGGGAGTGCCCCGACTGTTTTGAGCTGGACGGCAGACAGTTTTTGAGCATTTCTCCCCAGGGATTGCCCCGGCAGGAGACCCGCTGGCAGAATGTCTACCAAAGCGGCTGGTTCCCGGTGGAGGGCGACCTGGCAGACGGCGTCCTGGGGGATTTTACAGAGTGGGATATGGGATTTGATTTTTATGCGCCGCAGACCTTTGCGGCCCCGGACGGCAGACGCATCCTGATCGGATGGATGGGAATGCCCGACGCCGACTATCGCAACCCCACCGCCGAGCTGGGATGGCAGCACTGCCTGACTGTCCCGCGGGAGGTGGAACTGCATGACGGCAAGCTGTACCAGCGCCCGGCACGGGAGCTGGATGCCCTGTGCGGTACGACCTACAATTTGCCGGAGGGAGAGACAACGCTGACCGCACCTTTCCGCCTGACTGCGAACGCGGAGAACAGCTGCAAGCTGACTCTGGCCGAGGGGCTGGAATTGAGCTATGACAAGCAGAGCGGGATCTTTGCCATGCGCTTTGCCGACCCGGCGCTGGGCGGCGGGCGCACAGTCCGCCGCGCCTGCCTGAACCCGGGCAGCGACCTTGCCATGGATCTCTGGGTGGATACTTCGTCAGTGGAATGCTACCTCAATGGCGGGGAGACGGTCCTCTCCACGCGGTATTATCCCGCAAGCCGGGACATCCGGGTGAAGGTCCGGGGCATGAAGGCGCAGTACTGCACCATGAAGTCCATGGAACTGGCGTGAATCGGCAGGCTGGTGCCTGGATGCAAGGATCCCGACGGCTGCCGATCGTTGGATACCTGTAATAAAATACGGCGGAGGAAATTCTCTCCGCCGTATTTTGTTCCACGGAACATACGTGCTATACTTGCTTTGAAAAAGACTGATTGTCCCCAAAAAGGACCGCCGTAAAACACGGCAGGGGAGGAAACGCTTTGGATACGCAGAATGAAAAATGGCTGAAACGTGCACAGAGAAAGGCTCTGCGGATGCAGCGGCTGATGAAGTTTGTGTTCCGTCATGGATTGGGCGGATATCACCTGTCCAAAGCCGGGCGGGAGCGCAGCGTGGACACCCGCCACGGCCCGGTGCGGGTCCTGGAATACGGGTTTGAGGAAAAGGAACTCCGCCCTTTGTATGTTGACCTGCATGGCGGGGGCTTCATTATGATGCAGGCGGACGCCGACGAGGCCATGAACCTTGAATTTGTCCGCCGCGCCGGGGTGAAAGTGATCTCTATTGATTACCCCAAAGCGCCCCAGGCACCGTTTCCGGTGGCAGTGGAGGCGGTGCATGACGTGATCGCCTATTATCTGGAACATGCGCAGCAGTACGGCATTGAAACGGCCCATATGGGCATCGGCGGACACAGTGCGGGCGGAAACCTGGCGACGGTGACCTGTCTGCGGGATCTGGCCAACGGCGAGTTTGGCTTTGCCTATCAGGTGATGGATTATCCCGTGCTGGACCTGGCAACGCCGCCGGAACAAAAGCCCAGGCCCAAAGGCTGCATCGACCCGAAGGAAGCGGCCATGTACAACGCCTGCTATATCCTGCCGCATCAGGCGGGAACACTGAGTGCCTCACCCGCACTGGCGGAACCGGGGGACCTTCGCGGAATGCCACCGGCGCTTCTGCTGGTCTGCGGGGGCGACAGCCTGCATGACGAGGCATTGCACTATGCCCGCAGCCTTCGTGCTGCCGGTGTTGCCGTGACGGTGCAGGAATACCCCGACCAACCGCACGGGTTCACCTATTATAAGCCCAACGCGGATACCCGGGATGCCATTGAACGCATGGCGGGATTTATTGCGGAGCACAGTCATCCGGTCTGAACGCCGGACAAAACCGGACAGAAACAGCCCCGGCGGGATGATACCATCCTGCCGGGGCTGTTTTGTGTGATGATAGGAAGGTCAGTTCAGCTGTTTGCCGAAGAAATCCAGCTCGGGACGGATGACTTCCATCAGATCGTCGAACTGATCGGGGGTCAGGCTCTGGGCGCCGTCGCTCTTGGCATGTTTGGGATCGTTGTGGACCTCGATCATCAGGCCGTCAGCACCCACGGCCACTGCCGCGGCGGCCAGGCTGGGGACCATGAAGGCAATGCCCGCCGCATGGCTGGGATCAATGACCACAGGCAGATGGGTCATCTTTTTCAGCATGGGGACGGCGGCCAGATCCAGGGTGTTGCGCATGCTGGTCTCAAAGGTGCGGATGCCGCGCTCGCACAGCACCACGTTGGGGTTGCCCTCCGCCATGATGTACTCGGCGCTCATGACCAGTTCCTCCAGGGTGGAGGAAAGCCCGCGCTTGAGCAGGACCGGCACGTTGGTGCGGCCCACCGCCTTGAGCAGTTCAAAGTTCTGCATGTTGCGGGCGCCGATCTGGATCATATCCACCTTCTGCTCCAAAAACAGGGGAATGTGCTCGCTGCTCATCAGCTCGGTGACGATGGGCTGGCCGGTCACAGCCCGGGCTTTGCTCATCAGTTCCAGGCCCTCGGCACGCAGACCCTGGAAAGAGTAAGGGCTGGTACGGGGTTTGAAGGCGCCGCCCCGCAGCAGGGAAGCGCCGGCTTTCTGCACCCGCTTTGCAACCTCAAGGATCTGGGATTCGCTCTCCACGCTGCAGGGCCCCGCCATGACCGCAAAATTGCCGCCGCCGATCTTGACGCCGCCCGCATCCACTACGGTGTCATCGGGATGGAATTTGCGGTTGGCCTTTTTGTAAGGCTCCGACACCCGGCGGCAGCTGTCCACAATGGGATTGGCCAAGAGCCAGCTCTCGCTCAAGCCCTTGGTATCGCCGATCAGGCCGAGGATATGGGTATCGCTGCCTTTGGAGTCATTGATCTGGAAGCCCATCTGTTCCAGTTCACGGCAGAAACCGGCGATCTGTTCCGGCTGTACGTTGGGTTTCAATACGACGATCATAAATGTTGCACCCCTTTTATCTTGCTGCGTATGGTACGCGTTTGTCTGTGTTATGCAGTTTAGCACTTTAATACACTAAAGTCAAGCGTTTTTCGACAATAATTTACGGAACCCTTTTTGACAACAGGCATGTCCGGGCCTATAATGAGTTCACAGGCGCCGCGCCGCGGGGATCGATCACGCGCGGCAGGTATACGGCGCAAACCTGCACAGTTTGTGCAGGGGGGAGGAGATACAATGGGAAAGGAAAGCAAGACCAATGCCATGCGCATGCTGGAGCGTGCCAAGGTGGCCTATACATCACATGAATATCCCCACGAGGAAGGCACTGCCGTGGACGGAGCCACGGTAGCCAAGCTGACCGGGCAGGACCCGGCGCGGGTATTCAAGACGCTGGTCACCCAGGGGGCGGACCGCAATTATTATGTGTTTGTGGTGCCTGTCCTGGCGGAGCTGGATCTGAAAAAGGCGGCAAAGGCTGCCGGGGTCAAGAGCGTGGCCATGATCCACGTGGCGGACATTAATAAAGTGACCGGATATATCCGGGGCGGCTGCAGCCCGGTGGGCATGAAAAAGCAGTACCATACGGTGTATGACAAAAGCTGCCTGGACCAGCCCACCATGCTGGTCTCGGGCGGTCGGATCGGCACCCAGATCGAGGCCGCACCCGCAGACCTCATCGCAGTCACCCGGGGTATTACGGCGGACATCACCGCCGGATCGGTATGATGCGGCTGGATAAGTACCTTGCCGCGGCATTGGGCATCCCCCGCAGCGAGAGCCGCCGCCTGGCGGCCCGCGGGTCGGTGACCGTAAACGGCGAGGTCTGCAAAAAGGCGGACCGCCAGATCGACGAAAAGACTGCCGACGTCTGTGTGGACGGCAAATCCCTGGGCGGCAGCTATAAAGAGTTTGTCTATATCATGCTCAACAAACCGGAGGGCGTTGTCTCGGCCAGCCGGGATGCCCGGGACACTACCGTGACCGATCTGGTGGCGGCGGACTTTCCCCGCAGGCAGCTGTTCCCGGCGGGGCGTCTGGACAAGACCAGCACCGGGTTTGTGCTGCTGACCGATGACGGCGCTCTGGCACATGATATTCTGGCCCCCGGCCGCCATGTACCCAAGGAGTACATCGTCACCCTGGACACGCCCCTTACCCCCGAAATGTGCGACGGCTTTGCGTCGGGGGTGACGCTGGCGGACGGCCAGACCCTGGCTCCTGCTGTGGCGGAGCCTGCCCCCGGTGGTGATCCCTGCCGGGTACACGTGGTGCTGCGGCAGGGCGTTTACCATCAGATCAAACGGATGTTCGGCGTCTTTGACGCAGGCGTCAACGGCCTGCACCGCTCCCGTATCGGCGGGGTGGAGCTGGACCCGGCCCTGCAGCCCGGCCAATGGCGGGAACTGACCGGGGAAGAACTGGCCCGCCTGCGCGCCGCCGTGGGCAAATAACCGGAAACGGCATAGAAGATTGAAAGACCCGGCGAAAGGGCGAACCTTTCGCCGGGCTTTTTGTGTATGGCAGGGGAGGGGAGTTATCCCGGCATTATAGCGCCGCGTCCCACTCTGCTTCCCGGAAGCCCACCAATACCTTGCTGTCATCCGTCACCAGAATGGGCCGTTTGACCAGCATGCCGTCGGTGGCCAGCAGAGCAAACTGCTCATCTTCGCTCATGGCGGGCAGCCGGTCTTTCAGTCCCAGGGCCTTGTACTGCTGGCCGCTGGTGTTGAAGAACTTTTTCAGGGGCAGGCCGCTTTGTGCCTGCCAGAGACGCAGCTCTTCCTCGGTGGGGCGGTCGGTCTTGATATCGCGCACCGTAAAGGCGGCGTTCCGGCTTTCCAGAAAAACACGGGCCTTTTTGCAGGTGGAACAGTTGGGATAACATACAAACAGCATGGAAATATCCTCCTTGTGCAGACCCCGGCGAGGCCGCAGGATTTTCCCCAAGTATACCACAGTGCCGCCGCACGTACAATGGAAGGGGAAGTCGCGGCGAAAATGTACAGACTGTCGAAAAATGGATTGACTTGCCCTGTCCGGCATGATACCATTGCATTGTTTCCATTGACCCAGCATAGCCCCAAAAGGCTGTGCGCGCCGCAGCGCCGTAAGGATTACGGCGTCTGCCAGACGGGAGGCCGTTTTGCATGATGTTTTATGAGTTGGGATGGCTGTTTTTTGCCTATTCGTTTATTGGTTGGGTGCTGGAGATTTTGTTTGTCTCCATCCGTCGCCGGAAGTATGTAGACCGCGGTGTCATCAACGGACCGCTGTGTATCGTCTACGGTGTTGCCGGTGTGATCATTGCGGTGACATTGTCCGAAATCGCAGGCAGCCTGTTCTTCCTGTTCCTGTACAGCGCCCTGTACGCCACGGTCATTGAGTGGATCGCCGGACATATCCTGGAACACTCCTCCCAGAGCCGGTGGTGGGACTACTCACACC
Organism: Candidatus Gemmiger faecavium; assembly: GCA_019114415.1. GTDB lineage: Bacteria > Bacillota > Clostridia > Oscillospirales > Ruminococcaceae > Gemmiger > Gemmiger faecavium. The sequence goes on along the minus strand of DXFO01000036.1, from coordinate 53,848 downwards.
TGCCCTTCAACCTGGACGGCTACATTGCCCTGCCGGTATCGGTGATCTGGGGCCTTTTGGGCGTCGCGGTGGTCAAATGGGGCAACCCGCTGCTGGTCTATCTGGTCCGGCTGATCCCGCAGCCTTTGGGCAGCATCCTGCTTGGCGTGCTGACCGTCGTGTTCCTGATCGACCTGGCAGACACCCTGCTTACCATGGCGGGTATCCGCCAGCGCCTGCCGCAGGTGGAGGCCGTCAGCAACCGTCTGGCGTCCCTGACGCTGCGCATGGGCCACTGGATCCTGGGCCGTACCGAGCGCCGTATGGTCAAGGCCCATCCCCAGGCAAACTTTGCCCGCAGGGAAAAGGTCAAATCCACCGTCTTTGCCCAGGGCTGCAGCTTTTACAAGATCGTGCTGCTGTTTTTCATCGGTGCATTTCTGGGCGATATTGTGGAGACCATCTTCTGCCGCATCACAGCGGGCTACTGGATGAGCCGCTCCAGCGTGGTGTGGGGACCTTTCTCCATCGTGTGGGGCCTGGCCATCGCTCTGGCTACGCTGATGCTTTACCGGTACAAGGACCGCTCCTCCACCTTCCTGTTTATCGTGGGTACCCTGCTGGGCGGCGCCTATGAATATCTGTGCAGCGTCTTTACCGAGATCGTGTTCGGCACGGTATTCTGGGATTACAGCGCCATCCCCTTCAACCTGGCGGGACGCATCAACCTGCTGTACTGCTTTTTCTGGGGCATTGCGGCGGTGGTGTGGTTCCGGGGCGTTTACCCCCACGTCTCCCGCTGGATCGAAAAGATCCCCATGCGCCCCGGCAAGATCGTGACCTGGGTGCTCGTCGTCTTTATGGCGGCGGATATGGTGGTCAGCTCGGCGGCACTTTCCCGCTATACCGCCCGTGTTGCGGGGATCCCGCCCCAGAACGCCGTGGAGGTCTATTTGGACGAACATTACGACAATGACCGCATGTTCCAGATCTACCCCAAGGCTGTACATACCGACAAGCCCCAGTCCACCGTGGAACTTGCCGAATCCTGAAAAAACCAAAGCCCGGAGCCTGTAAAAAGCTCCGGGCTTTTTCTGCCGTCAAACAGAAAAGGCCGCATCCTCCCGGGGAGTGTTCCGGCAAGGATGCGGCCTTTTCCGCGTATGGTGGTGTACCGTTTGCGGTAAGGATAAGGAGATGTCAGAGGTTGGTGTAGCCCATCAGATACTCGTCCACGGCAGCGGCGGCCTCACGGCCTTCCCGCAGCGCCCAGACGACCAGGCTCTGGCCGCGGCGCATATCGCCGCAGGCAAACACGCCGGGGACGCTGGTCTGGTAGCCGGTGTCGGCCACGCAGCCGCGGGGCGTCAGCTCCGCGCCGAAGGCCTCGGCCACGTAGCTCTCGCAGCCGGTAAAGCCCGCTGCAATGAGCACCAGGTCGCACTCGACGGTGAACTCCTCCCCGGTGGGGACCATGGCACGGCGGCCGGTGGCCTCGTCCACGACTTTGCTCTCCAGCTTGCTGATAAGAGCGCCGCAGACCTGGCCGGACTCGTTTTTGTAGAACTCCTTGACGGTGGTCTGGTAAAGGCGGGGGTCGCTGCCAAAGACGGCGATGGCTTCCTGCTGGCCGTAGTCGGTCTTGAGGACCTTGGGCCATTCCGGCCAGTCGTTGCCGGGGGCGCGCTGCGCAGGCGGGCAGGGCATCATTTCCAGCTGGACCACGGCCTCGCAGCCCTGGCGGATGGCGGTGCCCACGCAGTCGTTGCCGGTGTCGCCGCCGCCGATGACCAGGACTTTCTTGCCCTTGGCGTCGATGGCCTTGCCGTCGGCAAAGTTGGAGTCCAGAAGGCTCTTGGTGACGCTGGTCAGGTAATCCACCGCAAAGTAGATGCCCGAAGCATCCCGGCCGGGAGCGCTGATGTCCCGGGGCTGCTTGGCGCCGCAGCAGAGAAGGACCACGTCATTGTCATGCATCAGTTCGTCAGCGGAAACATTTTCGCCCACGTTGGCGCCGGTCTCGAACTGGACGCCCTCCTGGACCAGGCGCTCCACCCGGCGGTCGATGACCCATTTTTCCAGCTTCATGTTGGGGATGCCGTACATCAGCAGGCCGCCCACCCGGTCCTCCCGCTCATAGACGGTGACGGTGTGGCCGCGGAGATTGAGCAGATCGGCGGCGGCCAGACCCGCAGGGCCTGCGCCCACCACGGCCACCCGCTTGCCGGTGCGGTCGGAAGGCGGGCAGGGTTCCAGCAAACCTGCGCTGTACCCGTACTCGATGATGGCGTGCTCGTTCTCCTTGACGGCGACGGGATCGCCGGTAGCCATGCCGCAGGTGCAGGCAGCCTCGCACAAAGCAGGGCAGACCCGGCTGGTGAACTCGGGGAAGCGGTTGGTGGCCGTCAGGCGGCGCAGCGCCAGCTCCCAGCGGCCCTGACAGACCAGGTCGTTCCACTCGGGAATAAGGTTGTTCAGCGGACAGCCGCTGGTCATGCCGCAGATGGTCATGCCGCTCTGGCAGAAGGGGACGCCGCAGTCCATGCAGCGGGCACCCTGGATCTGCTGCTCGTCACGATGCAGCGGAACGTGAAATTCGTTGAAATTGGTAATGCGTTCTTTGGGCGGCAGCTCGGTGCTGGTCTGCCGCGAATACTTCATAAAGCCTGTGGGTGTTCCCATGATACGGCTGCCTCCTTTACTGTGCGTTCTTCATGGCGTAGAATGCTTCGATCTGAGCCTGCTCGCTGTCCTCGCCCTTTTCTTCCATCTGGGCGATGAGGCGAAGCATCTTGTCATAGTCGTGGGGCAGGACTTTCTTGAACTTGGGCAGATACTCGCCAAAGTTGTCCAGGATTTCCTTGCCGCGGGGCGAACCGGTCAGTTCCACATGCTCGCGGATCAGATCTTTCAGCAGAGAGACGTCGTACTTGTGTTCCACGGGTTCCAGGCTGACCATGTCCTTGTTGACGCGCTGGTACAGATCCCAGTCCTCGTCCAGAACATAGGCGATGCCGCCGCTCATGCCGGCTGCAAAGTTTTTGCCGGTCTTGCCCAGGATGACGACGGTGCCGCCGGTCATATACTCGCAGCCGTGGTCGCCTACGCCCTCGACAACGGCGGTGGCACCGGAGTTGCGGACGCAGAAGCGCTCACCGGCCACGCCGTTGATGAAGGCCTTGCCCTCGGTGGCGCCGTACAGGGCTACGTTGCCGATGACGATGTTCTCACCCCGGTCGTAGGAGACCTCCGCCGGGGGATAGACAATGAGCTTGCCGCCGGACAGGCCCTTGCCCATGTAGTCGTTGGAGTCGCCGATGAGCTCCAGGGTCAGGCCGGCGGGAATGAAAGCGCCGAAGCTCTGGCCGCCGTAGCCGTGGCAGGTGACGTGGAAGGTATCCTCCGGCAGAGTGTTGCCGAACTTGCGGGTGATCTCGCTGCCGAAGATGGTGCCGAAGGCACGGTCGGTGTTGCCCACGGTCAGCTCCACCGAGGCGGGCTTGGGCTGGTCCATGTCGAAGGATTTCTTGAACTTCTTCATGAGCACCCGCATGTCGGGGGTCTTTTCCAGCTGGAAGTTGTAGACCGCCTTGGGGTCAAAGTGGATGCTGCTGTTTTCCACCAGCGGGTTGGCCAGCAGGGCGGAAAGATCCAGCTCGCTGGCACGGCTGCCGGCGGGGACATCCTTGACCCGGAGCAGATCGGTGCGGCCCACCAGCTCGTCCACGGTGCGCACACCCAGCTTTGCCATATACTCGCGCAGTTCCTGGGCCATAAAGCGCATGAAGTTCATGACGTACTCCGGTTTGCCCTTGAAGCGCTTGCGCAGTTCGGGGTTCTGGGTGCAGATGCCCATGGGGCAGGTGTCCAGATTGCAGACGCGCATCATGACGCAGCCCATGGCCACCAGGGGGCCGGTGCCGAAGCCGAATTCCTCGGCACCCAGCATGGCGGCAATGGCCACATCCCGGCCGGTCATCAGCTTGCTGTCAGCCTCGATGCGCACACGGGAGCGCAGGCCGTTCATGATGAGACACTGGTGGGCCTCGGCGATGCCCAGTTCCCAGGGCAGACCGGCATTGTGGATGGAGTTGCGGGGAGCAGCACCGGTGCCGCCGTCGAAGCCGGAGATGAGGATGACCTCGGCGCCCGCCTTGGCAACGCCGGCGGCGATGGTGCCTACGCCGGCCTCGCTGACCAGCTTGACGTTGATGGCCGCGCGGCGGTTGGAGCACTTGAGGTCATAGATCAGCTGGGCCAGGTCCTCGATAGAGTAGATGTCGTGGTGGGGCGGGGGAGAGATCAGGCCCACGCCGGTGGTGGAGTGGCGGGTCTTGGCAACCCAGGGGTAGACCTTGGCGCCGGGCAGCTGGCCGCCCTCGCCGGGCTTGGCACCCTGAGCCATCTTGATCTGGATCTCCTTGGCGCTGACCAGGTATTTGCTGGTGACACCGAACCGGGCGGAGGCCACCTGCTTGATGGCCGAGTTGGACTCGCTGGTAAAGCGTTCCTCCGGTTCGCCGCCCTCGCCGGTGTTGGACTTGCCGCCCAGGCGGTTCATGGCGATGGCCATGCACTCGTGGGCCTCGTCGGACAGAGCGCCGTAGCTCATGGCCGCGGTCTTGAACCGCTTGACGATGTCGTCAACGCTCTCCACTTCCTCGATGGGCACACCCTGCTCGGGGTAGTTGAACTCCAGCAGGCTGCGCAGATGCATCTCGTCATCGCCGGTGTGGGAGATGGCGTCGGTGTACTGCTTGAACTTGGTGTAGTCGCCGGTCCAGCAGGCCTGCTGCAGCAGATGGATGGTCAGCGGGTTATAGAGGTGCTGCTCGCTGTCCCGGCCGCTGCGCAGCTTGTGGGCGCCCAGGCTGACCAGCTCGCTGCCGGTGCCCAGACCCAGGGGGTCAAAGGCTTTCTGGTGACGCTGCTCCAGGTCGTTCTGGATGTCCTTGAGGGTGATGCCGCCCACACGGCTGACGGTGTTGGTGAAGTACTTGTCCACCACTTCCTTGCTCACGCCCAGAGCCTCGAAGATCTGGCTGCCCTGGTAGGACTGGATGGTGGAAATGCCCATTTTGGAGGCAATCTTAACGATGCCCGCCAGGATGGCGTGGTTGTAGTCGTCCACGGCAGCGTAGTAATCCTTGTCCAGAAGCCCCTCGGAGATCAGCTCGCCCACCGTTTCTTGTGCCAGATAGGGATTGATGGCGCAGGCGCCGTAGCCCAGCAGGGTGGCAAAGTCATGGACCAGGCGGGGTTCGCCGCTCTCGAGAATAAGAGCCATGGCAGTGCGCTTTTTGGTGCGGACCAGATACTTGGACACCGCGCCCACAGCCAGCAGGCTGGGGATGGCCACGTGGTATTCGTCAATGTCCCGGTCGGAGAGGATCAGGATGTTGGCGCCGTCGCGGTAGGCACGGTCCACGTCCACGAACAGACGGTCGATGGCCTGCTCCAGTTCGGTGTTCTTGTAGTAGCAGATGGACACCGTCTCCACCTTGAAGCCCGGGACGTTCATGGCCTTGATCTTGAGCAGGTCGGTCTCGGTCAGGATGGGGTTATTGATTTTCAGGACCTTGCAGTTCTCGCTGTCCTCCTCCAGCAGGTTGCCCTGGGCGCCCACGTAGACAGTGGTGGAGGTAATGATCTTCTCACGCAGGGCGTCGATGGGCGGGTTGGTGACCTGGGCGAACATTTGCTGGAAGTAGTTGAACAGCGGGGGATGGGTGTGGCTCAGAACGGCCAGCGGGGTATCGCTGCCCATAGCGCCCGCAGGCTCGGAGCCGTTTTTGGCCATGGGCAAAATCATGGTGGAGACATCCTCGTACCGGTAGCCGAAGGCCTTCTGCAGGCGGACCAGCTCCTCATGGGAGTGGGACGGAACCTTGCGGTTGGGGATCTTCAGGCTGCCCAGGTCCACCAGATTGCGGTCCAGCCATTCGCCATAGGGCTGGCGGGAGGCGTAGTCGGCCTTGAGCTGCTCGTCGTCCACCAGCTCGCCCTTGACGGTATCCACCAGCAGCATCTTGCCGGGACGCAGACGATCCTTCTTGACGATGTCCCGGGCGGGAATGTCCAGCACGCCCACCTCACTGGAGAGGATGAGGCGGCCGTCCTTGGTAATATAGTAGCGGCTGGGACGCAGACCGTTGCGGTCCAGCACAGCGCCCATGATGTCGCCGTCCGAGAAGAGGATGGAGGCAGGGCCGTCCCAGGGTTCCAGCATGGTGGCGTAATACTGGTAGAAATCCCGCTTTTTGGGGTCCATGCTCTTATTGTTGGACCACGGCTCGGGGATGGTGACCATGACGGCCAGGGGCAGTTCCATACCGTTCATGACCAGAAACTCCAGGGTGTTGTCCAGCATGGCGGAGTCGCTGCCGCCCTGGTTGACGATAGGCAGAATCTTGCCCATGTCGTCCTTGAGGTAACGGCTGGCGATGGTCTCCTCCCGGGCCAGCATGGTATCCACGTTGCCGCGGATGGTGTTGATCTCACCGTTGTGCAGGATAAAGCGGTTGGGATGGGCGCGGTTCCAGCTGGGAGCCGTGTTGGTGGAGAAGCGGCTGTGCACCATGCCGATGGCGCTCTCGTAATCATTGTCCTGCAGGTCGGGGTAGAACAGGCGCAGTTCCTTGACCAGGAACATGCCCTTGTAGACGATGGTGCGGCTGGACAGGCTGCAAACGTAGGTGTTGCGGCAGCTCTGCTCAAAGACCCGGCGGGCCACATACAGGCGGCGGTCAAAGGCAATGCCAGGTTCCAGCCGGGGCGGCTTGCCCACAAAGGCCTGCCAGATGCTGGGCATGCAGTCCCGGGCACTGCTGCCCAGAACGTCCGGGCAGGTGGGAACGCTGCGCCAGCCCAGGAAGGTCAGACCCTCCTTCTGGCAGACGATCTCAAACAGCTTTTTTGCCTGCTTGCGCTGCAGCTCATCCTGGGGGAAAAAGAATATGCCCACGCCGTACTCGCGCTCGCCGCCCAGAGTAATGCCCTCGGCAGCGGCAACTTTCTGGAAGAACTTGTCGCTGATCTGCAACAGGATGCCCACGCCGTCGCCGGTCTTGCCCTCGGCGTCCTTGCCTGCGCGGTGTTCCAGATGCTCCACGATCTGCAAAGCGTCGTCCAGTACCTTGTGGCTCTTGCGTCCCTTGATGTCCACGACCGCGCCAATGCCGCAGTTGTCGTGTTCAAACCGCGGGTCATACAGCCCGGCGGGGGCATTGCGGTCGGTAAAATTTTCCATACTCCCGATCTCCTTTCCTCACCTGGGGCGGCGCCGTGCGCCGCGCGTAAAGAACAAGGACGCCCTGCCGGAGGGCACAATACCCTCTTGGCAGAACGTCCTTGTTCGTGTGACTACTATATCATACCCAAACGGATTTGGCAAGGGGCGTCCAAAATTTGCACAGAAAATCCATACCTATGCCAAAAATTGTGACGCCCGCCGGCAATTATTTGGTAAGGGCCGGCTCCTTGTCTTCCGTTTCGGCGCTGTTCTGGGCGCGCAGCTCAGCCAGAATGGCGGCCAGCAGCTCCTCCTGTGTGGGGGCGGCAGGCTTGGCGGGCTTGGCTGCCTCCGCTTTGGCGGCTTTGGCCGCCTTGCGGACGCCCAGATCACGCAGCCGGTTCATGGCTTTGACCAGGCAGAACAGCACAAAGGCCATGATGACAAAGTTGATGATGGCCGAGAAAAACGACCCGATGCAGAGCGGGTCCGCACCGTTGGGCAGGGGAATGACCACATTGCTGAAATCCGTGGAGAAGGCAATGCCCAAAAGCGGATTGAGAATGTCTTTGGTCAGCGAGTTCACGATGCTCTGAAAGGCTGCGCCGATGATGACACCGACGGCCATATCCACCACGTTGCCTTTCAGGGCGAAGGTCTTGAACTCTTCCAGAAATTTTTTCATATGTTGCTCCTTGTGGGGCGGGACTGTGCGGGGGAAAGCCTTACTTTTTCAGCAGGTCGGCCACAGCCTTGGCGGCGCCGTCCAGGTAATTCCCGGCAAAAGTCTCGATCATGCCGGCGTCGGCTTCCTTGGCCAGCTCGGGATCGATGGGCATCTTGGCCAGCACGGGCAGGCCGTACTTGGCGCCGGTCTCATCCACATGGCTGTCGCCGAAAACCGCGATGTGCTTGCCGCAGTCGGGGCAGACGGCATAGCTCATGTTCTCCACAATGCCCAGGATGGGCACATGCATCATCTGGGCCATCTGGACCGCCTTGCCCACGATCATGCCAACCAGTTCCTGCGGGCTGGAAACAATGATGATGCCGTCCACCGGCAGGGTCTGGAAAACGGTCAGGGGGACGTCGCCGGTTCCCGGAGGCATATCGACGAACATAAAGTCCACGTCCTCCCAGATGACGTCCTGCCAGAACTGCTTGACGGCGCCCGCAATGACGGGGCCGCGCCAGACAACGGGGGCTTCCTCGTCGTCCAGCAGCAGGTTGATGCTCATGATGTCAATGCCCACGCGGCTCTTGACGGGGAAAATGCCGTCGTCGGTGCCGGTGGCGGGGCCATGAACTCCGAACAGTTTGGGGATGGACGGGCCGGTGATGTCGGCATCCAGAACGCCGACTTTATAGCCCAGACGGCGCATGGACACGGCCAGCATGGCGCTGGTCATGCTCTTGCCGACGCCGCCCTTGCCCGACACGACGCCGATCACCTTTTTGATGTGGCTTTTCGCGTGGGGAGGCTCGTGCTGGGGCGCACGGCTTTCGCAGTTTGCGCTGCAATGGCTGCAGTCGTGGTTGCAGGCTTCGCTCATGGTGACAGATACTCCTTTTCCTGATGAAGGTCCGCTGCCCGCCCCTGTTATGCGGGCGAATCAGCGGGGGTTAACTCATATAGTGTACCTCTTTGCCGGTCGGATTGCAAGGCCGTCCGGCGTCGGCGGCAAAACAAAGATGCCGCAGCATCGCGCCTTTGCCCCAAAACGGGCAAGGAATGCTGTTTGGCCGTGTACAGAGGCGGCGAGGGTCACAGCAGCAGCTCGCCTGCCACCGTGCGGATGAACCGGCGGAAGATGGGGCCGCGCTGGTTGGCGATCTCGATGACCTCGTCGCCGGACAGGCGCTTGCCCGCCATGCCCGCCGCCATGTTGGTGATCAGGCTGACGCCCAGCACCGGCAGACCGCAGTGGGAGGCCGCGATGGCTTCCGGTACGGTGCTCATGCCCACGGCGTCGGCGCCCAGAGTACGGAAAGCGCGGATCTCGGCGGGGGTCTCAAAGCTGGGCCCCATGTAGCCAAGGTAGACGCCCTCCCGCAGGGCGATGCCCTGTTCGGCTGCCACCCGGCGGGCGGTCTCCTGAAAGGCGGGGGTGTAGACCTGGGTCATATCGCAGAAACGGGGCCCGATGGTATCGTCGTTGGCGCCCCGCAGCGGGTTGGCACCCATAAAGTTAATGTGGTCGGTGATGAGCATGAAATCGCCCACCGAGAAATCCCAGTTGACACCGCCCGCCGCGTTGGTCAAAATCAGTGCCTTGCAGCCCAGGGCTTTGAGCACCCGTACCGGCAGGGCGATGGTCTGCATGTCGTGGCCTTCATAATAATGGAACCGGCCCTGCATGCACAGCACAAGACGGCCGTTGAGCTTGCCGCAGACAAAGCGCCCGGCATGGCCCGGCGCGGTGGAGACGGGGAAGTGGGGGATCTCACCGTAGGGGATAAAGACGGGGGACTCGATCTCGTCGGCCAGTTCCCCCAGGCCGGAACCCAGCACCAGCGCCAGGTCGGGGGTGCCGGGCAGGCGGGCGCGGAGATATTCGGCGGCTTCGGCTACCGCCTGAGAAATGCTCTGTTGTTGCATGAAAGGTTACCTCTGTTTCTGTTTGGAATGGTGAAAATGCGGTTTCATCCGCCCGTTGCCGGAGCGGAGTTCGCTGCCGCTATTTTACCATACCGGCAGGCAGCGGGGCAAGGCATACCGGGGCCCGCCGCCGCATACAGTGGCCTGAATGAGAATGGGCGGCACAAGACAGGGGAGGCGGTCAGAGATGCAGATCCGGGTTTATCTGAAAAATGCGGCGATCCTTACCGTGTCCGGGCTGGTGCTGCGGGTGCTGGGCATGGCTTTCCGGGTGTTTGTGGCGTCCAGCATCGGCAGCGAGGGCATGGGCCTGTATCAGCTCATCCTGTCGGTGTATATGGTGTTCGTGTCCCTGGCGTCGTCGGGCATGAACGTTGCCTCCACCCGCCTGGCCGCCCAGAGCCTTGCCCGGGGCCGCAGCATGGCCCGCACCGTTTCGGGGCTGGTGGTCACGGCGGGGGCGCTGGGCTTTGCCGCCATGGCGGCCCAGCTTGCCCTGGCGGAACCGTTGGCCCGCTGGGTGCTGCATGATGTGCGGGGGGCGCTGGGGCTGAAGATCCTGGCCCCCAGCCTGCCGGTCATGGCGGTGGCGGGCGCATTGCGCGGGTGCTTTCTGGCCCGACGGCGGGTTGAGCCGAACGCGGTAGCGCAGCTCATTGAACAGCTGGTGCGCATGGGCGTGGTGTGGCTGGCGTTGCGCCGCACTGCATCCTGGGGAGCGGGCTATGCCTGTGCCGCGGTGCTGGTGGGCAACACGGTGAGCGAGGCGGTATCCTGCGGTGTCATGGCGTTTTTTGCTCACAAGGACCCTGCTTTCCAGGCCGGGGAGGACGACGGCCGCCGGCCCTATACCCGCCGGGAACTGGCAGGCATCCTGCTTCCGGTGGAGGGCAGCCGTATTCTGGCCAGCGTACTGCAGGCGGCAGAAAGCAGCCTGATCCCCCTCTGCCTGGCGCTCTATCTGGGGGACCGGACCGAAGCTGTTTCCCAGTACGGCGCCATCAAGGGCATGGCCATTCCGCTGCTGTTTTTCCCCTTCTCCATTTTGTCGGCGCTGTCCAGTCTGCTCATGCCGGAGATCGCCCGGGCCAACGCCCGGCGGGATGCCACTGCCACGGCCCGGCTCATCGACGGCACCATGCGGATGGCGGGGCTGTTCTCGGCGCTGGCGGGCTGCTGCTTTGTGCTGTTCGGCCGGCAGGCGGCGGAACTGCTGTACGGCGACGCCCAGGTGGGGGAGTACATCCGCGTGCTGGGGATGATCGCGCCCTTTATGTACCTGGAGAGCATGGTGGACGGCATCCTCAAGGGACTGGGGGAACAGCTGGCGACCTTCCGGTATTCGCTGCTGGACTCGGCGGTGCGTATCCTGGGGATCGTGGTGCTGCTGCCCCGGTACGGCATCTGGGCGTTTCTGGGCATTATGGCGGTGTCCAATCTGCTGACCTTCACCCTCAACACCCGGCGGATGCTGCGCCGCGCCCGGATGCATCCCGGCTGGTGGAGCTGGTTCGGCCGGCCCGCTGTGTTCGGGCTGACTTGCGGCGTGTTAGGCTGGTGCGCGCTGCGGCTGCTTCCGGGGCAGAGCACCCTGGGGCTGATCGCGGCGGGGGCGTTGGTCTGCGGGGCGTATCTGGTTTTGTCTCTGGTGTGGGGCGGACTTGACCATGTGCTGCCCGCCCGGCTGCGCCGTCAGAAGGCATAATAGATGGTTTACGGCAAGCCCGGCCCATGCAGGTTGACAAATGTATGGGCCGGGCTATAATAAAACTGTTGATTGACATATCAATTTTTGACGTATCAAGAATGGAGGGTACGACATTGGAGCGGACATTCCATATGCTTTTGTACCGGGCATTTCATGCCCAGCGGGCCTTTCTTCGGCCCAAGGGGGCGGCGCTGGGCCTGGGGACCGGCCAGCCCAAACTCATTGCGTATCTGGCGCAGAACGGCCCCTGCAGCCAGAAACACCTGGCCGAATATTTTGAGGTTGATCCCGCGGCAGTGTGCCGGATGCTGGACACGCTGGAAAAGGGCGGGTTCATCTGCCGCACCGCCGACCGCGCCGACCGCCGCACCGGTATGGTGGAACTGACCGAAAAAGGCCGGGAGGCCGCCCTCAGCTGGCAGGGCTGCTGCGATGCATTGGAGGAGCGGATGCTGGAAGGGTTTTCTCCGGAAGAACGCCGCCGGTTTGCGGATTATCTGACGCGGGCGCACCGCAATCTGAGAAAACGGGAGGAATAAGGATCGAACCATGAAGGATTTGAAACGTTTGTTTGGATATCTGGGACCTTACCGCCGGGATCTGTGGCTGGGAGCCGCTCTGGTGGTGATCGAGACCTCCTTTGAACTCATCATCCCGGTATTGATGTCCGATATCATTGACGTGGGCGTGGCCACCGGGGATGTGGGCATCATTTTGCAAAAGGGCATCCAGATGGCAGTCTGTGCGCTGCTGTCCCTGTTGACCGGCCTGCTGTATGCCCGCTATGCGGCCCGGGCCGCCTACGGCCTTGGCGCACGCATCCGGGAGGCGGAATATGCCAAGGTGCAGAAATACGCTTTCGGCAATCTGGACCATTTCGAGACATCCTCCCTGGTCACCCGCATGACCACCGACGTTACGGTGCTGCAAAACGCCATCAACGGCGGCTTCCGCCCCATGGTACGCGGCCCGGTCATGCTGGTCATGGGCGTGGGGCTGTCCTTCTGGATGAACGCCAAACTGTCCCTGGTGTTCTTTGTCTGTGTGCCGGTGCTGGCGGTGGTGCTCACCTGCATCCTGCGCCGCATCGCCCCCATGTACAGCCGGCTGCAGGTGGCCATGGACCACCTGAATAACGTGGTGCAGGAATGTCTGACCGCCATCCGTGCGGTCAAGGCCTTTGTCCGGGGCGAGTATGAGGAGGAAAAGTTCCGCACTGTCAACCGGGAACTGATGGACGTCAGCCAGGATACCTTCCGCACGGCGGTGCTCAACCTGCCGGCGTTCCAGTTCACCATGTACGCGGCCGCAGTCATGATTTTGTGGTTCGGCGGCAACATGATCCTGCAGGGCGAGCTGGAAGTGGGCAAGCTCACCGGCTTTTTGAGCTATGTGCTGCAGGTCATGAATTCCCTGATGATGATCTCCAACGTGTTTTTGCTCATGACCCGCTCTCTGGCCAGCGCGCACCGCGTGGCGGAAGTTCTGGACGAACCCGTGGGCCTGACCTCCCCCGACAAGGCGGTCAAGGAAGTCAAGGACGGCAGCATCTCTTTCCGTGGCGTCTCCTTCAAATATCATCCCGACGCCCGGGAGTATGCCCTGTCCGGTATCGATCTGGACATTGCCTCGGGGCAGACGGTGGGCGTGCTGGGCGGTACCGGTTCCGCCAAGACGACGCTGGTCCAGCTTATTCCCCGCCTGTATGACGCCACCGAGGGCCAGGTCCTGGTGGGCGGCCGGGACGTGCGGGAATACGACCTTGCCGTCCTGCGGGATGCGGTGGGCATCGTGCTCCAGAAAAACGTGCTGTTTTCCGGCACGGTGCGGGATAACCTGCGCTGGGGCGATCCCGATGCCGACGACGAGACCCTTTGGGCCGCCTGCCGCGCCGCCTGCGCCGATGAATTTCTGGAACGGATGCCCGGCGGACTGGACAGTGACCTGGGCCAGGGCGGCGTCAATGTTTCCGGCGGCCAGAAACAGCGCCTTTGCATTGCCCGTACCCTGTTGAAAAAGCCCAAGATCATGATTTTTGATGACTCCACCAGCGCGGTGGATACCGCCACCGAGGGCCGTATCCGTGAGGCGCTGGCCAGGATGACCGGCATGACCAAGATCATCATTGCCCAGCGCATCACCTCGGTCATGGATACCGACAAAATCATCGTGCTGGACGACGGGCGCATCCACTCGGTGGGGACCCACGCCGAACTGCTGCGCACCGACCCCATCTACCAGGAGATCTACGCATCCCAGATGAAAGGAGGCAACGAAAATGGCTAAAGCTCTGTCGGGGAAACGGCCCAAAAACCTGGGCTTTACCATCCGCACACTGCTGTCCTATATGGGCAGGCACAAGTTCCTCTTTCTCATCGTCGCCGTGCTGGTCACCATCAGCGCCCTGGGCAATCTGCTGGGCACCTACATGATCCGCCCCATCGTCAACAGCCTGGGGGAGGGCGACCCGGACGCCCTGGTCCGCGGCGTGGCGGTGACGGCAGCCATCTATGCCACAGGCGTGCTGGCGGCTTTCGGTTATACCCAGACCATGGTGCGTGCGGCGCAGAAAGTGCTGTACGATATCCGCCGCGATCTGTTCGCCCATATCCAGACGCTGCCCCTGCGCTTTTTTGATACCCAGCGCCATGGCGATACCATGAGCTATTTCACCAACGACGTGGACACCGTGGCGGACGCTCTGAACAACAGCTTTGCCATGTGCATCCAGAGCTTTATCCAGATGACCGGCACGCTGGTCATGCTGTTTGTACTCAACTGGCAGCTGTCGCTGCTGGTGGTGGTGGGCTACGCGGCCATGTTTTTGTATATCCGGTACAGCGGCCGCCGCAGCAAGTCCTACTATACCCGCCAGCAGGCCAGCCTGGGCGATCTGGACGGCTACATCGAGGAAATGGTCAGCGGCCAGAAGGTCGTCAAGGTGTTCAACCATGAGGAAGAAAACCTGCGGACCTTCGGTAGCAAAAACGAGGCCCTGCGCCGGGCAGGTACCGGCGCCCAGAGCTACGCCGCCACCATGGTCCCGGCGGTGGTCAGCATTTCCTACATCAACTATGCCATTGTGGCGGTATTGGGCGGTGTCATGGCCCTCAACGGCATGACCGACATTGGCAGCCTGGCCAGCTATCTGGTGTTTGTCCGTCAGGCGGCTATGCCCATCAACCAGTTCACCCAGCAGAGCAACTTCCTGCTGGCGGCCATGGCCGGCGCCGAACGCATTTTTGAAGCCATGAGCCTGGAACCGGAAGTGGACGAAGGCAGCATCCGTCTTGTCAATGTGCGGGAGGAGCAGGGGACTCTGACCGCCTGCACCGACAAGACCGGCCGCTGGGCCTGGCAGAAACCGGACGGTTCCCTGGTCCCTCTGCGGGGAGATGTGCGCTTCCATGACGTCAGCTTCGGCTACGACAAGGGCCACACCATTTTGAAGGACGTCAGCCTGTACGCCAAGCCGGGGCAGAAAATCGCCTTTGTGGGTTCCACC
Organism: Candidatus Gemmiger faecavium; assembly: GCA_019114415.1. GTDB lineage: Bacteria > Bacillota > Clostridia > Oscillospirales > Ruminococcaceae > Gemmiger > Gemmiger faecavium. Next base: position 38,826 of record DXFO01000036.1, on the reverse strand, counting down.
GGCGCAGGCAAGACCACCATTACCAACCTCATCAACCGGTTTTATGATATCGACGCGGGCAGCGTGACCTATGACGGCATCGACGTCCGGGAGATCGAGAAGGACTCCCTGCGGCGGAGCCTTGGCATCGTTTTGCAGGACACCCATCTGTTCACCGGCACCATCGAGGAAAACATCCGCTTCGGCAAGCTGGATGCCACCCATGAGGAAGTCGTCCGGGCGGCCAAGATCGCCAATGCCGACTCCTTCATCCGCCGTCTGCCCCAGGGGTATGATACCCGCATCACCTCGGACGGCGCCAGCCTCAGCCAGGGGCAGCGGCAGCTGCTGGCCATTGCCCGGGCGGCGGTGGCCGACCCGCCGGTGCTCATCCTGGACGAGGCAACTTCCTCCATCGACACCCGCACCGAAGCCCTCATCGAAAAGGGCATGGATCAGCTGATGGAGGGCCGCACCGTCTTTGTCATCGCCCACCGGCTGTCCACCGTGCGAAATGCCGACGCCATCATGGTGCTGGAACACGGCCAGATCGTGGAACGCGGCGGCCACGAGGAACTCCTTGCCCAGAAAGGCGAATACTACCAGCTGTATAACGGTATGTTTGAACTTTCCTGACAAAAAAGCAGCACCGCATCCGCAGGCTTGCAGCTTGCCCCGGCGGCAAACAGCGTGCAGAAACATCCGCTGACAAAAAGAAAACTCCCGCACATCGGACTGACCGGTGTGCGGGAGTTTTTATGCTTTACAGGAAAAACTTATTTGTTTTTCTTGCTGGTGGCCTTCATGCGCAGGTCGTGGTTGAGGATGCGCTTGCGGATGCGCAAGTTCTCAGGGGTGACCTCCAGCAGTTCGTCGGGAGCCAGGAACTCCAGGCAGGCTTCCAGGCTCAGCTTGGAAACGGGGGTCAGACGCAGAGCGTCGTCGCTGCCGGATGCGCGGGTGTTGGTCAGGTGCTTGGTCTTGCAGACGTTGACGGTGATGTCCTCGCCGGTGGGGGTGTAACCCACGACCTCACCCTCGTAGACCTTCTCGCCGGGGACGACCAGCAGCGTGCCGCGCTGCTGGGCATTGAACAGACCGTAGGTGACGGCCGTGCCGGTGTCGAAGCTGATGAGGGAGCCGCTGGAACGGGTGGCGATATCGCCCTGCCACTCATCGTAGCCGTCAAAAATGGTGTTCATGATGCCTTCGCCGTGGGTATCGGTCAGGAACTGGCTGCGGTAGCCGAACAGGCCGCGGCTGGGCATACGGAACTCCAGACGGGTGCGGCTGTTCATCAGCTGCATGTTGACCAGCAGGGCCTTGCGGGCGCCCAGCGCCGTCATGACAGCGCCCTGGTACATTTCGGGCACGTCAACGACCACGCGCTCCATGGGCTCCATGGTCTTGCCGTCCTCCTCGTGGGTCAGGACATGGGGCGGGGAGACCTGCAGCTCGTAACCTTCACGGCGCATGGTCTCGATCAGGATGGACAGATGCATCTCACCGCGGCCCATGACACGGAAGGAATCGGTGGTGGCGGAATCCTCCACCTTGAGGGCAACGTCCTTCAGCAGTTCGCGGAACAGACGGTCACGGATCTGGCGGGAGGTGACGTACTTGCCCTCCTTGCCGGCAAAGGGACTGTCGTTGACCGAGAAGGTCATCTCCACGGTGGGATCGTTGATCTTGACGAAAGGCAGGGGCTGGACCTTGGAAGGATCGCAGATGGTGTTGCCGATGGTGATGTCGGGCAGACCGGCAAAGGCAACGATATCACCGGCGGAAGCCTCCTCAATGGGCTCGCGGCCGTTGGCCTTGAAGTCAAACAGCTTGGTGATGCGGCCGCTCACACGGACGTCGGGGTTGTGCCAGTCGCAGACCTGAACGCTCTGGCCGACCTTGATGACACCGTTCTGCACACGGCCCACGCCCATACGGCCAACGAACTCGTTGTAGTCCACGCTGGAAACCAGCATCTGCATGGGCTGGTCAGGCTCGCCCTCCGGCGGGGTGACGTATTTCAGGATGGTATCAAACAGGGGCTTGAGGTCGGTGCCGTCCTCGGGATGGGTCCAGTCGTAGCTGGCGGTGCCGTTGCGGCCGGAGCAGAACACCATGGGGCTGTCCAGCTGCTCGTCGGTGGCGCCCAGATCCATCAGCAGTTCCAGGATCTCGTCGATGACTTCCTTGATGCGGGCGTCGGGACGGTCGATCTTGTTGACTGCGATGACCAGAGACAGGTTCTGCTGCAGAGCCTTCTGCAGGACGAAACGGGTCTGGGGCATGCAGCCCTCGGCGGCGTCTACCAGCAGCAGAACGCCGTTGACCATCTTGAGGACACGCTCGACCTCGCCGCCGAAGTCGGCGTGGCCCGGGGTGTCAACGATGTTGATTTTGACGTCATTGTAAACGCAGGAGCAGTTTTTGGCCAGGATGGTGATGCCGCGCTCGCGCTCGATGTCGCCGGAGTCCATGACACGCTCGGCAACCTGCTGGTTGGCACGGAACGCGCCGGACTGCTTCAGCATCTGGTCGACCAGGGTGGTCTTGCCGTGGTCAACGTGCGCGATGATGGCAATATTGCGAAGATTTTCTCTTACCATAACTGTGCGATACCTCTTTACACTTTCTATTTCCTCGTGGGTGCCCGGATACGGCACACTGCCGTAGATAAGCATACAGCATAATTTTACGGCAGCATGTAAGTCTTGTCAAGAATCGCAAAAGCACTTTTTCCATGTTATAATAAAGTACACAGAAATAATCGCCCGCATCCCGCAGGAATGCGGCAAAGCGCAACAAACGATGCCGTAAATCGTTTGCTGCACAGAGAGGGGAATGCTTTTTATGCAAATGCCTACTGCCAATGTCTGGCGCAAGGTCAACGTGATCGGTCATGTCAATCCCGACACCGACTCGATCTGTTCGGCCATCGCCTATGCATATCTGAAGAATCAGGCCAGCGAGATGGTCTGCGAACCCCGCCGTGCCGGTCAGCTCAACCGCGAGACCGAGTTCGTGCTCAAACATTTTGACGTGGAACCGCCGCGCCTGTGCACCGACGTCAGCCCCCAGATCAAGGACATCGATATCCGCCGTCAGCCGGGCATCGACCGGGAACTCAGCGTCAAGGCGGCGTGGAGCATGATGCGCGACGCGGAGATCGACACCCTCTGCGTCACCGATGCAGACGATGAACTTCTGGGCCTGATCACGGTCAAGGATATCGCCAACGCCAACATGGACCTGCTGGATACGGGTGTGCTGGCGGATGCCCATACCAGCTACCGCAACGTCCTCTCCACCCTGGACGGCGAGATGGTGGTGGGTGACCCCGACGCCGAGGTGGCCGGCCGCATCTATATCGGCGGCAGCCCCGAGATCATGGAGGAACAGCTCAAACCCGGTGACCTGGTGCTGGTCTCCAACCGCTATGATACCCAGCTCTGCGCTATCGAATGTGACGCAGGGTGCATTGTCATCTGCAACGGCAAGGCCGCGCCCCGCACCATTGAGACGCTGGCCCGGGAGAAGGGCTGCAGCATCATTGTCACGCCCTACGATATTTATGCGGCCGCCCGCCTGGTCAGCCAGTCGGCTCCGGTGCGGCATTTCATGCGGGTGAAAGACCTGCTCAAGTTCAGCGTCAATACGCCCATCGAGGACGCCCGCCGTGTCATGGCCAGCGTCCGCCACCGCTATTTCCCCATCCTGGACAACAACGGCAAATACTGCGGCGTGGTTTCCCGCCGGAATTTGCTCAACCTGCACCGCAAGCAGATCATTCTGGTGGACCACAACGAAAAGACCCAGGCGGTAGACGGCCTGGCCCAGGCGGAAGTTCTGGAGATCATCGACCACCACCGCATCGGCACGCTGGAGACCAACACGCCGGTGTATTTCCGCAATGTGCCGGTGGGCTGCACCGCCACCATCGTATTCCAGATGTTTTTGGAAAACGAGGTGGACATCCCCAAAAAGATCGCGGGACTTTTGCTGTCTGCCATTTTGTCGGACACGCTGATGTTCCGTTCGCCCACCTCCACGCCCCAGGATGAGCAGGCCGCCAACGCGCTGGCCCGCATTGCGGGGGAGGACATCCAGACCTACGCCGAGCAGATGTTTGAGGCCGGCGGCGATCTGACCGGCAAGACGGCGGAGGAAGTGTTTGTCTCCGACTTCAAGGTGTTCAGCCGCGGCGATGTCAAGTTCGGCGTGGGCCAGAGCAGCTATATGACGGAAAAGTCCCGTGCAGCGGCCGAAGCCCTGGTCGGTCCCTACCTGCCGGAAGCCGCCGCTCATCACGGCCTGCCCATGGTGTTCTATATGTTCACCGACGTGCAGAAACAGAGCACCGATCTCATGTTCACCGGCCACGACGCCGAGCGGATTGTGCGCGCGGCCTTCCATGTGGAGCCCCGGGACGGCAAAGCGGTTCTGCCCGGTGTGGTCAGCCGCAAAAAGCAGCTGATCCCGCCCCTGATGGCAGCCATGCAGGAACTGACGATGTGATGATAGAAGGGAAAATGAAAGTATGACAGAAAAGCAAAGTAAGCGCCTGCATCTGCCGGCAGATTTGTCTGTGGGGGCGGTGCTTCTGCTTTGCGCCGTGCTGGCGGCATATCACCTGGAATGGAACGGGCCGATTGTACCGGTTTTTGGAGCGGCAGCCTCCGCATGGTTATACCGGAAAGAACAGGAAAATCCTGCGGTCATGCGAGCCAAAGTCAGCAGTGCAATTTATTCGCTGCTGGTTTCGCTGGCAATCGTTATAGGGAAGGATGTGCAGTTTTCCGGCGGGATGCGTGACGGCCCCGATGTGAACTATATTGATTGGGGCGCAGGTTCCGCCGTGGCAGCGCTGGCACTTGCCGTTTTGCTGTATCCCGCGGTTACGGCTTTGCTGCGCCTGACGGCACGGTTCCGTATTCCGACCGCGGCAGCCCGCACCCCGGACAATCGGGTCTTTTTGATTATGTGGGGGCTGATTTTTGTATGCTGGACCCCGTATTTGCTCACCTTTTATCCGGCGGGTATCGTGGGAGACGGGGCCCTCACCCTGGAGGAAGCAATGACACCGGGGGTTCCGAACAGCAACCACTGGGTCGTTCTGTATATCCTGACGCTGCGGTTCTTTTTGTGGCTTGGTAGTTTGGTCAAATCAGACCCGCATTTCGGTGTATTCCTGTATGCACTGACCCAAAGCGTTGTGTTTGCGGCGGCCTGTGCGGCGGTTTCCTATAAATTGTGGAAAGTAGGAGCGCCTCGCTGGGCGGCCTGGGGCTGTGCAGCTATGTATGCCATTTCCGGCTTTTTTGCCTCCTACGGTATGGCAGTGTGGAAAGACGGTCTGTTTTCGGCAGGCGTTGTCTATCTGGCAATCCAGCTTTGGGAACTGCCAAAGACGCCCGGATGGAAACCGTGTCTGAAATTTGCGCTTACGGCTTTGTTCCTGTGCTTCTGGCGCAACAACGGCATACATGTTCTGATCCTTTGCCTTTTGGCAGTGCTGATTTTGCTGCGCCGCCAGGCCAAAAGAATACTGGCCTGTGGTTTGGCAGTCGTGGTAGGCACCATGGTGATACAGGGACCAGTATATGATGCACTGCAAATTCGAAAGGACAGTCTGACCGAATCGATCTCGATTCCGCTCCAGCAGCTAGCCGCTGTGATCTGTTCCGGGGAAACACTTTCCCCGGAACAAGAAAGCGTTCTATACAGCATTCTGCCGAAGGAGGAATGGATCGATAAGTATTGCCCCACCCTTTCTGATGATCTGAAAGGCAACGCGGAACTTGACCGGGAATATCTGGAAGAACACTTCGGAGATTTCCTGAAAGTTTGGGTGCAGTTGCTGCCGGGAAATTTCGGAACCTATGTCGAGGCCTACCTGATGCAGACACTGGGATTCTGGCAGCCGGGGGTAATTGGCGGGAATTACAGTGATTATTGGATCGGAATACAGGATTCTGCGGACCGCGGCTGGCATATTACCGACTGGCCGGATGTGATCACGGGCCATTCTATTGCAGAGTCACTGCGGTATCATACGGTATATGTTCCGTCGGGAACAGCAGTGTGGATCATGCTGCTGTCGGCCGCACTGCTGATCGGCCAAGGAAAATGCCGGCGCAGAATGCTGACCCTGGCGCCGTTTCTGGCAGGCTGGGCCGTCATTATGGTGGCGGTCCCCATTGCCTATTCCTACCGCTATATCCTGATGGTGGCGATTGGCCTGCCGATCATATGCGTGCTTCCGTTTTGCCAGGAGCCGGATATCGAGAATGGTGAAAAAGCTGAGGCAGTTCCTGATGCCGCAAAGTGAATTGAACCCTGATACATCGCAATATTTTGTATCATAACCGATAAAAGAAAGAACACAACCCCATGCAAAAACACCCCGCCCGGGGCCGAGAGAGGAGCCGAAGGACCATGACGCAGCCCGGAAAAATAGCCGTGCTTACCGATTCCAACTGTGATCTGCCGCAGCAATACTTCAAAAAGTATCCCATTTTCCGACTTCCGCTGGTCGTGACCTGCGGCGGGAAAGACTACCGCGATGGCATTGATATTACGGTGGAGGAGATCTACCGCCGCCAGCCCAACGAGGATTTCAAGACCAGCCTGCCCATGCGCGACGACATTGATGCAACACTGGACGCCATTGCCCGGGCGGGATACACGCAGGTGATCGTTCTGCCTCTGGCGGAGGTCCTTTCCGGCACTGCCAATCAGCTGCGTCTCATTGCACAGGAACGCACGGACCTGGATATCGCTGTGTTCAATACAAAAAGCGCCAGCGTGGGCGTGGGAATCCAGGCGGTGCAGGTGGCACAGTATGCCGCGGCCGGAATGGAGTTTGAACAGCTCAAACGCCTGACCGCCCAGCTGATCGAGGACACCACCGCCATGTTCTCCATTGATACCCTGGAATATCTGCGCCGCGGCGGCCGCATCGGTCAGGTCACGGCCATTGCGGGGGCACTTTTGCAGATCAAGCCCATCCTGATGTTCGACAAGGAGGGCGTCATCACCACGGCAGCCAAGGTCCGCGGCCGGGCGGCGGTGCAGGCAAAGCTGCTTGAGCTTGTGGAAAAGATCCGGGACGATGCCCCGGTGACGCCGGCATTCAATTTGATCGTCTGCGACGGCGGCGTGCCGGAGGAAGGCAACCGCCTGGAGGAGCAGCTGAAAAAACGTCTGCCTGGCTGTCATCAGATCATTCACGGCAGTCTGAGTGCCACGCTGGCGGTACACCTCGGCCCCAATCTGCTGGGGGCGGGCATCCAGCTGCTGCGCACTACTCCGCCGCCCCTTGATTAAAGAAATTCACCACCATACCAGAGGGAGGTCCTGTAATGTCGGATGTCATTGCGCCCACGCCGGAGCAGATGCGCTACCTGCGCGTGCTCGCAGAGAAATACCCCACCATCGCGGCAGCGTCCAGCGAGATCATCAATCTGGAAGCGCTGCTGCGTCTGCCCAAAGGCACCGAACATTTTATGAGTGACCTTCATGGTGAAAACGAGGCATTCATCCATATCCTGAACAGTGCATCGGGGGTCATCCGGGAGAAGATCGACACCGTGCTGGGGGACAGCGTTCCCGATGCCGAGCGCGCCGAACTTGCCACCCTCATCTACTATCCCAATCAGAAACTTCCCGAACTCAAAGCGCGGCAGGAGGATCTGGACGCATGGTACCGCAAGAATCTGCTGTGGCTGATCGAGTTGTGCCGGTTCGTATCCAGTAAACACACCCGCGATCATGTGCGCAGCTGCCTGCCCGCCAACTGCGGGCATATCATTGACGAGCTGCTCCATGCCCATTTTGAGGACCACGATAAAGACCTGTATTACGGGCAGATCATTGACAGCATCATCCGCCATGACCGGGCGGATGCCTACATTGTCCGCTTCTGCGAGGTCATCAAGCGCCTGGCAGTGGATCGCCTGCATATTGTGGGGGACCTGTTCGACCGGGGCCCCCGGCCGGATCAGATCCTTGACCGCCTGATCGAGCACCATGATGTGGACATCCAGTGGGGCAACCACGACGTCGTCTGGATGGGCGCCGCCGCGGGCAGCCCCATCTGCATTTTCACCGTGCTCAAAACCACGGTGGCCTATAACAATCTGGCCACGCTGGAAAACGGCTACGGCATCAACCTGCGGCCGCTGGAACATCTGGCGGAACAGCTCTACGCTGATACCGACGTCCGGCGCTGGCGTCCGCATATCGACCCGCGCACCACGCCGGGACCGGATACCATTGCCCGCACCGCTCGGATGCACAAAGCTGTAACGGTAATGATGCTCAAACTGGAGGCCCAGGTCATTGCCCGAAACCCGGATTTTGAATGTGCAGGCCGGGATTACCTCAATCAGATTGATTATGAAGCCGGCACGGTGTGCTGCGGAGGAAAGACCTACCCGCTGCTGGACCCGGTGTTTCCCACGGTGGATCCGGCCGATCCCAGCCGCCTGACCGATTTTGAGGAGAAAGTTCTGCGCGGGCTGATCCGTTCCTTTCAGGAAAGCGAGCGCCTTCAGCGGCAGGTGCAGTTTCTTTACGCAAAAGGCGCGGTCTATAAGGTGTTCAATGGGAATCTGCTGTACCACGGCGCCGTTCCCATGACCGAGGATGGAGAGTTTGCCTCCGAAACTTTTGAGGGACGCGGCTATTCCGGCAAAGCCCTGTTTGATTACTGCGACCGCCGCGCCCGGGAGGGCTACTTTGCCGCTCCGGACAGTCCCCGGCGTCAGGCGGGACAGGATTTCCTGTGGTATCTGTGGTGCGGGCGTCTGTCTCCGATTTTCGGCCGCAGCGCCATGACCACGTTTGAGCGGCTGTACATTGCGGACCCCGCCACTCATGCCGAGGTCAAAAATCCCTATTACCGCCACATCCAGTACCCCGAGACTGCCGACATGATCCTGAAAGAGTTCGGCCTGGAAGGGGAGGGCTGTCATATCATCAACGGCCATGTCCCGGTACGCGCCATCGAGGGAGAAAGCCCCGTCAAGGGCGGCGGCAAGATCGTTGTCATCGACGGTGGATTCTGCCGTGCCTATCACAGCCGTACCGGTATTGCGGGCTACACACTGGTGTATAACAGCCGCGGCCTGACCCTGCGCACCCATCAGCCTTTTGAGAGTGCCGAGAAGGCCATCCGGGAGGATGAGGACATTGCTTCCCGCAGCGAGCAGATCTATGTGGCACCCCAGCGCATTCTGGTCCGGGATACCGATGAAGGCGCGGAAAAACGGGCGCTCATCAGCGATCTGGAACACCTGCTGGATGCCTATCAGGCAGGCCTCTTGCGGGAACAGGTTTAAGAGAAGTTTCCCGACAGAGCCAATCCAATCAAGCGTCGACAGAAAAAGTGACTGTCAGGCGTTGAAAAATTGGAATTTGTTGTACATATTGTATATCGCGTTCTATAAATAACAAAATGTATTCAGGCCTGCAAAAGAAACGGTGCATCGCAATTTCGATTTGAGCAGGAAACGGCATTGAATTTTACACTTGGGATGCCGCTCACCGCCATCGCACAAAAAGCCGTCGAAGATGCCGGAACCGTTGGTGACATCGGAGAGCAAAGTCCCTGCAAGTATTGTATTCCGGGGCAAATTTCCGTTGGATTGCGAGACGTTGCGTTCTGGTGCAGCGGCACGGATAACGGCAGGGGAGGGAGGACAGACGGTGGGATTCTGGTTGTTTATGCTGTTCACGGACCTGCTGGTGCCGGTCATCATGATCGGGTTCGGCGGATACTTTTCCACCCGCGCTCCAAAAGAAATCAACGGTTTGTTCGGATACCGGACGCCCCGCTCCATGAAGAATCAGGAGACCTGGCAGTTTGCCCATCATTACTCCGGTAAGCTGATGTTCCGGTGGGGCTGGGGGCTGCTGCCTTTGTCGGTGGCGGCATTGCTGCCGTTCTGGGGACAGAGCGAGGACTCCGTGGGCATGGCGGGAGCCGTGATCTGTTGTGTGCAGATCGTTCCTCTGCTGGGCGTCATTGCCGTTACCGAGCGGGCACTGAAACGCAATTTTGATGACGACGGCAACCGTAAGTAAGATTCCAAAACTTTCCGATGTGCAAAAACCAGCGCAGAGCGGCCGAAACTTTCGGCTGTCCTGCGCTGGTTTTTTATGAGTAGATTATGAAGGAATAAAAAGCTCCCCGCACCGTCGGAAGGTAGGCGGTGCGGGGAGTTTTCATGTCCCGGAACTTGCTGCGGGACGTTTCAGCCACGAAACGAGATCAGAAGTCAACCTCAGTGTCGTAGTAGCAGCACTTGAGCAGCTTCTCCATCTCTTCCTGCGACGGCTGACGGGGGTTGGAGCCGGTGCAGGCGTCACCGATGGCGTTCTTGGCGATCTCAGGCAGACGCTCCAGGAAAACTTCCTCAGGAACGAAGCCCTGCTCGCAGGGATAGCTGTCGGCGCCGTACTGCTTGATGCAGTGCGGGATGTTCAGCGCATCGTTCATGCCGCGCAGATGCTGGATGAGCAGTGCGACCTTCTCGTCGTCATTGGCGCCGCCCAGCTTCATCTCGTCGGCAATCATGCCGTAACGCTGTTTCGCAACGGGGTCCTTGGCGTTGAAAGCGATGACCTTGGGCAGGTACATGGCATTGGCAGCGCCGTGGATGATGTGTGCACCGTAGTCGGCAAACGCCGCGCCGGTCTTGTGAGCCATGGAGTGGACGATACCCAGCAGAGCGTTGGAGAACGCCATGCCGGCCAGGCACTGTGCATTGTGCATGGAATCGCGCTTGTCCATGTCGCCGTTGTAGGAATCGATCAGGTCCTTCTGGATCATGCGGATGGCAAAGATGGCCAGAGGATCGGTGTAATCGCAGTTGGCGGTGGAGACATACGCCTCGATGGCGTGGGTCATGGCATCCATACCGGTGTGAGCCACCAGCTTCTTGGGCATCGTCTCGGCCAGATCGGGGTCAACGATGGCGACGTCCGGGGTAATCTCAAAGTCGGCGATGGGATACTTGATGCCCTTCGCATAGTCGGTGATGATGGAGAACGCGGTGACTTCGGTCGCAGTGCCGGAAGTAGAGGGAATCGCACAGAAGTGAGCCTTCTTGCGCAGCTTGGGAATGCCGAACACCTTGCACATATCCTCAAAGGTGATGTCGGGGTATTCGTATTTGATCCACATGGCCTTGGCTGCGTCGATGGGGGAGCCGCCGCCCATGGCGACGATCCAGTCGGGACCAAATTCCTGCATGACAGCCGCGCCGCGCATCACGGTATCCACCGAGGGATCGGGCTCAATGCCGTCGATGATCTTGACTTCCATGCCGGCTTCCTGCAGATAGGAGACCGCGCGATCCAAAAATCCGAAACGCTTCATCGAGCCGCCGCCTACGCAGATAACGGCCTTTTTGCCTTCCAGCGTTTTCAGCGTTTCAAGGGAACCCTTGCCGTGGTACAAATCCCGGGGGAGAGTAAATCTGGCCATTGGAATAACCTCCTGACTTTAGGCGCATTATAGTGTCGCCGTTCGGTGCGCTCCGTTTGGAAAGCCCGTGCGGCGCGCCTGGTAATGTAAATACAGAAACGAGCTTGACAAAAAACTGTCAAACGTTTCTACAGTCAGTATAGGCTTCTCCGGGGGGAAAGTCAATGGCGGTAAATGCCAAAAAAATCCGGACCTTTTACAGCAAAATGACGGAAGCCTTTGACCCGCTCCGCGGCGGCATCCGGCCTGCGGCTTTCCAGGCAGCTGCAAGGCTGTGTTGCCGGTGTTTCTGATAAGGATTGCCAAAAGAAAACAAGCGAAAAATAACGAATATACGATAAAGTGATGAAAAAGTGCTGAGGTGCTGCCGCACCCGGAAAAGAAACCGGTCGGGCCGGAACAGGAAGCACGGAATGCCCGGATGCCGGCACGGGCGAGCCGCCCCGGCAGCAGGAAAAACAGAGTAATTCCGGAGAAAAGCCTGGCTTGATGAAAGCAGGGAAAAGAGCAGCAAAAAAGGGCGGGCGCCGGTTTACCGACGCCCGCCCGAAGCGGTAGCAGATGAAGTTATTTGGTGCCGAAGATGCGGTCGCCCGCGTCGCCCAGGCCGGGGACGATATAGCCGTTGTCGTTGAGCTTTTCGTCCAGAGCGCCGACATAGATGTCCACGTCAGGATGGTTGGCATGAAGGGTCTTCAGGCCTTCCGGAGCAGCGATCAGGCCGATGAACTTGATGTGGCGTGCGCCGTGCTTCTTGATCTGGGTGATGGCATCGGAAGCGCTGCCGCCGGTAGCCAGCATGGGATCCAGAACGATGACCTCGCGCTCAGCAATATCTTTGGGGAGCTTGCAGTAGTATTCCACCGGCTGCAGGGTCTCCTCGTTGCGGTACAGGCCGATGTGGCCGACCTTGGCGGCGGGGATCAGGTTCAGCATGCCGTCGACCATGCCCAGGCCTGCGCGCAGGATGGGAACCAGCGCCAGCTTGCGGCCGGCCAGGACCTTGGTACGCGCCAGGCAGATCGGGGTCTCGACCTCGACTTCCTCGGTGGGCAGATCACGGGTGGCTTCATAGCAAAGCAGCATGGCAACTTCGCTGACAAGGTCACGGAACTCGCGGGTGCCGGTGTGGCGGTTCCGCATCAGGCTGATCTTGTGCTGAATCAGAGGATGATCGACGATCTCTACAACGCTCATAGTGGTGACTCCTTACATCGCAAAGTTTGGCATCCGCCTGCCGGTCGGCTGCGGACGGCTCGGATTATCAATGCCCTGCACGCGCAGGAGGAATACAAACCAAAGGCTCAGCGGCGCTCGTCCAGCGCGGTGATCTTTTCCACGCGGGCCTGGTGGCGCTCACCCTCAAAGGGAGAGTCCAGGAACAGGTCGAGCAGCTGGCAGGCAAGGCCGGGGCCGACAACGCGGGCGCCCATGCACAGGACGTTGGCGTCGTTGTGGCGGCGGGTGTACTCAGCGCTGAAGCTGTCGCTGCAGCAGCAGGCACGGATGCCTTTGACCTTGTTGGCGCAGATGGACATACCCACGCCGGTGCCGCAGCAAAGCACGGCAAAATCGCACTCGCCCCGGGCTACGGCCTCGCAGGGAGGCACGGCGCGGTCGGGGTAGTCGCAGCGCGAACCATCGTAAGAACCAAAATCACGGTAGGGGATGCCGCGCTCTTCCAGGTGCTGGCGCAGGGTCTCCTTCAATGCAAAACCGGCGTGATCCGCCCCCAGGGCGACGGGTTTCATGGGTGCTGTCATAATGAACTGGCTCCTTTTTCAACGTTTTGGGCCTCTCTCTCGGCGCGCTCGCGCTCTGCCTGACTCAAACGCAGGTAGTCGGGCATCAGGCGGGCGGGGGATACACAGAGACCGTTTTTCCACATTTCCCTCGCAGCAAGCGCAGCGCCTGCCGCCCGTCCGACGCGCAGCGCCGGGGGACAGGGCAACGCCTGCTTATACACATTGTAGCACAATGCAGCCCCGTCGCCAACAAAAAATACGCTTTTTTTACAGCGGAGGGCAAAATCTGCGGCTTCTTCCACCGGAGCAGCCGCGTCGGGGATCAGCCGTTCGTGGGTTTCCAGGTCGAACGCAGCCCAGTAGACCTGTCCGCGCCGGGCATCCAGCGCGCAGATCACCACGCCCTGTCCGGTGTGGCAGCGGGCCAGGGCCTCCAGCGTGGAGACGCCCGCACAAGGCGTCTGGCGGGGAAGGGCCATGCCCTTGACGGCGGAAAGGCCGATCCGCAGCCCGGTAAAGCTGCCGGGCCCCGCGGTCACGGCGTACAGGTCGATGCTGTCGGGGCGCAGGCCGGCAGTTTTCAGGGCCGCGTCGATCATGGGCATCAGGGTCTCACTGTGGGTCAGGCCGCAGTTGCAGACCGTCTCATAAATCAGGGCGTCGTCCCGCATGAGTGCCACCGACGCCGAACGCCCGGCGGTATCCACGGCTAGAATATTCATATCGGATCATACCTCCTGACTGCATCAGCGGGCGCTCACAGCCCGTTGATGGTAATGCGGCGGTCATCCGCCCCAAGGTGCTCAATACAGATGGTCACGGGGTGTTCCCGCTCAATGATGTCGGCGCAGTTTTCGCTCCATTCCACCGCGACCACGGCCCCCATGTCCAGGTAGTCATAGAACCCGGCGGCGGCAAGGTCGGTCTCGGTGTGGATGCGGTACAGATCAAAATGGGCAAAAGGCTGCGGCCCGCGGTAATAATTCACAATGGCAAAGGTGGGACTGGAGACGGGGTCGGTGCAGCCAAGACCCTCGGCGATGCCCTGGCACATGGCGGTTTTGCCCGCGCCCAGTCCGCCGGTAAAGGCGATCAGGGTGCCCGGTGTCAGGCGGGACGCAAGTTTGCGGCCCAGTTCCACGGTTTCAGCGCGGCAAGAGGTCATATATTGTTCCATACGGCGCATACTCCTTTGTGTGACGATGCCATTTTTTGGCGGCAATGCAAAATGCGGGCATCTGAAATTGTTTTATTATACAACGCCGCGCGGGTTTTGTAAAATTTTCGTGCCTGCCTTTTCGGCAAGGGCGAAAAACAGTATAATGATACTGGGTTTTTAGACCCGGCTGCAAATTTGCGGAAAGGAGGAGCGCTTTTGTTCAGACTGATGCGCCGCTATGCGGCCAGGACCGATATGCCGTATCTGGTAATGTGCGGGCTCTGCTCGGTCATCAGTATCGTTGTGCTGATGAGCGTGGGACAAAGTCAGTTGGGCGGCTCCAACAATAAGGCTTCTGTGCAGCTGATCGCCAGTCTTTTGGGCATAATGCTTGCCATCATTGCTTCCACCGTGGACTACCGCACCCTTGCCCGCGCCTGGCCGCTGCATGCCGTGGTCGCGTGGGGGCTTGTGGCGCCCACCTTGTTTCTGCATAATTACAGGGCAGGGTTCCTGACCATCGGTTATGACGCGGGCGGCACCTCCAATTACAGCTGGTACCGTGTGGGCGGCATGACCTTCCAGCCCACGGAGCTGGCCAAGATCAGTTTTGTGCTGACCCTTGCCTGGCATCTGGAACGGGTGCGGGGCAAAGTCAACCGCCCGCTCAACCTGCTGGGGCTTCTGGTGCATATTCTGCTGCCGGTGGCGGCCATCCACATTCAGGGCGACGACGGCACCGCGCTGGTCTTTCTGGGCATCGGAGCCATTATGCTGTTTGCCGGCGGACTGTCCGGCTGGCTCATTGCCGGGGCAGGCATCACTGCGGTGGCGGGCGGCACGGCGCTTCTGCTGCTCAAACCGGATATTCTGAAAGGATACCAGTTCAAGCGCATCCTGGCGGTGCTCAACCCAAGCGATCCCACACTTGCGGATTTCACCTACCAGCAAAACAAGGGCTCCATGGCCATCGGCACTGGCGGCCTGACCGGGCAGGGCCTTTTTACAGGTGAGCATATCTTTGTTCCCAATGCCTGGAACGACTTCATTTTCAGCTACCTGGCCAATGCGCTGGGATTTCTGGGGGCGGCCGCTGTCCTGCTGCTGCTGTTTGGCATTGCCGCCCGGACGCTGCGCACAGCCTACCGCAGCACCGATGCCCTGGGCCGGTATATCTGCGTTGGTATTTTTGCCACGCTGTTCTGGCAGTGTGTCATCAACCTGGGGATGAACCTGCAGATCCTGCCGGTCATCGGTGTTACACTGCCTTTTTATTCGGCGGGCGGTTCCAGCGTGGTGATGATGTACCTGTGCGTGGGCCTGGTGCTGAGTGTGTCCCTCCACACCAGACGGACCGGCGGACTGGCGGAATATGTGGACTGACAGCCGCGCCAAAATCACAACAAAATAAAACGACCCCGGTACGAGGTCCCTGTGCGGGAACCCGTGCCGGGGCCTTTTTTGTGTGCCTGTATCCGCTTACAGCTTTTTTATCATTTTGACGTGGGGGACGCCTGCCTCCATAAATACATCGGATACTGTGCGGTAGCCACAGGCAAGATAGAACCCCTCCACGCGGAACTTGGCGTCCAGTTCAAACTGCCCGGCCTGGTCATGGTAGAATTCCTCCAGGGCTGCCAGCACCGCCCGACCGATGCCATGCCCGCGCAGGTCGGACAGGATGCAGAACCGCTGCAAGCGCACCACTCCCGGCGAGGGAAATACACACCGCAGTGCGCCCGCATCCTGACCGTTCAGCCGGACGAGGAAATGCTCGCAGCCGGTACCGAGAGCATCGGCTGCGTCCCGTTCCATGGTCTGCGGGATGCCGTATTCTTTGGTAAACACCGCACTGCGCACGGCGAGGCAGGCCGAAAGCAGCGCTTCGCTGCGGGCCGGGATCAGGGCGACCCCATCGGACGGGGTGGAAGATACAGACAAAAAAGATTCGGAAAACAAAAGGCGGGACCTCCCTTTTGAAAATATATACCGGTGTGCCGGGCGATTCCATGGGCACACAAAGCCGCGGAACGCGGACGGCAAAGCGGTATCTGCCGTGCTGCCGAGGGGCAATCTACGGAAAGCGCAAGCGTTCTTCTGCCCTGCGGCATCGGCTTTATGAGGAACTTCGGTTATTCCATATGGCAGTTCTTGCGGGACCTTTCTGTTCTCATGCAGTGCGCGCTTTATGCCTGCGGCATTTCAAGAAAAAAAGTACCATTGCAAAAGTGCTTTCGTCAAGCAGGGCGGCGCAGAACATCGAACCGGGCCGAAAAATAGGGGATGAGAGCTTATTCAAAAAAGTTTACATTTTATTCACGCGTTATCCCTTTGACGGCGCGGCCAAAATACGGTATAATAGAAGAAAGTTCGCTAATGAACTGTTTTGCGCGGAGGATACCGATGGACCGGGAATACGATCTGCTGTATATGGGGCACAAGATACGCCGCATACTGGAACATGCCAGTATGGACCTGATGCAGGCCAGCGGTCTGCGTCATGTGGAACTGGAGATTTTGTTCTACCTGCTTCACAACGTGGAAAGCGACACGGCCCGGGACATCAGCGAGGCCAAGCACCTGTCCAAAGCGCATATCTCGAAATCGGTGGACAACCTGCGTCGAACCGGCTGCATCACGTTGACGGAGGATTCCGCCGACCGGCGGTGCCTGCATCTGGGCCTGACAGAAAAGGGCCGGTGCCTGGCAGCTGACTACGAAACGATGATGCACACCGTGGTCGAGCAGATGATGTCCGGCGTTACGCCGGAGGAACGGGAGGGTATGCGGAGCGTACTGTCCAAGGTCCGGCGCAACCTCGATGAGGCGATGGCCAGCCATGAATGTCAGGCATCGCAAACGGAGGAAAAAGCATGAGATCGATCGCTATTGAGAGAGAGTTCGGCAGCGGCGGACGGGAGATCGGCCGTAAGGCAGCCGGGATACTCGACATGCCGTTCTACGACGGGGAACTGCTGCTCAGCACAGCAGAGCGTTCCGGCCTGGACGTGGGCCAGCTCCGCAACTTTGACGAGCGCCAGGCAGGCAGCCTGCTGTTTGAACTTGCGCTGGCAACCAATCCCAATCCGTACAGTGCGCGTACCCATCTGTATGAGATGTTCGAGGCCCTGCAGGGCACCATCCGCCAGCTGGCGCAAAAGCAGCCGTCGGTGTTCATCGGCCGCTGCTCCACCGAGGCGCTTTCGGGGGAAAACGGTCCCCGGGCGCTGCGGGTGTTCATCTACGCATCCGACCAGGACCAGCGCTGCCGCAATGTCATGGCGACGGAGAAGGTGAACGAGCAGGAAGCCCGTTATCTGATGCGCCGCCGCGATAAGGAGAGGGAACAGTACTTCCACTATTTCACCCGCAAAAACTGGGGTGACAGGGCAAACTACGACATTCAGCTCAACACTTCCGTGCTGTCCGCACAGCAATGTGCGGATATCCTGGTGGACCTGGTCCGCAAAATGCCGTAAAACAACTTCATAACAGGAAAAGGAGGCCGCTATGGCAAACTATGCAGAGATCGAACGCGAAGCGAAAATCTACCTCGACCAATGCGTCCACAACGATCGGATCGACCCGGCGTTGTTCGACAAATACGGCGTCAAACGCGGCCTCCGGGATAAGGACGGCAAAGGTGTCCTGACCGGCATCACCAACATTTCCCGTATCGACGCATTCCAGATGGTGGACGGCAAAAAGACTCCCTGCGAGGGCAAACTGTGGTACCGCGGCTATAACGTCTACGACCTGATCCGCGGTCTGCGCGGCAAGCGCTTTGCCTTTGAGGAAGCCGCCTACCTGCTTCTCATCGGTGATCTGCCCACCCCCAAGCAGCTGGAAGAGTTCAGCAACGTCCTGACCAAGTGCCGGGACCTGCCCACCAACTTCACCCGCGACGTTATCATGAAAGCACCCAGCAAGGACCTGATGAACACCCTGACCCGCAGCGTTCTGACCCTGGCCTCCTACGACGATACCATCGGGGACAACGACCTGCAGACCCAGCTGGAACAGTGCATCAAGCTGATCAGCGTGTTCCCCATGCTGGCGGTCTACGGTTACCATGCCTATAACTACTATCTCAACGGCGAGAGCATGTACATTCACCGTCCGCAGCCTGAGCTGTCCACGGCGGAAAACATCCTCCAGATGCTCCGTCCCGACCGCAGCTATACCGACCTGGAAGCCCACGTCCTGGACATCGCCCTGCTCCTGCACATGGAGCACGGCGGCGGCAACAACTCCACCTTCACCACCCGCGTGGTCACTTCCTCCGGTTCGGATACTTACTCGGTCATGGCGGCGGCGCTCTGCTCCCTCAAAGGTCCCAAGCACGGCGGTGCAAACATCAAGGTCGTGGAGATGGTCAACCACATCCGTGAGACCGTCCACGATGAGACCGACGAGGATGAGGTCCGCGACTATCTCAGCCGCATCCTGGACAAGCAGGCCTTCGACCGCAAGGGCCTGATCTACGGTATGGGCCACGCGGTCTACTCGCTGTCCGACCCCCGTGCGGTGGTGTTCAAGGGCTTTGTCCAGCAGCTGGCCGAGGCCAAGGGCCGCAAGAAGGACTTTGACTTCTATAATATAATCGAGCGCCTGGCTCCGCAGGTCATTGCGGACAAGCGCCACATCTACAAGGGCGTCAGCACCAACGTGGACTTCTACAGCGGATTTGTCTACAACATGCTGGACATCCCTCTGGAACTGTATACTCCCATCTTTGCCATTGCCCGTATCGTCGGCTGGAGCGCTCACCGCATCGAGGAGCTGGTCAACGTGGACAAGATCATCCGCCCTGCATACGAGAGCATCATGGAACCCCGCGCTTACATCCCGCTGGAGGAGCGCTGATCCTTTACAACACACGCCGCCCCACAGCCCGGAAAAACCTCCGGGCCGCGGGGCTTTTTGTGTTTGGAAACAACAAAATACACAATATTTTTTGGTGAAAGTGGATAAAATACATTGAAATATTTGGTTGAACAGGCTATACTGGGTTCGTATGATGAATCATCCCGGCAATGCCGTCTGCGGGAGGAAGCGACCCTATGAAAGATATGTATCAGGCCGCGCGGCATCTTGTCTGGCTGACGCAGTTTGGCTTATCCATCGCGGTGCCGCTGGTGGTCAGCATCCTGGCCGCCGTCTGGCTGCAAAAGACCTTTGCCCTGGGCGGCTGGGTCATCGTCGTGGGCGTCCTGGTGGGCGTGTTCGGCGCAGTAAGCGGCCTTGTCACCTCGCTGCGGGCCATGGACCGTCAGGCAGGGGAGCGGGAAGACCGCAGCAAAAAGCCGCCGGTCTATTTCAATCAGCATTAATGGGGCATACTGCCCGTGGGGAGGAACTTTATGCACAAATATCGTGATGTACTCGGCCAGGTAGGCAGGCTGGCCGCCGTGGAGGCGGTCTGCGTTGCGGTGATCCTGGCGGTGTATTTCTTCCTGGGCGGGCTGGACGCCAAGGTCCTGCTGGGCGCCCTTATCGGTGGGGCCATGTCGGTGGGCCATTTTCTGGTATTGTCCATCACCGTGTCCAATGCCCTCGACCGAGCCAAGGATGAAGAGGAAGCCGCCCATGTCCGGGTGTCCATCCTGGCTTCGGCCAGTATGCGCCTGCTGGGAATGGCGGTCATACTCATCGTACTGTTCAAGGCGGGCATCTGTGATCCCGTGGCGGCGCTGGTGCCGCTGCTGTGCGCACAGCTTGCCCTCAAATTCATCGGATTTTTCCAGGGCGGAAAGGAGGAACCCCGGTGACAGGACCGAAAATTTATTTTACAATCCCGCTGTTCGGCGGCATTCCCATTACCCAGACGGCAGTGTCGTCCTTTGTGGTGATGGTGCTGCTCTGCATTGCGGGCATCTGTCTCGGCCGCAACCTGCAAAAGCGCCCCGGAGCCCGGCAGGTCCTGGTGGAAAAGGGCGTCACCGTGCTGTATGACATGGTGGCCGACACCATGGGCCCCCATAACCTGTACTGGACGCCCTATGTCGGCGCGCTGTTCCTGTCGTCGCTGTTCGGCACCCTCATCGGTATGACCGGCATCCTGCGCTCGGCCACGGCGGATCTTTCCACCACGCTGACCTGGGCGCTCATGACCAGCGTGCTGTGCTGGGCCTGCGGCATTCGTGCCAACGGCTTTTTCGGCTGGCTGAAAGGTTTCTCGGAACCCATTGCCGTCATGCTGCCCATGAACATCGTTTCCGAGATCGCCCAGCCCATCTCCATGGCGTTCCGTCACTTCGGCAACATCGCGGGCGGCGGCGTTCTGACCAGCCTTTTGTATACCGCGCTGGCGACCCTGTCGGCGGCAGTGCTGGGCCTGGTAGCCCAGAGCGTTGTGGCGGCGGTCATTGTCCTGGTGATCGGCATCGCACTGTTTGCCTGGGGCTTCAAGGCCCACAAACTGATGCGCAAGATCTTCGGCGTTGTTTTCGCCGTGACCGGCCTGCTGGCACTGGCGGGACTTTCCAGCGTGCCGTACCTGGAAGTGGGCATCCCCGGTATCCTCAGCCTGTATTTTGACGTCTTTTCCGGCGGCGTACAGGCGCTGGTGTTCAGCCTGCTGACCATGGTGTATATCGGCAACGCCTGCCCGCCCCCGGAACCTGCCAAGACGGCCGGTGAATAACACAAGGAATTCAAATCGTTCCGACGATTGAAGATAAAATATGATCCCCCAAAACGATCAACGATATGGAGGCTACGAACTATGATGGAAGAAGCAATCGTAAGAGCGGCCTGCGCACTGGGCGCTGGTCTGTGCATGGGTCTTGGCGCTATCGGCCCCGCCATCGGCGAAGGCAACGCCGTCGGTAAGGCGCTGGAGGGCATGTCCCGCCAGCCCGAGACCATGGGCATGCTGCGTACCAACATGATCCTGGGCTGTGCGATCACTGAGTCCACCGGTATTTACTCTCTGGTCATCGCCCTGCTGCTGCTCTTCGTATTTTGATGAGCCGCACTTGGAACCCGGGAAAGAGAGGAGTGTCAGGACTTGTCGGATTTTGAGAGCTTTGTCGGCGTAAACCCGTGGACTGCGCTTTTCACCTTCTGCAACATGATGATCACCTTTCTGGTGCTCAAGCATTTTCTGTTTGGCCCGGTGAAAAAGATGATCGATGACCGCCAGAAGGAGATCGACACCATGTACGCCGACGCCGATGCCGCGAAACAGCAGGCCCTTGCGCTGGAACAGCAGTACCAGGACCGTCTGCGCGACGTCCGGCAGGAAAGCGACGCCATGCTGCGCGACGCGACCCTCCGCGCCCAGAAACGGGAGCAGGAGATCGTGGATGCGGCCCGTGCGTCGGCCCGTGCCATGCGTGACGCGGCCGAGGCCGACATCGAACAGGAAAAGAAGAAGGCGGTCAACGAGCTCAAGGATGAGATCGGCGGCATCGCCATGGACATTGCATCCCGTGTGGTCGAGCGCGAGATCAGCGAGCAGGATCACCGCGCGCTGATCGACGAGTTTATCCGGAATGTGGGTGACGCATCGTGACAGAACAGGCAAAACGCTACGGCGGCAGCCTTTTTGAACTGGCCGCCGAGGAAAACCTGGATGACCGCATTCTGGCGGAACTGGACGGCGCGGTGTCCTGCTTTGCGGACAACGACCAATATTTCCGCCTGCTGGCCCTGCCCAGCCTGTCCCACGCCACCCGGCGGGACCTGCTGGACGAAGCCTTTGGCGGTCAGGTCCATCCCTATGTGGTCAATTTTCTGAAATTGCTGTGCGACGAGGGCATCCTGCGGGAACTGCCCGGCTGTGCCCAGGCTTACCGGGACTGCTACAACCAGGCGCACGGCATCCTGCGTGTGCAGGCGGCGTCGGCGGTTCCTCTGGATGAGGAGACCCGCGCCCGTCTGACCGAAAAGCTGAAACAGGTCACGGGCAAGCAGATCGAGCTGAACGTGACCGTTGACCCCGCGCTGCTGGGCGGCATCCGTCTGGATATGGACGGCATGCGCCTGGACGGCACGGTCCGCGCACGCCTGGACGGCATCCGCGCCGGGCTGGATTCCCTCACGCTGTGAGGCCCCCGCGCGGGAATGCGCATACTTTGCAACTGATACAGTGCAACTGAAAAGATTGAGGGGTGAATCGTAGACGTGCAGATGAAACCTGAACAGATCTCCCGGATCATCCGGGCGCAGATCAAGCACTACGCCAATGCAATCGAGCAAAACGAGACCGGCGTCGTCACCATGGTAGGCGACGGCATCGCGCGCGCCAGCGGCCTGGACAAATGCATGGCCGGTGAGCTGGTGCAGTTTGCCAACGGTGAGTACGGCATGGCCCAGAACCTGGAGGAAAACTCCGTCTCCATCGTTCTGCTGGGCAGCGACGAGGGCATCAGCGAAGGCGGCGTCGTCAAGCGGACGGGCCGCGTCGTGTCGGTGCCGGTAGGCGATGCCATGATCGGCCGTGTCGTCAATGCTTTGGGCCAGCCCATCGACGGCAAAGGCCCCATCACGGCGGAGGAATACCGCCCCATCGAGTCCCCGGCCCCCGGCATCCTGGACCGCCAGCCGGTCAAGCAGCCACTGCAGACGGGTATCAAGGCCATCGACTCCATGATCCCCATCGGCCGCGGCCAGCGTGAGCTGATCATCGGCGACCGCCAGACCGGCAAGACGACCATTGCCACAGACACCATCCTCAACCAGAAGGGCGGGGACGTGATCTGCATTTATGTTGCTATCGGCCAGAAGCGCTCCACCGTGGCTACCCTGGTGGAGGAGCTGACTGCCGCCGGCGCCATGGACTACACCATCGTGGTGTCGGCCACCGCGTCGGAGCTGTCCCCGCTGCAGTATATCGCTCCCTACGCAGGCTGCGCCATGGGCGAATACTTCATGCACAAGGGCCGTCATGTCCTCATTATCTATGACGACCTGTCCAAGCACGCGGTGGCTTACCGCGCCCTGTCGCTGCTGATCCGCCGTCCCCCGGGACGCGAGGCTTACCCCGGCGACGTATTCTATCTCCATTCCCGTCTGCTGGAACGCGCGGCCAAGCTGTCCGACGCCAAGGGCGGCGGTTCGCTGACGGCGCTGCCCATCATCGAGACCCAGGCAGGTGACGTGTCGGCCTATATCCCCACCAATGTCATCTCCATCACCGACGGCCAGATCTTCCTGGAGACCGAGCTCTTCCACTCCGGCGTCATGCCGGCAGTCAACCCGGGTATTTCGGTCTCCCGTGTCGGCGGCAACGCCCAGATCAAGGCCATGAAGAAGGTCGCCGGTACCCTGAAACTGATCTATTCCCAGTACCGCGAACTGCAGGGCTTTGCCCAGTTCGGCTCCGACCTGGACGCCGACACCAAGGCCCGCCTGGCTCAGGGCGAGCGCATTGTGGAAGTCCTGAAACAGGACCGCAGCTCCCCGGTGCCGGTGGAAAAGCAGGTGGCTATTCTGTACGCCACGGTGCGGGGATATCTGGACAAGGTCGCCGTGTCCGGCGTCAAGGAGTACGAGCGCGGCCTGTATGAATTTTTGGATTCCAATTCCCAGGCCTGCGGCGTCATGCAGGAGATCCGCGACACCGGCGCACTGTCCGAGGACGCGGACAAGACGCTGGCCGCGGTGCTGACGGAGTACACCGATGCCTTTGTCAAGGCACGATAATACGGCGGAAAGGAGGCGGTTTGCATGGCAGGTTCCATGAAAGACATCAAACTGCGCATCAAGAGCGTGCAGGGTACCATGCAGATCACCAAGGCGATGGAGCTGGTGGCGTCCTCCAAGCTGCGCCGCGCCAAGGAGCGCGTGGAGCACAGCCGCCCGTATTTTGAGACGCTGTACCATACGCTGTATGACATCGCCGCGGCAAACACCGAGTTCCAGAGCCCCTACCTGGCTCACCGGGAGACCGGCCGCACCTGCTATATCGTCATCGCAGGCGACCGCGGCCTGGCCGGCGGCTACAATGCCAACGTGCTTCGCTGTGCCGCTGCCGACGCCGAGGGCAAGGACATCTGCGTGCTGCCCATCGGCCGCCGCGCCGTGGAGCACTACGAGCGCCGGGGCGTTCCCATTGTGAGCAAGGCCTTTGAGATGGCAGGGGAGCTGTCGGTCAGCGACTGCTTTGAGGTGTCCCGGATGCTGTGCAAGCTGTATCTTGCCGGCGAGATCCGGGAGATCCGCATCGTCTTTACCCAGTTTGTCTCGATGCTGACCCAGACTGCCATGGTGCTGCCGGTGCTGCCCTTTGACGTGCCGCGCACCGGCAAGGGAATGCCGGGCCGGGAGATGATTTTGTACGAGCCGGACAGCGAAAAGGTGTTCGACGCCATCATCCCCGAATATCTGGCAGGCGTTGTTTACGGCGCATTGTGCGAGAGCGTTTCCAGTGAGCTGGGCGCCCGCCGCACGGCCATGGACTCGGCCAACAAGAACGCAGCCGATATGATCGAGCGGCTGAATCTGCATTACAACCGCGCACGCCAGGCGGCGATCACCCAGGAAATCACCGAGATCGTTGCCGGCGCCGGCGCGGATTGACCCAAACCATTTGACAAGGAGTTGTAGCCCATGTCGGAGAAAAATATCGGCAGCGTGGTGCAGGTCACCGGCCCGGTCCTGGACATCCGGTTCCCGGAAGGCAGCCTGCCCGCCCTGCTCAACGCCATCGAGCTGGACAACCACGGCACCCGTCTGGTGGCCGAGGTGGCGCAGCAGATCGGCGATAACGTGGTGCGCTGCATCGCCATGAGCAGCACCGACGGTATGGTGCGCGGCGACAAGGCGGTGGATACCGGCGGCCCCATCACGGTCCCTGTCGGCGAGGAATGCCTGGGCCGTGTCTTTAACCTGCTGGGCGAGCCCATCGACGAGAAGCCCGCTCCGGAAGGCCTGGAGCGCTGGCCCATCCATCGTCCTGCCCCCGGCTTTGACGAGCAGGAGGGTGCCACCGAGATCCTGGAGACCGGCATCAAGGTCGTCGACCTGATTTGCCCCTATGCCAAGGGCGGCAAGATCGGTCTGTTCGGCGGCGCCGGTGTCGGCAAGACGGTCCTGATCCAGGAGCTGATCTACAACATTGCTACGGCGCACAACGGCTACTCGGTCTTTACCGGTGTCGGCGAGCGCACCCGTGAGGGCAACGACCTTTACGGCGAAATGAGCGAGAGCGGCGTTCTGAGCAAGACGGCGCTGGTCTACGGCCAGATGAACGAGCCCCCGGGAGCCCGTATGCGTGTGGCTCTGTCCGGCCTGACCATGGCGGAGTACTTCCGTGACGTCAAGAACCAGGACGTGCTGCTGTTCATTGATAACATTTTCCGCTTCACCCAGGCCGGTTCCGAGGTCAGCGCGCTGCTGGGCCGTATGCCTTCGGCCGTCGGCTACCAGCCTACCCTGGCCACCGAGATGGGCGCTCTGCAGGAGCGCATCACCTCCACCCGCAAGGGCTCCATCACCTCGGTGCAGGCGGTCTACGTCCCCGCGGACGACCTGACCGACCCGGCCCCGGCCACGACCTTCACCCATCTGGATGCCACTACGGTTCTGAGCCGTGAGATCTCAGCCCAGGGCATTTACCCTGCCGTTGACCCGCTGGAGTCCACCAGCCGTATCCTCAGCCCCGAAGTGCTGGGCCGCCGCCACTACGACGTGGCCCGCGCCGTCCAGAAGGTGCTGCAGCGCTACAAGGAACTGCAGGACATCATCGCCATCATGGGTATGGACGAACTGGGCGAGGAGGACAAGCTGACCGTCGCCCGTGCGCGTAAGGTGCAGCGTTTCCTGTCCCAGAGCTTCCACGTGGCGGAGCAGTTTACCGGCATGCCCGGCCAGTACGTCCCCCTCAAGGAGACACTGCGCGGCTTCGAGGCCATCCTGGGCGGCGAGTGCGACGATCTGCCGGAGAGCAGCTTCCTGTTTGCCGGTACCATCGACGATGTCTACGCAAAGGCCAAGAAATAATCCGGCTTAGGGAGGTAGCATATGGGAACGTATTCCCTGAAAGTCGTGACGCCGGACGGCTGTGCTTTTGACGGCCAGGCGGAGCGCCTGGTCTGCCGCACCATCACCGGCGATATTGCCATTCTGCCCGGCCACTGTGATTATTGTACCGCTCTCGGTATGGGAGAGGCACATATCGTGATGGAGGACGGCACCACCCGCAGCGCAGCCTGTATGGGCGGCCTGCTCAGCGTGCTGAAGGGGCAGACCCGCCTTGTGGCGACCACCTGGGAATGGGCGGACGAGATCGACGTCCCCCGTGCCGAGGCTGCCCGTGCCCGTGCCGAAGAACAGCTGGCCCGCAAGGATCTGGATGACCGGGAACTGGAACTGGCCAGAGCCCGCCTGCGCCGCGCCCTGGTGCGGACTTCGGTGGCAAAGTGACCGGTCCCCAAAAGGGTTGGAACGAATGAAACAAGGCCCGCATCTCACGAACGAGATGCGGGCCTTACTTTGGATGGAAACAGACAAAAAAATCCCGAACACTTTCGTGTTCGGGATTTGGTGCGGATGAAGGGATTTGAACCCACACTCTTTTAAGGGAACTAGAACCTGAATCTAGCGCGTCTGCCAGTTCCGCCACATCCGCTTATTTTGTTCCGCCGTGACCTCATGTCCTCGGCGCGAGTATTATTATAGCCGAGGGGGTCCTTTTTGTCAACACTTTTTTTGAAAAAAATCCAAAAAAATAAGAAAAAGTCATAAGTGACGGCGAAACGTGAAAAAACTTTTGGCTGTCAGGAAAACTCAGGGATATTTGGCGGCTTTGACAAAGGCTTCAAACAGCCGCATGGATGCCGGATCGGTTTTGTAGGCAAATTCGGGGTGCCACTGCACGCCCAGAATGAAATGCTTGCCCGGCATCCAGGCAGCTTCCACCAGGCCGTCCTCCGAGGTCGCCGCAGCGCACAGGATGGGGGACAGGTCCTTGACCGCCTGATGGTGGTAGCTGTTGACGGCGTAGTCCTGCTCGCCCACGATCTCATACAGGGGGCTTTCCCGCTCAATGGTCACACGGTGGACCGGCCGGTCGTAGGGAGGCTTCATCTCATGGGCAACGCCGGGGTGCTCGCTGGCCAGATCCTGATACAGCGTGCCGCCGGTATGGGCGTTGAGGAACTGCAGGCCGCGGCAGATGGCCAGCACCGGTTTATCCAGCCGGATAGCGGCATCCAGCAGAATACCCTCCATGGTGTCGCGGGCGGGGCAGGGGACACCGCATTTGTCGCTGCGGGCTTCGCCGTACAGGGCGGGGTCCACATCCTGACCGCCCGGCAGAAGCAGACCGTCGCACTCCCGGATGAAATACAGAAGCTCGGTCTTGTCCTGCGTCAGCGGCAGCATGACGGGGATGGAAAGGCAGGCTTCCAGCGCCTGCATGTACCCCGGCAGCATCCAATAGCTTTGCTTTTCTTCATCGTACAAAGGCACGATGCCGATTACAGGTCTCATGGTCAAAACACCTCTCTTTATTTATATATCCTTTCCCGGGCCGGAAGCTGATGCCCCGGCCATGCAACACAGTATAGCACAAACCCCAAAAGGCGAAAAGATAAAATTTTATAAAATGGAAAGTTTACTTGATATTTTGCGTGGACTGTGGTATTCTACAAATGGAAAGTGAACTTTACATTTTGGGTGAAGCCAAGGTGAGGTGATGGCATGAAGAACCGTCTGGAAGAGCTGCGCAAGGCGCGCGGCATCCGCCAGGAAGAACTTGCCGATGCGCTGGGGGTATCCCGCCAGACCATCGGTTCACTGGAAAACGGGCGCTATAACCCATCGATCCTGCTGGCTTTCCGGCTGGCACGCTACTTTGAAATGAGCATTGAGGATATTTTTATTTATGAGGAGGAAACCCAATGAAAAAGCAAGTGTGGTACACCCTGCTGGCTGTGGCAGGGATCGCATTGACGATCGCGGGGGTGGTCTGGCTTCGCGCCGGCGCTGAAAACGTGGTGCCTTATCTTTGCATCGGCGTGGGTGCAGGAATTTTCGGCCACGGGACCGGAGCCTGGCTGCAATACCGGGCATTGAAGGACGCACCGGAAGCCCGCCGCCGTATCGAGATCGAGACAAACGACGAGCGCAACGTGGCAATGAACAACCGTGCCAAGGCCAAAGCCTACGATGCCATGATCTACATTTTCTCGGCGCTGATGCTGGTCTTTGCCCTGATGGAGATCGATTTTGTGGCGGTTTTGCTGCTGGTGGCGGGGTATCTGGCCGTATGCGGCATCTATGTGTATTACCGCGTGCGGTATGACCGGGAAATGTGAGGCCCTGTAAAGAATATCCCTTGACATTTTATGCCGGGCCTGATAAAATATCTAGGCAATCGTTCAGAAGGCTGCTCCGTTCGCACAGGATGGCGTATGCTGGTAGCCGAAATTCGAAGATTGTGATGAGCGCATATATTAAGTATGGCTCCCGTGATCATGATCGAGAAAGAGGTGAAATGAAATGAAGGAAGGCATCCATCCGAAGTACGTGGACTGCACCATCACCTGCGCCTGCGGCAATGTGATCCAGACTCGTTCTACCCGTCCGGAGATCCGTGTCGAAGTTTGCAGCAAGTGCCACCCGTTCTATACCGGCAAGCAGAAGCTCGTCGATACCGGCGGACGTGTTGAGCGCTTCAAGCGCCGTTACAACATGGGCAAATAACAAAGCATTTTGCGGCGGTGCCGCGGATGGAAACGTCCGCTGCACCGCTTTTTCGTGTGCGGCGGGAAAGGGGAACGCGCTATGGCTGAATATCGTACCATCTCGGGAACTTCGACCTTTGAATATGAGGAAAAGCGCAGCCGCTTCATCGGCTGTGCCGCCTTTGCCGACACGGAGGAAAAGGCGCTGGAAGTGCTGTCCCGCATCCGTGCTGAAAACCGTACTGCACGCCATAACGTCTATGCCTATGTGCTGCGCCAGGGCGGGCGTTCCCGCTATTCCGACGACGGGGAACCGGCCAAGACCGCCGGCACCCCTGTGCTGGAAGCCATCGGCCACGCGGGACTGTCCGACGTCATCGTGGTGGTGACGCGGTATTTCGGCGGTATTCTTTTGGGGACCGGCGGCCTGGTACGGGCCTACACCGCCGCGGCTTCGGGAGCGTTGGCCCGGGCGGAGATCGTCACCATGCGGGAGGTCGTCCGCTGCCGGGTGCGGCTGCCCTACGCCCTGTTTGAGCAGGCCCAGCGGCTGATCCAGGGGGCAGGGGGCAAGTGTGACCAGCCCGAATTTGACGACGCCGTCACCCTGTGCTGGAAGATGCCCGCCGGCACTGAACTGTCCCTCTGCGCAGCGCTGGAGGAACTTTCCCGCGGCAGCGCCCATACGGAAGTATCCGAACCTGAGTACGCCCCGTTCTGACAGGTTAACTGGCAAACCTGCCGGGCTTTGACCGGAGGCCGGCGGGGGCTTTTCACTGACTTTTACGGTCGAAGCCGCCAGAGCATCGTTCCGCCGGAGCAGGAAAACGTGCCGCCAGGGGCCATACCAAGGCCATAAAATAAGGACAGTATGCCCTTTTTGCCGCCATGTGGGCGGCATTTTTGTGTTTTTTGTGTGGGAAAGAAGTGTTTTCTCATTTTTTATCGTATTTATATAATAAGGACGTAAAATGTCCGGGAATTGAGGAACCGCGCCGGAAAAGCCGGGGAGAAGGAGAACGTGCAGCATGACCATCCGTGAACAGACCGAAACGCTTGAACGCCTGTCCCTGAGCCGGTATGCCACGCTCAGCGAAAAGAGCCGCGGCCGGGAAAAGCCGGAAGCCCCCGACCCCATGCGCCCCTGTTTCCAGCGGGACCGCGACCGCATTTTGCACTCCAAGGCGTTTCGGCGCCTCAAGCAAAAGACGCAGGTCTTTCTCTCCCCGGAAGGCGACCACTACCGCACCCGCCTGACCCATACGCTGGAAGTCAGCCAGATCGCCCGGACCATCGCCCGGGCGCTGCGTCTCAACGAGGACCTGACCGAAGCCATCGCCCTGGGACATGACCTGGGGCATACTCCCTTCGGTCATGCGGGGGAGCGGGCTCTCAACAATCTCTGCCCCGGCGGGTTTGCCCATTACCAGCAAAGCCTGCGGGTGGTGGATTTCCTGGAAAAGGAAGGCGAGGGCCTCAATCTGTCCTGGGAAGTCCGCAACGGCATCGTCACCCACACCAAGGGGACCTGGGCGCGCACCATGGAAGGTCGCACCGTCCGCCTGGCCGACCATATCGCCTTTTTGAACCATGACATCGAGGACGCCATCTCGGCCGGGGTGCTGGACCCCGCGGCCCTGCCTGCCGAGGCCACCAAGGTGCTGGGAACCACCAAGTCCCAGCGCATCACTACCATGATCACCGACCTGGTGCAGCATAGCCCCCGCAACACCATGCAGTTTTCCCCCGAGGTGGAGGGCGCCTACAATACCCTCAAGGACTTCATGTATGCCACCGTCTATGTGGACAAGGAAGCCAAGCGGGAAGAGAAAAAGGTGGACAAGCTGGTGGGGGCCTTGTATGAGCGTCTGAGCGCCGAACCCGACCTGATGCCCAACTTTTATATCCAGATCGCCTTCAATGAGGGCATCGACCGCGCCGTGGCCGACTACATCAGCGGCATGAGCGACGAGTTCGCCACCAACCTGTTCGAGGAACTGTTTGTCCCGAAAAAGTGGGCGGTGCTGTGAAGTCTGTGCTGAATTGCACTATATGAATCAGATAAAGGCAAGTACATTGCAAAGGAGGTGCCCGCATTGATCCCGCAGGAATATATTCAGGAGGTCGTCCGCCGCAACGACATCACCGACGTGGTGCAGCAATATGTGCAGCTTCGGCGGCGCGGGCGCACCTGTACCGGTCTTTGCCCCTTCCATACCGAAAAGACGCCCTCCTTTGTGGTCTACCCCGAGACCCAGAGCTTCTACTGCTTTGGCTGCGGCGCGGGAGGCGACGTCATCACCTTTGTGAAGAAAATTTCCAACCTGGGCTATGTGGAGGCGGTCAAGCAGCTGGCCTCCCGGGCGGGAATGCCTCTGCCTGAGGAGGAAGACCAGGAGACCCGCCGCCGCAGCCGCCTGTTGGAGATCAACCGCTGCGCCGCCCGTTACTTCTTTGAGCAGCTCAACGCCGCCACACCGGAAGCCAACGCAGCCCGGGGTTACTGGCGTCAGAAACGCGGGCTGTCCGACGCAGCCATCCGGCGGTTCGGCCTGGGCTATGCCCCGGACAGCTTTACCGGGCTGCTGCATTACCTCAAACGGCGGGGCTTTACCGAGCCGGAACTGGAAGACTCCGGCCTGGTCAAGCGCAGCGCCAAAGGCAACCTGTACGATATTTTCCGCCACCGCGTCATGGTTCCTATCATTGATGTGCGGGGCAATATCATCGCTTTCGGCGGGCGTGTGCTGGACGACTCCAAGCCCAAGTACATCAACAGCCCCGAGACGATGGTCTACAAAAAATCCCGGACCCTGTTCGCCCTCAATGTGGCGAAGAAGTCCGCCTCCAAGCGGTACATCCTCTGTGAGGGCTACATGGACGTCATCAGCATGCACGAAGCCGGGTTCGACACGGCGGTCTGCGCCTGCGGCACCGCCCTGACCGCGGAGCAGGTCAAGCTGCTGAGTGAATACGCCGACGAAGTGGTTTTGAGTTACGACTCGGATGAGGCAGGCCAGAAGGCCACCGAGCGCAGCCTGGGGCTGTTTGCCAACAGTCCGGTGCGGGTGACGGTACTGTCCATCCCCGGGGCAAAGGACCCCGACGAGTTCATCAAGAAATACGGGCGGGACCGGTTCGATGCTCTGCTCAACGGCACGGCCAACCCCACCGAGTTTGCCCTGGCCAAGTGCAAGCGGCAATTCGACCTCAAGTCGGACGACGGCAGGCTGGAATACATCCGCCGTGCGCTGGACATTCTCTCCCGCGGCGTCAGCCCCACGGCGCAGGACGTCTATGCGGGGCGCATTGCGGAGGAGACAGGCGTTTCCAAAACCGCCATCCTCAACCAGCTCAACACCGCCATGCGCACGGCGGGACGCAAAGCCCGCCGCCGGGAACAGAAAGCCCTGGCAGGGGAGGGGATCGCGGCCTCCATCCGGGTCCCCTACGATAAGGGCGGCGATGCGGCCCTGGGCGCGGCCAGCGCGGGCCGTCAGCTGGTGGCGGCCATGCTGAAAAATCCCGATACCATCCCCTATATCCGCCAGCACATCCGGGCGGAGGACCTCATCCTGCCGGAGATGCAGGAGGCCTGCCGGGCCATCTGGCAATGTGCCGACAGCGGCGCGCCCATCAACCTGACCTCCATCGGTCCGCTGGTCAGCGAGGGCGTGGTGCCACAGCTGTCCATGGTGCTGGCCCAGAACATCGACCTGACCCCCTCCCGGCGGGACATCGACATGTACCTGGAACGCATCCGCCAGGCTACGCCCAAAAGCGCCCAGGCGGGCAAGACCAGCGACGATGAATTCCGACGGTTGTTTGACTCCATCGTAAAGGAAAAAACTGCTTCGGAAGAAAAGCAGGAATAGCCCCCTGAAACAAGAAATACTATCCAAAGCGGCCGATGCCGCACAGGACCCCATCCGGGTAAAATCAATCCAAAGGAGAACTTACTTATGGCAGAAAAGAAAAACGTTGTCCGCGACCTGATCGAGAACGGCCGCCGCGCCGGCAAGCTCACCACCCACGAGATCAACGACGCGCTGGAGGAGAGCGCCTTTGACGTCGACCAGCTGGAAAAGCTGTACGAGTCTCTGGAAGGCCACGGCATCGAGATCGTGGACGACGAGCCGGATGACGCTGCTGCGGATGCCAGCGCCCTGACCGAGGACAGCGTGGATGATTTTGAGGATTCCCTCTCGGCAGAGGGCGTTTCCATCGACGACCCCGTCAAGGTCTACCTGAAAGAGATCGGCCGCGTGCCGCTGCTCACCCCCGACGAGGAGATCCAGCTGGCGCTGGACATCAAGGAGGGCGGCTACAAGGGTGAGCGCGCCAAGCAGCGCCTGTCGGAGGCAAACCTCCGTCTGGTCGTCTCCATCGCCAAGCGCTATGTGGGTCGCGGCATGCAGTTCCTGGACCTGATCCAGGAGGGCAACCTGGGCCTGATCAAGGCGGTGGAAAAGTTTGACCATACCAAGGGCTTCAAGTTCTCCACCTACGCCACCTGGTGGATCCGCCAAGCCATCACCCGTGCCATTGCCGACCAGGCCCGCACCATCCGTATCCCGGTGCATATGGTCGAGACCATCAACAAGGTCAAGAAGGTCTCCAGCCAGCTGCTGCATGAAAACGGCCATGAGCCTTCCGCCGACGAGATCGCCGAGCGGCTGGACATGCCGGTGGACAAGGTCCGCGAGATCATGCGTGTAGCCCAGGAACCGGTCAGCCTGGAGACCCCCATCGGTGAGGAGGAGGACAGCCACCTGGGCGACTTCATCCCCGATGAGGAAGCCCCCGTTCCCGCCGAGGCTGCCAGCCAGACCCTGCTCAAGGAGCAGCTGGCCGACGTCCTCAAGACCCTGACCCCCCGCGAGGAAAAGGTCCTGCGCCTGCGTTTCGGCCTGGAGGACGGCCGTCCCCGCACCCTGGAGGAAGTGGGCAAGGAGTTCAACGTCACCCGCGAGCGTATCCGCCAGATCGAAGCCAAGGCCCTGCGCAAGCTGCGCCATCCCAGCCGCAGCAAAAAGCTGCGGGACTTCCTGGATTGAGAATCCTGCATTACCTTATATATGTTTTCGGCAGCTGCTGCCCCGCATCCTGCGGGCGGCGGCTGCCGCTTTGCTTTTTCCAAATGGCACGGTCAGAGTTCCGGGCAGCAGCACTGGCCCTGCCTGAAAACTGCAAAAATCCATAGCCGGACAGTCCGCGGCAGGGGAGGCACAAAACCATAGAAAAGGAGAGAGGGCAGGGGGGCGTTGCTACCACATTGCGGCAGATTTGTCAAGCGTTCCAAGGCTCCAGCTTTTGCCAAAATGACGATACCGCCCGGCGCGAATGGATTTGTCAAGAGCGATTTTTCACCCCATAAACGGCAAAATCACCAATTATGTTACACTGGCCCGGGCGTTCAATGATAAATAAAAAATGCCGCCGAAATGCCGAAAAACCGCTTGACAATGGGGCTTGAACGTCGTATACTGTTTTAGTATCACAAAAATGGAATAGAGCGCCCTAAAGACAGTTGACTGTGCAAGCCAAATCGAAAAGTTTGTGAAAAACGACGAAGATTTCCAGCATGGAGGACGGTTTTGAAAGTGCTTTGCCAAGTTTGTCAATCTTGAGAATAGGAGTGGTTGCATTTTATGGTAAAGGTCAAGCCCGTACAAAACGGCAGAACTACCAGAATGAGCTTTTCTCGGATCAACGAAGTGATCGGGATGCCCAACCTGATCGAGATCCAGAAAAACTCGTACAACTGGTTCCTGGCGGAAGGCCTGCGTGAGGTTTTCCACGACATTTCTGCCATCGAGGACTACACCGGCAACCTGGTTCTGGAATTCATTGATTTCCGGCTGGACAAACACCCGAAATATACCATTAAAGAGTGCAAGGAGCGCGACGCCACGTACGCTGCGCCCCTGTACGTCACTGCGCGCCTGTTCAACAAGCAGACCGGCGAAGTCAAGGAGCAGGAGATCTTCATGGGCGATTTCCCGCTCATGACCGATTCGGGCACCTTCATCTCCAACGGCGCCGAGCGTGTCATCGTCTCCCAGTTGGTCCGTTCCCCCGGCGTGTATTACTCCTCCTCCAAGGACCGCACCGGCAAGGACCTGTTCACTGCTACCATGAACCCCAACCGCGGTGCATGGCTGGAGTATGAGACCGACTCCTCCGACGTGTTCTATGTCCGTATCGACAAGAACCGCAAGCTGCCTGTCACCGTGCTGCTGCGCGCCCTGGGCCTGGGCACCGACGATCAGATCCGTCAGTTCTTCGGCGATTCCGAGCCCAAGATCAACGCCACCCTGGAAAAGGACACCACCCATTCCACCGAGGAAGGCCTGCTGGAAGTCTACCGCAAGCTGCGCCCCGGTGAGCCCCCGACGGTGGAAAGCTCCCGCAGCCACATCGACGCGCTGTTCTTTGATCCGCGCCGTTACGACCTGGCTCGTTTCGGCCGCTATAAGATGAACAACAAGCTGGGCCTGGCCCGCCGCATCATGGGCCTGCTGGCCGGCGAGGACATCATTGCCCCGCTGACCGGCGAGCTGCTGGCTGCCAAGGGCGAGAAGCTCACCCGCGAAAAGGCCGAGGCCATCGACGCTGCCGGCGTCACCCGCGTCACCGTTCTGGTGGAGCGCAAGGCCGAGGAGCCGGTTCCCTTCACCGTCATCTCCAACGGCTGCGTGGACGCTCAGCCTTTCTTCAGTTTCGATGTCGAGGCCGAGTGCGGCATCAACGAGCGCGCCTCCCTGGCCGGCATCCGCGAGATCCTGGACGCTACCTCCGATCCCGAGGAGCAGAAGGAACTGCTGCGCAA
Source organism: Candidatus Gemmiger faecavium (assembly GCA_019114415.1). GTDB lineage: Bacteria > Bacillota > Clostridia > Oscillospirales > Ruminococcaceae > Gemmiger > Gemmiger faecavium. The sequence goes on along the minus strand of DXFO01000036.1, from coordinate 2,984 downwards.
GAACCATGACAAGCTCATCAGCCGTACCGTTACCGTGGACGACATCTTCGCTTCGGTCAACTACCTGCTGGGCCTTGACCATGGCATCGGCACCACCGACGAGATCGACCACCTGGGCAACCGTCGTGTCCGCAGCGTGGGCGAGCTGCTGCAGAACCAGTTCCGCATCGGCTTCTCCCGCATGGAGCGCGTCATCCGTGAGCGTATGACTCTGCAGAACCAGGAGTCCGGCGAGATCACTCCCCAGAGCCTGGTCAACATCCGCCCGGTCGTCGCCGCCATCAAGGAGTTCATCGGTTCCAGCCCGCTGTCTCAGTTCATGGACCAGAACAACCCTCTGGCTGAGCTGACCCACAAGCGCCGTCTGTCCGCCCTGGGCCCCGGCGGTCTGTCCCGTGACCGCGCCGGATTCGAGGTCCGTGACGTTCATTATACCCACTACGGCCGTCTGTGCCCCATTGAGACCCCCGAAGGTCCCAACATCGGTCTGATCTCCTACCTGGCGACCTTCGCCAAGATCAACAAGTACGGCTTTGTTGAGGCTCCCTACCGCAAGGTGGAAAAGGGAACCGGCCGCGTGACCGACGAGGTCGTCTACATGACTGCCGACGTCGAGGACGAATACATCGTCGCCCAGGCCAACGAGCCTCTGGACGAGAACGGCTACTTCGTCCGTCCCCGCGTCTCCGGCCGTCACCGCAACGACATTCAGGAATTCGCCCGCGAGCGCGTCGACTTCATGGATGTTTCTCCGCGAATGATGGTCTCTGTGGCTACCGCCATGATCCCGTTCCTCGAGAACGACGACTGTAACCGTGCTCTGATGGGCTCCAACATGCAGCGTCAGGCGGTGCCTCTGATGGTCACCCAGCAGCCCATTGTCGCTACCGGCATGGAATACAAGGCAGCCACCGACTCCGGTGTCTGCATCCTGGCTCAGCGCCCCGGCACTGTCGAGTACATCGACGCCGAAAAGATCGTGATCCGCTGCGAGGACGGCTCTGCCGACACCTACGAGCTCATCAAGTTCATGCGCTCCAACCAGGGCACCTGCAACAACCAGCGTCCCATCGTTGCGGTGGGCGAGCAGGTCAAGGCAGGCGACGTCCTGGCCGACGGCCCCGCCACCAAGAACGGCGAGATCAGCCTGGGCAAGAACGCTCTGGTCGGCTTCATGACCTGGGAAGGCTACAACTACGAGGACGCCGTCCTGCTGAATGAGAAGCTGGTCCGTGAGGACGTCTACACCTCCATCCACATCGAGGAGTATGAGACCGAAGCCCGCGAGACCAAGCTGGGACCCGAGGAGATCACCCGTGACATTCCCAACGTGGGCGACGAGGCTCTGAAGGATCTGGACGACCGCGGCATCATCCGCGTGGGCGCCGAGGTCAACGCCGGCGACATCCTGGTGGGCAAGGTCACTCCCAAGGGCGAGACCGAGCTCACCGCCGAGGAGCGCCTGCTGCGCGCCATCTTCGGTGAGAAGGCCCGCGAAGTCCGCGATACCTCCCTGCGCGTGCCCCACGGCGCCTACGGCATCGTGGTGGACGTCAAGGTCTTTACCCCCGACAACAGCGACGAGCTGCAGCCCGGCGTCCGTGAGCAGGTCCGCGTCTACATCGCCCAGAAGCGTAAGATCAGCGTGGGCGACAAGATGGCCGGCCGTCACGGCAACAAGGGCGTTGTTTCCCGCATCCTGCCGCAGGAGGATATGCCCTTCCTGCCCGACGGCACTCCGCTGGACATCGTGCTGAACCCCCTGGGCGTTCCTTCCCGTATGAACATCGGACAGGTCCTGGAAGTCAACCTGGGCTACGTGGCCAAGGCTCTGGGCTGGAAGGTCCAGACCCCCGTCTTCGACGGCGCTCACGAGTCCGACCTGCGTGACTGCTTTGCCGATGCCCGCGAGAAGTGGCATACCGGCAACGCTCCCGAGTATCCCACCAAGCTGGACCGCCTGATGGGTGAAAAGGGCCACATCATCGACTTCAGCAAGATCGACCTGACCGATGACGGCAAGACCACTGTCTACGACGGCCGTACCGGCGAGAAGTTCCCGTCCAAGGTCACCGTCGGCTATATGTACTACCTCAAGCTGCATCATCTTGTCGACGACAAGATCCACGCCCGCTCCACCGGCCCCTACAGCCTCGTGACCCAGCAGCCTCTGGGCGGCAAGGCCCAGTTCGGCGGCCAGCGCTTCGGCGAGATGGAAGTCTGGGCGCTGGAAGCTTACGGCGCCGCCTACACCCTGCAGGAGATCCTGACCGTCAAGTCCGACGACGTGGTCGGCCGTGTCAAGACCTACGAAGCCATCGTCAAGGGCGACGACGTGCCCAAGCCCGGCATCCCCGAGAGCTTCCGCGTTCTGCTCAAGGAACTGCAGAGCCTTGGCCTGGATATCGTCGTGCAGGACCACGAGGGCAACGAAGTGGATATGCGTCAGGAATTTGACGACGACGACACCGGCTTTGACGCCCGCGACATCCCGATGGGCGACGACGTGCTGGTCGAAAGCGAATTGCAGGACGATTACAGCGTGAAAGACGCCGACGACGGTTTTGACTCCGATCTGGATGATGAGGATCAGGAGCCCAATGCCGAGGATCTGGCCAACATCGACGCGATGTTTGACGGCGAATGATCGCCGCAGTTTCCGCTATGAGTCTTGAGTGAAATGAGAGGGTTCGCTGAATGGAAAATAAAGAGTTCGATTCGATCAAGATCGGCCTTGCCTCCCCGGACCAGATCCGGGCGTGGAGCTACGGCGAGGTCAAAAAGCCCGAAACCATCAACTACCGCACCCTGAAGCCGGAGCGCGACGGCCTTTTCTGCGAGCGCATTTTTGGACCCACCAAGGACTGGGAATGCCACTGCGGAAAGTACAAGCGCATCCGCTACAAGGGTAAGATCTGCGACAAGTGCGGCGTCGAGGTCACCCGCGCCAAGGTCCGCCGTGAGCGCATGGGCCACATCGAGCT
>DXFO01000035.1 GCA_019114415.1 Candidatus Gemmiger faecavium | reverse complement strand
GCCGTCTTGCCCACGCCCGCCTCACCGATGAGGCAGGGATTGTTCTTCTGGCGGCGGCAGAGGATCTGGATGGTGCGGTAAATTTCCCGGTCGCGGCCGACGATGTGGTCGATGCGGCCTTCCCGGGCTTTCTGGGTCAGGTTTTCACAGTAATTGTTCAGGAACTTGCGCTCCTGTTTTTTGTCCCGGCCGTGCTTGCCGGACTTGTCGTCGGAGCGCTGTTCGGCCTGGGCGCCGGGACCGAAGGGGAACACCGGGCTTCCGCCGGGGACAAACTCCTCCGGTTCGCCGCCGTCCTCCGCGGGCATCATGGCGCCGTTCTGGGCAGCTTCCTCCAGGAAGCTGGACATGCGCTCCTCCATGTTTTCCAGGTCCTGATCCGACACGCCGAAGCGCTTCATCAGATCATCCACCGGCTGAATATGCATTTCCCGCGCGCAGGTCAGGCAGTAGCCTTCCTGGATGGGTTTGCCGTCCTCCATACGCTGGACAAACACCACGGCGGTTCTTTTTTTACAACGGACACAAAGCATAGGGTTCCCTCCCTCGATACAAAATGCGGCAAAAAGCCGCTTTATCACCGCGCGGCCCCGGGTCGGAGCCTTGCGGCGGAAAAGAGGCGCAGGCGGCGGGGTCCGCCGCCGCCCGGCATCTTTATCTTACCATGATTATACGGTTATAGCAAAAACGGATTGAAGCCGATGAACAGGTTGTACAGCATGCTGCCGGACAGCACATCGGGGGAAAGCCAGCTCAGGCTTCCGCCGGTGACCGACGCCGCGCCCCACAAAAGCAGGCTGAGCATCCAGCAGTCCAGGGCGCCGGTGACCAGGCCCAGCAGCAGGCCCAGCGTCCGGTTGACGCCGCCCACCAGGGGCAGGTCGTTGCAGTGGCGCAAAAGTTTTGCCAGCAGCCGGAACACCCAGCGGATGAGGGTGCACAGCACCAGGAAAATGACCGCCTGCAACAGCGGCAGGAAGATGGGTTCCAGGGCTTCCACCACCTGCTGGGAGATGTCGGCGCTGGAGCTTTGCAAAGCAAGCTGGAGCTGTTCCAGGACCTGGTCAAACAGTTCCTTGGGCAGAAAGCCCAGATACTGTTCCATGACGACGGACAGGTTCTCGCCCTGGTTCACCAGAGCATCGGTGACGGTCTGGCTGACCGCCACGCCGATGTGGTCGGCGTAGATCATGGGGGCCAGCCAGCTGGCGGCCCACACCGCGTCCACGATGCCCAGCACCGCACCGGCCAGGGCCATGAGCCCGGCCAGCAGGCCCTGATGGCGGCCGTGCAGCGCGGTGATGACAAGGATGGCGACAAAGACCAGATCATAGATCAGGCCAAAGGACAAAGGCATATCGGTTCTCCTTTCGGGATAGGGGTCACGGGGTCAGGACAGGGTCCAGACCTGGGTGCCGCTGAAGATCAGCGGCGAGGATGCGTTGAGCAGGGCGATGGGCGGATTGTCCAGCGTCTGCTCCCAGTCGGTCTCGCCGTCGTAGCCAGTGCGGCGCACCTGATTGCCGCCGGCGAGGTAAATGTTGGTGCGGGTGCAGCAGAGCATGGCAGCGGCTCCGGCATCCACGCGGGCCAGTTCCTTCAGTTCGCCGGACAGCACCACAAGGGTGGCGTCGCTCTGGCCGGCAAGCAGCAGCGCCGCACCCCGGCCCGCGGTATCCACGTCCAGCAGGGAGCCGCCGTTATAACTGTACCGGGCGACCTCGCTGCCGTCGTTGGCGTCCAGCAGGACGGCAAAGTCCTCAAACACCGCCAGCACCCGGCTGTCGGACAGCCAGTACAGGTGCAGGATCATGCTGCCCGCGTCGGCGGTATAGGTGGCCACCGGCTCGTCGGCGTTCAGGTCCATGAAAAACAGCTTGGTGCACAACTGGCCTTCCGATGCCGACAGGCACCCCGCCGCAAACCGGCGGTTATCACTGGCAAAGGCCATGGCCACCGGGGTGCCGTCGGTCTGGGTGGGACACCACTCGTACAGCAGGTCGAACATGGGGTCGAACACCTGGACGCAGGCGGCATAGCGGCTGGACTCGGTCACCACGGCGGTGGTACCGTTGGCGCTCATGGCGCACAGCAGGATGTTGGAAGAAAACTTGTGGGTGTACAGGGTGGAGGTGCGGCTTTCGATGCGCAGCTCGGCCCCGGCGCGGTTGTACAGCGCAAAGCGGGTGTTGCCCACCGCAATGGCCGGGCGGGCGTAGCCGGGCTGGATGGTGCGCACCTTGGCCCCGTGGGAGGAAAACACCGCCACGTCGGTGGCGTCCAGCTCCACAAAGCCCCCGGCCAGTTCCTCGATCTGCAGGGGGTCGGTGATGCCGGTGGAGGCCGGCCAGCCGCCCGGTTCAAAGGTCAGGGCGATGCTGTCGGCCAGATCCCCCAGCATGGCGATGGAGGTGCTGAACACGCCGGTAAGCACCGCAAACCCCAGGGCGATCACCGCCACCAGGGCAATGAGCAGGTTGCGCTTGCGCCGTTTGCGGCGCTGTAAAATAGGGCTCAAAGGCCGGGTGTTGCCGGTGCGCACCGGACGGCCTTCCCGCCCGGAAGGCTGCGCTTCCCGGTCGGCCTTGTTCCGGCGCGGGGCCGCCGGGGCAGCGGGCTGCTCCGGGGCGGCGGGTTCGGTGTCGGGCGGCAGGGTCTCGCCGCGGTCCCGTGCCAGCATGCGCTGCATCCTGGCGCGGCGCTCTTTTTCTTCGCGGTTCACAGCCGCCCCTCCTTTCCTGGCCGCCGCAAGCGCAGCGGTAAATTCATCTTATGCGCCGCCCTCCGTGGGATGCAGCGCGCCGCCGGGGTAGTCCACCCGGAGGAGGAACAGCCCCTTGGCGGGCAGGGTGGGTCCCGCCAGGCGGCGGTCCCCCTTTGCCAGAATGTCCGGAACGGCGGCGGGGTCCAGTTTGCCCCGGCCCGCCTCCACCAGCGTCCCGGCCAATATCCGCACCATGTTGTACAGGTAGCCGTCCGCCGTGACGGTGACGGTCACCAGTTCCCCCTGCCGCTCCACCGTGCAGGCGGTGATGGTGCGCACCGTGTCCCCGTGGGCCGCCGGGCCGGAGCCCGCCGCGCACAGGGCCTTGAAATCGTGGGTCCCCACAAAACCGTCCGCCGCCGCCTGCATGGCGGCCGCGTCCAGCGCCCCCGCCGTCCGCCAGCAGGTGTCCAGATCAAAGGGATCGTCCACCGCGCTGTTGCGGATGCGGTAGCGGTAGGTCTTGGCGTGGGCGGCGTACCGGGCATGGAAGTCCTCCGGCACGGGCTGAGCGCTTTTGACCCGGATGTCCTCCGGCAGGTGGGCGTTCAAGGCCAGCACCAGCCGGGCGGGGGGAATGTGTCCATCATAGTGGAAGTTGAGCGCGAAATCCAGCGCATGAACGCCTGCGTCGGTGCGGGAGCAGCCTTTTACGTCGGGACGTTCCCCCAAAACCGCCTGCAATGCGTCCTGAAAGGCCGCGCAGACGGTGGGGGCGTTGGGCTGGACCTGAAACCCCGCATAACGGGTGCCTTTGTAAGCCAGGCGGAGCAGCACGTTCATGGAAAAACCTCTCTTTGTCCGGTCACAGGCCGGGGAAGATCCACCGGGTGGCCAGAATGATGCCGAAAGTCACCACGCAGAACAGGGCGCACATGGCGTCGGTGCGGGTAAAGCGCAGCACCTTCAGGCGGGTGCGGCCCTCGCCGCCCCGGTAGCAGCGGCACTCCATGGCCGTGGCCAGCTCGTCGGCGCGGCGGAAGGCGGACAGGAACAGGGGGATGAGGATGGGCACCAGGGCGCGCATCCGCTCGCTGAGTTTGCCGGTATCCAGCTGGGCGCCCCGGGCTTTCTGGGCGTTCATGATCTTCTCGGTCTCGTCGATGAGGGTGGGGATGAACCGCAGGGCGATGGTCATGATGATGGCGAACTCATGCACCGGCAGATGCAGCTTGGACAGGGGCCGGAGCAGGTTCTCGATGGCATCGGTCAGGACCACCGGGCTGGTGGTGTAGGTGAGCAGGCTGGTGCCTGCGATGAGGGCCATGACCCGCACCGCCATGAGGATGGCGAAGCTGACGCCCTCGGCATAAATTTTGAAGATCCAGAAGGAGACCAGGGGTTCCCCCTCCCCGGTGATGAAGAACAGATTGATGACCGAGGTGAAAATGATGATGGGGACGATGGGTTTCAGGCTCTTGAGAATGAGCTTGAAGGGAATTTTTGCCATGAGATACAGGGCCGCCAGCAGCAAAACCGACAGCGCCACGCCCACGGCGGTACCGCAGGAATACAGCACCACGATATAGGCCACGGTGGCAACGAGCTTGAGGCGGGGGTCACAGCGGTGGACCACCGAATTGCCCGGGAAATGCTGACCGATGGTAATGTCACGAAGCATCTGCGCCGCCTCCTTTGCTCTGTTTTGCCTGCCACAGGCGGCGGATGGTCTTGACCGCGTAGGGGACGGTGTAGACGTCGATGGGGATGTCCAGGCCCTTCTCCCGCAGTTTCAAAAAGATCTGGGTGACCTGGGGCACCGAAAGCCCCAGTTCCAGCAGTTCCGGCGCGCGGGCAAAGACGTTTTCCACCGTGTCGTACATGGCCACCTTGGCGTGGCTCATGACCAGGACGCGGTTGGCGTATTTGGCGATGTCCTCCATGGAATGGCTGACCAGCACCACCGTGATGCCGGTCTTTTCATGGTAGGCGCGGATCTGGGACAGGATGGTGTCCCGGCCCTCGGGGTCGAGACCCGCGGCGGGCTCGTCCAGCACCAGGATGCGGGGCTCCATGGCCATGACGCCCGCAATGGCCACCCGGCGTTTCTGGCCGCCGGACAGTTCAAAGGGGCTGCGCTGCAAAAGGTCGTCGCTCAGGCCGGTAAATGCTGCCGCCTCCTTGACGCGGCGGGCGATCTCGGCGTCGTCCAGGCCCATGTTTTTGGGACCGAAGGCGATGTCCTTGGCGCAGGTCTCCTCAAAAAGCTGGTATTCCGGATACTGGAACACCAGCCCCACCAGAAAGCGGAAGGAGCGCAGGTCGCTGCCCTCCGCCCACATATCCTTGCCGTCCACGATGATCTTGCCCGAAGTGGGGCGGTTCAGCCCGTTGAAATGGCTGATGAGGGTGGACTTGCCGCTGCCGGTGGAGCCGATGATGCCCACGAAGTCCCCTTCCTCAATGGAAAAGCTGACGTCGTCCAGCGCGGCGGTCTCATCCGGCATGCCGGGGTTATAGACGTATTTCAGATGTTCAACTCGAATGATCTCGGACAAAGTGGTTCCCCCTGTTCCCTGAGATATATCCCCGGCGGTCCGGGTGATGTTCTCATCCTTGGTATTGGGCGGGCCAAAAAAGGCCCTTTCAGTCTTTCAGCAGTTCGTACAGCCAGTCGGCGGCAGCGTCCGGCGTGATGATGCGCCTGGGCGCGGGCAGGCCCTCGGCTTCCAGGGCGTCCCGCAGCTCGGCGGCCTGGGGAACGTCCAGATGATAGCGCTTGAGCCGCTCGGTCTGGGCGAAAATTTCCTCCGGGGTGCCCTCCATGACGATGCGGCCGCTGTTCATGACCAGCACCCGGTCGGCCTGGGCGGCCTCCTCCATATAGTGGGTGATGGAGACGATGGTGATGCCCGACGCCCGCAGCTTGTGGATGGTTTTCATCACCGACCGGCGGCCGCTGGGGTCCAGCATGGCGGTGGCTTCGTCCAGCACCAGGCAGTCGGGCCGCATGGCGATGACGCCCGCAATGGCCACCCGCTGTTTCTGTCCGCCGGACAGCTTGTGGGGGGCCTTGTCCCGCTTTTCATAGATGCCGGCCAGCTTCATGGCCTCGTCGATGCGGGTGCGGATCTCGGGGGAAGGCACGCCCAGGTTTTCGAGAGCGAAGGCCACATCCTCCTCCACCACGGTGGCGACGATCTGGTTGTCGGGGTTCTGGAACACCATGCCCACTTTCTGCCGGATATCGTAGAGCTTTTCCTCGGTGCGGGTGTCGATGTCCTCCACCAGCACCGTGCCTTTTTCGGGCAGCAGAATGGCGTTGAAGTGCTTGGCCAGGGTGGATTTGCCGCAGCCGTTGGCGCCCAATACCGCCACAAACTCGCCTTTCCTGATGTCCATGCTCACCCCCGAAACCGCCCACACGGGCTGTTCGGGGTCATAACGGAAATGCACGTCCTGAACGCGCAGCATCTCTTCCATGATGGTTTTCCTTTCCTGATGGGTTTGCCCCCGTTCAGCTCTCCTGCCAGATGGCGGTGGCGCCGCAGGGCACCACGCCGCCGGTGGCCGACACCGGCAGGCCGATCTCGTCGCAGCTGGTGGTGCCGCCGAAGCGGGGAACGATGGTGGTTTTCATGATGTATTCCATGACCGCGGGGCTGAGGCCCTCGGTGTAGCTGTTCACCGCAAAGAAGAGGGGACGCTCGCTCAGCACCCCCACACACTGGGCGATGAGGTCGTAGATGTTGTCCTCCAGCTTCCAGATCTCGCCGCCCGGGCCCCGGCCGTAGCTGGGCGGGTCCATGATGACGGCGTCGTAAAAGCTGCCCCGGCGGATCTCCCGGGCGACGAACTTGCCGCAGTCGTCCACGATCCACCGGCAGGGGCGGTCCTGCAAGTTGCTGGCGGCGGCGTTTTCCCTGGCCCAGGCCACCATGCCCTTGCTGGCGTCCACATGGGTGACGGATGCGCCCGCGGCCAGACAGGCCAGGGTCGCGCCGCCGGTGTAGCCGAAGAGGTTCAGCACCCGGATGGGCCGTCCCGCGGCGGTGATGATTTTGCGGTACCACTCCCAGTTGACGGCCTGCTCCGGGAAAACGCCGGTGTGCTTGAAGCCGGTGGGGCTGACGATGAGGGTCAGGTCCTGCCAGCCGATGCGCCATTTCTGGGGCAGGCTGCGGCGGGTCTCCCAGCTGCCGCCGCCCTTGGAAGAGCGGTGGTAGACGGCGTCCGCTTTATCCCACAGGGGGCTGGCGGGGGCGTTTTTCCATACCACCTGGGGGTCGGGACGGATCAGAATGGTCTTTCCCCAGCGTTCCAGGCGATTTTTCTCCGTTGCGTCGATGAGTTCATAATCCTGCCAGGTTTGGGCGGCGCGCATGGCGGCAGCTCCTTTCTATCATAGCGAATAAATGTGAAGTTTTCATGCCGGGTCAGTACATGCTCTGCTGACCGTCGTCGGCGGGACCTTCCTCCGCCAGCATCTGGCGGGGGACCGGCATGTGCAAATGCTCGTAGGCCAGCCGGGTGACGCAGCGTCCCCGGGGCGTCCGGGTGAGAAAGCCCATCTGCATCAGGTAGGGTTCGCAGATGTCCTCCAGGGTGACGCTCTCCTCGCCCAGGGCCGCGGCCAGGGTCTCCAGACCCACCGGGCCGCCGCCGTACATCTCAATGATGGCACGCAGCAGGCTGCGGTCCAGCTCGTCCAGGCCCAGCTCGTCAATGTCCATCTGGACCCGGGCGTCGATGGCGGATTCCTCGTCGATGGTGCCGTCTCCCCGGACGGTGGCAAAGTCCCGGGCGCGCTTGAGCAGGCGGTTGGCGATACGGGGGGTGCCGCGGCTGCACCGGGCCAGTTCCAGAGCGCCCTCGTGGGTGGTGGGGATGCCCAGGATGGAGGCGCTGCGCTCAATGATGCGGGCCAGCTCGTCGGGGCTGTAAGGTTCCAGTTTGAGCAGGATGCCGAAGCGGTCCCGCAGGGGGCCGGTGAGCTGTCCTGCCCGGGTGGTGGCGCCGATGAGGGTGAACCGGGGCAGGTTGATGCGGATGGACTGGGCGCTGGGGCCCTTACCGATCATGATGTCCAGCGCGTAATCCTCCAGCGCGGGATAGAGCACCTCCTCCACCTGGCGGGAGAGGCGGTGGATCTCGTCGATGAAGAGCACGTCGCCCTCCTGGAGATTGGTCAGCAGGGCGGCCAGGTCGCCGGGCTTTTCAATGGCGGGGCCGCTGGTGATGCGGATCTGCACCCCCATCTCCTGCGCCACGATGCCCGCCAGCGTGGTCTTGCCCAGACCCGGAGGGCCGTAGAGCAGGATGTGGTCCATGGGTTCGCCCCGGCGCTTGGCGGCCTCCAGATAAATGCGAAGGTTCTCCTTGACCTTCTCCTGACCTACATATTCTTCCAGCGTGCGGGGGCGGAGGTTCAGCTCCTCGCTTTCGCCCCGATTCATCTCGGGGCTGACCAGACGGTCGTTGCGGTCAAAATCTTCCACGGTTTACCTCCTTGCCATGCCGCGCAGCGCCAGCTTGATGAGTTCTTCCACCGGCAGGGCGTCGTCCAGTCTGGTCAGCGCCGCCGCCGCCTCGCCGGAGCTGTAGCCCAGGCTGGTGAGCGCCGCGGCCGCCTGCGCCAGATTGCTGCCCGCGGCGGGGGCAGCGGGGCCCAGGTCGGCGAGAGTGAGCCCCTCGGCCAGCCCCTTGCCCACCTTGTCCTTCAGCTCCAGCGTGATGCGCTGGGCAAGCTTCGGGCCCACGCCGCTGGCGGCGGTGAAGGCCTTGTGATCCCCCGCCGAAGCGGCCAGCGCGATGCGCTGGGGGGTGAGCACGCTCAAAATCGCCAGCCCCACCTTGGGGCCCACGCCGCTCACGGCGGTGAGCATTTTAAAGCAGGCCTGCTGCTCCTCGTCGGCAAAGCCGAAGAGGGACACGTCGCTCTCGGTGACGTTCATGCAGGTGTAGAGGGTGGCCTCCTGGCCCACGGCGGGCAGCGCGCCCGCCACGCTGGAGGGCACCTGCACCTGATAGCCCACCCCGGCGCAGCTGATGACCACCTGGTCCAGGCTCTTCTTCAAAATCTTTCCGTTCAGGCAATAGATCACGGCGAAACGCCTCCTTTATCAGCGCAAGGGCATGTTCTGCAGCCGGCTGCGGCTGCAATGGCAATGAGCGATGGCCATGGCCAGCGCGTCGGCGGTGTCGTCGGGCTTGGGGACTTTGTCCAGGCGCAGCAGCACCCGTGTCATCTCCTGCACCTGCTTTTTCACCGCCTTGCCGTAGCCGGTGACCGCCTGCTTGAC
>DXFO01000034.1 GCA_019114415.1 Candidatus Gemmiger faecavium | reverse complement strand
CCGTTCATGGCGGCGATGGCCCCGCCGATGGCCGCGGTGATGTGATCGTAGCCGGGGGCGATGTCGGTGACCAGGGGGCCCAGCACATAGAAGGGCGCGCCCTGGCAGATGGTCTGCTGGACTTTCATGTTGGCGGCGATCTGGTCCATGGGCACATGGCCGGGGCCTTCCACCATGACCTGAACGTCCTTTTTCCAGGCACGTTTGGTCAGCTCGCCCAGGCGGACCAGCTCCTCGATCTGGCAGACGTCGGTGGCGTCGGCCAGGCAGCCGGGACGGCAAGCATCTCCCAGGGAGATGGTGACGTCATACTCCCGGCAGATGTCCAGGATCTCGTCGTAGTATTCATAGAAGGGGTTTTCCTGGCCGGTCATGCACATCCATGCAAAGACCAGGGAGCCGCCCCGGGAGACGATGTTCATCTTGCGCTTGTGCTTGCGGATCTGGTCGATGGTCTTGCGGGTGATGCCGCAGTGCAGCGTCACAAAGTCCACGCCGTCCTGGGCGTGCAGGCGCACCACGTCGATAAAGTCCTTGGCCGTCAGGGTGTCCAGGTCCCGCTGGTAGTGGATGACGCTGTCATACACCGGCACGGTGCCGATCATGGCGGGGCATTCATGGGTGAGTTTCTGGCGGAAGGGCTGGGTGTTGCCGTGGCTGGACAGGTCCATGATGGCCTCGCCGCCCATTTTGACGGCGGCCATGACCTTCTGCATCTCCACGTCGTAGTCCTTGCAGTCCCGGGAAACGCCCAGGTTCACGTTGATCTTGGTGCGCAGCATGGAGCCCACGCCCTCGGGGTCCAGGCAGGTGTGCAGCTTGTTGGCCGGGATGACCACCTTGCCGGAGGCCACCAGAGGCAGCAGTTCCTCCACCGTCATCCGTTCCTTTTTGGCAACGGTCTCCAGTTCCGAGGTCACGATGCCCTTGCGCGCCGCCTCCATCTGGGTGGCATAGTTGCGTTCGCTCATGGTTTTGCTCTCCTTTGTTTGGGATTCCTTCCGATTCATTCCGCTTCCCTGGCAAACTCGCCGTTCAGGTTCCAGGCGTGATTCATGGGGCCGCTGCCCTTGCCCAGGTCCAGCATGGCGGACAACGCCCCGGTCAGGTACTCCTTGGCCCGGCCCACCGCCACGGCCAGGGGGTAGCCCTTGGCCAGGTTGGCGGCAATGGCGCTGGACAGGGTGCAGCCGGTGCCGTGGGTGTTGGGGTTGTCGATGCGCTTGCCCTCAAACCACTGAAGCCCCGCGTCCCAGCAAAGCAGATCGTTGGCGTCGTTGACCCGGTGGCCGCCTTTCAGCAGCACGGCGCAGCCGTAGCGGTCATGGATGGCCTGGGCGGCCGTTTCCATGGCGGCGGGGCTGTCGATGGTACAGCCGGCCAGCAGTTCAGCTTCCGGGATGTTGGGGGTAGCAACGATGGCCAGGGGAAGAAGTTCCCGGGTCAAAGTTTCCACCGCCTCCGGCCGGATGAGCCGAGCGCCGCTGGTGGCCACCATGACGGGGTCCACCACGATGTTCTGCGCGCCGTAAAAGCGCAGCCGGTCGGCAATGACCGAGATGAGTTCCGGGGAGGACACCATGCCGATTTTTACGGCATCGGGCCGGATATCGGTAAAGACCGAATCCAGCTGCTGCCGCAGGAAATCGGGGGTGGCCTCCTGGATTGCCTGGACGCCGGTGGTGTTCTGGGCCGTCAGGGCGGTGATGGCGGTCATGGCAAAGACGCCGTTCATCGTCATGGTCTTGAGATCGGCCTGAATCCCGGCGCCTCCGCTGGAATCGCTCCCAGCGATGGATAATGCTGTTTTCATGGAAAACCTTCCTTTCCGCGCGGTTCCATTAAGAAAACAAAGCCGCAAAATTCTAATGTTTTCTTATGTCACTCGCGCCTTCCGCATTGATCTTTTCTATCGCGACAGAGAGTGGTGCCCCCGGTCTGCCGCGCCGAAGTTTTCCACAGGGTTGTGGAAAACCTGTCGGTCTGTTATTCTGCCGTACCGGTCATCCCGTCGGACAGAGCGCGCAGTTCCCGGCAGGCGGATGTAATATCCGGCGCCGAGAAGATGGCGGACACGACGGCCACGCCGTCCACCCCGCTGCCGCGCAAAAGCGGGATGTTCTTTGCCCCGATGCCGCCGATGGCGACCACCGGGATGTCCACCGCCCCGCAGATGTCCCGCAGGGTGTCAAAGGAGAGCGGCGTCACATTATTTTTGGTGCTGGTGCCGAACACCGCACCCGCCCCCAGATAGTCCGCCCCGCCCGCCTGGGCGCGGAGGGCTTCCTCCACGTTATGGGCCGAGACGCCGACGATCATGGCGTCCCCCACCCGGCGGCGGACTTCCTCCACCGGCATGTCGTCCTGGCCCACATGGACGCCGTCCGCCCCGCAGGCCACGGCAATGTCCAGATCGTCGTTGATGATGAAAGGCACGCCGTACCGGCGGCAGAGGTCCCGGATGTCCCGGGCCTCGGCCAGAAAGGCATCGCGGTCCAGCTGTTTTTCCCGCAGCTGGACGCAGGTCACGCCCCCTTGCAGGGCGGCCTCCACCTGCTCATACAGGGTCTGCTGCCCCACCCAGGCACGGTCGGTCACAGCATACAGCCGCATGGTCTGTTTATCGCACTTCATATCGGGCGCCCTCCTCCAGCTGTTCGGGTGTGAGATGATACACCGCATCAATGATGCAGTTGCGGTAGCTTGCGTTGCCGTCCAGCGGACCCAGCCGCCGGTGGGCGAGCTCCCCGCAAAGGCCCATGGCGCACACCGCCGCGGCTGCCGCTCCCGTCAGGTCGCCGGGATTGGCCGCCGCAAAGGCTGCGGTCAGGCAGGTGAGCTGGCAGCCCGTCCCCGTGACGCGACCCATCATGGGATGGCCGTTATACATGCAATAGGCGGTACTGCCGTCGGCCACAATGTCGATGTTCCCCGTCACCGCTACCACCGCGCCGGTCCTGGCCGCAAAGGTCTTGATAAAAGCCACGGCAGCGTCCAGGGTCTCCCCGGTGACGGCGTCGCCCGGGTCGGCGTCCACCCCGTGGGTGGCTCCGCTGCCCAGGGCCAGGGTCTTGATCTCCGAGAGATTGCCCCGGATCACATCAAAGTGCACCTCCCGCAGCAGCTGCAAAGCGGTGGCGGTACGCAGTTTCGAGGCTCCCGCCCCCACCGGGTCCAGCACCGCCGGGATGCACTTGGCATTGGCCGCCCGCCCCGATGCCACCATGGCCGGGACGGTGTGCTGGTGCAGGGTGCCGATGTTGACGGCCAGCCCCTGACACAGGGCGGTGATCTCGGCGGACTCGCCGGGGTCGTCGGCCATGATGGGGGAGGCCCCGCAGGCCAGCAGGATATTGGCGCAGTCGTTGGCGGTGACATAGTTGGAGATGGCATGGATCATCGGCTTTTGCCGGTGAAGGTTCTCGAGATATGGTGCAAACATACAAAGTTTCCTTTTACGTATTGGTTATCTTGCCAGTTTCTTCTGCATGGAGCCCAGAGCGCCGGTGCCTTTCAGGGCATAGACCAGAATGCCCGACAGCACAGCGCCGGTGGCGGTGGAGACGAGGAACGGCACGATGTAGGCGTAAAACGCAATGTCCGCGGTGCTCTGCCCCATGAGGAAAATGGCCACGGGATAAGCGGACAGGCCGCCCAGCACGGCGGTGCCGAAGACCTCACCCACCAGGGTCAGGGGCAGGTTGCGGGTAAAACGGTAGGCCAGGCCGCAGAGGAGCGCCCCCACCATGCTGCCGGGGAAGGCCATCAGGGTGCCCAGGCCGGTGAGATTGCGGATCAGGCTGGCGGCAAAGGCCACGCCCACGCCGTAGCCGGGGCCCAGCAGGACAGCGCACAGGATGTTGACCATGTGCTGGATGGGAGCGCACTTGCTGCCGAACATGGGGAAGGAGAACATGCTGCCCACCACGGCGACAGCGCAGAGAAGACCAGCCAGGGCAAGTTTTTGAACATTGGTACGTTTCATTGATAAGACTTCCTTTCGGTTGGATATGTGGGAAAGCGGTGGATGCAGCGCACTTTCCCCAAAAGATTTCGGGTCCCCGGAGGGCTGGACAGAATCCTGCCCGGGCGCGGGGTACAAAAGTCGGTCGAGGCTTGCTGGCCTCCTCTCACGCCGGAACACGGCTTCCCATCGCTGCATACTGCATACAAGGCACAGGGCGCTCCCCCTCTGCCCGCCGCGAAATTTCGCGGAAGTTCCGCTTTCACTCTCCCTTCCCAAAGGCACAAAAAAAACAGGAGGCACCACAAGCGGTGCCTCCCGGAAAAAGCTGATGATTCCACGACTTCCTACGGCGGCATTATCCGCATCAGGTGTAAGGGTCGAAGGTGGTTCCTTCCTCTCAGCCCGTCAACACGAGCTCCCCTGCTTATTTTGTTGTGAACCCATTATAGACCTTTGCCCCCGCCCCGTCAATCGCTTTCGGGAGGTGGGCTGTGGAAAAATCAGTCCTGGCCCGGGACCCGGGGCAGGCGGGCAAAGCTGGCGGCCAGTTCCTCGTCGGTGGGGATGGTGTCGGCCATGATTTCGGCTCCTTTCTGTGCGCCGTGCGGGACCAAAACAAAAAGGCCTTTGTCCCACAGGGCATGTGTAAAAAATACCCTTTGGGACAAAAGCCTTGCGACTTCTGCGGTGCCACCCAAATTGACGAGGGGATGCCTCGCCCGCTCTATCGATGTGCCAACACACACCGTTCCCTGTAACGGGGGAAACCCGTCGGAACCTACTGGGGAAGCCCCGTTCGGCCCGCCCTCGGCAGTCCATTCGGCAAGGTTTTTTCCGCCGCGCTCTCACCTGTCCGCGGCTCTCTTGGGGAAAAACGACTCCTGCGTACTCCTCTGCGTCATCGGTTTGCAATTCAGCGCTTTATCTCGTTGAATTGTCCCTGAGTGTACCGGACTTCACAACTGTTGTCAAGCGCCTTCTGGCTTTTTCGGCGTTGTGCCCGGTCTGAGTGGTCATTTTCTGGCGATACCTCACAAAATCCGTGAATCCCGGCCGCCGGGGCGGGCAGGGTTCAGTCTGCCGCGGCCGGGTCCAGGCAGAGCACGGCCAGGCTCATATCGTCGGGAGTGTGGGGGCGGAACAGCCGGTCCAGGTCCTCCCGCATATACTGTTCGGCGGTAGCCCTGGGCAGAGTGGCCGTCATGCGGGCCAGCACCGCCACCGCCGGCGCCACCTGGCGGGTCTGTTCGTGGAGCAGTGCCGCGGCGCTGCCGTCGCTGCACAGCAGGACGGTGTGGCAGCCCGCGGGCAGTGTGCGCTGCACCCGCAGATGCTGCAGGGCGCCGGCGCTGCCCACAAAGTAGGTCACCTCCCGGCTTTCCCCGTTTTCCGGCCCGCTGAGCAGCACCGGCCCCAGGGTCCCCGCCCCCAGGATCGCCCCATCGCCCAGATGTACCATCAGGCAGCGGCCGTCCCGGGCCGCCGCAAACAGCAGCAGCGTACAGGCCGGTTCGGTGCCGGGGGCGGATGCCTGGACGGCATCCGTCGCAGCGGTCAGCAGCCGCCGGGCCAGCGCATCATCGGGCAGGGCGTACCAGCTGTCGAAGTCCCGGGCCAGGGCAAGGCTCAGCGCCCGGGTGACCGCCTCGGCCGCCCGGTGGGAATCCGCCCGGCTGCCCGCTCCGTCGGCAAGAGCGATGCAGCAGGCATTTTCAGCACAAACGCCCTGGGCGCTGTCCTGGCAGGGAGTCTCGCGCTGCAGATGTCCGGTCCCGGTCTGCACGGCGCAGGCAAATGGCAGTTCCATGATACACCCTCCTTGGGGGCGGCGTTGTCAGACGTCGATGTCGTACTGATCTTCTTCTCCGGGCGCGGCGGTGCTCAGTCCCGCTGCGCTCCGGCTCAGAAAGTCAAAGAAATGTTCGATCTCCAGCGCACCGCAGGTCTCCACCCGTTCGTTGAGGGTAAAGGCGGCCAGGTCGGAGCTCTCCTCCCCGGACCCCATGCCGATGCACTTGACCTTGAGCTGACGGGTCTGCTGCATTTCCCGCACACGGCGGGCCACCTCGGCCACGCTGTCGTCGGCGGCGCCGTCGCTCATCAGGATGAGCCAGGGCCGGTAGCTGGTGATGCCGTAGGTCTCGTAGCTTTCGCGCTGGCGGGTGATCTCCTCCACCGCGAAGCGGACGGCCGCCCCCATGGGGGTGCCGCCCGAAGGCACGATATCCGTGAAGCTCCCCTTGAGCTTCTTCACATTGGTGAACGGCTGCAGCACCTGCACGCCCCGGCCGCTGAAGGTGATGATGCACAGGTCAATGGAATCGCAGACATAGGCATCGTCGGCGGAATTCTGGATAAAGCTGCGGATGCCGTTGTTCACATGGTCGATGCGGTGGTCCTGCAGCATGGAGTAGGAGGCATCCACGCACAGGCAGACCGGCACGCGGTTGGCGCTGTTCTGGATGAGGTCGGCGCTGCTCAGGCGTTCCTGTTTCATGTAATCCATAAAAAGGTCCTTTCTGCACTGGGCCCGTCAGTTTCGGGCCGGGAAGCAATCCCGGCACAGCGGACGGTTGCCCCGCAGGGAGATTCTTTTCCACTTGCTCCGGGTCATGTGGAATTCCTTGCCGCAGGAGGCGCAGGTCACTTTCACAGACTGGCGGCATTCGGGGCACAGACGGTCCTGGATGCGGCCCCGGTTTGCCATGTCGCGGCTTTCCAGGGTGGCCTGCCACTTGTTGCTCTTGAACTCCCGGCCGCAGTCGATACAGTGTACCGGCACGAGCTCGGGGTCGTTGAGCAGACGCATCATGGCGGAATAGCAGTTGTTGCACAGATTCAGCCGGTTGAACCGCTGATTGTTCTCCCACCGTTCCCGGGGCATATTGGCCTGGGCGCCGCACTCCTCACAGGTAAAATCCGTGGTGTGGGTGCCGTCCCAGTCAAAATAGCGGGTGGGGGTCAGTTCCCGGGTATAGGAGCCGCTCAGGATGTCATGCTCATAGTTTTGCAGGGCATTGCGCCAGTGGACAGGGGTGGGCGGCATGGCCCGGGCAAAGGTATTGTAGAAGCCTTCCCGGATGGCATAGGGCATATTGCCCCAGATCATGCGGTAGGGACCGTCGGGGGTATCGCTGCCGTCGGATGCCACTTCGTTGCTGTCCTTGGGGGCAAAGCGGTAGGCGAATTTTCCCTCCCGGACCGCCTGGGCCAGGTCGGTGACGCCCTTGCTGCTGAAAGGCGACTGATTGAGCATCAGCAGTTCAAACAGCAGCACGGCCATGGCGTAGTTTTCGTCCTCCGGGGTGCGCAGGAAGGTGCCGTAGCGGGGATGGCTGGTATTCAGCCGCTTGTAAATGGCGGGAGAAGTGTGCAGCACGGTGCCCACCGGGCAGGGATAGCTGCCGATCTGGCAGCTGTCGCAGTCCACCACAGCCAGCATCGGATGTTCGGGGTCGGCGGTGCGCACCAGAATGTTGCGGGGGTTGATGTCTCCCATCAGGATGCCGGCGCGGTGCAGCCGATCCAGCATGGAACACAGCTTCAGGCAGGTCCGCACCAGGGCCAGGCGGTCCCAGCCGGGCAGTTTTTGCTGCACGCTGGGCTTGCCCAGCTGC
The DNA here is from genome assembly GCA_019114415.1 of Candidatus Gemmiger faecavium. Taxonomy (GTDB): domain Bacteria; phylum Bacillota; class Clostridia; order Oscillospirales; family Ruminococcaceae; genus Gemmiger; species Gemmiger faecavium. The sequence goes on along the minus strand of DXFO01000034.1, from coordinate 11,783 downwards.
AGCACCGAGGTGGTCAGCTCCCGGTAGGCCGGGTCGATGCGGGGCATCAGGAATCCGGCAAAGCTGTCGTCGGCATGGTACAGCAGGGCGGTGGGCCAGCACAGACCTGCAACTTTGGGGGTCTTTTCCAGCATCAGCCGCAGCTTGTCCCGGCGGTTGGCGGTCAGGTGGCGCTTGTTGTAGATCTTGGCTACCAGGGCGTTGTCGCCGGTGGTATAGATCTCGCCCTCGCCGCCCTCGGCCAGCTTGGCGACCAGGGTCACTTCTTTCCCCTGTTCGGTGCGCAGCACCATGCCCTCCGCGGGCCGGGTCCAGGGCAGGCAGGCGCCGGTCTCGCAGATCACTTCGGGTTCTTCGGCCCGGGGCTCCGCCGGCTTTGCAGGGGCTTCGGCAGCAGCGGCGGCGACGGCAGAGGTGGCGGCAGTGCCTTCGGCGGTGCCCTGACTGTTGCGCAGCACCATCGGACGCAGCACCGGATGCACCATGCAGCCCAGATTGGTTCCCACCATCAGGGGCATCGCGTTGGGCAGGTCCTTACCGGCCAGCACACGGCAGAAGTCCCAGTCAACGGTGAGCAGGCAGATGCGCTGGCCGGGATTGCGCAGCACCACGTCCACAAGGCTGCTCTGGGAAGAGTGCAGCCCGGCACGCTCGGGGGCATAGTTGATCTTGCCCTGGCGGTGCAGATGGCTCATGACGATGCGGGCCTCGTGGGCGCGGGCGCGCTGCTCGGGAGTGTTCTGGGTGTCCAGCTCCATGCGGTAAAGGTCGACACGGGTGGCCCAGTCCACAATGACCCGCTTTTTGCTGCCGCTCTGCAGGGGCAGCACCCGTTCGGTCAGGAAGCGCTGTCCCTCCCGGCTGAGCCAGCAGGAAGCGTCGGCCAGCACGTTGCAGTTGGTCACCACCTCGGCCAGCTGCGGTTCGGTCAGGCGGCCCTGGCGGTATTCCAGCATCCGGGGCAGCGGCGGCAGCGCTGCCACCGGTGCGGCGGGCGCGGCGGGCGCGGCAGCTGCGTCAGACTCCGCCGGTGCAGAGGAAACCGGTGCAGCCGCAGCCGGTGCGGCGAACACCCCGGCAGTCTGCACCATCCGGGTCAGGGCGCTCAGCGACGACTGCATCTCCGCCTGCATTTCCTGGATGGCCCCCAGGCGTTCCTCCTGCCGGCGCATATTGGAGCTGGTATTGTCGAAATGGCGGCGGATGGCTCCCAGAACATCGCAGACTTCCTGCAGGGAATGCAGATAGAGAATTCCCGCCCCCACGTCGAAATCCGGTTTCAGCTGGCTGTTGTTCAGCATGAAAATATCGAAATCCGGGACAGCCTGCTCCATTTCCTTCAGTGTCAGGGGCTGGCATCTCAGGGCGGCCACCGCCCGGTCCCGCCGTGCGCGCATCTTTTCGATCTCGGCATTGCCCGCATCGGCAAGGACTTCCGCCGGTGCGATGAGTTTGGTCAGCGCGTCGGCCAGCAGCTCCGGGGTCATCTTCTGGAAAACACTGAGGTTATCGTGGCCCAGGTACGTATTGCGCACATCCACCGCTTCCCGGGCGGAGTCGCACACCAGCCGGGAGTAGCTTTCCCACCGGAGTCTGTAACGGCTGCACAGATTGCCGAACAGCTCCTGATAATCCCGTGGTGCGTAGCGCAGCACATTGTACAGGGAGGAAACATCGGTATGGGCGCGGAACGCCTGCCGCAGGAACTCCCGGTTCTGCTGCTCGGAAAGGCCCTGCATCCGGGCATGGATCATCTCTCTCAGCGGCAGATTCAGGTTACTGGCCTCAAAGGGGGAGAGTTTTTCGCCGGGGCGGGACAGCTGGGTCACCGCCTGGGGAAAGGCCGCGCGGAACTCCTCCCCTGCGCCATCCAGCAGACATTCCGGGCTGAGCAGCCAACTGGAAAGGGGCTGCCCGGTCCTGTTGTTGGTGGCCAGAATGAGTTTGGTCACAAAATCCTCGGCGTTTCTGCCCACGCAAAGGGCCACTACACCGGACAGGTAGGCGCGGACCTCCCCCGCAACGGCGCGGATCTCCGTCTGGCAGTGGATTTGTTGGATGGGCTTCAGCATAGATCTACATTCCTCCCCAAAGAGCAACAAACGGGTTACAGCAGGGTATCCAGTGCCATGGGCACCAGCAGGCTTATGGCTATGGCCAGCAGCAGGGTGATGCGCAGTTTGGTCAGATGGCCGTGGTAGGCTTCGGGGCAGAATCCCCGGAAGGTGTTGATCAGCATCAGACCGGCGCCCACCGTCCAGATGTAGGCCAGCAGGCTGCCCACCGTCAGGAACACGCCGCTGCCGGTGCTTCCGGCCAGAATGCTCAGGACCACATACGCCACGACGGTGACGGCGTAGCCCAGGCCGAACAGCGTCAGCCAGGAATTCTGGGCTCTGGTCAGGCGGGCCTCCTCCGCCCGGCGGACTTTCTCCTCCTCCTGCTGCTTGCGGAGGCGGATGGCCTCGTTATGGGCAACGGCCCGGCGGCGGTAAATGGCGTCCCGCTTTCCGGCACATTCTGCCACGCGGGAAACGATGCCTTCGGCCGCGGGGTCTACCTTGGCCCCCTGGATATAGTATTGCAGTTTCTGGTCCTCATCCCGGGCCAGGTCTCCCAGCAGCAGGCAGGCCCAGGAGCTGCCGCCGGCGGCGGCATTGTTCAGCTCGGTCAGATCGCCTTTCTGGCCGTTGCACAGTGCCAGATAGTACCGGCATCCCGCGCACAATGCCGGCTGAGAGGCGGCATCGGAGGCGTTCAGCGCCAGGTTGAACCAGTCTTTGGCCTTCACGTTGTATTTTTTGTCCCAGCAAGACAGGGCAAACCGCAGGCGGTAGTAGATGCCGCCCTCCTGGGCGGCCTGCTCCTGCAGGGTAAGGCAGAGTTTTTCCAGCTGGGCCGGATTGTCGGCAAAATGCTTCAGCTTCTTTGCGGGTCCCTGGTAGAACCACAGCAGCGTGTCCCGCGCTTTGGAGTCCAGCCGGTTGGCGGCCAGCAGGGCTTCGTGGGCGTTTTTCAGCGCGTTCTGGTCGTTCACCGACGCGGCCCAGGTCTTGCCCAGCAGCTGCAGGATCTCCACCAGCAGGCTGCGCAGGCCGGGACGGTCGTTTTCTTCCAGGTTGCTCTCGGCGATGCTGCGCGCACGGATCAGGATGTCCATGGCTTCCTTGCGGTCCCGCTCCGACCCGCTGCTCAGATACCGCTGGGCCAGCACATAGGCGGCAAAGGGGTTTTCCTCCTCCAGGCCGGTCTGCAGGGCGCTGCTCAGGGCGTTGGCGTAGTCCCCGGCCTGCCAGGCAGTCTCCCACCAGGCAATGCGGGCTGCCCGCTGTTCCTTTGCCCGGGCAGCGGCGGCTCTCCGTTCCGCTTCGGCCTTGCGGGCCTCGGCTTCCCGGCGCAGGGCTTCCTGACGTTTCTGCTCGGCCTGGCGGGCTTTTTCGGCCCGCTGCTCCGCCTCCGCGCAGCGGCGGGCACATTCGGCCACCATGCTCTCCTCGCCCTCGGCGGAGGCCTTCATGGCGGCGCCCTGGCGGTAATAGGCCAGCTGTTCGTCGGCCTTGCTGCTCTGGTCGCCCAGAACCAGGCAGACCCAGGAACTGTGGGCCGCTGCATCTTTCAGCTCGCTCAGATCCGGCTTCCGGCCGTTGTACACGTCCTGATAGTACCGGGCCACACTGCACACCGCCGGGTGTTCGGCGGCATCGGGGGACGCCAGCGCCAGCCGCAGCCAGTCGGCGGCCAGCACGCTGCGGCCGTGTTCCTGGCAGTACTGCGCAAAGCGCAGACGCCGGACAATGCCGCCCTGCCGGGCGCTTTTTTCGGCCAGCGGGGCGCGGCGGGCATCCAGCGCCTTTTCGTCGTTGCGGAATTCCGGCAGGCGCGCGCCGTACTCGTCATAAAACTTCAGCAGCGTTTCCAGCGTGTTTTCGTCCAGTTTGTAGGCATCGGTCAGGCAGTCATGGGCGCTTTTCAGCCCCTTTTCGCTGTCCTGGGCCGCATACAGGCTGCCCAGCAGCGTCAGCACCTGCACCAGCAGGGCGCGGGCGTCGTCGTCCCGGGTGGTCTTGCAGCGCTTTTGCAGCAGCGTGCGGCAGCGCTCCAGCGTGGGCAGGGCCTTGGCCCGGTCCTCCTTGCCGCTGCTCTGCAGGTAGCGCTGGGCCAGGACAAAGGAGGCATAGGGGTTGCCGTCCTCCTTCGCTTCCTCCAGCGCGCTGCTCAGGCAGTTCTGGTAGGTCCCGGCCCGGGCCGCCTCGCTCCAGCGGGCGTACTGGGCATCCTGCTCCCGGCGCAGCCGCTCCTCGGTGGCCTTGCGCTCGGCGGCTTCCCGTTCCTCGGCGGCTTTGCGGCGGGCAGCTTCCTGCGCCTCGGCCGCCTTGCGTGCGGCGGCTGCCTCCGCAGCGGCACGGGCGGTGCGCGCCCGCTCCTCCTCACGGCGGCGGCGCTCCTCCCGCTGCTGCAGGATCTTCTGCTGCTTGCGGCGGCATTCCTCCGTCCTGGAGTCCTTTCCGATCCCGGCGCCCTGGGTATACCAGGTCAGCCGCTGTTCCTCCTCTCCTGCCAGATCGCCCAGCAGCAGGCAGGCCCAGGCACTGCCGGCCGCCACCGCCTGCAGTTCGGTGAGATCGGGATTCTGCCCGTCCGTCACCGCCTGATAATACCGCGCCACCGCGCACAGATCGGGATGGTCGGCGGCATCGGGGGCATCCAGCGCCAGCTTCAGCCAGTCCTTGGCCTTGAGCAGCCGCTTTTCCTCCCGGCAGCGCAGGGCAAAGTCCAGCCGGGGACCGATACCCTGACGCTCGGCAGACTGTTCGGACAGGGTAAACCGGAGTTTTTCCAGCGTCTCCGGGTCTTTGGCAAAACATTCCATCTTCCGGGCCGGACCGCTGTAAAACCACAGCAGGCCCTCGCAGGCGCCTTCGTCCAGCTCATGGGCGTCGGAAAAACAGCCCAGAGCCTTCTGCAGGTCCTCCTCACCGGAAGCATTTTCGGCATACACACGGCCCAGCAGTGTCAGCACCTGCACCAGCAGGCTGCAGGCGGCCGGATCGGCGGCCGAGGCCACCCGGCGTTCCAGCAGTGCGCGGGTGCGCTCCAGCATGGGCAGGGTCTCGCTGCGGTCGGCGGAGCTTTCGCTGCTGCGGTAGCGCTGTGCCAGCACAAAGGCGGCGTACGGGTTGCCGCCCTTTTCCGCGGTCTGCAGTTCCCGGCTCAGGGCATTGTCATACTCGCCCCGCTGGTAGGCTCCGTGCCACCGGTCGAACGTCTCGTCCTCGGTCAGGTCATAGGTACGGACGGCCGGGGCCGCAGGTGCCCCCTGCCCGGCGCCGGGCTCCTGTCCCTCGTCCAGTTCCTCGGCAAGGCCGGGGTCCAGCTGGACCGCGCGTCCCTGCCACATGGCGGCCTCCTCACTGTCCCGGGCCACGCCGCCGGTGCCAGTGCGGCAGCGGCGTGCCAGCTCGGCGGCAGCCGGGGCCTCTCCCAGCATGGCGCGTTCTTCCAGCTCCTCAACGGTGCATTCTTTGATGGGCGTATCCATAGATGTCTCCCTTCGGCATCAGGCCTGGGTCACGGTGTAATCGGCGGTCAGGGGTGCGACGACCCGGTTGTAAATGGCATCGGTGCTGACATTGCCATAGCAGTTCACCGTGTCGGTCAGTTTGACAGAGACGCTGCCGTCGCCTGCCTTGATGATGTCATGGAAGCCCACGGCATAATAGAAGGTCACTCCGTCGGGGGACGTGTTGTCGGTGGCAGAGACCTTGTACACCTGGATGAGCTCGTTGTTGTAATAGTTGTTGGTGTCGGGCTTGGAAGCGGCAAAGTAGGTGGTCTGCAGGGTCACCTCGTTCAGGACGATGGATTCCACATCCAGACCGCTGGGATACGATTTGCTGGTGTCGTATGCCGCGTCGATGTAACTGTATTTGTTGCTCAGCATATTCGTGCTGATGGTATCCTTGGCCTGCTGGGACATCTGGTCGATGGTGTCCTGGTCGATCTGGTCGTAGGTGGTGACGTAGGCATCCAGGCCGGAGACGGTATAGGTCTTGGTGGTCTCGGACACGACGCGCATCTGGTCGATGGCGTTCTGCTCATTGTAGCGGGCGGTGACGGTAACGGTATCGCCGTTGCTCAGTCCGCTGGAAGGCTCCACGCTGAAGGACACGCTCTTGACGAAGCTGTCGTTGGAGTTGTTCTGGATGGCCACGGTGCCCTGGGGGGCAATGCCCTCATAGGTGACCGCCAGGTCGGCAAAGACGTCGGTCTGCACGCCGTCCACCAGGCCGGAGACGGTGTAGTCGATGGTGGTGTTGACGAACTTGAGCTTGAGCCGCTCGGCAGTGCCCTCGTCATAGGTCACGGTGACGGTGACGGTATCGCCGTTGGAAAGGTCCTCGGTGGGGGTGGCTTCCACCTGGATGGAGGATTCCAGCAGGATGCTGTCGCCCAGGAAGTTGCCGCTGTCGGCCAGGGCCTTGTTGTCCAGGCTCATCCAGTCCACATCGATGTCGGCGTCGCCCACCGTATTCATGCCGGTATAGCTGATCTGGATGTAATCCTTCATGTCAATGGTGGTCTTGCGGTTCACCACGACGATGCCCAGCAGCACCAGCAGCACCACCACGATAGCCGCCAGCGGGACGATCTTCTTGATCAGACCGGAAGGAACAGCCGCATTGCCCTTGTGGTCATTCTGAGGCTCGGGGTTCCCCATTGCCGGTGCGCCCACCGGGGGAACATAAGTCTGATTTTTGCCTGCGGCCGCCTCGGCCTGAGCCTCGGGGCAGGTGCAGATCTCGTTTTCCTTCAAGGGTTTGCCACAATACTTGCAGAACATACTGTTTCCTCCTGTTATGTTTCAAAAGTCTGATGTCAGTCAGCCGATTTTTGAGGCCGAACAGAACGCGGACTTCTTCACATTCTGTTCTTAGTATACGATGCCTGTCGAAAAACGCAAGTTCTTTGACGTTTCCCGGAGGCCCTTGCCTCCTTACACTTTCTTTCTAGTCGCGGGTGCCGCGGAAGTTAAAAGGCCGGTCAAAATTTTTTCAGATTTTTTTGTTTTGTCCGGTTTAACCGGCGTGATGCCGGGACCTATAATTCCATCCAAGCGGCGGATTGCATCCCGCACCGCCGGTTGTTATAATGAAGGAAATTCCCCTAAGGCCGTACAAACGGCAGAAAAGAGGCCTCCCCATGAAACGAATTTACATTACCGCCGTACCGCTGCAGAGCAATTTTCTGCTCACCCCGAAACTGGCCCTGCCCGCCAACTATATCATGAACCATGACCCCCGGCCGTCGGCCTATCCGATCATCCCGATCTTGGCCGACAGCGTCCAGGAGGGCGACAGCGTCAAGGTCATCGCGGTGCGCCAGCAGAACGAAGAGCGCAACCAGAATCTGGAATTGCTGCGTCAGGAACTGGACGAGCTGGCCCTGCCCGACTGCACGCTGGTGGACCTGACGGTGCCCGAGACCCAGCACAAGGACCAGCTGCTGGCGCTGTTCGAGCAGCTGACCGACGAGCTGGAAGACAATGCCTGCTACTACGCCTGCGCGACCTTCGGCACCAAGACCTATCCGCTGGTGCTGTTCTCGGCGCTGCGGTATGCCGACCGTCTGCTGTCCCATACCGAGATCAAGGGCATTTATTACCGGGAGGTCAAACGCCGGAACGGCGTGGAACAGGAATACCACCAGTATGACGTCAGTGCCCTGTTCCGCCTGGACAGCATTGTGGACATGGCCGCCGACACCGATCTGAGCGACAAGCGGGGTTTTGTGCGGATGCTGCTGAACCCGGCCGATCCTGTGTGAGGTGGCCCCATGGAAAAGGAAAAACAATGGCTGACGCCGGAGCAGCAGGAGCTGCGGCGCCGGATCGAGGAGCATCCCCTGCTGACGCTGCCGCCGGAGCAGCGCGTGGGGCAGACCGCCCAGCGGATGGAACTTCTGATGCTGATCATGCGGCTGAAAAAATTTGACCGGAAACTGGAACGCCGGAACCAGAGCCAGGACCTGGCCATACTGGCGGACGAGCAGGAGCTGCACGATTCCCGCGTCAGCCGCATCAGCCGCCTGGCCGGCAAGTATGACAGCGTGGCATTCATGAGCACCATCGACAAGGCCCTGCTGGGCTACGATGCGTCCCAGGGCACCCCCTTCCTGGCCTATTTTGACCGGATCTATGTCCATGAGCTGCACCGCGCGGCCAACCGGGAGGACGCCATCAACCATCAGGGACGGGTGGCGCTGACCTCGCGGGAGGGCCATCTCATCAAGGAGATGCAGCGCCTGAGCAAGGTCCTGGGCTATCATCTGAAAGACCTGCCCCACCGGTACGACGAGGAGCTGGCCCGGTCGCTGGACCTGACGCCGGCCCAGCTGCGGGACCTGATGGAAAAGGCGGATGCGGTGGAGCGGTTCGTGTCCATGGATCAGATGGCCGACAGCGAGGACGACAGCACCCCCGCCATGCAGATCTCCGACCCGCACGGCGGGGACGCCCAGACGCAGCTGGAAAACCTGGCCGAGATCCTGCGGGCGGTACAGATGTTCGCGGACCTGGACTGCCAGGAATATCCGCGGCTGTTTTTCACAAACGACGTGCTGCGCCCCCTCAAGGAGGAAGACGGTCCCATCTCGCCCGACGCCTACTGCCGGGTGCTTCTGCGGATCCAAAAATCCCTGTGGGATCAGATTTTCGTGCACGGGTACATTGAATTCACCTTTGCCCCGCCGCCGGCTCCGGACTGCATCGAACACCTTCTGGACGCCCGGCTGAGCCGGCCGCTGCAGGACGCCAGCATCGCCGCCTATAAAAAGGTCAGCGCCGCGGCGGTCAGCTACCAGCGCAAGCGGTACACCAAAGCCCAGCAGACCTGGTTCCGGGAAAACGATTTCTCCCACTGAAAACAACAAGAAGGCGGCCGCCCTGCCGGGCGGCCGCCTTTTTGTTGGGCTGACGTTATCCGTCAACGGTTTCTTCGGACTGGGGCTGGGTCTCGCCTCCCTCCTGGGCGGGCACTTCCCCGGTGCCGCCCTCCGCGGCAGGCTCCTCAACGGCGCCGCTGTCCGCGGGCGGGGTGGCAGCGGAGGCATCGTACCCGCCATGGACGATGTTGCCGTTCATGTCGCGGGCCGGTTCGCTGTTCTCGGCACAGCTGGGGTCCTTGGTCCAGTCGATACCGCTGGAATAGCCCGTGCAGTCGTCGGGGCGGGCGCCGCTCTGGCGGTAGATCTCGTCCCACTCGGACTGGTGCAGGGTGATGCCCCACCGGTTGGTCACCAGGGGATCGTCATCCGCCGCGGGCTGCTCCGCAGCCGGTTGGGCCGCCTGCTGGGCGGACTGCTGCCCGGCAGTCTGCTCGGTGCCCGAAGAATTGCCGGAGGTGGTTTTGACCGGGTCCTTGACGTACATGGTGTACTGGGCCGTGGCATTGCCGCAGTGTGCCGTCAGCACCGCCACTCCGGGGCTGTGGGCGGTCACCACGCCCTTTTCGTCCACCGTGGCCACCGCTTCATTGTCCGAAGTCCAGGTCACGGTCTTGTCGGCGGCGTCCTCCGGCAGGACCGTCGCCCGCAGGGTCCAGCCGCTGCCGGTGGTCAGGATGCCTTCGGTCTTTTCCAGTTCAATGCTCTCCGCCTGAGGCGCCGGAGTAGGTGCTGCCTCTTCCGGCGTGGCCCGCTCGGGAGTGGCCTGTTCGGGCGTGGCCTGCTCGGCAACGGCCTGCTCCGGTGTGGCCTGTTCGGCGGTCCGGGAGGCGCTGCACCCGGCCAGCACGCCGGTGCCCAGCAGCAGGCAAAGGACAGCAGTGATCATATGATTCATCTGAAAACTTCCTTTCTGGCAGTTCTTTTTTTGCTTGCACTTCCTTTCTAGTCTAGGGGAACCGCAAAGTTAAACGGACGGGCAAAAGAATTTGACTTTGCCTGTCCGTTTCCCTGTACCTGTTCTCTGCACGGCATCCTCCCGCAAGGCCGGCCCCGGGTTTTCCGCCTCCCCGACAGGCCGCTGAAACCCGGCAGTTGATTTCACGCCCTTTCCACGGGTCCCGGACACCCCCGGAAGAAACCCGCCGGCAAACAGGAGTTTTTTGCATGTAACGTTTCGTGCCACATTTGTGTGTTTTTCGTGTCCGCATTGTTTCGTCCTGTCTGTAGGAGAAATTTGCTTCCATATCTTTTCCCATCTCTGCCGTTTCCGGTCCTATTTTACGGTCGCTTTTCCTGTTTTCCGCACATCCGTCGTTAATATGTCAAATTTCCACAAATGAAGGCATCTTCGTCTTTCATGAAGCCGCTTTACACCCGCCCCTTGCCAGAGTATAATAAAGTCATAATATTTCTTCTGGTTTTGAGGTGAATTTCATGAAAAATGAAAAGCGGGCCGTCACGATGAGCGATGTGGCGCGGGAAGCCGGCGTCGCACTGGGCACGGTGTCCAAAGTCATCAACGGTCTGCCGGTGGGCGAAAGTTACCGCCGCAAGGTGGAAGCTGCGGTGGAAAAGCTGGATTATCGGGTTAACCCCAGCGCCAAAGCGCTCAAAAGCAACCACACCAGCACCATTGCCCTGATTCTTCCCAACACCATCATTCCGTTTTTTGCGCTGCTGACCCAGTACGTCAACATGGCGCTGGAACGCCGCGGTTATAAAATGATGCTCTGCTTTTCCGAGTACGACCGTGACCGGGAGCAGGAACTGATCAGCATGGTGGTACAGAACCGGGTGGACGGCATCATTGCCCTGACCTACAACCCCCGGCTGGAGATCCCCAAGGGAGTTCCTTTTGTCACCATCGACCGGTTTCTCGGTGTATCGGTCCCCTGCGTCGCATCGGACAATTTCGGCGGCGGCCAGCTGGCCGCCCGCAAGCTGGCCGAGCTGGGCTGCCGCCGGGTGGCCTGCCTGCAGGTGGGTTCGGTGCTGACCACCGAGCCCAACAAGCGCAAGGATGGCTTTGTCAGCGGCTGCATGGCTGCCGGTCTGCCGTTTGAGATCTGCAATCCGCCGGACGGCGCTTCCACGACTCCCCTTGAGATCTTTTTGCACCGGCATCTGCTGGAGACGGACCATCCTCTGGACGGGCTGTTCTGCAGTGCCGACCTGGTGGCCCATCAGGCCATCGGCATCATCCGTTCCATGGGGCTGCGTGTTCCGGAGGACGTGCAGGTCATCGGCTTTGACGGACTGCGCATCCTGGGCGATCAGGAGCCGGTGTGCTCCTCCATCGTGCAGCCCATCTCCGATCTGGCCGAGACTGCCGTCAGCATTGTGCTCTCCAACGACTTCACCGGCTGTACGCCGCTGATCTGCCTGCCGGTCAGTTATCGGCCGGGCGGCACCACCAAGGACCCTGCGTGATCAATTTTTCTCACGCTTTTTTACAAAGTCCCCGTTTCCGGGGCGGTTTCCCCGTTCCGGCTGCGGAGAATGGAGGTTTTTGTATGAAAGATGTTGTTGCCCTGGGCGAGCTGCTGATCGACTTCGCCCCCGTATCCACCGATGAGGGCGGGTATCCCACCCTCAAGGCACAGCCGGGCGGCGCGCCGGGCAATTTCCTGGCCGCATTGCAGAAATACGGCTGCTCCACCGCTCTGCTGGGCAAGGTGGGCGACGATACCTTCGGCCGTCTGCTGGTGGGCACCCTCAACGAGCGCGGCATCGAGACCCGGGGCATCGTGATGGACCCCGCCGTGTTCACCACCCTGGCCTTTGTCACTCTGGATGCCACCGGCAACCGGTCCTTCAGCTTTGCCCGCAAGCCCGGCGCC
>DXFO01000033.1 GCA_019114415.1 Candidatus Gemmiger faecavium | reverse complement strand
ATCGCGCGCAATATCTGCTATAATAGTTACAGAATCAAGGAAAGGAGATTGCACTGTATGGCGAACATCAACATCAATATCCGCATGGATTCCGACTTGAAGCAGCAGTTTGAGGCTTTTTGCAATGATGTGGGCATGACGATGACAACGGCATTTACCGTTTTTGCGAAAAAGGCGGTCCGGGAATATCGAATCCCCTTTGAGATTGGAGCGGAAGTTCCGAACGCCGATACGAAAAAGGCGATTGAAGATGCCAGAAAAGGTATTGGGATGAGCAAGGCTTTTTCGTCCGTAGAAGAACTCATGGAGGATTTGAATGCTGACGATTAAGTATCAGGCCGCCTTCAAGAAAGACTACAAAAGAATTGTAAAGCGCGGCTATGATATGCGCCTGCTGGAAAAGGTGATCGAGCTGCTGGCCAACCAGAAACCGCTGCCAGAGAAGAACCGGGATCACCAACTTTCCGGGGACTATGCGGGATGCCGCGAGTGTCACATCACCCCGGATTGGTTGCTGATCTACGAAGTGGCCGATGAGGAATTGATTTTGTACCTCACCAGAACCGGCTCACACAGCGACCTTTTCTAAGCCCTATTATGCAGAAAAAAAGAAAGCCAAGCGGCTTTCGTCGCTTGACTTCCTTTTCGAATCTGCTTATAATAGTTCCGATAAGAACTCCACCCTGGAAGCCACTAATCAATCTGGCAACCAGTAACCACAAGGCTAAAACAAGAGCAGCGTTGTGGGGTAACGTGGTACTAAGCAATACAATCTGTGTTGCATATCTGTATGGTTATAAACCAATTTCCGTTTGGTTTATCGCCTAAACAGTGTACAATACAGTTTGACCTTTGTCAAGGTACACCAGACCCCCACCGTTGTGAAATGGTTGGGGGTTTTTATCGTTGTACCTTGAAAATCGAATATGTTGTTCCTGTAAGAAGTATTTACTTCTTTTGTACTGTGGTCGGCCTCAGAAGCCGCTGGGATGCAACAGACCCCGCCATCAAGTACAACCCTCATAGGCAGAAACCTCCCAGCCGGGATGCTGGGTCGGGGGAAAGCGGGAGAACACCCGCTGCCAGGAATACTATAGAAACACGCTTTTTTCTGATTTTCAAATCGGATTAACAGCGGTGACTGTATGGGTTGCCGCTGTTTGTGCGCTTTGAAAAAAGCGATACAAACAAAAAATGCACCGAGGCATCTCTGCCCCGGTGCGGTGCATGGTGCGCCGGAAGAGACTCGAACTCCCGACCTTCTGATTCGTAGTCAGACACTCTATCCAGCTGAGCTACCAGCGCGACTGCAAGAAGTATAATACCACAGGGGGGAGTCAATGTCAAGCATTTCTTCAAAATATTTTTGCAAAATTCGGGTCAATTTGCCGCCCAAGGCAAGAAATGCCGGAATCGGACGTTCAGCAGTTCTTTTTGCGGGGGAAGGGCGTCTTGCCGCCATTGCGCATACGGTCAAGTACCTCATTCAGGTCCTTGCAGCAGGCGTCGCACAGGGAGAGAATTTCCTCCGTAGGCTGCTGCAGATCCGGCACCATGACCGTCACGGCGCCGGAAGCATGTCCGGCACGCACGCCGTTGAAGCTGTCCTCCAGCACCAGGCAGTCACTGGCGGGCAGGCCCAGGCGCCGCGCTGCCACCAGGAAGATGGCCGGATCGGGTTTGGAAGCGCTGGCGTCGTCGCCGCATACGGTATCGGTAAAATACCGGTCCGCCCCGGAAATACGCAGATACCGCTCAATGGTCTCGTGGGAGCTGGAGCTTGCCACAATGCGGGGGATGTTCTGCTCCTCCAGGTAGTCCAGCAGGGCAAACAGTCCCGGCTTGGCGGGGGCGCCGTTGGCAAGGGCGGTCTTGCCCTCCGCCCGCACGGCGGCCAGCAGGACGTTGGGGTCGCACTGGGGATAGAACTTCCGCAGATGCCGCAGCATGTTCTCTCCGGCCAGACCCCGTGCACCGGAGACAAACTCCTCACAGGGGGCGGGCAGGCCCAGCTTTTCCGTGGCCGGAGCCCACAGGGTCGTCCAGATGCGCTCGGTATCGAACATCAGGCCGTCCATATCAAAAATAACGCCTTTGATCATCGGCTAAAACTTCCTTTCATGGGGCCGCGCAGGGCCCTTCCGGTGGTTTATCACAGCAGCTTTATTGTATCGGATTTGCCCGTGCATTGCAACCGGGACCGACTTTTGACACTCGTCAAAAAATGTTTGGAAAAGGCCCGCTTTTTGCCTTGACTTGACGGCGGCGGGATGGTACGATAACCATGTACGGGTGTCATACCCGAAAATATATCTGACAATGTAAAGGCAGGTGGTACGGCATGGAGATTCCCGGTAGTCCAGTGAACCGATGGAACAAAATATGGCAACCGATGTTTGGGTGCATATGCGCAAAAGACAGACGGACAGGGCAGTCGGGCGATCCCGTGACCTGTCGGCCTGCTTGTTTGGCGCGCGTCTGCACCGCATGACGCGCGCTTTCTTTATGCCTTCCCGCGGGGGGACCTGCCGCCTGTGAGAGGGCTGTGCGCGGCGTATGCGCATCGGAACACCGGCTGCCCGAAAAAAGGAGGCAACCCAAATGTCCGATACTGCAATCCAGACCCTCAAAAACATGCTGGCGCATCTGGATGACGCCAAAAAGTACCAGAGCCTGCGGGATGTAATGGAGACCCTCAACGCGCCTGACCTGGCCGCCGTGTTCGAGGATCTGCCCCAGGAGAAAATGCCGGTCCTGTTCCGGCTGATGCCCAAGGACCTGGCCGCCGAGGTCTTTGCCGAGCTGACCCCCGAGACCCAGGAAGCCCTGATCCGCGGCCTGTCCGACAGGGAACTCAAGCTGGTCATCGACGAGCTGTTCGTGGACGACGCCACCGACCTGGTGGAGGAAATGCCCGCCGGCGTGGTCAAGCGCATTCTGGCCCAGGCGGCTCCCGATACCCGCAAGATGATCAACGAGCTGCTCAAATACCCCGAGGATTCCGCCGGCGGCGTCATGACCACCGAATTCATGGAGCTGCGCCCCGACATGACCGTCCGGCAGGCCATGGAGTCCATCCGCAAAAACGGCATCGATAAGGAGACCATCAACAACTGCTACGTCACCATGCCTGACCGCACGCTGGTAGGCGTGGTGTCCCTGCGGTCGCTGGTTCTGGAAAAGGATGAGGACCGCCGCATTGATGACTTCATGGACACCAATGTGGTCAGCGTCACCACCTCCACCGACCAGGAGCAGACCTCCCATCTGTTTGAAAAGTACGGCCTGCTGGCGGTGCCCGTTGTGGACGGTGAGACCCGCCTTGTGGGTATCGTCACGGTGGACGACGCTATCTCCATCCTGCAGGACGAGGCCGACGAGGACATCGCCAAGATGTCCGCCATGGCCCCCACCGACAAGCCCTATTTCCGGCGCAGCATGTGGGACCTGTACAAGAGCCGCGCCCCCTGGCTGCTGTTCCTGATGATCAGCGCTACCTTCTCCAGCCTGGTCATCCGCAGCTACGAGGATGCCCTGGCTGCCGTGACGGTGCTCACCGCCTACATCCCCATGCTGACCGATACCGGCGGCAACGCCGGCAGCCAGAGCACCTCTACCATCATCCGCGGCATTGCCCTGGGGGAGATCCACGGCAAGGACCTGCCCCGCGTCCTCTGGCGGGAGTTCCGCGTCGCCATCCTCTGCGGCGGCACGCTGGCCATCTGCAACTTCGTCAAGCTGCTGGTCTTTGACCACATTGCCGTGCCGGTGGCGGCCGTCGTCTGCCTGACGCTGGTCATGACCGTGCTGATCTCTCAGCTGCTGGGCACACTGCTGCCCGTCGCCGCCAACCGCATCGGCATCGACCCGGCGGTCATGGCGTCCCCCCTCATCACCACCATCGTGGATACCACCACTCTGCTGGTCTACTTCAACATTGCCCGGGTGGTCCTGCACTTGTAACGCACCCTGTTATAACAAACAACGCCCCGCGGTGTCCTTTGCCGGACGCCGCGGGGCGTTTCTGTATGCAGGAATGTTGGAGTTCAGAAAGTCTCCACCGAGGACAGCCGACCAAGAATGCCCACCACTTTCTCCTCGCCGTACTGGCGGTTTTCCAGAAAGGCGTAGTAGGCGCCGTAAATGCGGAAGCTCAGGGAAACTTCAAACTCGGGGTCCCCCCGGCGCTCGGGGTACAGGTCAAAGATCAACCGCTTCAGCTCGGCGGAAAAACGGGCGATCAAAAGCCCCCGCCGGCTGCCGGAAAACAGCACCGCCAGCTGGGGATGGGGCGCGCAGGCCCGGAACAGATCCTGGGTAAAGCGGGCGGTGTCGGTGAGGACTGCCTCGGGGTGGGGCAGTCCCGCCACAATGGAGCGCACCAGCTCGTTTTCCAGATGCTCCGACAGATCGTACACGTCCTTGTAGTAGGCGTAAAAGGTGGAGCGGTTCACCGGGGCCTCCCGGCAGAGTTCCCGCACCGTGAGCTTTTCCAGCGGCTTGTGCGCCCGCAGCCGGAAAAAGGCGTCGGTGATGCTCTTTTGTGTTTTTTGCGCCCGCAGATCCATAACACATCTTCCCCAACACATTGTGCCAGGTGTCGGATAACCAACACTTGGCGTAAGCTGACGGTGGCCCCATTTTTGGACACCCTGTATACTGTAATTATAGTATACGGGCCTGCCCGCTGTCCAGCGGGGGAGGCAGGGGAGACGGCCCGCCGGCCAAGGAGCGATGTTATGATCACACAGGATTTCTATACCGGTCATGCCTTTGATGCCTACACCGTCCTGGGGGCGCACCCGGGGCCGGAGGGCACCCGCTTTGCCGTGTGGGCGCCCTCCGCCCGGGCGGTGAGTGTGGCGGGGGACTGGTCCGATGCCGAGACCCCTATGCAGCGCAGCGGCAGCATCAGCGGCGTGTGGGAGGGCTTTGTCCCCGGCACAGTGCGTGGCATGGCGTACAGCTACCGCGTCACCGGAGCGGACGGCGCGGTGGTGGACCACTGCGACCCTTATGGCTTTGCCATGACCCTGCGCCCCGACGGCCGCAGCATTGTGGCGGGGCTGCCGGACTACCCCTTCACCGACGGGGATTGGATGGCCCGCCGCACCAAAAACTTTGACAGTCCTCTGAATATTTACGAAGTCCATGCCGGAAGCTGGCAGCGGGCGGAGGACGGCAGCTGGCTGAGCTACGACCAGCTGGCCGAGCGGTTGCCCGCCTATGCCCGGGAGAACGGCTACACCCATATTGAGCTCATGCCCTTGGCGGAACACCCCTTTGACGGCAGCTGGGGCTACCAGATCACGGGATTTTACGCGCCCACCAGCCGTTACGGCACGCCGGAGGGCCTCTGCCGCCTGATCGATGCCTGTCACCGGGAGGGCGTGGGGGTCATCCTGGATTTTGTGCCAGTGCATTTTGCGGTGGACGCCTACGGCCTGCGCCGGTTTGACGGCACCCCGCTGTATGAGTATCCCGCCGACGCGGTGGGAGAGAGCGAGTGGGGCAGCTGCAACTTCATGCACTCCCGGGGAGAGATCCGTTGCTTTGTGCAGTCCTGCGCCGACTACTGGCTGCGGTATTTCCACGCCGACGGCCTGCGGATGGACGCGGTCAGCCGCCTGATTTACTGGCAGGGCGACCCCGCCCGGGGCGTCAACGGCAGCACGCTGGAGTTCCTCAAGACCATGAACGCCGGGCTGCAAAGCCGCCACCCCACCGCCATGCTCATTGCGGAGGACAGCACCAACTATCCCAAGGTCACGGCGCCGGTGGAATACGGCGGCCTGGGCTTTGACTACAAGTGGGACCTGGGCTGGATGAACGACACCCTGGACTACTTCAAAAAGACCCCCGACGAGCGCCGGGAAAACCAGGGCAGGCTGACCTTCTCCATGATGTATTTCTATAATGAACATTACATCCTGCCCTTCTCCCACGACGAGAACGTCCACGGCAAGGCCACCATCCTGCAAAAGATGTACGGCGATTACGAGGGCAAATTCCCCCAGGGCCGGGCGCTCTACCTGTATATGACGGTGCATCCGGGCAAGATGCTGGACTTTATGGGCAACGAGTTCGGCCAGCTGCGGGAGTGGGACGAAGCCCGTGCCCAGGACTGGGAACTGCTGCGCTACCCCAACCACGACGCCTTCCGCCATTTCCGGCAGGAGCTGGCGGGGCTGTACCGCCGGTATGACGCCTTCTGGCAGGGAGAGTACGACTCGGAGCGGTTCCGCTGGCTGGACTGCGACGCGGCGGGACAGTGCGTCTTTGCCATGCTGCGCACCGGCCGGGAGAGCCGGGTGTTCGGGGTGTTCTGCTTCGGGGACTGCCCGCCCCGGGACTATCTTCTGGCCATGCCCGGCCCCGGTCAGGCCCGGCTGCTGCTGGACAGCGACTGGCAGTGCTTCGGCGGCGGGACGCCCCGGGAGGACTGCACCCTGACCACCGACGCAAGGAACTGCCTTGCCGTGTCTCCCGCCCCGTACAGCGGCCGGCTGTATCTCTGGACGCCGGACCCCGTCAACTGATGCTTTTACCATTGGCTTCCATAGCCTTCCTGTCACGCAAAAACCGCCTTCCCCGGCCGGGGAAGGCGGTTTTTGTCATGGTATGCAGAGAAACGAGTGTTACAGCGGCGCAATGTCGAATTTGTAGACCGTCGTCTCGTCGTAGGTCTGTTTGGGCAGCAGGGTAGCGTTGGGGAAATCGGGATGGTTGGGGCTGTCGGGGAAGTTCTGGGTCTCCAGACAGACGGCATCCCGGGGAGAATAGTGCGCGCCGTCCTTGCAGTCGGTGCCGGGATTCAGGAAGTTGGCCGAATACACCTGCACGCCCGGCTGGGTGGTCAGCGTCTCCATGCGGATGCCGGTCTCGGGTCCGACCAGCCAGGCAGCGTGGCGCAGGCCGGTGTCGGGCAGAATGTAGCAGTGGTCGTAGCCCTTGCCCTGCAAAAGTGCCGGGTAGTTTGCCCCGATGTCCCGGCCGATGGTCTTCTCCTCATTGAAGTCCATGGGGGTGCCGGCCACGGGGACACGGCGGCCGGTGGGAATGCTGGCGTCGTCGGTCTCCAGATAGGCGTTGCTCTCCATGGAAAGGCGATGCCCCAGCACACTGCCGGAAGCATGACCGTTGAGGTTAAAGTAGCTGTGGTTGGTGATGTTGACCACGGTGGGAGAGTCGGTGGTGGCATAGTACCGGATGACCAGGCCGCTGCCCGCCAGGGAATACTGGACCTCCAGCTGCATGGTGCCGGGGAAACCGTCGGTGCCGTCGGGACTTTCCGCCGTCAGGCTGACGGTATCCTCCCCGGGGATGGCATCCATGGCAAAGACGGTCCGGTTGAAGCCGTGCAGGCCGCTGTGCAGGCAGTTGCCCAGCTGGTTGGGGGTGACGTGGTATTCCTGCTCATACAGGTAGAACCGCGCCCCGCCGATGCGGTTGGCAAAGCGGCCCACCACAGCGCCCATGGCGTCGCCGGAGTTGAGCTCGTAGTCCTGGACGGTGGGATACCCCAGGACCACATCCACCGTTTTGCCGTGACGGTCCGCCACCAGGATGCGGTGGATGATCGCAGCATAGCTGAGGATATGGACTTCCAGCTTATCGTTTTTCAGAACAGCCTTTTTTACCGGCGTGCCGTCGGTGGCACGGCCGAAATCGGAAATCGTGACAGACATCCGGGATACCTCCTCTTGCGGCGGGAACGCCGCGTGCTTACTCGTATGGTTGGCCGGTCAGGGATGGGGAAGATCAGTCCTCGGCCGGGACCTGATCTTTCTGGGCGTCGTCGGCGTGTTCCAGGTCGTAGCGGACACTGTCGGCCACGGCGCCGGTGCCGTAGTTGAGCATGCGGTTGATGCGGGAAACGGTGGCGCTGGACGCACCGGTTTCCCGGCGGATCTCGGCATAGACTTTGCCTTGCAAAAGGCAGCCTGCCACGTCGTACCGCTGCTCCAGGGCGCGCAGCTCGGTCACGGCGCAGAGATCGTCAAAAAAGCGGATGCAGTCCTCCAGATTATCCAGGCGGAGGATGGCCTGATACAGCGCAAGGCTGTGCGGGTCCCGGGAACCGGGTGTCTGAGTGCGCATGGGCGCCTCCTTAGAAAACGCCCCGCCAAAGCCGGGCTGTGACGGGGCGGGAATGTCTGCCCGGAACATCCATACATCCCGGGCGGGTTATTTTTATTTTAACAATATGTACAGTTCAAGTCAAGGCACAGCGGAGTGTTTTTGGGCGCAATCACGGTCGAAGCGACCTTTTTCCCTTGTAAAATATTTTGTGCGGTTTTCTTTTGTACGGTCGTGCATCACGGTTGCCCGCCGGTGGCTGCTGTGCTATCATTAAACAGGTAACTGCCCGGGGATGCGGCCCGGGAAGACACGAGGGGGAACACTGTATCATGCGGGAAAAATTTTACGCCATGGGCGGCAGTACGCTGCTCCTGGCTTGTTCGGCTGTTGTGGGTGTGATGGCAGGCGTGATGGACGCCGTGTTCGGTCAGGGGATTTTATTCTGTACGTCGGTGCGGGAGGCACAGCCGCTGCTCATGCTGTTGCTGCCCGCGGGCGGTGCGCTGATCTGCTTTTGCTACGACCGGTTCGGCGGGGACTGCCGCCGGGGCATGGGCCTTGTCTTTGAGACGGCCGACGCCCGCCGGGACCACGTTCCGGTCCGGCTCATCCCCATGGCGGTCATTGCTACCTGGATCACCCATCTGTTTGGCGGCAGCGTGGGCCGGGAAGGGGTGGCGGTACAGATCACCGCCTCGGCGGCCGGGCTGCTCATGCCCCGTCTGCCCGATGCCCGGGCAAGACGGCATCTTTTGATGGCGGCGGTGGCCGCGGGCTTTGCGGGGCTTTTCCGCACGCCGGTGGCGGCCATCTTTTTCGCCATGGAGCTGTTCCATGTGGGCATGATGGAATACGCCGCCCTTCTGCCCACCGCAGTGGCTGCCTTTGTTGCCAGCGCGGTCAGCGGGGCGCTGGGCCTTGCCAAGGGCGGCGTGCTGCTGACCTGTGCGGTGCCGGAACTGACCTTCCCCACCCTGGGGGCCCTGCTGGTGCTGGGCGTTGCCAGCGGCCTGGCGGGACGGCTGTTCGTTTTTCTGCTCCACGGCCTGCGGGACCGGCTGGGCAAACTGCTGCCCAACGCCTATCTGCGCATTGTGCTGGTGGGTGCCGTTGTGGCGGTGTTCGGCCTGCTGACGGCGGGGCGCTACAACGGTTTGAGCACGGGCCTGGTCAATGCCGCTCTGGCGGGGGAATCCCTCTATGCCTGGGACTGGTTCTTCAAGCTGGCGCTGACCGCCCTCTGCCTGGCGGCGGGCTATCAGGGCGGCGAGGTCGCCCCGCTGTTTGCCGTGGGCGCAGCCCTGGGGGCGGTGCTGGGCGGCTTTCTGGGGCTGCCCCTGCCTTTGTGCGCGGCTCTGGCCTACGCGGCAGTGTTCGGGGCGGGGACCAATACCCTGGTCGCCCCGGTACTGGTGGGCATGGAACTGTTCGGCGGTCAGTATTTCGGCTGCTTTTTCCTGGTGAGTGTTGTGGCCTATGCCTGCAACGGAAACCATTCGATCTATCCGCAGCGCTCGCTGCCGGATCTCTGGAAAGACGGGGCCGTCTGCGCCCCGGAGGAGGATAAACTTTGATGGAAACGATGCTTGTGATCCTGCTGGTACTGGCCGTGGCGGGGGACGTGATGCTGGCCGCCGCTCTGGTGCGGCTTTACCGCCACCGGGAGCGGGAGGACGACCGGGAGGACCTGCTGCGGGCCGTGCAGGACACGGTGGAGCAGGAGACCGAGGTCCTGGCCGACCAGATGCGCGCCATGCAGGGGGAGATCGGCCGGACCACCGTGTCCTCCCTGCGGGATCTGGGCGCCATGCTGGCGGAAAACCAGCGCCAGGGGGCGTCGGCCTCCACCGCCCGGCTGGAGAGCATCGACCGGGCAGGCGCTGCCCGCCAGAAGGCCGCCAACGACGCGGTGGTGGCCCAGCTTGCCATGCTGGAGACCCGCCTGAAAAACCTGGAGGACTCTAATGCCGCCCGTCTGGACGGGGTGCGCGGGGCCATGATCCAGGGCATGAACGCCATCCGTACCGACAACAACCGCAAGCTGGACGAGATCCGCGGCACGGTGGAGGAAAAATTGCAGGATACCCTGCAAAAGCGCATTTCCGAATCCTTCCGCACCGTCAGCAGCCAGCTGGAACAGGTGTACAAGGGCCTGGGTGAGATGCAGACCCTGGCCGCCGACGTGGGCAGCCTGAAACAGGTGCTCAGCGGCGTCAAGACCCGGGGCATCCTGGGCGAGGTCCAGCTGGGGGGCATTTTGCAGGAGATCCTGGCCCCTGGCCAGTACGAGGAAAACGTGGCCACCGTGCCGGGCAGCACCAACCGGGTGGAGTTCGCGGTAAAACTGCCCGGGCGGGACGGCACCGTCTACCTGCCCATCGACGCCAAGTTCCCCGGCGACACCTACGCCCAGCTGCAGGCGGCGCGGGAGTCCGGCGATGCGGCGGCGGTGGCGGCGGCAGCCAAGCGGCTGGACACCGTGCTGCGCCAGGAGGCCAAGGACATCCACGACAAATACATCGAGGTCCCCTACACCACCAACTTCGGCGTGCTGTTTCTGCCCTTTGAGGGCCTGTATGCCGAGGTGGTCAACAGCGGCGTGACCGAGGCCCTCCAGCGGGATTACCAGATCAGCGTGGCGGGCCCCTCCACCATGGCGGCGCTGCTCAACGCTTTGCAGATGGGCTTCCGCACCCTGGCCATCCAGAAGCGCTCCGGCGAGGTCTGGACGGTGCTGGGCGCGGTCAAGACCGAGTTTGAAAAGTTTGGCGCCGGCCTGCAGGCCATGCAGCGCCACCTGAACCAGACCGGCAGCGACCTGGAGGAGCTCATCGGTACCCGCAGCCGGGCCATCACCCGCAAGCTGGAACAGGTGCAGCAGCTGGACCCCGGCGAGGCCGAGGACCTGCTGGGCCTGGCGGACGCGGTACAGCCCGTGATCCGGGAAGAGACTTCGCGTGCCGCGGTATCCGTCCCGGAGAACGCGCCCATGCCTGCCCCGGAGGCTGCCGCCGCCCCTGCTGCCGTTGCCGCGCCGCGCCTGCGCCGCCGGGGGGACAGCGACATGCAGAGCTGAAAAAATTGTACGGATTTCCGCGGATAACCAAAGACGCCGCCGCCCGACTGTGCTATACTATAGGTACACAACGACCTGCGCGGGACCCCGCGCGAAAGGATGGTAAAATATGAACCGTATGAACATTCGTTTTGACCAGATTATCATGCCGGTGGTCGGCATCGTGCTGGGCGGTTATCTGGTGGCCCGTCCCTGGAGCGCTACCGGGGCCATCTGTTCCCTGATCGGCTGGCTGATTTTGCTTTCGGGCGTGGCGGGCATCATCAGCGCGGCAGCCTTCCGCCGTGCCACCCTGCTCAGTGATCCCTTCCTGCCCCTGAGCGTGGCAGGTGCAGTGCTGGGCCTGTTCATCGTCACCCGCCCCACCATCCTGGTGGAGATCGTGGGCATGATCATCTGCGTTTTCCTGCTGGTGGAGGGCGTCAACAGCGTTCAGAACGCCATTCAGCGCCAGCGCTGGGGCGACAGCCTGTGGTGGCTGCCCCTGATCGTGGGCATCGTCTGCCTGCTGCTGGGCCTGGCCGCTCTGTTTGCTCCGGTGGCTTCCACCGCCATGATGATGCGGCTGATCGGCATTTCCCTTATTGTGAGCGGTGTGGTCAACCTGCTGGCCCTCTTTGTCCGTACCCACTGACGTGCACGGCGGTGCATCGGCAGGCGCTTGCACAACTGTCTGATTTTTGACATTTGCGGAAAATGTGGTAATATATAAAATAATTGATCTATTCCATGATCGAAAGCCCAGGCGCGGTATCCCCGCGCCCTACATGACAAGAGGTGTCTGCCATGATCCGTATCCTGACCGATTCCGCCGCCGACCTGACCGCAGGCGAAGCAGCCGCGATCCCGGGGCTGCATATTGTTCCCCTCAACGTCCTGTTTGAGGACGGCGAGACCATCCGCGACGGCATCGATATGACCCGCGCGGACTTCTACGACCGGCTGCAGAAAGCCGACAAGCTGCCCCGCACCAGCCAGCCCTCCCCCGAAGCCTTTATGGAAGTCTTTGAGGAAGCCAAGGCCGCCGGTGACGAAGTGGTGGTCATCCTGATCTCCTCCAAGCTGTCGGGCACCTTCCAGTGCGCCAAGATGGCGGCGGAGGAATGCGAATTCAACGACGCCTATTTTGTGGATTCCGATACCGCCTCCCCCGGCGAGTACATCCTCATCCGTGAGGCCGTCCGCCTGCGTGACGAGGGCGTCAGCGCTGCCGAGATCGCCGCGGCGCTGGATCTGCTGAAAAAGCGCATCCGCATTCTGGCCGTGGTGGACAGCCTCAAGCACCTGCACAAGGGCGGCCGTCTGCCCGCTGCCGTTGCCCTGGTGGGCGGAGCACTGGGCATCAAGCCGGTGCTGTCGGTGTATGACGGCGCGGTCCATCTGGCTGACAAGGCCCGCGGCCGCCCCGGCGCCTACGTTGCCCTGTTCAAGCAGATGGACAAGATGGGCGGCGTGGATACCCGCTATGACTTTGTCATGGTCTATTCCAGCGACAAGCAGGTGCTGGGCCCCATCCAGCACTATGTGCGCAACAACCTCAAGCTGGAAGGCGGTCATTTCAGCCAGATCGGCTCGGTCATCGGCACCCACATCGGACCTTCCGCGGCAGGCATTGCCTTTGTCATCCCGCCGGAGCAGTAACAACAGACAAAACCGCCCGCATCCCTCTTTGTGAGAGATGCGGGCGGTATTTTTGTGCTTATTTTTTGGAGGGCAGGCGGCGGTGGCGGGGCAAGGGCAGGGCCGAGACCAGGGCAATGCCGAAAGCGATGGCCAGGGCAATTTTCAGGGTCTCGAAACCGCGCTCGGCACACAGGGCGCCTTCGTCCTGCAAAAAGTAGTAGGCGGTGTAGTAGATGCCGGCGCCGGGGACCAGGGGAAAAATGCCGCACAGCAGGAACAACGTCACCGGGGCGCGGAACCGGATGGCGAACAGGCGGCAGAGGGCGGCCAGGGGCAGAACCGCCACCAGCGTTGCGGCGGGGGCGGAAAAACCGGCCACGTCATGGCAGAGCAGGTAAGTCACCCAGCCCACCGCGCCCACGATGCCGCAGGCCACGAAATGCCGCCGGGGGACCTGGAAGGTCACGCCGAAAAAGATGGTGGCAAAGGCCGCCACCACAAACTGAAAAAGCGGATTTCTCATATGGTCACCCCCCAGATGGCCAGCGCCGCAATGTAGGTCAGCACCACGCCGCCCGCCAGACATCCTGCCACCAGCACCGCGTCCAGCAGCCGGATGGCCCCGGACAGGTAGTCGGCGTTGATGATGTCCCGGATGCCCATGGCCAGGGAAACACCCGGCGTCAGTACCATCAGGGCGCCGATGGTGGTGATGCTGGCGTCCAGCGGCGGCCAGATGGCACGGCACAGCAGGGCCACCGCAGTGCCTGCCGCCGCCGCGATGATGTCGGAGAAAATGCGGCTGATATGCCAGCGGCGGCACAGATGGGCCAGGATGCTCTCCACCGTGCCGGCGGCCAGAGCACCCAGCGTCTCGGGCAGGCCGCCGCCGAACAGGTAAGCGAAACCGGCGCTGCCCGCGGCCGCCGCCGCGATAATGACGGCGGGACGCCGGGCGGGCATGGCGCGGATGGTTTCCAGCCGCTGCTCGGCGCCCTCCAGATCCAGGGTCCCGGCAGCCAGTTCCCGGGACAGCTCGTTCAGGGCTTCCACCCGGGCCAGGTGAATGGACACCGAGGGAATGTGCCGCACCTCATTGCAGTCGTTGGCCGAAGCAAAAATGCCGTTGGTCACCACATAGGTATTGAAGTCCTCAATGCCCAGGCTGGAAGCCATGATCTGCATGGTCTGCTGGACGCGAAAAACCTCGCCGCCGTTTTCCAAAAGCAGCTTGCCGGTGTCCATGACCAGATGCATGGCCCGGCGCTGCGTTTCCGGGGAATTCATATCCATAAAAATACTCCATACAATGTGATGCAGCTGCTGACCACCGCATCGGCAAGCATCAGCACGGCCAGCAGGATACCGGCGGCCCTCCGCTGGGAGGGCTGTGCCCGCATCCGCAGCAGGGGACAGCAGGCCAGATACAGCCCGCCCCCGATGGCCAGACGCCAGGTACGTGCCGCTGCGCCCACCGTGCCGTGGTAGCCCAGCAGGTAGATGGCCAGCACGAACATGGCCGCTGCCAGGGACGAGATGGGCGGCGGATCATGGATGACGGTATCCGCCGCCAGGATCAGCAGCATGGCACTGAGCAGAAACCCGTACCGGAAAGGAAAGACCGCCAGGTCGTCCCCGTTCTGCCAGGTCAGGCCGGGCAGGTTGACCAGATAGCTGGCGCCCACCCCTGCCAGCAGAAAAGCGCCCGCAAACTTGGCGCGGGTGGAGTCGTTGCCCATAAAGTAGAGCAGCGCAAGCATGAGGACGATGCTGCCGATGTACAGATACGGCATGCCCGCAGCGGCGCAGGCGGAGGAATACCGCCCGAAAAACAGGCAGTAGATCAGCTCCATAGGGGCAAAGCCGAACTCCTCCCCCGAGGCCGCCAGATGGAAAGCGTCGCTCTGATACTGCGCCCAGATGACGGGAGACAGCAGCAGAAAGGCCGCAAGCAGCCCGGGCAGCATGGCCTTGACGCCGTTCCACACCGCTTTGGCAAAGCCGAGCCAGTCCATCCGCCCGGGGCGGCGCAAAAACTGCCAGATGATATAGAACAGGCAGTACAGACACAGCGGCCAGGCGGTGTAGCAGTTGACCGCCACACAGACAAAGGTCAGCACGAACAGCCTGCGCAGCCGCCCGGTGTTCAGAACAACGTCGGCGGCGTCCAGCATGAGGGGCAGCAGGGTGGCGGCATCCACCCAGACCAGGTTGATGATGCAGCCGGTGTAGACCGCCGCCGCATACCCGGCGCACATGGGGGCAAACAGCCGGCTGACGCAGCCGTAATGCCGCATCAGATACCAGCACATGACGCCCCCCGCCGCGGTGGCGCGCAGGATCAGAAGCCCCTGCTGGGTCAGCACCCGCCACCCGGGGGGCAGCAGCAGTGTCAGAGCGTCCAGGGGGCTGTTGATGCCGTAATGGAACCCGGCGGGGGCGTTGACGTAGGGCCGCCACCCGCCCGCCAGGTACAGGGCCAGCAATACCCCCAGGCTGAACAGCAGACTGAACCGCAGGGTGCGGCGGCGTTCCGCCGCTCCGGTGCGTGGGGTCATCCGCGGATGTTGTCGCGCACGGCGGCAAACTCCGGCTTGTGGGCGTACAGGTGCGCGCCGATGGCTTCCATGAGCAGGTAGTCGGCCTCGGAGTCAATGTCGATGATGCCGGTGTCCATCATCACCGACACGCCGATCTTGCCGCTCCACAGCATACCGTCGGTGTTATTGGCCAGGAAATCCCGCTGGAACACGTAGATGGAGGCGTTGACGTCGTAGACGGCGGGGGCCTGCTGCCGGGCAGTGAAGGGGCTGTGGATGACCTGCTCCACGTGGTCGCCGGCATCCTTGACCATGTTGAACCAGGGATTGCGCCGGGCCTCGGTGACGCTGAACACCAGGTCCAGGTCGGGACGGCTGCGCTTTTTGGCCACGGCGTTTTCCACGTCGGCGGCGGTGCGCAGGGGACTGGTGATGTCCAGGTCCATCAGATAGTCATAGGGCGCGCCGGTGCGCTCCTCCATGCGGGCCAGGGTGTCCTGGAACACCCGCATTTTGGGCACCGAGTCTCCGCCCAGTTCCTCGCCCCGGGACAGGTAGACGACCTCGGGGTATTCTTTCGCCACCAGCTCCGCCAGCAGGTCGGAGTCGGTGTTCAGGGCAATGTCCACCGCCACTTCCGGGTGGGCCTTGGCGAACAGCTCGGCGGCGCTCAGGGTGTAGTAGACCAGCGGATGCCCGCAGAAATTTTTCAGGTTCTTGTTGGCAAAGCCTTTGCTGCCCGCGCGGCCGCAGACAGAGATCAACAGACGTTCTTTCATACCAGTTCCCCCAATGTCAGTTTGAGCACACGGCAGGCCGTGGCAGGCGAGTTCAGGCTCTCGGTCTTGTCCCCGAGAGCATACCCCACAAAATAATCCATCTCCCGCAGGTAGCGTTCGTTCACGTCCTCGGCGTAGGACTGCACCGTGCCGTCGGGTAAGGTCAGGGTGCCTGCGCCGAAATCCGCCACCACGCTGCCGTCGCGGCAGAACAGCTCGATGCTGCGGCGGTATCCCCGGCCGAAGTAGTCCAGATGGACCTCGGCCAGCATTTGGGGCCACCGGGCAATGTATACCGACAGATCGTCGGAGTCCAGTTCCAGCTCGGAGTAGGTCCCCTTGAAGTTGCGGACCTCCTCCGGCGTGCCGAACAGGTCCACCAGGTAATCCCACTCGTGGATCAGGTCGATGGTGACCCCGCCCCCCAGCGCCCGGTGGGCGCTGTATACCGTGCGGTAGTCCACCCCCGGCCGCCAGTCCGGCAGATAGGAGGAGCAGATCACCCTTGCGCAGTAGGGCCGCAGAGTAGGCAGCAGTTCCTTCAGTGCCAGCATGGCACCGCACCAGCGCATGGGCGCGGCCACGTAGGCTTTCTGCCCGGCGGGCATCAGGTCGGCCGGGTCCAGCCCCGTCTGCTCAGCGGAGAAGATGGGCTTTTCAATAAACAGCGCCCCCGCCTTGCCGTAGATGTCCTTGAGGGCATCGGCGTGCAGGCTGGTGGGGTTGGTGATGAAGGCCAGGTCGTACTGCCCCAGGGCCGCCGCGTCGGTGTACTGGGCGCGGAGCAGTTCCTCCACGCCGGGGCGCAGAGGGCGGGACAAATCGCTGCGCAGGGCGTCGGCCTCCAGCCGGATGCCCCGCCTGGCACAGATGGTGTGCAGGTTTTTCAGGTGCCGGGTGCCGATGGACCCCAGGCCGATGAAGAGCGCAGAAAGCGTTTGCATGGGATGATCCCCTCCCGGAAAAAATTATGCCTGTCCGGCAGCCTGGACCTGGTCCATGATGCGGATGGCATCCAGGTCTTTCTCAAAGCTCCAGCGGGGGGCTTCCTCCCCTTTGAGCACGGCAAAGAAATTGGCCAGCTCGTCCACGTAGGCGTTTTCCACAATGTTGTCGCTGTACCGCGGATCGTGGGTGAAATCGCCGTAGGTGTCCACAAACTGTTTGTCGCCGTCGGCAAAGCGGTAAAGGGCCTTGGGGTTGCCCTCCCAGAACAGGTGCAGCCCGTCGCCGAAACATTCAAAGTTGCGCACCGCCTTGGGGCTGACCACGTCGGCGGCCAGCACGCCCTGAACCCCGGAAGCATGGCGCAGCATCAGGGTGGCACAGTCGGGGTAGGGCAGACCCAGCCCGCTGATGCTGTCGCACTGGACGGTCAGGTGTTCCACCGGGCCGAAGGCGTCCAGCAGCCAGGGCAGGTCGATGCCCAGGATCTCCCGCACGCCGCCGGTGCGGGCGTTGCCCACGAAGAAGTTTTTGTAGTTTTCCCAGGGGTGCCAGTCGGGCAGATACTGGCCGATGTGGTAGATGTAGTGCACCGGCTTGCCGAAGGCGGCAGCCTGCTCCTTGATGTATTGGGTCTCCCGGCGGTAGAGCATGGTGGAGGACAAAAACAGGACAAGACCCCGCTCCTTTGCCTTGGCCATGTTCTCGGCGTAGCCGTCGGAGACCAGGTTCAGCTCGGTGAATACGGGGAGGTTTGCATCCAGCAGCTCCCCGATGACCGCCGCGTGGGACAGGGGGGCGGTGCAGACCAGGGCGGCGTCGGGGGCAAAGTCCGTTACGGCCTCCCCGATAGAGGGGTAAGCGGCGTCGGCCAGTCCCAGGCTGACGGCTTCCTCCCGGCGGGATTGGGTGGTGTCCACACCGGCGATGCGGATCTCCTTGTCCAGGCCCCGGGCCAGGCGCGCGCGGCGCTTGCCCATGCTGCCCAGACCGACGATGAGAAGTTTCATGACAGGGTCCTTTCTCCCCGGCGGGGCCGGGGTCAGAGTTGCGGCAAAAACCGTTCCAGCAGGTTGTTGATGAGTTCCGGCCGGTTGTCGTTGGCGTTGTGGGCCGCGCCGGGAATGATGTGCAGAGGATAGCCCGTCCGCCTGGACCAGGCTTCGTTGTATTGGCGGACCTTGCCGGTTTTGTCATGCTCCCCCACGGTGAGCCAGACCGGGCAGGGAATGTCCACCGCCCGCATTTCCGGCACAAAGCCTGCAAAGCCCAGGGCCATCAGGCGGCAGAGTTCCTTTTTGTCGTAGGGGGAAAGCATGTCCAGCATCCGCTGCCGGGCGGCTTCGGTGGCGCCGCAGGCGCGGGCCATGGCCCGGCGCAGGGTTTTGTCGGGGAAAGCCCGCAGCATCCATTCGGTCTGGTTCAGCCAGAACCGGTCGGACGCGCTGTAATAGACCGGGTCGCAGGGGCAGGAACCGATGGTGAACAACCCGGCAGCCAGGTCGGGGCGGCGGGCGATGAGCAGCTGGGCGGTAAAGCCCCCGGCGCTCTGCCCCACCAGCACCACCCGGGAAAAGCCCTCGGCGTCCAGAATGGATTCCAGCTCCCGGGCGTGGTTCTCGTAGGTGAAATCGGCGTAAGGGCGGGATTTTCCGTGGCCGGGTGCGTCCCAGACCAGCAGGGGATACCGCCCCGCAAAGTGGGCCACCTGCCCCTCAAACAGCCGGTGGTCGGCGGTCAGCCCCGGCAGAAACACCAGGGCCGGGCCGGCGGCCGCGGCGGGCTTGCTCACCCAGTAATGGGTGGTGCCCCGCGGGGAGGTGACGGTTTTTTCTTCCAGCATGGAAACAGCCATAGGAAAGCCTCACAAAAGGAAAAATCACAGAACCGGCTCGTCCAGCGGGTCAAAGGCGGGGACCGGCCCGTCGTAGAAGGTCTTGGCCTGTTCCATGGCCGGGGTCCCCAGACGGGCGTCCAGCACCCGGACGATCTTGCCCGCGGTGTCGCCGCCATTGTAGGGGCTGCGGGCGGTCTTGGCCAGGGCAGCAAATTCCGGGGAGAGCGCCCGGCGCAGGGCGGCCTCGATCACCCCGGCGTCGCCGCCGCAGGACAGGACGTTGGCGCACTGGATGCGACCCGCCTGGCGGCTGCCGATGTTGACGGCAGGCACCCCGAAGGAGGGGGTCTCCACCACACCGGAACTGGAATTGCCCGCCACCAGGGCGGCGTACTCCATGGCGGAAAGGTAGCGTTTGAGGCCCAGGCTCTGCACAAAGCCCGCCCGGTCAGGGTGGGCGGCGGCAAAGGCGCGCATGGCGGCGGAGCAGACCTCGCCCCCGGCGTCGGCGTTGGAGCCGGTGATGAGCCAGAACACGCCCTCTACTGCATCCATGGCCTGGCAGAGCGCCGCTGATTGTTCAGCAGGGTCGGGCGCGCCCGCCCCCGTCTCGGGATGGAAGGTCACCAGCCCAAAGGGCTGCATCAGGTCAAAACCGGTGGACTTGCACAATTCCTGCCGGGTCATTTTGGGCAGGGTGCGGATGTTCTGGTCCCCCAGCCCCCCCACGCAAAAGACCCGGGCGGGTTCTTCCCCCATGCGGACCAGGCGGGCGGCGCTGTCGGCGCAGGAGGGAAAATGCAGGGCGGCCATCTTGGTGATGCAGTGGCGGTAGTATTCGTCCGCCGCGCCCAGGGTCACGTCCCCGCCGGAAATGTGGGCGATGGGGATGTGCCGGGCCGCTGCGGCAGCCGCTACGGCAAAAATTTCAAACCGGTCGCCCAGCAGCAGCACGCCGTCGGGGCGGCGGGAGGAAAAATAGTCGTCAAACACCGTCATGGTGCGGGCGATGGTGCGGGCCACCGGCTCCTCCGGGTCGTCGGAGAAGATGGGCAGCCGGGCGTCGATGGGCAGGCCGTCGGCTTCGATCTCGCTGACCGTTGCCCCCAGCCGGGCACAGAGATGCGCCCCGGTCACCACCAGGCGCAGGTCGGGACCCTGCCCTCCTGCCAGCCGCTGAATGACGGGGCGCAAAAGGCCGTATTCCGCCCGGGTGGCGGTGACAACGGCGACCGTGGACATACAAACCCCTCCGCATACTTTGCAAAATGCGCGGGAAGGCGGCAAAAAAGCCGCATCCCCCGCGCGGTGAATGCTATTTACAGCTCGATTTTTTCATCCTCGGCAAAATCCCGCTTGGCGGTCTTGCCCAGGACCTCGTACCAGCGCATGGGGCTGATGCCGTCGCCGGGACGCTTGGTGGTCAGGTTGTCGGCGGTGAATTCCTCCCCCGCATGGATGGCCCTGGCCGCCACGATGCTCTTGCGGGCCACCGGCTTGTTGGGGGCCTCGCTGGCAGTCACGTGCTTGCGGCCGTCACCCAGGGCAGCCTCCACATGGCGGACCGCGTCCACCATGGCCTTGAACTCGGCGGGGTCCAGGCTGGCTTTCTGGTCGGGACCGGGCAGGGACTTGTCCAGGGTAAAGTGCTTCTCAATGATGGTGGCGCCCAGCACGGTGGCGGCTACGTCGCACTCCCAGCCCGGGGTGTGGTCGGACAGGCCTACCGGCAGGCCGAACTGGTCAAACAGCTCCAGCATGGCGGACAGGTTGGCGTCCTCGTAGGGGGTGGGGTACTGGGTGTTGCAGTGGAGCACGGTGGCCTCGGGGCAGCCGTTGTCGTCCAGGATGCCCAGGGCGTCGGTGATCTCGTTCAGGGTGCTCATGCCGGTGGACAGCAGTACCGGGGTCTTGAGCTTGGCGACCTCCTCCAGATAAGGCAGGTTGGTGATCTCCCCCGAGGGAATTTTGATCAGGGGCAGACCCAGCGTTCCCAGAAACCGAACGCTGGGAATATCGAAGGGCGCGGAAAGGTACTGGATGCCGATCTCGTCGCAGTATTCCTTCAGTTCCCGGTGGCCCTCAAAGGAAAAATGCAGCTTGCGGATCATTTCCAGCTGGCTTTCGGCGGCATCGGTGGTCTGTTTCTGGTACTCGGCCTTCTCGGCAAAGCGGCTGACCACCAGCTCAGGCACGGCGGTCTGATACTTGACGATGTCGGCCCCGCATTCCTTGGCGGTCAGGGCCATTTTTTTTGCCATTTCCAGATCGCCGTTGTGGTTGACACCGGCTTCGGCAATGATGGTGACGGGCATGTGCAGCCTCCTTATCAAACTCCTGTTACGCCTGCTCTTCCAGCTTGCGGCGCATTTTTTCCAGTTCCTCCATCTGGCCCATGTCCATCCAGGAACTTTCGCTGATGGGGTAGACGCCGACCTTTTCACCGGCGGCGCGGTAGCGCTCGATCACGTCGGGGAAACCGATCTTCTCCCCGTCGTTCATCTCCTCCACCACACGGGGCTCCACCACGTAGACGCCGGTGTTGGTCAGGAAATTCAGCTCCGGCTTTTCCTTCATGGCGGCGATGCCCCCGTCGGGGCCAAGTTCCACCACGCCGTAAGGCACGGTGTAATGCTTGAAGGCACAGACCATGGTGATCAGGTTGCCCTGGCGCTTGTGGTAGGCGTAGATGTCGCCGAAATCCACATCCAAAAGCACGTCGCAGTTGGTGAAGAAGAAGGTGGAATCCATGCGGCCCTTGAGCAGGCAAAGCCCGCCGCCGGTGCCCATAAAGACTTCCTCGTCGGCAAAGTCCACGGTGTAGTCGGTCTCCAGATCGCCAAAATAGGACTTGATCATGTTCTTTTTGTAGTTGACGATCATGGTGAACTTACGGCATCCGAAATCCCGGAACCGGTCAATGATGAGCTCGGCAATGGGATGCTCTCCCACCGGGATGAGGGGCTTGGGCAGGATCTTGGTGTAGGGGTACAGCCGGGTCCCCAGCCCGCCCGCCATGATGACCACCGGGATGGGCGCCTGTTTGCGGTTGTCGATGTCCAGTCCGTGGGCAAAGACAATGTCGGTGATGCAGCCCTTCAGGTCCAGAATCGGCACCGCGTCGATGCTGCAATCCTTCATCAGACGGCGGGCACGGCCGCGTTCGGACACGGTCAGGCTTTTGGGGTGATAGTTGGCGGCCTGGGACACCGGCTGGTCCAGCGTGCCGCCGCGCAAAAGAAACTTGCGCAGGTCGCCATCGGTGATCACGGCCTGCAGCTTGCCCTCCGGGGCAATGAACAGGATGCGCTGGCCGGTCTCGTCCAGTTTTTTCATGCTGTCCAGCACGGTGGCGTTTTCGTCAATGAACAGTTCCTCTACCTTGAGCAAAGCGGGTCAACCTCCTTTTGGGTCGGGTGCGATACCCGGTATCAGCGCCTTACAGCGCCAGCACTGCGTCGATGACGCGGGCGCAGTCCCGCTCGGTCAGGTCGGTGGAGCAGGGCAGGTTGACGATGTGTTTGCGGTAATCCAGGGCCTTGTCCAGGGCATAGGCCTCGTTCTTGGGATAGTCGGCCTGCTCGTGGATGAGCGCCCACACCGGGCGGGTCTGGATATCCTGGGCCTGCAGTTTTTCAATGACGGTATCCCGGTCCAGATCGCTCTCGCCCAGATACAGGCTGAAGAACCAGCGGTTGGGACGCACGCCCTGGGCTTCGTCCCGGAAAGGCAGGATGCGCAGGCCCTTTTTGCCGTCCAGTCCGTCCACGTACTGCTCATACCGGGCCTTCTTGACGGAGATGAAGTCCTCCAGGCGGTCCAGCTGGACGATACCCAGGGTGGCCTGGACGTTGGTCATGCGGTAGTTGTAGCCCACCTCGTCGTGGACGAACTGCAGAAGGTCGGCCTTGGCCTGGGTGGACAGATGCTTGGCGTGCTCGGCCCAGTCGGCATGGTTGGAGACCATCATGCCGCCGGCGCCGGTGGTGATGATCTTGTTGCCATTGAAGCTGTAACAGCCCGCGTCGCCCATGGTGCCGGCAAACTTGCCTGCCATGGGGCCGGAAATGTAATGGGTGCCCAGGGCCTCGGTGGCGTCCTCAATGAGGATCAGGCCGTAGCGTTTGGCAATGTCCAGCAGGCGGGGCATGTCGGCCATGTTGCCAAAGACATGCACCACGCCCAGGGCCGCCACATGGGCGCCGGTCTTGTTGTTGTACAGCTTGCCGTCGTGCAGGGTGCAGTGGTTGGCGCAGAAGTCCTCCACGGCGTCGGGATCGATGCACAGCGAGTCATCGCAGCCGATAAAGACCGGCTCCGCCCCCACATAACGGGTCAGCGGGTTGACAGCGGCAATAAAGGTCAGCGTGGGAACGATGACCTCGTCCCCCGGGCGGATGCCCGCGGACAGGGCTGCCATATGCAGCGCCGAGCTGCCGGCGTTGGTGGCCACGGCCCGGGGCATGCCCACGTAGTCGGCAATGGCCTGTTCAAATTCGCCGACGCGGGCGCCGCTGGTGGACACCCAGCCGGACAGAACGGCAGAGCGGGCGGCTTCGGCCTCGCGCTCACCAAAATTCGGTACGGAAAGCGGGATGAATCGAGACATAGGTTTGTCCTCCCCAAAACGGCCGTGACGGGCATGACAGCCCGGCGGGCCGGAGTAGTTGCACTTCCTCCGCAGAATGAAACCATGCGGACGGGTATACACAATTCATTATACCCTGCCAGGCCCCAAACGGCAAGTAGAATGCCCTCAAAACCCGCAGGCCGGCTCAAAAAAAGAACCCCCGGCGTTCCGGCCGCTAAGACCGGAACGCCGGGGAAATTCATTTTGCAGGAGATCAGTCGTCCTGATAGGGATCGTCCAGCAGGCCCAGCAGCATGGTGTGGGACAGCTTGGGGGAGTTGTATTCCCGGACGTCACTGTCGTCGGGAACGTCGGCAAAGTCGTCGGCGTCGGGGTCGTAATCCTCGTCCTCTTCCTCGTAGTAGCCGCCGTCGGCTTCTGGGTAGCCGTCCTCGTACTCCTCGGATTCAAAGGCGCTTTCCTCCGCCTCGTCCTCCTCGGGCAGCAGGTCCAGCTCGGCCAGCAGGCTCTGCATGGCGCCGCAGTCCTCCGGCACATCGGTCAGGCTGGAGCCGTAATGGCAGAACAGCACCGTACCGTCGGTGTCCAGAATCAGGGTCAGGGGCATCTGCTGGGGCTGATGGGCGGGCATCACATAGCCACGGCGGCGGGCCTTTTTCAGGATGCGCCATGCCTCCAGGGAGCAGGTCCGCCAGAAGCCCGTCTTGGAGGGGATGTCCAGCAGATCGTACAGAACGCCCTCGGCGTCGCAGAGCAGGGGATAGGGCAGGCTGTTGGGACCGATGTTGTCCGCCAGTTTTTCGGGGTAGGAGCGCACCACCATGGCAAAGCCGCCCCCCGTCAGCTTGTGGCGGGAGTGGGAGTACCGGGATACAAAGGTGCGGGTGACCGGATGCCCGAAATTGCTCATAAACACAAGCACCAGGGGCGCATTTTGCTCCAGCAGTGCGCGGAAGCTGTTCTGCGCGCTGTAAGGTGTGTCATACTGGAAAAAAGGGATCTTGTCCCCCGGGGCAATCCGTTTGCCCATGAGTGTTCAGCCTCCTCGACCCTCTGCCGGGGGCATCCGCAATGCCGCAACGCCGGGATGCCGCCGCTGTACAGAGGGGTATTTTATCTTCCGCAAAATCTGTCCGCACAAGGGGCGGACAACAAAAAAAGGCAGAGCCGCGCTCAGCTATGCGCGCCCCTGCCTGTTACTGCAACAAAACCCCCGCGCGGCCGTCTGCAGCCAATCAAAACCTACCGTACGGCAGGTGGGTGCCCTGCGGACGCTTTCACGCTCCCTTCCTCCGCCAGCGGCGGGAGGTCTGCAATCCGGCGGCCGACACCGGGCTCCCTGAATTTGATTAGTAGGATTATATAAAGCTGCAACAAATCGAACCGTGCAGGGGAAAAAGCTCAGGATTCCAAGTCGGAATCGTCGATGTCAAACATGGCGCGCAGGCGCTCCTCAAATACGTGGCCCACTTCCAGCAGTTCCTCATCGTCATCGACGATGTCCATATATTCGCCTTCGTCATCGGTACCCACGCGCATGATGATCAGTTCGGCGTCATCATCCAGGTTGGCGGGGTCCTCCACATAGGGGACGACTGCCAGATAGCGGGTGCCTTTGACCTCGGTGGCGTCCACCACTTCAAAGGTGCATTCCTGCCCGTCCTCATCTTCCAGAGTCAGAAGATCGGGAGCGGCTTCTTCCATCATTTCGGGGGTAAGCTCGTCAGACATAGTTGCTGATTCTCCGTTCCGCGGGGCATGGCCCCGTTACTATGCTATTAGTTTACTTGTTTTTTGAACTGCCGTCAAGCGCTATCTATTTGCGCCGGTGTGTGGTATAATATTAGAGATATTTTTGGCCCGCCAGCTGCCGGGCCGCGCCCTGCGGGGCGGAAAGGAGGGCCGCCGTTGGCACCCATCACCAAACGAAAGTTCTGCGCCCTGTGCGCTGTCATATTGTCCCTGCTCCTCCTGTGCGGATGCGCGGGCAGCCGGTATCCCGTCCCCGACCGGAGCGAGGTGGAAAGTACCGAACGCCAGTTCACCCAGCCTTCGGACGGCGACCTTATCGCCATTTTCACCACATCCCTGGGGGAGGTCCGGGTGGTGTTGTACCCCGACGCCGCTCCCATGGCGGTCTACAATTTTGTGGGCCTGGCCCGCAGCGGATACTATGACAATACCATTATCTGGCGCAGCGAGTACGGCTTTGCGGTGCAGGGCGGCGACGCCACCGGCACCGGCAGCGGTGGCAGCACCATCTACGCGGACAACCCCATCCCGCTGGAAGCGGACAGCTCCCTCCGGCACTATGCGGGGGCGCTGTGTGCCGCCACCACCAAGGGCGACCCCAACAGCGGCCAGAGCCAGTTTTACTTTGTGACCGCCCTGCCCGACAGCGTGGACGAGGAAATGCAGGCCCAGCTCACCGAAAACGGCTATACCGAGGCACAGGTCGCGGCCTACGCGGCGGCCGGGGGACTGCCCTATCTGGACAACACCGACACGGTGTTCGGCCAGGTGTATGAGGGCATGGACGTGGTGGACAAGATGGCCTGTGTGGACACGGTGCTGGACGAGGAAGAAAACGACACCTTCCGCCCCACCGAGGAGGACACCATCACCATCGAGAAAGTCACCATCGCCAACTATCCCGGCCCCACCACCGAGGAACTTGCCCAGGCAGCGGAGGAAGCCTCCGCCGAAAACGCCGAGTCCCAGGACGGCGAGTGAGCCACCGCTGACCCTAGTATATGCAGCGTCCCGGCGGTTTAGCCACGACCCCGCGGCACGCTGTACCGGCACGGCACCGGCACGGCAGCAGAATAAAACAAGATCCCCTCCCGGACGTTCAGGCCGAACGGTTCCGGGAGGGGATATTTTTGTGTCGGGCGGTCCGTCAGGCGTCAGCCGCGGGTGCCCTCGGTCTTGTAGTCGGTGCTCCAGCCCTGCAGATCCGGCTCGGTCAGGCTGTAACTCCAGCGGGCGTCATCCTGGGCCGCGTCCCATTCCGCCCAGGCTTCCTCGCTGCGGATGGTGGTGCCGGTCAGATAGGCGTCGTCCCACGGGTTCAGGGGATCGGGATCGGTGGGGTCCCAGCCGCGCATGCTCTCGTCGTCCGGATCGATATAGATGGTGCCGGGGCGGCCCATGGGGCCGGGATCGTTCTCGTCGTCGTAGATGATGACGGTGGTGCCGATGGGGCAGTTGTCATAGATCCACTTGACGTCCACCACCATCAGGCGGATGCAGCCCAGGGACGCCTGGGTGCCCAGCTTGTTGTACTCCACATATTCCAGGTCGTCCTTGTGCTGGGTGTAGTAGGGAACGCTGTGGAAGAGGTACGCATCCCAGATACGGGTGGCGTACTGGCCGTAACAGGGGCCGGACAGCAGCCGCCAGGAGTAGTTGATGGGCGTCTCAAACACGCCGATGGGGGTGTCGGGGCCGCCGCTGCAGATCATGGCCATATAGGGCTTGGTGTAGCGGGCATCGTCGCCCTCGCCGTCGGCGGCGTAGACCGTCACCACCGAGGACGCACGGTTCACCGCGATCAGGTAGGGGAAGCCCTCCCGCACGGTCAGGTCAAGGTCGCTGTACTCCTCGCTTGCCTGCAGGCCCTCCAGCAGCGTCACCGCGTTCTGCTGCCAGGTGTCCGGGTCCTTGACCTCGGGGGCATCCTTGGTGGCGTTGGCGATGTTGCGGGCCGTTGCCTGCTCAATGCGCTCCGCGGCGGGATCGGGCGTGGGCGTGGGGGCGGGGGTGGCCTCCGACACGTTGGAAGCATCCGCCCCGGCGGTGGTGGAGTCGCCGCCTACCGCGGGACCGCCCGAGGACGGCAGGCCGTAGGCGATGCCCAGGGCGCCCACCACGCACAGAATGACCGCGCACAGGCAGACCACCACCCGGTTGCGGGCGCGGCGCTGGCGGGCTTTGCGGCGGGCGCGGGCACGGGCCTTTGCGCTGCCGGCGGAAGCGGACGCCCCCTGCCCGGCGGGACGTCCGGCAGGGGACCTGGACCCGCGGGACTGTCCGCGGGGATCGTCGCGATGATCCATAGGGAATACCTCCTGATAACAGATACAGATACGGCGGCCGTGGGCCTTGTGGGGGCCGTGCAGGGCGCGCCGGAAAATTTCACATATTCTATTATGTGCGGTAAAAGGGGCAGGGTCAAGTCCTGACAAAAATTTTCAGCCAAAAGCGGCAGGATGCACAAAAAAGCAGCCGGGCCAAAAGGCCCGGCTGCCAGGATTCGGAAGAGGAGGCGGATCACATACCGCGGCACATGTTGATCAGGATACCGGCGGCGACCGCGCTGCCGATAACGCCGGCCACGTTGGGGCCCATGGCGTGCATCAGCAGATAGTTGCGGGGGTTGTACTCCTGGCCGACCTTCTGAGAAACACGGGCGGCCATGGGAACGGCGGAAACACCGGCGGAGCCGATGAGGGGGTTGATCTTGCCATGGGTGACAAGGCACATGACCTTGCCCAGCAGAACGCCGCCTGCGGTGCCGAAGGCGAAAGCGAACACGCCCAGGAAGATGACCATGACGGTACGCATGTTCAGGAAGGTCTCGGCGTTGGTGGTGCAGCCGACGGAGAAGCCCAGGAAGATGGTGATGATGTTCATCAGTTCGTTGCCGGCGGTCTTGGTGATACGCTCAACAACGCCGCATTCCTTCATCAGGTTGCCCATCATCAGGCAGCCGACCAGGATGGCGGCATCGGGCAGCAGCAGGCTGACCAGGATGGTAACGATGATGGGGAACAGGACCTTTTCGGTGTGGCTGACCTTGCGGGGCGCCTCCATGACGATCTGGCGTTCCTTTTCAGTGGTCAGCAGGCGCATGATAGGCGGCTGGATGACCGGGACCAGAGCCATGTAGCAGTAGGCGGCCACGGCGATGGAGCCCAGCAGGGAGGGCGCCAGGATGGAGGTGGTCAGAATAGCGGTGGGGCCGTCTGCGCCGCCGATGATGCCGATGGAAGCGGCTTCCGGCGGGGTGAAGCCCAGCAGACGGGCGCCGGTGTAAGCAACATAGATGCCCAGCTGAGCGGCAGCGCCCAGCAGCAGGCTGGAGGGACGTGCGATCAGCGGTTCAAAGTCGGTCATGGTGCCGATGCCCAGGAAGATCAGCGGGGGATAAATACCCAGCTTGACGCCTAAGTACAGGTAGTCGGCCAGACCGCCCGAGGTGCCCAGCATTTCCCAGTTGATGTGCTGAGTCTCGTTGATGAAGATGTCCATGTGGATGATGCCATCCAGGGGCAGGTTGGCCATCAGCATACCAAAGCCGATGGGCAGAAGCAGCAGGGGTTCAAACTGATGTGCGATCGCCAGATAGATCAGCACACAGGCCACCAGCAGCATGATAGCGTAGCGGTAGCCGCCTTCCGCAAAAAGGATCTGTGCATAACCGGAGTTTGTAAAGATCTGTTGTAAGTTGGTTATAATCGCGCCCATTTTATCATCCTTCCTTCCCAGAACCGTCGATCACATAAAGGGACGGGTATTCTGCAATACGCCAGCATCGCCCCAGACGCCGCGGCGGGATGCACCGGGCTGCGGCAGACGGCGGATGCCCCGCACGGTCACGTCGGCGCCCTCGGTGT
The DNA here is from genome assembly GCA_019114415.1 of Candidatus Gemmiger faecavium. Lineage (GTDB taxonomy): Bacteria > Bacillota > Clostridia > Oscillospirales > Ruminococcaceae > Gemmiger > Gemmiger faecavium. The sequence continues at coordinate 1,739 of DXFO01000033.1, read as the reverse complement.
AATAGACGGCAGCCGAGATAGCGGCGACGATCTCACCGGAGATACCGCCTTCCACCACAGGGGCGGGAGCGGGTGCGGGAGCCGCCGCAGGGGCGGAGGGGACCGCCGGAGCGGGATGATCGCCCACATGCAGGGCGTCTTTGGCCTGGGCGCGCTTTTTGGCGTTGATCGAATCGAAGATCTTGCCTTCCAGCGTGATGATCAGGCACAGCATAATCAGAAGTCCGAACACAAGCACAAGGCTTGTCGACACCAGCGAGGCGTCGAACAAGGTCAGACCACCGGCGGGCAGCAGCAAAACATGATCCATGACGGTTCCTCCTTATTGTATCGTTCTTCCGGAAGCAGCCGGATGATACGAATAAAACCCGAATTGTCACTATTATAACACGCCGTCTAATTTTTGGGTAGCGGGTTTTGAAAAACTTTTTTCATTTTTTGGTTTTTTTGTTCAAAACGACGTTTTTGGCCGGAACCGGGCATGGCCTTGAAAACCCGGCCGGAGCGCGATATACTTATTAACGCGGAAAACCCGCAAATATGCGCTGTACTCCGAAGAAGAGACGGCAGCAGGAGGAAATTGAATATGAAAACAAGCAAGAACGTCCGTTACCTGACGCAGCTGGCGCTTTTGACGGCGCTGGTGCTGCTGATGGCAAACACCTTTCTGGGCTACATCCGGGTGGGTGTTCTGACCATGAGCCTGCTCACCGTGCCGCTGGCCATCGGGGCCATGCTGTGCGGCCCGCTGGCCGGTGCATGGCTGGGTCTGGTTTTCGGCCTGACCAGCCTGGCAAACGCCATCAGCGGCGCAGGCGGCCTGACATTTTTTGCATTTCAGTACAATCCGGCATTGTGCGTTGTCATGTGTGTGGGCGCGCGTGTGCTGTGCGGACTGCTCTGCGGGCTGATTTACCGCGGTGTCTGCAAGCTGCTGCCGGGCAAAGACAAGACCTGCGCGTTCATTGGCGCGCTGAGCGCACCGCTGCTCAACACGGTGCTGTTCATGGGTGCGCTGGTGGCGTTTTTCTACGATATGCCCGCCGTGCAGGAAAAGGTGGTCGAGCTGGGCGCAGCCAACCCGCTGATTTACGTGGTCCTGTCGGTAGGTGTGCAGGGCGCGCTGGAAGCGGTCATCTGCTGTGTGGTCGGCACCGCCGTGACGGTCCCCCTCAAGCGCCTGCTCAAACAGTAAGGGCAAAGCTGGGGATTGCGCCGTCCGGGCGTTTTATATTATAATAGGAATAATGTAGGGAAAGCCTGCAGGAGAAAAAGCCTGCAGGCTTTTTTGTATAACAGGAAAAAAATCACGGAAGAGAGGCATGCCTCTCTTCCGTATGGAGATTTCTCTATACGGAATGATCATTGAACGCACCAGGGCTGAAAGGAACAGCCGATGCCGCCGGACAGGCCCCTGCCGCCCGGGTATGTGCAGCCGTCCTGCCGCCTGAGGCAAAAGACCAAGGAGGAAACCCTATGAAAAAGCGAATCGTAAGCCTGCTCTGCGTGCTGGCGCTCTGCCTGGGCCTGCTGCCCGTCACGGCGCTGGCGGCGGGAGAAGATGCGCCTGGTACACTTTGGGTGGGCCGGACACAAATTACAGCGAGAGGCTATTGGAAAACAACTACTGAAGGAAACTTTGAAACTGGTAGTGAAAATGACTACAATGTCTATTACGATGGCAACGGAACCCTGACGCTGAACGGCGCGACGATTCAGGGAGGAACTTCTACCGGGTC
>DXFO01000032.1 GCA_019114415.1 Candidatus Gemmiger faecavium | reverse complement strand
GCCCTTCTCGTACAGGGCGGTGAAGATCTTCTGCACGCTCTTGACATGGTAGTCGTCGGTGGTGCGGATAAAACGGTCGTAGCTGACGTCCATGGTCTTCCACAGATCCTTGACAGTGGCGACGATCTCATCCACGTACTGCTTGGGCGTCACGCCCTTGGCGGCGGCCTTGTCCTGGATCTTCTGGCCGTGCTCGTCGGTGCCGGTCAAAAACATCACGTCATACCCCTGGGCGCGCTTGTAGCGGGCAAGGGCATCACAGGCAACGGTGGTGTAGCTGTGGCCGATGTGCAGCTTGTCGCTGGGGTAGTAAATGGGGGTGGTGATGTAAAACTTTTTGTTGTCCATGATTCCAAATCCTTCCTAAAAAACATTTGCCCGGCAGCCGGGAAACCACGCGCAAAGGCGCGAAAATCGGCAAAGTAAAGAGCGGTCAGTCAAACCCGATGGGCTGTACCCCACAGGCAAGCAGGGCATTTTTGCACAGGACCTCGGTGCTGTCGATGAAAAAGCTGCCCAGCTTTTCATCCCGCTTGACCAGGCTCAGCTCGGTGCAGCCCAGCACAGCCATGTCGCAGCCCTGACGTTTCAAATCGTCAGCCGCGGCATTGAACAGTGCCATGTCGGCACGCTGGCCCTGCTTGATCTGGTCGTAGATCACCGTCATCACGCCGCGCTGGTGCTCGGGGGAGGGGGCGGCGTACTCAACGCCGGCCTCGCCGCACATCAGCTGATAGGTGCCGGCCAGCAACGTGCCGTCCGTTGCCAGGATGCCCAGCTTTTTGCACCCGGCGGCTTTGGCGGCCGCCACGGTCAGCCGGGGCATGTTGAGCACCGGGACCGGCAGTGCCGCCGCAAGGCGGTCATAGAAATAATGTGCGGTGTTGCAGGGGATGGCCAGCACCGTTGCACCGTAGGCGACCAGGCTTTTGCCGTCCTGCTCCATGACAAGAAAGGGATCGTCCTTGCTTTCCCCGACGATAAACGCCGTTCGGTCCGGTGTCGATGCGCGGGAAGAAATCACAATATCGATGTGGTCCTGGTCGCGTACGGCAGGGGTGTGGTCGATCAGCATCTGATAGAGATAACAGCTTGCGGCGGGACCAAGCCCGCCCAAAATGCCGAGCACCGGATGTTGGCCCGGCTGCGGTATCGCCATGCGCACACCTCCCATTTTTGACTAATACTCTTATTATACGGCCCTCCGGCAAAATATGCAAGAAAAACGCCCCGCCGGTTAGATGGGGCCCTGTAAGGAAGGAATGCATACAAAATTACACTTACGGCATCGGCCAGGCAGGAGCGTCTGACCATATGCGCCATATTCGGCGTTTGGACCGGGGAGAGTGCGTTTTGAATTGGTGCGATCCAAGAATTTGCGGCCGAGCATAGGAAATCATCAGGGCTGAAATGATTTGGATTTGACAGAGACTGTCTGAGCAGATAGAAACTGTTTGGGGGAGCTTCAATATTAGACGGTGGAATTACTCGTATTTTAGTGATATATTTCTTATAAAAAAGTTATGATGAATTCTCGTCCGCAAACAGCATAAAATGTTGTTCGCCATCAGCAAGTGTGTTAATGAAAATCGGGATTTGAGGAGGCAACATGAGATTACTATTTGAGATGGATAAGAAAGATTACGGGAAATGTACACACACATTTGTTCGCAATTCTGCCAGAAGCATTATCATTGTAAACAACAAGATCGCTATGGTTCACAGCTTGAAATATGACTACTATAAGTTTCCCGGCGGAGGGATTGAAAGCGGTGAGAATCCCATAGATGCTATGATACGGGAAACCCGTGAAGAATCGGGGCTGGTAGTTAAACCCGAAACGATAAAAGAATATGGATATGTCCACCGCATTCAGAAGAGTGATGCGGATGAGACGGAATGCTTTGTTCAGGACAATTATTATTACCTTTGTGAAGCAGAGGAAGGTGTGGTTGCGCAAAACTTGGACGAGTATGAATTGGCAGAAACATATACTTTAGAATTTGTCGATCCCAAAACTGCGATAAGAAAGAATCGCAATGTAGCACAAAGCCCTTACAATCAGGCTATGTTTGAGAGAGAAGCAAAAGTTCTTGAACTGTTGATGTCCGAAGGATTATTTGATTGATACCTTCCGGTTTGTCGCTGTGCTCATCAATAACCCAATGCCAAAAAAGGCGGGACACACATTTCTGTGTGTCCCGCCGGTATTACTTCTTCGGAGTCATAGCCTCATACCCGTGATTCACTATTTTTCGGACCGTTGACTCATTTTCATGAGTTACCTCTTCCAGATATTGTGTGGATCGAACCCATTCTTGCCGGAACCTTGTGGTAAAAACCTTAGGATTTGCTTGTAATGGTTACCAGGAACTTTGCTGGAATCAGGCTAAGATTCAAGGATCTCTGCCTCGATACTTCGGAAGATTTTACCGATCGCCCTGTCGTTCGTTATTTGCCTAGGGAAGAGAAGAGGGAAAATCGTTTGTATTTGACCAGTTTGCTTTACCAGGAACTCTGTACCCTGCGGTGTCTTTGAAACTATCTCGGATTACCTGGGAGTGGCTCCGGCCTGAAACTTCAGGACACTTTGTCAACGTATTTTCAATCGTTCGTTACTTACCCTGCATCTGTGGAACCGGGAAGATCATCTGTTTCCTGCAATGGGCTTTGGGGATGTGATGCTGAGAGGAAGATCCTCTTTACTCTAGTACATTGGAGTAACTCCTTGTTCAGCTAGATGAAACCTTACGCTCTATCTTAAAGGTTAAGATTTGCTTTATCAGGTTTGGCGGACTATCTGGATTTTCACCCTTCGTTCGTCTTATCATCTATCTATATAAAGCTGTCTGATTTGACAGGCCCTGGGATTGCATCTTGATCGTTTTCAGAACCAACCATCATTTGTAGTGCTTCTGTACAGGTTATGACCTGCGGCTCTTGATGTGGTTTCTGTCGTCTCAGCAAGCCCAGGCCTGCCGGTGATGAATGGGATCTTTAAAGTTTGCCATGGGACCTGAGCCTCCTTCCTTACGAATCCTGCCGGCGTGCCTCTTTTTTACAACTTGTCAAAAACCCTCGGTCTGTTTTGAATTTTGCTTTTCTGGACCTTTTAAGGTATTCCACCGCATCTCTTTCTACATATCCGATTCTTTTTGGATTCTGCATTTCCTTTCAGATTTCACTTCTTCAAATCTCTTTCTGTTTCATCTGCCTTTTCCTGATCTGATTTTCTTTCGAAAACCTGAACCGGAAACCTGCTTTTGAACTTTCTAATTTCTGAATCCGTTTTTTCTGATTTACTTTGCCGCTCCGTTTTCCTCGGTATGCTTTTTAGAAAGAAACCTTCAATGAACTTGACCTTAAGCCTTTAGAAAAGAACTTCAGAACTTTGTGACCGAACCTTTTGAGAAGTGGGCTCTTGGAGTTTCTGTCTCCTTATCTCCGGCTGTTTTCTTTCTGTGACTATAATATACCACAGGCCCAAATGAACGTCCATTCGCAAACCCGACAACCTTACAAGGATTTATTTGTGCATAAATTGAGTTGAAAGTACATTGACGGATGTGATATAATAAGTTTATTCGGTGTACCTAAACACAGAAAGCCCCGCAGGCTGCAACCTGCGGGGCTTCTTCTATTGCACGATAAAACGATGCTTTTTTGCTTACATGCTCTCGGGAACGTTGATCTTGAACATGGTCAGCGCGTTGCGCAGCACGTCGCGGACACCCAGGCACAGGGCAATGCGGGCCTGCTGGACGGCATCCTCCGCACCCAGGATGCGGCAGGCGCCGTAGAAGCGGTGGAAGGCGCTGGCCACGTCGATGGTGTAGCGGGTGATGCGGGCGGGATCGTACTTTTCCGCAGCCGCGGCGATCTCGGCAGGGAAGGCGGCGATCAGACGCAGCAGAGCCTGCTCGGAAGGATCGGTCAGAACCGAAGCGTCGGCGGCCTCGCTGCCGCGGAAGGTGATGCCTTCCTGCTCCAGCTTCTTCAGGATGGAGCAGATGCGCGCATGGGCGTACTGGACGTAGTAGACCGGGTTGTCGCTGTCGTTCTTGACGGCCAGGTCCAGGTCGAAGTCCAGGGTGGAGGAGCTTTCCCGCTGGTTGAAGAAGAAGCGGGCGGAATCGATGGGCACATCGTCCAGCAGATCGGTCAGGGTGATGGCCTTGCCGGTACGCTTGCTCATGCGGACGGGCTTGCCGTCGCGGATCAGGTTGACCATCTGCATCAGTACCACGTCCAGACGGCTGCCATCCAGACCGATGGCGTCCATGGCACCCTTCATACGGGCAACGTGGCCGTGATGGTCGGCGCCCCAGACGTCGATGGCACGGTCAAAGCCGCGGACGGCCAGCTTGTTATAATGGTAGGCAATGTCCGCCGCAAAGTAGGTGGGGATGCCGTTGGCGCGGACCAGGACCTCGTCCTTGGCTTCCTCCTCACTGCCGTCATCGGTCTTTTTCTTGTTGGCAACGCCGTACTTGGAGCTGTACTGGGCGCTCTTGTACATGATGGCGCCGTCCTCGGCCTTGTAGCAGGCACCCTTGTCCAGCAGGATCTGCACGATGTCGTTCACCGCACCGCTGTCGTGGAGGGTGCTCTCGGGGAACCAGACGTCGTACTCAATGCGGTACTTGCCCAGGTCGCGCTTGAGCCCGGCGATGTTCTTGGGCAGGGCATCGGCGGTGATGGCGGATTTCAGTTCCTCAAAATCGGCGTTGACGTAGCTGTCGCCGTGGACGGCAGCAAACTCCTTGGCACGCTCAATGATGTCGGCGCCCTGGTAGCACTCCTCGGGCAGAGGGCAGGCCTCCTCACCCTTGTACAGCTGCAGATAGCGGATGGCCAGGCTCTTGCCGAACTTCTGGATCTGGTTGCCCGCGTCGTTGATGTAAAACTCGCGGGTCACGTCGTAACCGGCCCAGTCCAGGCAGGCGGCCAGGCAGTCGCCCAGAGCGCCGCCGCGGGCGTTGCCCATGTGCATGGGGCCGGTGGGGTTGGCGGAAACAAACTCCACGTTGTAGCGCTTGCCCTGGCCGGCATCGGTGCGGCCGTAATCCTGGCCCGCGCAGGCGGCGCGCAGGACGGAGGTGAACCAGCCGTCACCCAGGAACAGGTTGATGAAGCCGGGACCGGCGATCTCCACACGGGCAAACAGGCTGCCGGTCAGATCCAGCTGGGCAACCACAGCCTCGGCGATCTGGCGCGGCGCCTTGTGGAAGGCGCGGGCACCCACCATGGCAAGGTTGGCGGCCACGTCGCCGTTTTTGGTGTCGGCCGGGATCTCAACGATGAAATCCGGCAGATCGGTCTTGGGCAGAGCACCGCTGTCCATGGCGGCACAGGCGGCCTTGGTCAGCAGGTCGCGGGCTGCGTCCAGGGCGGTCTTGCGGGGGTTGTAGTTGCGGTAATCGGTCATGAAAAACGCACTCCTTTGCAGTATTTACAAATCTTGTATGGTTTGAACGTCACGATGCGCTGTCCGGCTGGGGCAGCGGCGTCACGTTGATGTCCACCAGGTTGCGGCTGATAAAATCTTCGCTGCCGGAGTCCAGCGTGTAGCTGAACTTGACATGACCGCCGTTGCTGCTCAGCTCGTGCTCGATCTCGTCGGCGGCGACGCCCAGGGAAACAGCCCCGTAGCCGGTCTCGTAGTGGCAGAGATGGCGGGTGCCTTTCTCGATGACCAGCTGGCTCTGGGCCTTGCCGTAGCGCAGCATGGCAACGCGGCGGGCGTCCTCCGAAATCTTGACGGTGGTGGTGCAGCCGTCGTAGCCGGTGGCCTCGGTCTCCTTATATATGATATAGAAACTTCCGTCTCTCTGCAAAAAGCTGCCGTGGGTCATCAGTTCCACGCTCTCGCTGTGGCCGTCCTGCTCCATGGTGCCTTTGATGGTGATCAGATAATTTTCATCCATTTGCGTTTACCTGCCTGTGTTAGGGTTTGGGCGGCCAAGCATACTGCTCGATCGCAATCTGGGTCACCGGGCCGCCGCCGTACTTGCCCAGGAACAGTGCCTCGGCCTCGGCAAAGCTCTCGGTGGTGTCGCTGACGTAAAATTCCGCCTGCCCGCCCTCGGTCCTGCCGTTGAGCAGTTCCAGGGCGTCCAGGGCATCCACCAGCGCGTCGGCGGTGGACTTGCCCGGGTCGATGAGGGTCACATCGGGCCCCATGAACTCGCCGATCAGGCCCTCCAGCAGCGGGTAATGGGTGCAGCCCAGGATCAGGGTGTCAATGCCGGTATCCCGGAGTTCCGTCAGATAGTCGGCGATGACCAGCCGAGTCACGGGATTGCCCTCGTCGATGTAGCCGTTTTCCACCAGCGGCACGAAGAGGGGGCAGGCCCGGGCAAACAGCTGCGCGTCAGGAACCAGCTCTTTCAGCAGGCTCTGGTAGCTGCCGCTGCGGATGGTGGCCTGGGTGCCGATGACGCCGATGCGGCCGTTTTTGGTGACGGCGGCGGCCCGGCGGGCGGTGGCCCCCACCACGCCGGTGAAGGGGACCGGGAGGCGGGAAGCCTCGGCGGGCGGGTAGGTCGAGCTGACCGTTCCGCAGGCGGCGACGATGAATTTCACATCCTTGGACAGCAGGAAGCCGATGTCCTGGCGGGCGTACTGGACGATGATGTCCCGCCCGCGGGAGCCGTAGGGCACGCGGCCGGTGTCGCCGAAGTAGACGATATCCTCGCCGGGCAGCACCCGCCGAAGCTGACGCACGGCGGTCAGGCCGCCGAGGCCGCTGTCAAATACGCCGATGGGACGGTTATCCATAGCTCAATAAGCACCCTTTCTTTTGGCAAGTGCCAGACCGATCAGACGGTCCACCAGGTCGGAGAAGCCTACGCCGTCGTGTTCCATCAGCTTGGGATACATGCTGATGGCGGTAAAGCCGGGCAGCGTGTTCAGCTCGTTGCACAGCACGCGGCCGGTGCCTTTCTCCACAAAGAAATCGCAGCGGGACAGCCCGGTGCAGCCCAGGGCCAGAAAGGCCTTTTTGGCCAGAGCGGACACTTCATCCAGCTTTTCGTCGCTGAGATGGGCGGGGATGATCACCTGGGACACGCCGTTTTTGTACTTGTCGTCGTAGGTGTAGAACTCGGCCCCGGCCAGGATCTCGCCGGGATGAGTGACGGTGACGCCGGTCTCCGGGTTGCCGAAGGCGGCACACTCCACCTCCTGGCCGTCGATGAATTCCTCAAACACCACCTTGGTGTCCTCGGCCAGCGCCACATGGATGGCGGTCTTGAGGGCCTCCCGGTTGGCAGCCTTGCTGACGCCCACGCTGGAACCGGCGTTGGCGGGCTTGACGAAAACAGGGTAGCTCAGCACGCCCTCCACTTTATTGCACAGGGCTTCCAGGTCGTCGGCCTCCTCGGCGGCGGCCCAGCACCAATGGCAGTGGGGAACGCCGGCGGCGTCCATCAGGGTGTTGGCCACCGCTTTGTCCATGCAGACCGCACTGGCCAGCACGCCGCAGCCCACATAGGGGATGCCCGCCACGTCAAACAGGCCCTGGATGGTGCCGTCCTCGCCGTTTTTGCCGTGGAGCACGGGGGCCGCCACATCAATATGGATGCGGATCACGGTGCCGTCGGAGCCGAACTCCAGCAGGCCGTGGTCGCCGCGGTCGGGGCTGAGCACGCAGGGACGGCAGGAGGCATCCTGCTCCCAGCTGCCGTCGGCCATGGCGTCGGCGCTGCCGTCAAAGCGCAGCCAGCGGCCGCTTTTGGTGATGCCGATGCGCACTACCTCGTACTTGTCGCAGCAGGGCTGGGCAGACAGGGCGCGGACCCAGGCGGCCGCCGATACGCAGCTGACCTCATGCTCGCTGGAAACGCCGCCGAAAAACAGCGCGACCCGAAGCTTATCGTTAGTCGAACTCGACATAAAACGCATATCTCCCTTCCTAACGCATGCCGCGCTTTTTACCCGCGCGCAGGCATGTTCAGCTTATCATACCATACTTATGCGCGTGTTGCCATAGATTTTCCGCAAAAAAAATTGCCCTTTGCATGACAAATGCCTCTTGACATCGGCTGCGGGGCATGGTAAACTAGTCGCTGTAAAAAAAGCAGCGACCGGCGTTGGACGCCGTCGGCTCACCTTGCGGGTATCCATACCCCGGGTCATTACGGTTGGCATTTCCCCGCTTTGGGGCAATGTGCGTATGTGTGAGTTTGGCGGCTGCTTGGTACTGGCAGCCGCTTTTTGTGTACAATTTCCCAATGATATTTGTGACGGAGGTGTGTTCCCATCGCCAGCAACAGCAATTCCAAGGAACTGGAAATCAACGAGCGGATCCGCGACAAGGAGGTCCGTCTGATCGGCGCCGACGGTCAGCAGATGGGCGTCATGAGCCCGCGCGACGCGCTGCGTCTTGCGCAGGAGCGTGATCTCGATCTGGTCAAGGTCGCCCCCCAGGCAAAACCCCCGGTATGCAAGATCCTGGACTACGGCAAATACCGCTTCGAGATGCAGAAAAAGGAAAAGGAAGCCCGCAAGAACCAGAAGGTCGTCGAGCTGAAGGAGATCCGCCTTTCTCTGAACATCGATACCAACGACTTCAACACCAAAGTGAACCAGGCGCTCAAGTTTTTGCAGCAGGGCCACAAGGTGAAAGTCTCCATCCGGTTCCGCGGCCGTGAGATGGCGCACACCAACCTGGGCATCGACGTTGAAAAGCGCTTTGCCGAGGCGCTTGAAGGCAAGGCTGTCATCGACAAGCAGCCCAAGCTCGAAGGGCGCAGCATGATGATGTTCCTTTCGCCCAGCCCGAACAAGTAAACAACGCTCTAGGAGGAAACTGAAAATGGCTAAAATGAAGCTCAAGACCCTTTCCGGCGCCAAAAAGCGCTTTAAGATGACTGCCAGCGGCAAGGTCAAGCGCAACGCGTCCAAGCGCCGTCATATCCTGACCAAGAAGACCACCAAGCTCACCCGTGGTCTGCGCATGAATCACTACGTGGACAAGTCCAACGAGGCTACCGTCCGCAAGATGATGCCCTACGGCGGCTAAGCCATCCGGGGTTAGGAACTGACATCGAGAGTATAAAGGAGATAGAATACAATGGCACGTATCAAAGGCGCTACCATGACGCATAAGCGTCGTACCAAGACCCTCAAGCTGGCCAAGGGCTACTACGGCTCCAAGAGCAAGCATTTCCGCATGGCCAAACAGGCCGTCATGAAGAGCGGCAACTACGCATTCGTCGGCCGCAAGCTGAAGAAGCGCCAGTTCCGCAGCCTGTGGATCACCCGCATCAACAACGCGGTCCGTCCCCAGGGCATGAACTACTCCACCTTCATGAACGCCCTCAAGAAGTCCGGCATCGAGCTGAACCGCAAGATGCTGTCTGAGATGGCCATCCATGATCCTCAGAGCTTCGCGGCTCTCGTCGAGACCGCCAAGAAGGCTCAGGCGTAACAAGTAAGACGACAAAGCAGACGCACGCGCACGCGTGCGTCGCTTTTGTGTTTCAGGGGAAAATCAGCCGGACCCACCGGCAGGATACGGGGGAAGCCAGTGAACGATACCATCACCAGCCGCGACAATGAAAAAGTCAAACACGCCTGCCGCCTGCGGGACGACGAAGCCCGCCGCAGCGCCGAAGGCCTCTTTTTTGCCGAGGGTCCCAAGCTCTGCCTGGAACTGTCGGCGGCCTGCCGCTGCACCGCCTGCTTTGCCACCCGGCGCGCTTTGGACCGCACCCCCGAACTGGCAAAGTTCGGCGGGGTGACCTGGCCGGTGGAGGAACACGTGGCGGACAAGCTGTCCTCCACCAAAAACAGCCAGCAGGTCTTTTGCCTGTTTGAACTGCCCCACCCCGGCCCCGAGGTCCTGACCGGCGCCCGGCGCATCCTTGCCCTGGAACGGGTGCAGGACCCCGGCAATGTGGGAACCCTCATCCGCAGCGCGGCGGCCTTCGGGTTTGACGCGGTGCTGTTGGACAAGGGGTGCGCTGCACCCTTTGCGCCCCGCACGCTGCGGGCCTCCATGGGGGCGGCGGCGCGCATCCCGGTGGTGGTCACCCAGGACCTGCCCGCCCGTCTGGCCGAACTGCGGCAGCGGGGCGTGACCTGCCTGGCCGCCGCCCTGCGGGGCGCGGTGCCGCTGGATACCGTGGGCCGGGAATTTGACGGCGGCCTCTGCGTCGTCATCGGCAGCGAAGGCCAGGGTCTGACCGACGCCGCCATCGACGCCTGCGGCCAGGCGGTCAAGATCCCCATGACCGACCGTGCCGAAAGCCTCAACGCCGCCGTTGCCGGCAGCGTGCTTTTGTGGCATTTCCGGGGCTTGTGAGCGAAAACGGGGGACAGGGATGGAAGATATACTCTATTGGCTGTGGATGTCCGACGTCCTGGGCCAGGGTTCTCCCTCCACGGGGATCGCTCTGGCGCGGTACGGCGGCGCCCGGGACTTTTACAACCAGATGCGCGCGGGGCTGCGGCCGGATTTCATGAGCCGGGCCGCCATGACCCGCGCCCGTGAACTGGAACCCGCCGACCTGTCGGGGCGGCTGGCCGACTGCGAAGCCATCGGCGCGGCCATCCTCACCCCGGAGGACCCTGACTACCCCCGGCGTCTGCGGGGGTTGCCCGACCTGCCTCTTGTATTATATGTAACGGGGCGTACCGATTGCCTGAACGGCAGGCGGTATGTCTCCATGGTGGGGACCCGCCGTCCCACGCCTTACGGCCGCCGTGCCTGCGGGGAGATCTCCCGGGCGCTGGCGGAGCAGGGCGTGGTCCTCATCAGCGGACTGGCGGACGGCCTGGACGGGGAAGCCCACAAGGCCGCCGTGGACTGCGGGGCCGAGACCATCGCCTTTCTGGGCACCGGCATCGACAAGACCTACCCGGCGGCCAATGCTCCCCTGCGGGAGGAGATCGAACGGCTGGGCGGCGCGGTGGTCAGCGAATACCCGCCGGGATTTTCTGGCAAAATGCAGGGGACCTTCCTGGCCCGCAACCGTCTGATCGCCGGCATGGGGGAAGTCCTGTGCGTCTGCGAGGCCAGCCTGCGCAGCGGGACCATCAACACGGTGGGCCACGCCGAGCACTACGGCCGCCTCGTCATGGCGGTGCCGGGCAGCATTTTCAGTCGCGCCAGCGAAGGCACCAACGCCCTGCTGGCGGACGGCAGAGCGCATATTTTGCGCAGTGCCGGGGACGTGGAGCAGCTTTTGGGGCTTGCGTCCGGGGCCGATCTGTGGCAAAATGACCCGGGGGACAGCGAACTTCCCGACCTGTCGCCGACGGCGCGCAAGGTGCTGGAGGTGCTGGGCCCCGACCCGATGTATCTGGAGGACATCTGCCGCGCCGCGCAGCTTCCCGCCGCGCAGGTGCTGGCCGCCTATACCGAGCTGGAACTGGCCGGCGCCGCCGTGCCGGGTCCCGGCCGCAGCCTGGCGGCCGCCCGGTGAGGGTTTGGCCTCCAAAACGGGCATCATTTGTTTTAAGCCGGAAACTTTCCGCTCCGGCAGACCAGCGCCGCCGCTGTTTCGGCGGCAGCAGACAGGAGTGTCATCACACATGGCAAAGTTAGTGATCGTGGAATCCCCGGCCAAGGCAAAGACCATCGGTAAATACCTTGGCAAAGACTACAAGGTCACGGCCAGCATGGGCCATATCCGCGACCTGCCCGCCTCCCAGCTGGGCATCGACGTGGAAAACGGCTACACGCCGCGCTATATCACCATCAAAGGCAAGGAAAAGCTGGTCCGCGAACTGAAGGACGAGGCCAAGCATTCCGACGGCGTTCTGCTGGCCACCGACCCGGACCGCGAAGGCGAGGCCATCAGCTGGCATCTGGCCAACGTTCTGGGCCTGGACCCGTCCCAGCCCAACCGCATCACCTTTGATGAGATCACCAAAAAAGGCGTGCAGGAGGGCATGGCCCATCCCCGCGCCATCGATATGGACCTTTTCAATGCCCAGCAGGCCCGGCGTGAGCTGGACCGCCTGGTGGGCTACAAACTGTCGCCCTTTTTGTGGCGCAAGGTCCGCCGGGGCCTTTCCGCCGGACGCGTCCAGAGCGTGGCCGTGCGCCTGATCCGCGACCGGGAGATCGAGATCGAAAAGTTCATCCCCGACGAGTACTGGAACATCGACGCTGAATTCGGCAAGGGCCGCACTGCCTTCACTGCCCGTCTGGCTGCCGACGCCGAGGGCAAAAAGCTGTCGGTCACCAACAAGGACCAGGCCGACGGCATTCTGGCTGCCCTGGAGGGCAAGACCTACACCGTCACCCAGGTGGATAAGGGCCGCCGCCGCCGTGTGCCGCCGCCGCCCTTCATCACCTCCACCCTCCAGCAGGAGGCCAGCCGCCGCTACGGCTTCTCGGCCACCCGCACCATGCGGGCCGCCCAGACGCTGTACGAAGGCGTGGAGATCGCCGGCCACGGGGCCATCGGTCTGATCACCTATATGCGTACCGACTCGCTGCGCGTCTCGGACGAGGCGGTGGCCGCGGCCAAGGAGTATATCGGCGGCCGCTGGGGCGAGCGCTATATCTGCAAGACCAAGCGCAAATACAAGTCCCGTTCCGCCACTGCCGCCCAGGACGCCCACGAAGCCATCCGTCCCTCGGTGCCGGGCCTGACCCCCGACGAGGTGGATGGCAGCCTGACCGGCGATACCGCCAAGCTCTACCGCCTGATCTGGAGCCGCTTTATGGCCAGCCAGATGGCGGACTGTGAGCAGGATACCGTCTCGGTGGGCATCACGGCGGGGGACTACCTGTTCCGTGCCAGCGGCTATCAGGTGGCCTTTGACGGTTACACCGCCCTTTACGAGGAAGCCACCGACGACAAGGAGAAAAAGGAGACCGCCCTGCCCCCGCTGGAACAGGGCCAGACCCTGCCTTTGGAGCGCCTGCATGCCGACCAGAAGTTCACTCAGCCGCCGCCCCTCTACACCGAGGCGACCCTGATCCACGCTCTGGAAGAAAACGGTATCGGCCGTCCCTCCACCTACGCCCCCATTATTACCACCATCGTGGACCGCGGCTATGTGGAGCGGGACGCCAAAAAACTGCGCACCACGCCGTTGGGCCAGGCGGTCAACAGCGTCATGCTGGACCAGTTCCCCGACATTGTGGACATCAAGTTCTCCGCCGACATGGAGAAAAAGCTGGACACGGTGGAAAGCGGCCAGGCCAACTGGGTGGATACCGTGGACGAATTCTACAAGGGCTTTGCCAAGAGCCTGGAAAACGCCGAGAAAAACATGGAAGGCAAGCGGGTCAAGGTGGCGGACATCCCCACCGACGAGATTTGCGACAAGTGCGGCAAGCCCATGGTCATCAAGTCGGGCCGGTACGGCAAGTTCCTGGCCTGCAGCGGCTTCCCCGACTGCAAGAACACCCGCCCGCTGGTCAAGGATACCGGCGGCCTCTGCCCGCTGTGCGGCGGTCATATGCTGGTGCGCAAAAGCGCCCGGGGCCGCGTCTATTACGGCTGCGGCAATTACCCCAACTGTAAGTTCATGACCTGGGACGAACCGGTACCCGAGACCTGCCCCAAGTGCGGCGCCACGCTGTTCAAGAAAAAGGGCATGCTCTACTGCGCCAAGGAAGGCTGCGGCTTTGAAAAGCCCGTGGAGAAAAAATAACGTCCTGGCATCGGAAAGGAACCTCTATGCAAATCAATGTTCTGGGCGCCGGCCTGGCCGGCAGCGAGGCAGCTCTCTGGCTGGCGGACCGCGGCGTGGCCGTGGATCTGTACGAGCAGAAGCCCGCCCGCTTTTCCCCTGCCCATAAAAGCGCCGGCTTTGCCGAACTGATCTGCTCCAACTCCCTCAAGGCGGAGCGCCCCGACTCGGCTTCCGGCCTGCTGAAACTGGAGATGCGGGCCATGGGCTCCCATCTGCTGGACGCTGCCGAGACCGCCCGTGTGGCGGCGGGCGGCGCCCTGGCGGTGGACCGGGACAAGTTCTCGGAGGCCGTCACTCAAATGGTGGAAAACCACCCCGGCATCACGGTGCACCGGGAGGAAGTCACCTCCCTGCCCGAGGACCGGCCGGTCCTAGTTGCCACCGGCCCTTTGACCGACGGTAAACTGGGGGAGGCCATCGCGGCCCTGACCGGCAGCCACCGGCTGAGCTTTTACGATGCCGTGGCCCCCATCGTCACGGCGGAAAGCCTGGACATGGAGCGCATCTTTGCCGCGTCCCGCTATGGCCGGGGCGAGGCCGACTACCTCAACTGCCCCTTCAATAAGGAGGAGTACGAGGCCTTTTATAATGCCCTCGTCAACGCCGAGCGCGCCCCGCTCCACGACTTCGACACGCCCATGACCGTCTACGAGGGCTGCATGCCCATCGAGATCATGGCGGGCCGCGGGGCGGATACCATCCGCTACGGCCCTCTGCGCCCGGTGGGTCTGCGGGACCCCCGCACCGGCCACCGTCCCTGGGCCAACGTCCAGCTGCGGGCGGAAAACACCGACCGTACCCTGTACAATCTGGTGGGCTTCCAAACCAACCTCAAGTGGGGGGAACAGAAGCGGGTCTTTTCCATGATCCCCGGCCTGGAAAACGCCGAGTTCGTGCGCTACGGCGTCATGCACCGCAATACCTTCCTGGACAGCCCGGCGGTGCTTTCCGACGGACTGTACCTGAAACAGCATCCCAACATCTTTTTCGCCGGGCAGATCACCGGCTTTGAAGGCTATATGGAGAGCGCGGCATCGGGACTTCTGGCCGCCCGCAGCCTGTATGCCCGGCTGTGCGGCCGTCCCTGGTCGCCTCCGCCCGAGACGACGATGTGCGGCGCGCTGATTCGCTACATCACCACACCCAATAAAGATTTCCAGCCGATGGGCGCCAACATGGGCATCCTGCCCCCGCGCCCCGACATCCGGGACAAGCGGGAGCGCTATGCCGCTCTGTCCGAGACCGCGCAGGCGGCCATGGCCGGGTGGGTCCGCGAAAGCGAAGGACCTGCCGTGGGCCAATGATTTGAAAGTGAGGGGAACGTATGAAAATTCTGGTGGATGCCATGGGCGGCGACAACGCGCCGCTGTGTGTACTTCAGGGTGCGGCGGACGCCGTGCGTGAGTTCGGCGACGGTATGGAGCTGGTGCTCCTGGGCCAGGCCGACGTCATTGAAAAAACTGCGAAAGAGAACAATATCTCCCTGGACGGCATGGAAGTCATCGACTGCCGTGAGGTCGTCACCATGCACGACGACCCCGTCAAGGCGGCCCGTCACAAGACCGACTCCAGCCTGGTGCGCGGCCTGACCATGCTCAAAAACGGGGAGGGCGACGCTTTTGTCTCTGCGGGCTCCACAGGCGCACTGCACGTGGGCGCCAGCCTGATCGTCCGCACCGTCAAGGGCGTCAAACGCCCGGCCCTGGCCACGCCCATGCCCGGCCTGAACCAAAACTACCTGCTGTTGGACTGCGGCGCCAACGTAGAATGCCGTGCCGCCACCCTGAACGCCTTTGCGGTCATGGGCAGCGTCTATGCCAAAAAGGTCATGGGCCGTCCCGATCCTGCCGTGGCTCTGGTGAACAACGGCGCCGAGGATACCAAGGGCACCCCCATCTACCGGGAAGCCCACGGCCTCATGCGGGAAAACCCCGTCATCCGCTTTGTGGGCAATATTGAGCCCCGGGACATTCCCGCCGGCGACGTGGACGTTGTGGTCTGTGACGGCTTTGTGGGCAATGTCGTCCTCAAACTCACCGAGGGCGTTGCCAAGAGCCTGTTGGGCATGCTCAAGGATGTGTTCATGCACAGCATCGTCACCAAGCTGTGCTACCTGGGGGTCAAGGGCGGCCTGAAAGGCATCAAGCACAAGATGGATTCCGAGGAAGTGGGCGGCGCGCCCCTGCTGGGCACCGCCAAGCCGGTCATCAAGGCCCACGGTTCCAGCAAGGCCAAGGGCATCAAGAATGCCATCCGCCAGGCCCGTATCTGCGTTGAGCAAGACCTCTGCGGCACCATGTCCGCAGCCCTTGCCGAACTGGCTGCCAACGACACTGCCATGAAAAAGGGTGTGGAAGCATGAAAACTCGTTCCCCCGCACAGCTTGAGGAAAAGCTGGGCTATCATTTCAAAGACAAAACGCTGCTGACCACGGCGCTGACCCATACCAGCTACGCCAACGAATCCCGCACGCCGGTCCAGCACAACGAACGCCTGGAATTTCTGGGCGACAGTGTGCTGTCGGTGGTGGCGGCGGACTATCTGTTCCACCACTCCACCCGCCCGGAGGGCGAACTGACCCGTATGCGTGCCTCCCTTGTCAGTGAGGACGCGCTGTTCCAGTTTGCCCAGGAGATCGAACTGGGCACCTATCTGCGGCTGGGCCGCGGCGAGGAACTGGGCGGAGGCCGGGAGCGTCCCAGCGTGGTGTCCGACGCCTTCGAGGCAGTCATCGCAGCACTGTACCTGGACGGCGGGCTGGAAGTGGCCCGCAGCTTTATCCAGCCCTTTTTGACCGAGGGCAAGACTGCCGAGGAGGACTACAAGACCAAACTCCAGGAAGTCATCCAGCAGAACCCCGAGGAAAAGCTCCACTATGAGGTGGAGACCGAATCCGGCCCCGACCACGACAAGCGGTTCGGGGTGGCGGTCTACCTCAACTCCAACTGCATCGCCCGGGGCGAGGGCCGCAGCAAAAAATCTGCCGAGCAGCACGCCGCGCGGGAAGCGCTGCGCCTGATGGGCCTGGTGGATAAGACCTGACCGCACCCGCCCGCCACATACAAAGGAGTACATCCCTATCTATGCGTCTGAAAGAACTTGAGATCCAGGGCTTCAAAAGCTTTCCGGACAAGACCCGCCTGACCATCGGCGAGGGCATTACCGGCGTTGTCGGGCCCAACGGCTCGGGCAAGAGCAATATCTCCGACGCCATCCGCTGGGTCATGGGCGAGACCAGCTCCAAGCAGCTGCGCGGCGCGGGCAAAATGGAGGACGTCATCTTCGGCGGAACCCAGACCCGCGGCGCCATGGGCTATGCTTCGGTCAGCCTGACCATCGATAACTCCGACCACCGTCTGGATATGGATGCCGACGAGGTGGTCATCGGCCGCCGGTACTACCGCAGCGGCGAAAGTGAATACAGCATCAACGGCCAGAGCGTCCGCCTCAAGGACGTGTATGAGCTGCTTCTTGATACCGGCCTCGGCCGCGACGGCTACGCCATCGTAGGCCAGGGCCGCATTGCCGAGATCGTGGCCGTCAAATCCGGGGAACGCCGGGAAATTTTTGAGGAAGCCTCGGGCATTGCCCGCTACCGCTACCGCAAAAACGAGGCCGAGCGACGCCTGGCCGCCGCCGAAGGCAATCTGGAACGCCTGCGGGATATCCTGGGCGAACTGGAACGCCGGGTGGGCCCCCTCAAGCGGGACAGCGAAAAGGCTCAGCAGTTCCTTACTCTGTCCGAGACCCGCAAAAGCCTGGAAGTCACCCTGTGGGTGGATGCCATCCGCCGTGCCAAGGACACGGTGCGGGACCAGCAGCGGAAATATGAGGCCGCCCAGGCGGATTACGACCGCATCAGCCGCAACCTGGAACAGTATGACGAGCGCGCCGAACAGCTGCGCGCCGAGTCCCAGCAGCTGATGGTCAAGGCGGACGAGGCCAACGCCGAGATCCGTGAAGTCACCGAGAAAAACGCCG
Source organism: Candidatus Gemmiger faecavium (assembly GCA_019114415.1). Classification (GTDB taxonomy): domain Bacteria; phylum Bacillota; class Clostridia; order Oscillospirales; family Ruminococcaceae; genus Gemmiger; species Gemmiger faecavium. Next base: position 46,404 of record DXFO01000032.1, on the reverse strand, counting down.
GCAGCGAGAGCCGCATCGCGGTTCTGGAAAACGAGAACGAGCACAGCCGCCGCCAGATCGAGGACGCCAAAGCTGAACTGGAACGCTCCGGCGAGGGCCGCCGCGGCATCGAGCTGGAGGCCGACGGCCACCGCGCCGCCATGGAGCAGCTCAACGCCAGGATCAACGACATCGATCATAAAGCGGAGGAACTGCAACAGCAGCTCTCCGAACTGGAACAGCAGGCCCGCCAGAGCGGCGAGCGCCGCGACCTGATCAACGCCGCCATGGTGCGGCACCAGCAGGCCGCCACCGCCGCCCAGGTGCAGGCTGCCACGGCCCAAAGTGCGGCCAACGCCGCCGAAGCCCGCCTGACCGATGCACGCACCCGCAAGGAGACTGCCGCCGAGACCGCCCGCACCGCGGGGGAAGCCAGGGAGCAGGCCGCTGCCCGTCTGAAAGAGGCGGAGGAAGCGGTCACCCGTCTGGACAACATCAAGGCGGGTCTGCGCCTGAAACTGGACAGCCGCAAGAAACAGCAGGCGGAAGCCGCCGACGCCCTGCAAAAGGCCGAGCGGGAACTGAGCGCCGCCACTCAGCGGGTCCACATCCTGCAGGATCTGGAACGGAACATGGACGGCTACCAGCAGAGCGTCAAAACCGTCATGAAGGCCGCCGCCTCCCGCCGTCTGCGCGGGGTCATCGGCCCGGTGGCGGGCATCCTCACCGTCCGCAAGGGCTATGAGGTCGCCATCGAGACGGCGCTGGGCTTTGCCCTGCAGAACATCGTGGTGGAGGACGAGTCCGCCGCCCGGGCTGCCATTGCCTTCCTCAAGGCGGAGAAGGGCGGCCGCGCCACCTTCCTGCCCCTGGACACGGTGCAGGGCAGCCGCTTCAACGGCCGCCTGACCGGCACCGCCGAGGTCGCCGCCGATCTTGTCAGCGCCGACCCCCGCTATCAGAATATCGTCAATAACCTGCTGGGCCGCATCATCGTGGTGGAGGATCTGACCGAGGCCTCTGCCGTGGCCCGCAACCTCGGCTACCGCAACCGGGTCGTCACGCTGGACGGCCAGGTCATCAACGCGGGCGGCAGCTTTACCGGCGGCTCCACCGCCCGCAGCGTGGGCGTGTTCAGCCGCAAGCAGGAGCTGGAAGAACTCCACACCCGTCTGACCGCCCTGGAGCAGAAGCGGGATGCCGCCGCAAAGACCGCCCAGGAACGCAAAGCGGAAGCCGAGGCCCTGCAGGCCCAGCTCACCGGCGCCGACAGCGAGGGCATGACCGCCGCTGCCGACCGTCTGCGGGCATCCCTGGAACTGGACCGCCTGACCGCGGCCCTGAACGAGGGCGAGGAGACCATGCAGAAGCTGGAACAGGAGATCACCCTGTTCGAAGCCCAGCTGGCCGAGAGCCGCGCCGCCGCCGAGCAGGCAGGCAAGGACCGAGCCGCCGCCGAGACCGAGCTGGCCGCCTGTGAAAAGGAACTGGCCGGCCTGGGCGAGAGCGACGACACTCTCACCACCGAGCGGGAGCGCCTGACCGCGGAAGCCGGCGAAAACCGTGTGGCCCGCCTGACCGCCGAGAAGGACCTGAGCCTTCACGCAGCGGCCCTGGAAACATTGGCCGGACGCACCGGTGAGGCCGAAGCCCGCGCCCGGGAACTGAATGCCACCATGGAAGCCTGCGAGCAGCGCATCCGCGCCAACGAGCTTTCCATTGAAGAGATCCGCCGCACCCGGGAGGAAAACCGCAGCCGCATTGCCCAGTGTGAGCAGATCATCCGGGATGCCGGTACCGCCCGCATGGAGAAAGAGGCGGAGATCACCCGCATGACCCAGGAGAACCGCGCCCTGACCGATGAGCGCGAGCGGATGAGCGGCGAGATGGCCCGCCTGGCCGAGCGCCGTTCTGCCGCCGAGACCGAGCTGAACACCACCGCATCCAAGCTGTGGGAGGAATACCAGCTGGCCGAGAGCGAAGCCCAGGCCCTGTGTGTGGAGTTTGAGAACGTGACCGAACTGCGCCGCCAGGTGACCGAAGTCCGGGGCAAGATCCGCGCTTTGGGCAACGTCAACGTGGGGGCCATCGAGGAATACAAGGAAGTCAAGGGACGCTACGACTTCATGAAAGCCCAGGTCACCGATGTGGAGAAATCCCGCGCCGAGCTGCACCGCATGATCAACGAGCTGTGCGACCAGATGCGGGAGATGTTCACCGTCAGCTTCAAAAAGATCAACACCCATTTCGGGCAGATCTTCCGGGAACTGTTCGGCGGCGGCAGCGCCCGTCTCTACCTGGCCGACGAGTCCGACGTGCTGGAAAGCGGCATCGAGATCGAGGTCTCGCCCCCGGGTAAGGTCATCAAGAACCTGTCCGCCCTTTCCGGCGGTGAGCAGGCGCTGGTGGCCATCTCCATCTACTTTGCCATTCTGGCGGTCAACCCCTCGCCCTTCTGCATCCTGGACGAGATCGAGGCCGCCCTGGACGACGTCAACGTGGTGCGCTACGCCCAGTATCTCCGCCGCATGACCGAGAACACCCAGTTCATCGTCATCACCCACCGCCGCGGCACCATGGAGGCCGCCGACGTCCTGTACGGCGTCACCATGCAGGAGGACGGCGTCTCCAAGATCCTGCGCCTGGACCTGAACAACGTATCCGCGGACCTGATCTCCTGATGGCCGCGTATCCACAGACCGTATTTTCCAAGGAGGTGCCCCATGGGCCTGTTTGACGCATTCCGCAAGAAAAAAATCAACGATGGTCTGGAAAAGACCCGCACCGGCTTTTTTGCCGGCATCGTCAACACCCTGACCAATTCCCAGATCGACGACGATCTCTACAACGACCTGGAGGAGCAGCTGATCCTGGCCGACGTCGGACCCGACTGCGCCATCCGCCTGGTGGACGAACTGCGGGACAAGGTCCGGGAGGAACACCTCAAAACCGGCGAGGAAGCCCTCAAAGCCCTGCGGGAACTGATCCGCCTGGAAATGAGCCCCACCGATGACCTGGACCTCACCGGCAAGCCGGCGGTCATCCTGGTCATCGGCGTCAACGGCGTGGGCAAGACCACCACCATCGCCAAGCTGGCGTATCTCTACAAGGACCTGGGCAAAAAGGTCATGCTGGCGGCGGGAGATACCTTCCGCGCCGCGGCCAGCGAGCAGCTGGAGCTGTGGGCCGAGCGCGCCGAAGTGCCCCTGGTCAAGGCAGGGGAGGGCGCCGACCCGGCAGCGGTCATTTTTGACGCGGTCAGGAGTGCCGAGGCCAAAGGCTATGACATGGTCATTGCCGACACCGCCGGACGCCTGCACAACAAAAAGGGTCTGATGGATGAGCTGTCCAAGATTACCCGCAGTGTCAAGAAAGCCAGCCCCGAGGCCAGCCTGGAAGTGCTGCTGGTTCTGGATGCCATCACCGGCCAGAACGCCATCAGCCAGGCCCAGGAGTTCTGCCGCGCCGCCGGCGCCACCGGTGTGGTGCTGACCAAGCTGGACGGCACCCCCAAGGGCGGCTGCGTCATCGGCGTCCGCCAGAAGCTGGGCCTGCCCATCCGCTTTGTGGGCGTGGGCGAGAAGATCGACGATCTGCTCTTCTTCTCGGCTACCGATTTCTCGGAAGCCCTGCTGCCCGAACTGCCCAAACATGAGGAGACGGAGGCGACCGAACAATGATCATCTGTGCCGCAAGCAACAACGCCGGCAAGCTCAAGGAGCTGCGCCGCATCCTGGAACGGATGGGCCACACCGTCAAAAGCCCCCGCGACCTGGGCCTGGATCTGGACCCCGAGGAAAACGGCACCACCTTTGCCGAGAATGCCCGCATCAAGGCGGAAGCCTTCTGCCAGGCCAGCGGCCTGCCCACGGTGGCGGATGACTCCGGCCTCTGCGTGGACGCCCTGAACGGCGAACCCGGCGTTTACAGCGCCCGCTACTGCGGCGTTCACGGGGACGACCCCGCCAACAACCGCAAGCTGATGGAAAACCTGGCCGCCGTGCCCGAAGGCTCCCGCGCCGCAAAGTTCGTGTCTGCGGTGTGCGTGCTGCTGCCCGGCGGGGAATGCCATACCTTTATGGGGGAATGCCCCGGCCGCATCGCCTTTGAGGAAAAGGGCACCAACGGCTTCGGCTACGACCCGCTGTTCGTGCCGGACTGTGTGGGCCTGCCCGACGGCTCCACCGTTCCCAACACCCAGGGCCGTACCTATGCGGAACTGGCGGATGGCGAAAAGGACGCTATCAGCCACCGCGGCCGTGCCATGGCGGCCATGGAAAAGGCCCTGCCCGACATTCTGGGCGGGGAAGGCTGAAACTGCCGATCCCGGCATTTTTTGCAACTTTGTAATAATTTAGAAACTTTTATGTGATTTACTAGAACAACGCCCTATGGGCGTGAGATAAAGGAGACCACTATGCTTTCAAGCAAACAGCGCGCTTCTCTGCGCGCAGCGGCCAACACTCTGGAACCGGTCTTTCAGATCGGCAAGGGCGAGATCGACGACACCCTGATCGACGCCGTGGCGGACTGCCTGGCAGCCCGGGAACTCATCAAGCTCAAGGTGCTGGAAAACAGCGAGTATTCCGCCCGGGAGGCTGCGGACATCCTGACCGAGGCCACCGGCGCCGACTGTGTGCAGGTCATCGGCCGCAAGTTCGTTCTCTTCCTCAAAAAGAAGAAGGATTCGGCCTTTGACGCGATCCTGGCAAAATGAAACTGCTGCTGTACGGCGGTACCTTTGACCCGCCCCACCTCGGTCACATGAATAACCTGCGCGCGGCCATGGAGCTGATCGCCCCTGACCGCGTTATCGTTATGCCCGCGGGGATTCCGCCCCACAAGGCGGCCAGCTCCACCCCGGCGGAGCAGCGCCTGGCCATGTGCGCCTGTTTTACGGCGCTGGGACCCGGGGTAGGGGTCAGCCGGTGGGAGATCGACCGTGCCGGGCGCAGCTATACCGTGGAAACGCTGGAGATGCTCCACCGTGCCTATCTGGGCGCGGAGCTGTATCTCAGCATCGGCAGCGACATGCTGCTTACCTTCCGGGAGTGGCACAGCTGGCAGCGGATTCTGGAACTGGCAGTCCTGGTGGTGGAAAGCCGCCAGGGCGGCGACGCCCCCGCGTTGCACCGCATGGCCGACAGCCTGCGGGCGGACGGCGGGCGGGTCCTGTTTGCCCATGCCCCGGCTTTTGAGTGCGCCTCCAGCACGCTGCGCGCCCGGCTGAAAGCAGGGGATACCACCGCCCGGGAACTGCTGCCGCCCCCGGTGCCGGAACTGATTGACGAATACGAATTGTACAAGAGCTGATTCAAAATACGAAACGTATCTACAAAAAACGGCGATAAGGCGTTTTGCGCCATGAAAAAAGCACGAAAACAGGACGTTTATTACAATTCGTAAATTAAAACACATAAAATACGAAAGGGAGAATCTTGCGTGACCTGTAAGGAAGCCAAGGAACTGGTCAAATCCCGTCTGGGAGAAAAGCGGTATCGCCACACCTTAAATGTAAAAAAAATGGCGGTGGCTCTGGCGGAGCGCTGGGGCGCAGACCCGGAAAAAGCCGCCCTGGCGGCGCTTTTGCATGACAGTGCCAAGGAACTGCCAAAATCCGAGTTGTTGCAGATTTTCCAGGACAATGCTATAATAGCAAATAATGCTGCCCAGCGGCCTGCGCCTGTATGGCACGGGCTTGCCGCGGCAATTTTGTGCCAGACCCAGTGGGGCGTCACCGACCCGGAGATCCTCTCCGCCATCCGGTGCCATACCACCGGCAAGGCGGGAATGAGCCTTCTGGACAAGATTATTTATATGGCCGACATGACCAGCGACGAGCGGGATTTTCCCGGCGTTGAGGAACTGCGCAAACTGGAGTTTGAGGACCTTGACCTGGCTTTGTGCACCGCGCTGGAACACAGCCTTCAATTTGTGAATGACGGCGGCAAGCCGGTGGACCCCGAAAGCATTGCCGCGCTGGAGGATGTGCGGGAGACGATCATGCACCGCACCTGATACCCCTGTATGAAATGGGGAGACTGACGCCCGAAAACCCAACGTCAAAATTACAGGAGGAGCAGCCAATGAGCGAGCCTCGGAAAATCAATATCGGAGGGGGACACCGCGCCCCGAGCAATGCGCAGAATGTATATCACGCGGTGGATGCCCAGGCGGCGTCCGGCCGTTCGGTGAATACCGGCGCCTCCGCCGCACATTCGGACGATGCCGCCCGGGAAGCCGCCCGCCGCCGCTATGAGCAGCAGCGCGCCGCATCCCAGCGCGGGTATGAGGATGCCCGCCTGGAGGAAGCCCGTGCCCGCGCCCGTGCCGATGCCGAGGCTGCGCGTCTCCGCCGCAGCCAGCAGTTCCCCCGGGTCCAGCAGGCGCCTACCTCGGGCGCACGGGTCCAGCATCTGGATCTCAGCCGTACCCAGGGCAGCAAGCCTATGTATGACATCAACAACGATGCAGAGTTCGAAGCCCGCCAGCGCCGCCGCGCTCAGGCACAGGCCCAGGCTCAGGCCGCACAGGCGGCTCAGCAGCGCACCGCGGCTCCGGCACGTTCCGCCCAGCCTGCCCAGAGTGCGCAGCCTCAGCGCCAGATCAACCGGAGCGCATCTGCTGCATCCCAGACGGGCCGCACCATCCACCGCTCTGCATCGGGTCAGGCGGAGGCACGCGGCACCGCGCAGGCTTCCGGCCAGCCGGCTGCACAGGCCGCCAGTGCGGCAGCAGCGGCTGCCGCAGCACAGGCTTCCCGCGGCAGTGCAGGCCGCACCGCCGGCGGGGCAGGTGCCTCGTCAGCAAGAGCGGGCGCCGCATACGGAAGCTCTGCAGGCGGCAAGCCGCCCAAAGGTCCCGGCCGGGGCAAAAAAGGCGGCGATGACGGCGGCAGCGGAAAGGGCAAGGGCGGCAAACGCAAGCGCAAGGTGACCTGGTGGAAGATCCTGCTGGGCACCGTGCTGGTCATTGCCCTGATCTTTGCGGGAACCATCGGCGTCATCATGAATGCCATCCGTCCCAAGGGCGGCTCCATTTCCATCAACCAACTCATCAATACGCCCAAAGGCCTGGACGGCCAGCAGCTGAACATTCTGGTGCTGGGTGTCGACCGAAGCGCTCAGGGCGGCGATATGGCCGCCGGCTCCACCAACGACAGTGAGGCCAACGACGGCAACACCGACATGATCATGTATGTGCAGCTGGACTTTGTCAACAATGAAGTCCGCATGCTGCAGATCCCCCGGAATATTCTGGTCACCACCGACTACAATGTTTCCCATAACTACCAGATCAACAATGTTGCCATCACCCAGGGCAGCGACGGCAACAACAATTACGATGCGCTCTGTACTCTCATCAACGAGCAGCTGGGCCTGTATATCGACGGCTATGTGGCCATCCGCCTGGAAGCACTGGTGGAACTGGTGGATACCCTGGGCCCCATTCAGGTCTATGTGCCGCAGGAGATCACCTACACGGATAATAATGGCAATGTGACCAGCCATCTGGACCAGGGTCTGCAGTGGATGGACGGTGCCACCGCCGAGTTCTTCCTTCGTGCCCGCAAGACCTATGCCCAGAGCGACATCCAGCGCCTGAACGTGCAGCGGTATTTCTACTCTGCCATGTTTGCCCGCCTGCGCGCTATGACGGTGTGGGATGTGGCCAAGATCCTGCCCGTGGTCATGAATTATATGGAGACTTCCCTGGATGTTCAGGAACTGGTCAGCGCAGCGGTCAGCCTGCTCAAGGTCAGCAGCGACCATATCATGCTGTGTCAGGTCCCCGTCTATATGGGCCAGCTCCTCTATAAGGAAAACGACATTGATGTGGTCTACCGTCAGGGAACGGCGGATCTGCTCAATCAGTACTTCCGCACACCGGAAACCCAGATGACGGCGGATCAGCTGAATGTCTGCGACAACGTCGTCGACGTGGGCAACCGGGCACCCACCGATCCCAATGTCCAGTATATGGGAGCATTGAACCAGGATGTGGTGGATTCCGCCAATGAATCCGGTATTGAGACCGATCCCAATGCCACCTATGACCTTCCCACCGAGACCGCCGCACCGGAAGGGGAGGGCACCGATGCTTCGGACAGCACCGACAGCTCGGATTCCTCGTCTGAGGAGACCGACGACGCGGCATAATAAAGCAAACCCCGGCAGGGCCCCCGCAAATACGGCAGGGGCTTTTCCGGTTGTAGTAAGGAAAAAGCAAACAGGAGGAACCGCATGGAAAGCAAGGAACTTGCCATTGCACTTGCGCGTGCGCTGGATGCCAAGAAAGCGCGGGACATCCGCGTCATCCGTGTACACGACCTGACCACTGTGACCGACTATTTTGTCATTGCCACCGGTACGTCCACCACCCACGTGGGCGCTCTGGCTGACGAGGCGGATTTCCAGCTCGGCCGTCAGGGGGTCAACGTTCTGCGTACCGAGGGCCACGACGGCAAGCGCTGGATCCTTTTGGACTACGGCAGCGTCATCGTCCATGTCTTTACCCAGGAAGCCCATGATTTCTATGATCTGGAGCATCTGTGGGCGGACGGTGAGCCGATGCCGGAATCCGAGTGGCGCCTGCCGGAAGACCGCGCAGACGGCGAAGCACAGTGACCGACAGGGCAGGCCCCGCGTGCAGCAGCGCGCAGGGCCTGCCCTGCTGCGCCGAAAGGCGATAGAGTAAAGTCAAAACTGCGGGCAAATCCCGCATTGGGGAGAGATCGAATCGTGAAATATGATTACAAAGCAGTAGAAGCCAAATGGCAGAAGGTCTGGGCGGACGAACATACCTTCCATGCCGAGATCGACAAGACCAAGCCGAAGTTTTACGCTCTGGTCGAGTTCCCGTATCCTTCCGCGGCAGGCCTGCACGTGGGACACCCCCGCAGCTACACCGCCCTGGATATCGTGGCCCGCAAAAAGCGTCAGTGCGGCTATAATGTTCTGTATCCCATGGGCTGGGACGCTTTCGGCCTGCCCACCGAGAACTATGCCCTGAAAAATCATATCAACCCCGAGATCGTGACGGCCAAGAACGTCGCCCGGTTCAAGAGCCAGCTCCAGAGCCTGGGCCTGTCCTTTGACTGGGACCGCGAGATCAATACCACCGATCCCAACTACTACAAGTGGACCCAATGGATCTTCCTGCAGCTGTACAAAAAGGGCCTGGCCTATAAAAAGGAGACCACGGTCAACTACTGCACCGGCTGCAAGGTCGTTCTTGCCAACGAGGAAGTCGTCAACGGTGTGTGCGAACGCTGCGGCAGCCCCGTCGTCCACAAGGTCAAGAGCCAGTGGATGCTCAAGATCACTGCCTACGCCGACCGCCTGATCGACGATCTGGACGGTCTGGATTACATCGAGCGCGTCTCCACCCAGCAGAAGAACTGGATCGGCCGCAGCCATGGCGCCGAGATCAACTTCGACACCACCGCAGGGGATACCCTGACCGTTTACACCACCCGTGCCGACACGCTGTTCGGCTGCACCTACATGGTCGTCAGCCCCGAGCATGCCTACATCCAGAAGTGGATGGATGCCGGCCTCATCAAGAACGTGGACGAGATCAAGGCCTACCAGGCCGAGGCTGCCCGCAAGTCCGACTTTGAGCGTACCGAGCTCAACAAGGAAAAGACCGGCGTCTGCATCGACGGCGTTCAGGCGGTCAACCCCGTCAACGGCAAGATCGTTCCCATCTTCATCTCCGACTATGTCCTGGCCACCTACGGCACCGGCGCCATCATGGCGGTTCCTGCCCATGACACCCGCGACTGGGAGTTCGCCACCAAGTTCGGCCTGCCCATCATCGAGGTCGTCAAGGGCAACGAGCCCTCCAACCTGAGCGAGGCCGCTTTCACCGACGTGGCCACCGGCACGCTGGTCAACTCCGGCTTCCTGGACGGCCTGTCCGTGGAGGATGCCAAGGAAAAGATGTACGCCTGGCTGGAAGAAAACCACAAGGGCGGCAAGAAGGTCAACTTCAAGCTGCGTGACTGGGTCTTCAGCCGTCAGCGTTACTGGGGCGAGCCCATCCCCATGGTCTACTGCGAGAAGTGCGGCTGGCAGCCTCTGCCCGAGAGCGAGCTGCCCCTGCGCCTGCCCGAGATCAAGGACTTTGAGCCCGGCCCCGACGGCGAGAGCCCCCTGGCCCGCCACACCGAGTGGGTCAACACCACCTGCCCCTGCTGCGGCGGTCCCGCCAAGCGGGAGACCGACACCATGCCCCAGTGGGCCGGTTCCAGCTGGTACTTCCTGCGCTACTGCGATCCTCACAATGACGAGGCCCTGGCCAGCAAGGAAGCCCTGGAATACTGGAGCCCCGTGGACTGGTACAACGGCGGCATGGAACACACCACCCTGCACCTGCTGTACAGCCGTTTCTGGCACAAGTTCCTGTACGACATCGGCGTGGTCCCCACCAAGGAGCCGTACAACAAGCGTACCAGCCACGGCATGATCCTGGGCCTCAACCCCCATGCCTTTGAGAACCTGCCTGACGCCGAGCGCAAACAGCTGCTGGCGGAGTTCGGCAGCGAAAAGGCCGCCCGCGCCCATCTGGTGGAGAAGTTCGGCGAGATGGCCGAGCATCCCATCGTCAAGATGTCCAAGAGCCTGGGCAACGTGGTCAACCCCGACGATGTGGTCAACGAGTACGGCGCCGACACCCTGCGCCTGTATGAGATGTTCATCGGCGACTTTGAGAAGGCCGCACCCTGGAACACCTCCTCCATCAAGGGCTGCAAGCGCTTTTTGGAGCGCATCTGGGGCCTGGGCGACAAGATCGTGGAGGGCGAGGGCTACCGTCCCGAGCTGGAAGCCACCGTTCACCGCACCATCAAGAAGGTGGGCGAGGACATCGATGCCCTCAAGGCCAACACTGCCATTGCCCAGCTGATGATCTACGTCAACGCTCTGTACGACAACGGCGGCGCCACCCGTGCCGAGCTGGAAGTTCTGCTGCAGCTGCTCAACCCCTTCGCGCCCCACATGACCGAGGAAATGTGGCAGCAGCTGGGCCACACCGAACAGCTAGCCTATTATCCCTGGCCGTCCTACGACGAAGCCAAGTGCGTGGAGCAGACCATCGAGATCGCGGTGCAGGTCAACGGCAAGGTCAAGGCCCGCATCAAGGTCCCTGCCGACATCGAGCAGGCCGACGCCATCGCCCGCGCCAAGGCTGAACCCGCAGTTCAGGAAGCTCTGGCGGGCAAGACCCTGGTCAAGGAGATCTACGTCAAGGGCAAGCTGGTCAACCTGGCTGCCAAGGGATAAGCTGAACAAATTGTGAACAATCGCCCCGCAAGGGAAAAGACGGTTGACATTTTCACACACATTATAGTATAATTGACAATACTGGTTGACTAGTAGCAAGCGTGGAAAAAGGCGCTTCCCGGATGGTCTTGTATGAGACTGTCAGGTCAAGTTCCTGCCGCGCAGATGCTGAAAAAACGACCGGCAAACTCCTGTCATAGGCCAAGGGAGGGAAAGCAAGATGTCGGAGATCCGTGTCAAAGAGGGCGAATCCCTTGAGAGCGCCCTGCGCCGGTTCAAGCGCAGCACCGCTCGCAGCGGTGTGCTCGCCGAGGTGCGCAAGCGCGAGGCTTACGAGAAGCCGTCCGTGCGCCGCAAGAAGAAGTCCGAAGCCGCCCGCAAGCGTAAGTTCAAGTAAGCAATTTGCCTGCATGAGCTGACGTGTAACGTCAACGGCTAAGCAGGCCCGCGTGTCGGGCCTGCTTTTTTATTGCAGGGTGCATCCCGCCCCTGCCAAGATCACACAAGAAATACCATCGCCGCCCGCGAAAGGGGGACATATCGCCATGCTGCTCACACCGGAATACATCTTCAAAAATGTGGAAGCCATCACACCGGAATTCCTGCGGGAACGGGGCATCTGCGCCCTGGTGCTGGACGTGGACAATACCCTGACCGGGGACGGCAGCCAGCAGCTGGACGATGCTGTGGCCGCCTGGCTGGATACCATGCGTGCCGCGGGCGTCAGTCTGACCATTGTGTCCAATAACACCGCCAGGCGGGTGCGTCCCTTTGCGGAGCGCATCGGCCTGGCCTGGGTACCTCTGGCCTGCAAGCCGCTGCCTGTGGGCCTGATGGTGGCCCGTCGCCGGCTGGGCGTGGGCAAGGACCAGATGGCCATGGTGGGGGACCAGATCTACACCGACCGTCTGGCCGCGGGGCTGTTCGGCATCCGCTGCCTGTACGTCATGCCCCGCACCCCCCACGACAAATCCAGGGGTGTCCGGTTCAAGCGCAAGTTTGAGCCGCCGTTCATCCGCAAGTACTATCAAAAGGGAGGGACCCTGTATGAGTGACCAGCCCCGCTTCGGCACCGCCGGCCTGTCGGACAGCTTTGCCGCCTCCGGGTTCAAAAGCCCCCGGGACATTGCCGCCTACCATGCCGGGTTCGGCCTGACCGCCTTTGAGGTCCAGTGCGGCCGGGGCGTTCGTATGCCGCTGGACAAGGCGGCAGTCCTGGGTGCCCAGTGCGCCGAGAAGGACATCGCTTTGTCGGTCCATGCGCCCTACTATATCAGCATGAGCAGCATGGAAGAGGAAAAGCGCCTGCACAGCGTGGATTACCTGCTGCAAAGCTGCGCTCTGGTCAAGGCGCTGGGGGGACGCCGGGTCATCTTCCATGCAGGCAGCTGCGGCAAGCAGAGCCGGGAAGCCGCCCTGGAAAAAGCCCTGGACACCATGCGCCGCGCCGTGGAAGCGGTGGACGCCGCAGGGTTCGGAGACTGCATCCTTTGCCCGGAAACCATGGGCAAGGTGAATCAGCTGGGGACCCTGGACGAAGTTCTGGCCCTGTGCGGTGTGGATGACCGCATCACCCCCTGCATCGACTTTGGCCATCTGTATGCCCGTACCCATGGCGGCATCACCGGGGAGGCGGACTATGCAGCCATCCTCGACCGCATGGCCGAGGCCCTGGGGGATGACCGGGCGGTGCATTTTCATTCTCATTTCTCCCGCATTGCCTACACCGCAGGCGGGGAAAAATGCCACCTCACCTTTGAGGATACCGAGTTCGGCCCGCCCCACCAGCCGCTGATGCAGCTTCTCAAACGGCGGGGGCTGGCGCCGACCATCATCTGTGAGTCGGCAGGCACCCAGGCGGAGGACGCCCGGACGCTGATGCAGGCCTACCATCAGGCCTGAGGACGGCAATACAACGCAAAAATTGCCCAAAATCACGGAATTTTCCGCATTTTGGGCCCGAAAACCGGGCGCAGGGCTTGCAACGGCGCACAGTTTCGGGTAAAATAACTACAGGTATGCTTGAATTCTAATTAATGGAGGAGTTTTCTATATGATCTCTGCAGGCGAGTTCCGTAACGGTGTTACTTTTGAACAGGACGGCCAGGTCCTTCAGGTCGTCGAGTTCCAGCACGTCAAGCCCGGCAAGGGCGCTGCTTTCGTGCGCACCAAGACCAAGAACGTCATCACCGGCGCTGTTACCGAAACCAGCTACAACCCCACCGCCAAGTTCCCCCAGGCGTTCATCGAGCGCAAGGAAGTGACCTACAGCTACGCTGACGGCGACCTGTACCACTTCATGGACAACGAGACCTACGACGACATCCCGGTCAACGCTGCCGACGTGCCCGATAACTTCAAGTTCTGCAAGGAGAACGAGGTCTGCAAGCTGCTGTCCTACAAGGGCAAGGTTTTCAGCGTCGAAATCCCCAACTTCATCGAGCTCGAGATCACCGAGACCGAGCCCGGCTTCAAGGGCAACACCGCTACCAACACCCTGAAGCCCGCCAAGGTCGAGACCGGCGCCGAGATCCGCGTCCCCCTGTTCATCAACGAGGGCGACAAGATCCGCATCGACACCCGCACCGGCGAGTATATGGAGCGCGTCTGATCTCTGTCTGCTGAGATCGTGACGGCTGACACTGGGCGGCGCCGCCGCTCATCATAAGGAGGGAACCATTATGGCAATGGATCTCAATGCAAAAGCTGCGTACATCCGTGGGCTGATGTCCGGTATGGAATTTGACGCCAACTCCAAAAACGGCAAGATCATCGCTGCGATGATGGATCTGCTGGAGGAGATGGCCTCCACCGTGACCGAGCAGGACAATGCGCTCGATCAGCTGTACGAGGATGTGGACACCATCGACGAGGACTTGACCGACCTCATCAACGTTGTCTTTGACGTTGACGATGAGGACGAGGAGTCCGACGACGAGGATGCCATGTATGAAGTGACCTGCCCCAACTGCGGTGAGGTCACCACCGTGGACGAGGATGCCCTGCTCGGCGACGAGCTGGTCTGCCCCAACTGCGGTGCTTCTTTCGGTGTTGAACTGGCAGAGGACGAGGAGGATGACTCCGCCGCCCTGCCCAAGGATCGCGAGATCCCCATCGAATAAAGACAAGCAAAACACAGCTTCGCCCCCCGCAAGGCCCGGTAAATCCGGTCCTGCGGGGGCGTTTTTACGTGCGGGACAGGACGCCCCCACATCCGTGCCGGCAGACGATGCGTGGACTTGATTCTCTGCCTGTGCTATAATCAGATAAAACTGACAGGGAAGGGGGAAACGTGATGCCCGTATCCATGCTGCTGGCCGCCGCTGCGGCGGCGGGCTTTCTGTATGCTCTGGGACAGGGCGTGCTGCGGCTGTTCGGCAAAGCCCCTGCCCGGGAACCTGCTGCCCGCGGAAAGGCCCCGGCCCGGCGCCTTGTTTTTGGTGTGGCGCTGCTTTGGTGTGCGGTCATGCTGACCGCCCTTTGCATGGCGGCATGGCTCCAGCAGCCGGAGCTCTCCCCGCTGGAGGCGGTGCGCAGCGCACTCTGCGGCGGATTGGATGCCCGGCATTATCTGGACCTTGCCCAATGGGGCTACGGCGCGGCGGAGGAAGGCTTTGCCGAGCAATACCTGATGATCGTCTTTTTCCCGCTGTGGGGCTGGCTGCTGCGGCCCTTTGCATTGCTGGGGGCGGACCTGTGGCTGGTGGGCACCGTGCTTGCCATGCTGCTGACGGCAGCCGGGACGGTACTTTTGTACCGCTGTGCCTTCCGCCTGACGGGGAACCGGCGCACGGCGGGCTTTGCCTGCGCGGTACAGCTGGCAATGCCGGGCAGCTTTTTCTTTGTTCTGCCCCAGACGGAAGCCCTGTTTTACTTTCTGAACTTTGCCTTTCTGGACGCTATGCAGCGCCGCAGGCTGGGGCTGGCAGGCGTGTTCGGCCTGCTGGCGGCCCTCTGCCGGGCAAACGGGATCTTGCTGGCAGGGTACGCCGTGGCCTGGGCGGTGCTGGCCCTTCGCCGGAAAGAAAAACTCCGCCCCGCCTGGCTCCTTCCGGTGATCGGCCCCGCCGTGGGGATTCTCGTATATCTGCTTCTCAACTGGAAGGTCTACGGCAACGCATTCCAGTTCACCATCTACCAGCAGGAGCACTGGCATCACAGCTTCTGCCTGTTCCCGCAGGCCATCGTCAACATGTGCCGCTATGCAGACTTCGAGTCGTCTCTGGGCATCTATATCGGCTTGTGGACGGTGGCGGTCATCCTGCTGGAGATTTTGGTTTATGTTCTGGCTGCAAAGAAACTGCGCCCGGACTGGCTGCTGCTGGGTCTGGCGGGGGTATTGATGATGAACGGCCAGACCTGGCTCATCAGCGCCCAGCGGTATGCGTTGGGAATGCCTGCGCTGCCCTGTGCCGTGGCCGCCCTGTCGGAAAAGCGTTGGGTGCGTATCGTGCTGCTGGCCGCTCTGGCGGTTTTCTGGGCTATCTATTTTGCGGCCTTCATCGGCCATGCCCCCATTTACTGATCAGTGAAATTGATACAAACAAAAAAGCAGGCGCTTCTGCACCCCGATCATTGGGGGAGAAGCGCCTGCTGTCTTTTTGGGTGAACCGTGGGGCGAAAAACGCTCAGGCTTTGCCCTTCATCTGGCTGCGCAGCATGATGTCGCCGAAGGACAGAGCATTGAACAGGCCAACCTTGTTCGCCTGGCGGACAATACGCTCGGGCAACGCCTTGGAGGAATCGGTATCCAGCAGAACGATGTGGACCTTGTCAGCGACCTCAACGTCCTTTTCCTTCTTGGTGGTCAGGACCTGGAGATAGATCACGTAGGGATCTTTGAGAGAGCCGTAGTAAATGTCATTGCCGCAGCGGACCAGCGGGCGGCCTTTGTAGGTCAATTTCGGAGTGAATGCCATAGGGGTCACAACCTTCCTTCCTGTATAGACAGCGCGCGGCGCCAGGGGCGGCTGCGCGCAGATCAGACGAATCATAGTTATTATATCAGGTTTGAGACAACTTTACAAATCCAATTTGTCGCGCTCGGCCTTTTCCTCGTTCAAAGCGATGCGCTGGGTCAGGATACGCACCTTGGAATCCAGCTGGCTCAAGCGGATGGACATGAAGAACTGCTTGACGATGAGCAGGAAAATGATGACGATGTAGACAAAGTTGATGGGGCTGACAAATCCCAGCAGACGGGAAGCCCAGAAGGCGATGCCGGGGAAGATGGCCAGGATCAGCAGCACTGCCGATGCTGCCAGCCAGAAAATCGTATCTTCGATCTGGACCTTGGCCTGACGTACCCGCCGCAGCACAATAAACACGGAAATAAGACTGCCGATGATCAGGCAGGCCCGGATGATAGGCTGATCTAACATGACTCAGGTCCTCCTTTGGGAATACGGGGTCTTGGTGTCGCGCTTGCGGAACCACTGGATCAGCAAAATGGAGATGGACATTTTGACCATATACTGGACGCTGTTCCACAGGTTCAGATAGCTCTGCCCGGCTACGCGCTCGCCCATTTCCACCTGGACTTCCTTGACGGTGGCGCCGTTCTTGATCAGATAGCTGATGGTATCCGGCTCGGGGCCGTAGTTGAGGTTCTGGGCAAATTCCTCCACCATGGCGCGGTTGAACATCCGCATGCCGGAGGTGGGGTCGCAGATGGCGCGTCCCGTGGTCAGGCGGATGGACCAGCTGATGATATAACTGCCCAGCATCCGCAGGGTCTTGGGCTTTTTCACGGTCAGAAAACGGCTGCCGATGACAATGTCGGCACCATCTTCCAGCTCGGCCAGCATAGGCTCGATAAATTCGGGTTTGTGTTGGCCGTCGGCATCCAGCTGCATGGCGCAGTCGTAGCCGTTTTCGGCGGCGTAGCGCAGACCGGTCTGGAAGGCACCCGCCAATCCCAGGTTGATGGGCAGGTCGATGAGACGGAACCCGTTGGCCCGGCAGAGGGCGGCAGTCTTGTCCCGGCTGCCGTCGTTGACGACCACATAATCATACTGCGGATATTTTGAGATCAGCTCGCGCACCACGCGGACGATATTTTCCTCCTCGTTGTGGGCGGGGATGACGATCAATAATTTAGACATCTTGGCTCCTTCTGCGCCCGGCGGCAAGCTCCGCCCGCGCAAGAGACGTATTGGGATGGAATGAAGGATTTACCTGTTCTGTATCAGTTTATCAAACACCGCGTCCCATGTAAAGTGTGCAAGGGTGTTTTCTCTGGCCCGGACGGCCCGGTCATGGGCGGCATCGGGATGGTCCAATATCTTTTGCAGCCCGGTGCGGATGGCTTCCGGTGTGGTATCCGGTAAAAAGACGGCGCTGTCGCCGGGCAGCAGTTCCTCGGTCCCGGCTGTGGGGGTGCACAGGATAGGACAGCCGCAGCCCGCGGCTTCCAGCAGGGTGGTGGGCAGGCCCTCGGCATAGCGGGTGGGCAGGCAGTAGCAGTCCGCCTGCCCCAGCAGCCGCACAATGTCCCCGTGATCAAGAGGCCCCGTCAGACGGATGCCCGGCGTGTCTCCATACTGTTGGCGCAGTTGGGGGAGCAGAGGACCGTCCCCGGCGGCGGCCAGTACCACGCCGGACAGGCCGCGCACGGCATCGATCAGCTCCTGAATCCCTTTTTCGGGGATCATCCGCCCTACAAAAACCACCAGATTTTCCCCGTTGGGGCAGAGGTCTTTACGGGAAAGGCCTTCGCCGCACGGCTGGGCCAGCTCGGCGGCAAGGGCCTCCGGGTCGATGGCGTTGGGCATGGTGTCCTTGGGGCGGATGCCAAAGGTCGCCAGCCAGCGGCAGCTGGCCAGGGAAACACCGTAAAAGGCGGGCTTTGTGCTTTTGATAAGGGCGCAGGCAAGATGTTCGTACATCCGCCCCGCCAGGCCCAGAACACCGCCGCCCATGGGCATATAGCCGGTGGAGTGGTCGATGACTACGGTGGGGATGTGCCGTTTGGACGCCGCAAAGGCTGCCCATACGCTTTGGGTATACATGCGGGTCTGGATGACGCACAGGTCAATGGGATGGTCAAACAGCGCCCGCACAGCGGCACGGTGCCGCTGTCCGAACTTCAGCACCGGGAACCGTCCGTTCATCACCGGCCAGACCGGCAGGCGGATGATCTCAATGCCGTCGGCGTCGGTTTCACGTTCCGGCAGACCCGGCAGGGCGCTGGTCACGACCACGGCGCGATGCCCGGCCCGGACAGCACGCCGGGCCATGTTCCAGGTATAGCGCTCCACTCCGCCCGGTGTGGGCAGGTATTGCGCGGAAAAAAAGCAGATGGTCAAGACAAGATCCCTCCGGGTGGACGGTTATTGGGCGACGACGGCCAGCATGGCGTTGAGCAGCACCCCGGCATTGGCCAGGCACAGGGCACAGACAAGGCCGGACTCGGCCCGGGCAGCGTCGGAAACACGGATACGGCGGGGGGCAAGGCAAAGCAAGCCCAGGGGCAGGACCGGCAGGAAATACCGTCCCTGCAGTCCATACAGTGTCTCGGAATAGGTGGGGGTCCAGGTCAGGCATCCCGCTACCGAGAGGGCGCAGCACAGCAATACCAGGACAAAGGCCCCGGCGCGCATCCGCCCGGCAAGGGGATGGTCGGCGGCGGGCAGCATGGCCCAGGCCAGCAGCAGATAGAGCACGATCACCCATCCCCAGGCCAGATCCAGGGTGTAGTAGCCCAGGCTTCCGCCGACCAGGGTACGGATGTAGTGGTCGGTGTTTTCAATGACGGTGCGCACCAGCAGGCGCAGGGTATCCACGGGATGAGACAGGATATAGCCGGGGGTATAGCAGATGGCGTCGTCACCGGTGGCGATGCTCTGGTTTTCCCGCACAGCGGCGGCCGCCTCTGCATCCTTGGCCAGGTCGTTCCGGTCAAGGGGATAGCGGGTGTCATCCTCAATGCCGATGGTCACGCCGCAGTCGGCAAACAGGGCGACTGCCGTATCGCTGGAGTAAATCTCCTTGAACATGGCAACCCGTCCGTTGCTTGCCAGACGGTCCAGCTGGCCGTCAAGCTCATATTTGTTGGGCACGCGGTCGAACAGACACAGCGTCAGCGCATAGAGATAGTCGCTGTCGGTGAGGGAGGTGGCCTCCATCTCTGCAGGGCTGAAGAAAAAGCTCTGTGCCAGCATGGCGGCGGTGACGTCTCCGTTTTTCAGTGCATCGGCCCAGAAGGTGACCCCCGCCTGGGGCGGGTTTTCCACTCCTTCCACGTACCAGAACAGCCGCCGGACATAGTTCTCCGCGGTGTTGTCCACCAGGTCCTCACGGATGGTCAGAGTCATGTCGGCAGGAAACTCCGCGTCATTTGCCGAGAAATGATAGGGGGCTTCTGCGGGAGCAGTATCCGCCGCGGCAGTGTCCTCTGCCTCAGCGGCTTCCCCGGCGGGGGCACTGTGCACGGCAAGGGACAGGGCTTCTCCGGCAGTGCTGTCCATCTCTGCGGAAGCGGGTGCTGCCTCCGCAGAGGAATTCGCCGCGGCCACCTGCTGGGTCTCTCCCCCCACCGCAAAGCTGAGCATGGAACTGTTCATGCAGAGGGTCACAACCACGCAGGCGGCCAGATAACCCGCTTTCCAGAGCACAGGCCGGGGCAGGGCCAGCCGTTTGGAGGGGATCAGCAGAACCAGCGCGGCCAGCGGCAGGTACACTGCCTTGCCGGGGCAGAACAGCAGCCCGGCAGCGGCAATGGCAAGGAGCAGAGC
The DNA here is from genome assembly GCA_019114415.1 of Candidatus Gemmiger faecavium. Taxonomy (GTDB): domain Bacteria; phylum Bacillota; class Clostridia; order Oscillospirales; family Ruminococcaceae; genus Gemmiger; species Gemmiger faecavium. The sequence goes on along the minus strand of DXFO01000032.1, from coordinate 26,405 downwards.
ACGTCCGGGGGCCTTCTCCCCAAAGGCGGCCCGCAGGCAGAGGGAGGTAAAGACAAAGCACAACCCCAGCAGCAGGGCATCCCGGGAGAAGGACGCCGCCAGATGGAGCGTCATGGGTAAAAGGGCCACGGCGGCAAAGATCCGGCGGCCAAAGGGAGCAAAACGCACTGCCGCCGCCGCCAGCGCCGCAAAGCAGACAAGGTTTGCCAGCCGCCCCAAAACCAGCACCGGTACAAAGCCCAGATGGAGCAAAAAGCCCACAAACACCGCTGCCGCACTGGGCAGGTATAGAATGGGGTTGGAGTCGGTCTGGGCTTCCTCCAAGGCCGTGTGGCTGTCAAAGTCGTCGGGGGACAGGGTGAACATGCCGTCAGCAAAGGCCTGCCAGGCCCAGACGGTGGTGCCGTCCTCCTGGTCCTGCAGGGCGGCGTCAAAATCGTGTTCCCGGCGGTAGCTCATGTTGATGGGCACATGCCCCATGTCCCAGTCCTCTGAGGAAAAGACATTGGCCCAGCGGCAGGCCAGGGTAAAAGACTGGTTGATGTGGTATTTTTCATCGGGGGCACCGTAGGGGGGCAATACCATGGTGTAGGCCACGCCCAGAGCCAGGATCAGCGCAAACACCAGCCGGTGCAGAGCCACCCGGCGGCGCAGGGCCGACCGTACCCCGAAAAAGACGATGGCCAGGAGCACCAGGCAGATCAGCCAGTAATACCGTGTCAGAAAACCGCCAATCTGCCGGTAGGTAACCAGCAGGGCGGCAGTGGCGTCCTGGGCCTGACCGTCCACCGTCAGCGTTTCCTGCCAGAGGGTCGCCGTGGCGGAGCAGCCGATGCTCAGCCGTCCGCTGCCCTCGTAGTGGGGGGTCAGCGTCACAAGATAGTGCCGGCCTTCCGTGCCTGCGACGGCGGTGTCCAGGCCCAGGCCGGTGTACTGCCCGGGCAGGATGTTGTCCATCACGCCCTGGCTTTGGGCAAGGACTTCACCGGTGTCGGCGTCGGTCAATACCAGGTCGATGGTGCCGGAAGGCTGCTCCCCCTCGATGCCGAACACAAAGGCCATGGCCAGCAGATCCTCGTCAAAGACAAAGCTCTGGCTGACACTGTCCTCCATGGGAAGGTAGGCAGAGTAATCGTCGCTTACCTTGCTGGATAATGCCTTGGTGCCCAGTCCCCGGATGGAGACGAACCAGCACAGAAGAAAAACGGCAAAGCACACCGCCGCCGCCCTAAGGGCAACGAAGGTGTGCCGGTGTTTTTGAAAAAACGGTTTCAGTGATGTCATGCTTGCTCCTGTCAACGGCCGCAGCCGGTTTCCAACGTAACGCCGAAGGCCTTGTGCACCGCCCCGGCCCACCGGCCGTCCCGGCGCAGAATGGCTTCCACGGCGCCGCGTACGCAACCTTCGCCGCCTTTCTGGAGGCAGCGGCAGTCGGCGCGGGCCAAAACCTCGGGACTGGCGTCGGCGGGACAGGCCACAAAGCCGCACAGGGCCATGGCGCCCAGGTCGTTCAGGTCGTCACCGCAGTAGGCGACTTCCTCCCGGGCAAAGCCGTGCTCGGCCAGAAACTGCCCCAGAAAGCCCGCCTTGTCGGAGACATTCTGGTACAGGTGATCCACGTGCAGCTCGGTCGCCCGGCGGCGCACGGCCTCGCACTCCCGCCCGGTGCAGATCATCACCTGGATGCCCGCAGCCCGGGCCAGCACGATGGCAGCCCCGTCCTTGATCGCAAATTTCTTCAGTTCGTTGCCGGAAGCGTCATAGTAGACGCCGCCGTCTGTCATGGTGCCGTCCACGTCCAGTACCAGCAGGCGGATCATGCCATCACGTCCTTTGTTCAGTATTGCAGTTTCCACGCCGGCTCAGGCGTTTTCATAGGCGCTGGGGGTGACAAAAGTCACCGGGATGCCCGCCGTGCGGATGGCTTCCGCCATGGCCGTGTGGAAGGCGTGGTCCCGCCCGGTGTGGGCGTGCAGGCTGGCGTCCGCGTAGGCAGGCTTGCCGGCGGGATAGCCGTCGGCACCGGCCAGCAGCACAGCCCTGGCGCCGCACAGGGACAGCAGCCGCAGCAGCATGACCACGCTGTTGCCGCCCTGGGCAAACGCACCCGCCACCCGGTTGTAGTTGACGGTGTGGCAGTCAGCCGGGGCAACGTCGGGGCGCAGGTTGGAGGTCAGCACCGCGGGGCAGGGGAACGCGGTGATCTTGTCCAGACGCTTGCTGTTGGTGAAGAAAGCAAAGTCCGGCGTCATGAATTCCGGCAGGAAGTTGGCCGAGACCACCAGGTCTGCCTCGCTGCCGCGCAGGGCATTCAGCTTTGCCTGGGTGTCAGGATCGGCCAGGGTGGCGCCGGGAGCCAGCACCAGCACCCGGCGGCCGGCAAAGGCCTGGGTCAGCTGCTGCATGGCGGCGGTGTCGTCGATCTGGCGGCTCTGGTATTCCCGGTAGAGCTGATCGGCATATGCCTTGTCAAAGGCGGTGGCCTTGGAACGGTCCAGTACCGACAGGATGTGGTTGATGTCCCGGTTGGTCAGATCGCCCTTGGCCAGGTAATGCTCGGCGTAGTTGCGGTGCAGATTGTACCGGGCCGACAGGAAATAGGCCGGGGTGTAGCCCCATTCAGGCTGGCCCTTGATGGGAGCGATGTGGTCCTGGATGGCGTCCATCAGCTCGTCGATGTCGTAGTGGCTGCCGCAGGTCTCGTTCATGTAGTCGGCGGTAAGCTCAATGGGCAGGTTGCCGGGAATACGGCCCATGCCCATGAGGCTGGCGTCCACGGTGATGTCCCGGGCCAGGTGCTTGTCGATGAATTCCTGGGCCAGGCAGAAGCTCAGCGCCATGTTTTCGTGGAGATGCAGCCCCACCCGGATGGACGGGTCAAGGTTGTGGTCCACCAGGCTGACGATGCGCTCCAGGTCGCGGCGGCGCATACTGCCGAAGGTGTCCACAATGGAGAACTGATAGGGCATGATGGCGTTGACCTGATCCAGGATCCACAGGATGTCCTTGTCCGCGTAACCCATGATGTTGATGGGGTTGATGGACAGTTTGTAGCCCCGGGCCTTGACCTCCCGGGCAAAGTCCATGCCGTCGCGGATGTCGTAGTCGTGGGCGGTGATGCGGATCATCTCAATGCCCTTGCCCTGATACTCCGACAATTTGCGGATGTCGTAGTTGGAGCGCATTGCCATGCCGGAGTAGATGGTACCCCGGGGATCGTCGGGCAGCAGACGGTTCAGTTCCTCGATGGTGTTGCAGACCGAGACGTCGGGGTCATAGCCTTCCACATTGCGCAGAAAACCGACCTCCACAATATCCACCCCGGCCCGGGTCAGGGTGCGGATGATATCCCGTGCGGGGGAAAATCCCCACTTCCAGTCATTGACGTAGCCGCCGTCGCGCAGCGTGCAGTCGAGCAGTTTGATGTCGCCCATGGGCAATACCTCCTTTTTGGCAGAAAAACTGCGGTTCGTTGTGTTTATTCCTCAACAGCGGCGCCGCGCTCGGTCAGGATGCGGGCCACCAGGGTAAGATCTTTGGGGGTGTCGACGCTGACGGTCTTGTACGGGCTGACGATGGCGTGCACCTTGTGCCCGTTCTCGATAAAGCGCATCATGTCGTTTTCCTCGGCACGCTCCAAAAGGGATTTGGGGGTATCGTGGTAGAAAGCCAGGGCCTGACGGCTGTACAGCTGGATGCCGGTGACTTTCTCATACTCAAAGTCCAGGGTTCCCTTGGGGTAAGGGATAGGACTGCGGGAGATCATCAGAATCTCCCGGGCCGCGTTGGTCACGACCTTCTGGTTGGAAAAGTCGATGACATCGGCGGGGTGCTCCATGACGTTGGTCAGCACCGCCACATAGTAGGGATCGTCGGGCTGTTCCTTGGGCAGGATCAGGTCAAAGGCCTTTACGTTGATGAGGGGCTCGTCCCCCATGACCTGCAGATACAGGTCGGCCTCCAGCTTGGTGCTCACCTCCCAGATACGCCCGGTGGGGGTATCGTGGTCGGGGCTGGTCATGCAGTATTCCATGCCGTACTTGCGGCAGGCTTCGGCGATGCGCTCATCGTCGGTGGCAATGACAACGCCGTCCAATGCGGCGCACTTTTTGGCCTCGCGCCAGACCCACCAAATCATGGGACGGCCCAGAATATCGGCCAGAGGTTTGCCCGGCATGCGGGAACTCTGATAACGCGCGGGGATGACAGCAATGGTTTTCATGGCAGAAACATCCTTTCCGCCCGGCGGACGGTGTGAGGGACGGCCCTGGTTAGGTGCCGCCCGGCTCGTCCCGGCATGCTGCCTGCACGGCAGATGCCTTGCCGGGATCTTGTTATTTTTCCCCAGTCTCTCTATTTTGCCCGGAGGGAGAAGTCCTGCGCACCCGGGAACGGGCAAACAGCCAGCAGGCCAGCAGGACCACTTCGCACACGGCGCAGCAGACGCCGTAGAGCAGAACACCCACCCACCAGGGGGCGGAGTTCATGGCGTACAGTTCGGGGCGGGCGGCATGGTCCCAGGCCGTCCACAGGCAATAGCCCAGGAACACCCCGAAAAATGCGCCCATGGCAATGGCAAAAAAGCGCTGTGCCTTGTGCCAGAACATACACTCGCCGTCCTTTCCGAAAACGCAGAGAGAAAGGGGGATACAGGTCAATCGATCAATGCCAGGGCATCCTCCAGCGAGAGGAAAATGTTCTCCTCCGCTGCGGTAAAGCCCCGCAGTACCCAGCTCTGCACCGTGACCGCCCGGCGGAACTTGCCCGGCAGGCAGAAGTTCAGCACCTCGCTGGGCATGGTGCGTTCCAGCACCACCGCGTCGGGGAACAGTGCCCCGTAGTCGGTGGTGTCTCGAGGATGGGTCTTGATGAACAGCGGCCCGTCGGCGTACTGCCTTGCCACAGCTGCAAACATCCGGTTCTGGGTGTCCTGGTCCATGTGGCCGTCGTCCACAAAACTGCGGGGCAGCAAAAGGGTGGCCCGGGAGAATACCTCCGGGTCATCGGGCAGAGGCTTTGTCAGAAAAACGCCCCGCACGGCGGCCTTTTCCTGGTCGGTCAGCCCGGCCAGCAGTTCCGCTTTGGAGAAAGTCAGCAGCTTTTCCGGCGGAAAGATGACACACCGGGAAGCATCCTCGCTCTCCACGGCGCGGCAGACGGGACTGTCGCCCCAGTAGAGATACCCCTGACCCTTTTGCCGGGCAGCGAAATCCAGTGCGGCCCGCTGCTCGTCCAAAAGATGCTGGTCGGGGTCGAGAGTGCCGCCCACCGTGTCCTCGCAAAGGATATAGGGGGCGCGGCAGTCCTGCAAATAGCGGCCCGCCACGCTCCAGTCGTTGCTGATATAAATGTTGCGGTAGGCGTGCTTGTCCAGGACCATACCCACGCCGGCTTTCTCGTAAGCCCGGCGGTTGCGGGCATGGGCAAAGGGGCCGGTGACGACGCCCTGCCAGCGGGACTCGTGCAGGACGCAGACCTCCGAAAAGATGCCGTCCAGCTTGTGAGAGTCCGCCAGGGCCTGGGCGTTGGGCAGCTCCTCGCTCAGCCAGACGGCCTGCCCGCCCCCCGCCCGCAGAGCGCGTACAACGGCGATAAGCAGGTGATAGGCGGTGTGGCAGATGTAGAGATCGGGCTTTGCCATGGTCAGCCCTCCGCGCCCGAAGTCAGCACCTTGACCGGCGGGAAGTGGATGCGGCCCCAGCCGGAGGCCCACTCGGGCATGGACAGGTCGCCGCTGGTGACTTCAAAGGCAAACTCGGTGACCGGCTTGTCCAGGCAGACTGCCTGAGCCAGAGCACCGTCAAAGATGTCCAGATAGAAGAAATACTGGCCCTCGCCCAGCAGCGACGGGTCAAACTCAAACTCGGAAACGTACAGTTTGCCGGGCTGTGCCTCGCCCAGGTCCACGGGATGGGTGATGCCCACGGGGGAGGAATCCCGGTAATGCAGGTTCATCTTCATGTGCACCCCGGCAAAAGGTTCGGATACCCGCCAGGTGATCCGCACCCGCATTTTTTCGGTGTCGGCAAACACGCTGGATTCCTTGCCCACAAAGTCCAGGGTCTCCAGCCGCAGACGTTTGCCCGCGCTCTGGTTCATGCGGGAAACGTCGGCCAGGTCGTAGTGGACCACGTTGACGTCGGTGGTGTCCATGTAAACGGCAATGGCCTGCTCCACGTCACCGTCAAAGATGACGCGGCCCTTGTCCAGCACCACGCAGCGGGTGCACAGCTGGCGGATGGTGGACATGTTGTGGCTGACATACAGGACGGTGCGGCCTTCCTGGCCGGCCACGTCGCTCATTTTGCCCAGGCATTTCTGCTGGAACTTCATGTCGCCCACGGCCAGGACCTCGTCCATGACCATGATCTCGCTGTCCAGATGGGCCGCCACGGCAAAGGCCAGCTTGACGAACATGCCGCTGGAATACCGCTTGACGGGGGTGTCGATGAAGTCCCCGCATTCGGAAAATTCAATGATCTGGTCCAGTTTGGCGTCCACCTCGGCCTTGGTCATGCCCAGGATGGCGCCGTTCATGTAGATGTTTTCCCGGCCGGTCATCTCGTTGTTGAAACCGGTGCCCACCTCCAGCATACTGGCCACCCGGCCCTTCAGACGGATCTCGCCCTCGGTGGGGGCGGTGATGCGGGAGAGGATCTTGAGCAGGGTGGATTTGCCCGCGCCGTTGCGGCCGATGATGCCCAGGGCCTCCCCCTGGTAGACGGTCAGGTCCACGCCGTTCAGCGCCATGAAAGTCTGACCGAACAGACGGGTGTCAGTGCCGATGACGGTGTTGGGGTCCTCCTTGCCGCGGACACGGGCCCACCAGCTCTGGAGATCGTGGGTCAGGGTGCCGCCGCCGATCTGGCCGAGTTTATACTGCTTTTTCAGCCCCGTCACCTGAATGACGGGCGTTTTGTTGTTGGATTCCATGGCTGCCCCCTTACACCGTGTCCATAAAGGTTTTTTCGATCCGGCTGAACAGCACCACGCCCAGAACCAGGGCGGCGGCGGTGAACACCAGACTGTACACGAACATCCCCATGTCGGCCGAGCCGGTACCCAGGGTGGCGGTGCGGAAGATCTCGATGGGGGCGGTCATGGGATTGAGACGCATCAAAAAGGCGAGGCGCGGGCTTTCCCCAAGGGTGGACAGGGGGTAGACCACGGGGGACACATACATCCACAGCTGCACGCCGAAGCTGACGGCAATGGCCAGGTCGCGGTACTTGGTGGTCAGGCTGGACACGATGATGCCCACGCCCAGGCCCAGCAGCATGGTCTGGATCAGCACCAGCGGCACCGCCCACATCCAGGCGGTCAGATGGATGTCCGAACCGGTCGCCCAGAAATAGATCCAGAACAGAACGAACATGGCCGCCTGGATCAGGAAGTTGATCAGGCTGGTCAGTGCCTGGCTGATGGGCATGGTCAGACGGGGAAAATACACCTTGCCGAACACCTGACTGTTAGCCACAAAGGTGTTGGCGGTGTTGTTGATGCAGCTGGAAAAGAAAGTCCAGACGGTATTGCCTGCCATGTAAAACAGGAAAGAGGGGGTGCCGTCGGTGGAAAGTCCCGCGATGCCGCCGAACACCACGTTGAACAGAACGCTGGTCAGCAGCGGGTTGAGAAGCACCCATGCCGGACCCAGAATGGTCTGCTTGTACAGCACGGCAAAGTTGCGTTTGACAAACAGAACCACAAGATCACGATAGTGCCAAAGCTCCTGCAGGTCGATGTCAAACCAGCCGGTGCGGGGACGGATGATGGTGGTCCATTCGCCGTTGGAGGCGTTGGTCTGCAGATGTTCCGCCATAGTTTCATTACCTGTACTTTCACAAAAATTCATATACACGCCTATTGTACCATGAATGGCATGAAATTACAAATCTGCCCCCTCCCCGGGCGGCGGAAAATCCGGGCTGTTTTTCGGGCGGTTCGGCGCGGAAAAAGTACGGTTTTGAAGGGGATGAAACGCAGAAACAATCCGCTGCGTGCCCCTTTGTGGAGCGGCGTTTCCGGAACTTCCGGCGGCGGAACATCTTCGACGATTTTGACGGCTGCCGGGCAGTCTGGCAAAGGTGCTCGGCGTGCCCGGCACTCTCTCTGCGGCACCCGGGAAAGGATAAAACAAACCGGGAGCCCCGATGCAGGGAACTCCCGGTAATGACTGTGTTATGGCGGAAAATGCTGTGGAAACCGGTCAGCGCTTGATGTTGAACGCGCCGAAGCCCGGATACACCGCGCCGTCGCCCAGTTCCTCCTCGATGCGGAGCAGCTGGTTATACTTGGCCACCCGCTCGCTGCGGCTGGGGGCGCCGGTCTTGATCTGGCAGGTGTTGAGAGCCACGGCCAGGTCAGCGATGGTGGTGTCCTCCGTCTCGCCGGAACGGTGGGAGGAAATGGCCGTGTATCCGGCCTTGTGCGCCATCTTGATGGCTTCCAGCGTCTCGGACACCGAGCCGATCTGGTTGAGTTTGATGAGGATGGAGTTGCCGCAGCCCAGCTCAATGCCCTTGGCCAGGCGCTCGGTGTTGGTGACGAACAGGTCGTCGCCCACCAGCTGGACACGGCAGCCCAGTTCCCGGGTCAGGAGCTGCCAGCCTTCCCAGTCCTCCTCGTCCAAACCGTCCTCGATGGAGTAGATGGGGTACTTGTCCACCAGAGATTTCCAGTGCTCCACCAGCTCAGCGGAGGTGAACTCCTTGCCGCACTTGGGCAGCTTGTAGCGGCCTTTTTCGCCGGTTTTCCATTCGCTGGACGCGGCATCCATGGCCAGGACGAAATCCTTGCCCGGCTCATAGCCCGCCTTGCGGATGGCTTCCAGGATATACTCGATGGCTTCCTCATCGCTGGCAAGGTCGGGGGCAAAGCCGCCCTCGTCGCCCACCGAGGTGGTCAGGCCCTTGGCCTTGAGCAGGCTCTGCAGGGCGTGGAACACCTCGGTGCACCAGCGCAGACCCTCCCGGAAGGAAGAAGCGCCCGCGGGCATGATCATGAACTCCTGCACGTCCACCGTGTTGGCGGCATGGGCGCCGCCGTTCAGGATGTTCATCATGGGGACGGGCAGTTTGTTGCCCGCGATGCCGCCCAGAAAACGGTAGAGAGGAATGTCCAGGGAGGTGGCCGCTGCCCGGGCGCAGGCAATGGAAACTGCCAGAATGGCGTTGGCACCCAGACGGGACTTGTCCTTGGTGCCGTCCGCGGCGATCATGGCGCGGTCCACGGCGTAGATGTCGGAGGCGTCCATGCCGGTCAGCGTCTCGTTGATGACGGTATTGATGTTCTCCACAGCCTTGGATACGCCCTTGCCGCCGTAGCGGGCAGCGTCGCCGTCCCGCAGCTCCAGGGCCTCGAATTCGCCGGTGGAAGCGCCGCTGGGGGCCGCGCCCCGGGCAACGGTGCCGTCGGCCAGGCGGACTTCCGCCTCTACGGTGGGATTGCCGCGGGAGTCAATGATCTCGCGTCCGATGACCTGTTCGATCTCAAGATAGTTCATAAGAAAACCTTCCTTTCCGAAGTGGTGAAAAGCAATGAATTTGCACATGCAAACTTTAGTTGCATAATGCTAACAACCTCTATGCCTATCATACTCAGTATGCCGTCATAAATCAAGCCCTATGCAAAAATTTACACAAAAAAGCCGCCCGGACCCGTAAGGACCGGACGGCGGTGATACTGTATCGAGTTTTTTATGAGCAATGTGGAAAGTGTCAAAACACCCCGTGCAGGGGTGCCTGCCGCAAAAACGGACAGCAGCGGGGATAGCACGGAAATGCTTTCCCGGCAAGTGCCTGTCAGGCTGCGTCCCAAAAGACCGCATACGGCGGGCGGGAGGGGAAAGGTCACTCCCTGCGGCGGCGGCCCAGGAACAGGTAATAGCCCAGCCAGTCCACCTTGCCGTACAGCGGCTTGTTCAGGCGCTTGGCTTCCGCCATGGAGTACAGCAGATGCAGGTTGCGCCACCACACCGGCAGATAGTAGGCGGAATAGTTTTTCTCCCGGCGCATGGTTTTCAGCAGTTCCCGCAGCCAGGTCCCGGACAGAGCTTTGACGGCCTTGTCCCGGCGCAGCCCGGCGGGGGACGGGTCCCGCCGCAGAATGTCCGCCGCGCCCTCGGCCAGGACGGTGAGCTCCGCCCGGTGCAGGGGCAGAAGATCCTCCTCCGGTGCGTTCACGGCGTCGCAGGCGGCGTTCAGCTTGGCAAAGTGCCGGGGCCAGATGTCGCAGTAATCGTCATGGTAGCGGGTGGACAGGCTGGTGCCGGTGGTATCGCAGTTGTACCAGGTCAGCGGGGCACCCAGCACCGTAAAATTCCAGTTGGTACGTTCTTTATTGAGACAGGCAATATAATCCAGTACAAACTGTAAATCTTCGCCCAAAGTATACGATTTGTCAAAACGAAGCTGCCGCAACAGGTCGCCGCGGTAGAGCTTGTTCCACGGCATGGCGATCAGACAGTCCAGATACAGCCTTGCCAGAGCCGAGGCGGGGCGGAGGGCAACCTCACCCTGGGTGGGGGCGTCGTCCAAAAGATCGGTGGTGTAGTGCCAGATCACAAAGCTGCCGGGGTGCTCCTGCTGGGCGGTAAGGGCGGCTTCCAGCGCGCCTTCCCGCAAAGCGTCGTCGGAGTCGAGAAAGACGATGTATTCGGCGTCGGCAAGTTCCAAACCGGCGTTGCGGGCGCTGGATACGCCGCCGTCCTCCTGGTGGATGACCCGGACGCGAGAGTCCTTGGCGGCCCAGGCGTCGCACATGGCCCCCGATTCATCGGGGCTGCCGTCATCCACCAGAATGCAGGAGATGCCGCCGGGAACTTCCTGGGTCAGGATGCTCTCGACGCAGCGGTCCAGGGTGTGCACGGCCTTGTATACCGGCACGATGACGCAGACGGCGGGCTTCATGTGCGTTCCCCCATTTCGGTCAGGATGCGGATAAAATCATCATAGAATGCTGCCACCGAGAACCGCTTGGCAGCCTCGGCTCCGGCACGGCCCATCTCGGCGCGCAGCTCGGGATGGTCGCGCAGCATCTCAATGGCCCAGGCAAGCTGCCCGGCCACATCGCGGTTCAGGTCCACCAGCACCGCCTGGCTCCCGGCCAGGTATTCCGGCATGCCGCCGGAGCGGGTGGCCAGCACCGGCCGGCCGCAGGCCATGGCCTCGATGGCGACCAGGCCCGCCGCCTCCTGCACCATGGTGGGGACGCAGACAAGGTCGGCCAGACGGTAATAGTCAGGCAGAGCGTCGTTCTGGATAAACCCTGTGAACTGCACACGGTTGCCCAGCGCCCGGGCCTGGGTCTCCAGCTTTTTCAGGAAAGGACTGGACTGGGTCCGCCCGAAAAACGGGCTGCCCACGATCAGCAGCTTGATGCGGGGGTCGGTCAGGGAAGTGATGGCCTCCAGCAGCTTGTGAATGCCCTTGTCCGGTTCCAGCCGCCCGCAGAACAGCACAACAAAATCCTCCGGCGCGAAACCGAGGGAAGCACGCAGCTTGGTGTCGGGTTCACCGGGGGTGAAACGGTCGGTATCAATGCAGTTGTGCAGGATAAAGGCGTTTTTGCGGTCCAGGGTACTGGTTTTCAGATACTCGTCCCGGATAAACTCGCTTAAGGCCAGCACACCGCCGTAGATGTCGTCCATCTGGCGGCTGCACTGGGTCAGCCCGTGAAGATGGGCCAGACAGCGCTTGCGGCCGAACATGCGGCTGATGGCGCTGCACTGAGTCAGGTTGCCGCCCTCGGCAATGATCCAGTCGGGCGGGGGAAGCTCCAGCGCCAGAGACAGCTGGACCTTCTGATACCACGGCTCATAGGGGGCCGCAATGCCGAAGCACCGCTCAATGAACACCATGGGCCAGTAGCGCCGGTGTCCCCGGGGGCGGGCAATGTACATCATTTTGGTATGATGCAGGTCCGCCGCGGCGGCCTTGGCGTCAGGGTCCAGGACGCTGGCGCACAAAAGATCCAGCTTTCCCTGGCGCTCATTTTCCCGTATCAGATGGGTGATGAGCGTCTCCACCGCGCCGCCGTGCACGGCAGGGACCGGCAGATCGGCAGGGGGGATCAGCAGCACGCGGGGACGCTTTTCGGTTTTTTTGTCCGGCTTGACAAGCGGCACGGCCGGGCCTCCTCACACAAAGATTACTTTTTCGCAGGGCAAAGGCTTTCCGCGGGCATCATGGACCAGCGGGCAGCCGACAGTTTTTCGGTCATTTTCAGCTGTTTGCAGTTGGGCAGGTAGCTGATGAGCCCCTGCATCAAAAACTGCTCCTTGGAGATCGCCTTGACCAGGGCAGGCTCCGGGGACTGGCGCACCTTGGCGCACAGGAACAGATACCGCCGCCAGCAGGCCGCATAGGCACAGTCGATGACGGTGCGGTCGGCACCGTTTTCCACAAAGAAGCGGTAGCGGTCGGCCAGGCCGTCCACGGCGTCAAAGGCCTCGGGCTTGATGTTGGTGCGGCAGATGCTGCCGCTGCGCAGACGGTAGCAGTAGAGCTGATCATCCAGGCAGACTACTTTGTCACAGCGCCAGAACAGGCGGTGGGCCACAAAGTCATCCTCGTGCAGGCGGCCTTCGGGATAGTGGAGAAGCTTCCACACTTCGGCGCGGTAGAGCTTGTTCCAGGCAACGGTATAGTAGGTGCCGTTGGCGGCGTAAAAACGGTTGAGCAGGTCCTTGCCGGTAAAGACGCCGACCTCGCTGGGCATGGTGTAGGCGGGCGGTTCCTCGCTGGAACCATCCTCCCGCACGTCCTCCACGGCGCAGATGGCCATGTAGGCGTCGTGCTTTTCGCAGGCGTCGAAGAGCGTCTGCAGGTAGGCGGGACGCAGAATGTCGTCCGAGTCCACAAAGGCGTAGTAACGGCCCTGGGCGGCGTCAATGCCGGTGTTGCGCGCGGCGGACAGGCCCTGGTTCTCCTGATGGATGACCCGGACGCGGTCGTCCTGGGCGGCAAACTGATCGCACAGATCCCCGCAGCCGTCGGTGGAGCCGTCGTCCACAAGGATGACCTCAAAGGTCTGGTCGAATTTCTGGTCCAGGACGCTGCGGATGCACTCCTCCAGCCAGGTTTTGGTGTTGTAGATCGGAATGATCACGCTCACACAGATACGTTCCATAGTTTTAACCCCTTCCAAATCTGCAAAGCCGTCCCCACGCGCGGGCCATTTTCCAGGTCAGCACAGGGCTGGCAATGAACAGGACCGCGCGTGCCTTTTCGCCCGCTGCGATGTGCGGACACCGCAGAATGTCGGGCAGCAGGCTGTCCAGATGCTTTTTGTGTTTCAGAAATCCGGGCTTGAGCTGGGCAAGGTTTCCTGCCTCGCCGGACATGACCCAGAAATGATAGAAAACTTTCCAGTACCAGGCAACCGCCCACTGGTAGTATTCCTCGGAATCCGGCCTTGCCGCAAAATAACTCAGCCAGTCCCAGTACATCCGCAGGTCGTCCAGCTTGCGGGGCGGAAAAACGGCCCCGGTCATCTGTCCGGCGCGGGTGCGGTAGTGGTACAGAGCGTCTGCCAGGCAGACGGCCCGTTCCCCCTCAAAAACAAGATGCAGCACGCTGGCGTCGTCGCCGAAAAACATGCTCTCGTCATAGCGGATATTTTTGTCCCGGAAAAGCCGGGCGTCAAACAGTTTGTTCCAGCTCAGCGGCCCGTAGAAACTGCCGGTCTTGAAGGTTTCCAGCAGCAGGTCCATGGCGTTGCACTCGCCGGTAATGGAGCAGGCCACCTTCTGACCGGGAATGGTCCGGCCCTTGTCGTCAATGGCGTCGCCGGCACAGGCGGCCAGCCGAGCACCGGGGTGTGCCTCCAGGGCGGCGAACAGCCGGGCGTACATGTCCGGCTCGATCAGGTCGTCGGAATCCACAAACCCAATGTAATCCCCCCGGGCGTTTTCCAGCCCTACGTTTGCCGCCGATGCGGGGCCGCCGTTGGGCTTGTGGAACACCCGGATACGGGCGTCCTGCTTTGCCAGCTCGTCGCACAGCTCGCCGCAGCCGTTGGGGCTGCCGTCCTCCACCAGCAAAAGCTCAAAATCGGCAAAGGTCTGGGCCAGAATGCTCTGCACCGTGGCGGGCAGATAGTCTTTGGCATCGTATACCGTTGTGATGATGCTGAGTCTAGGGGTATTGGACATCGGTCGCTCCTTGGGTAGGTTATCGGTCAAAACGCCCGCGGGCGTCAAAAGTCAAATTACAGAAAACGGTTTTTCAAAAGGGTGTATGCCGCCAGAAATCCCGGCAGATCCAACCCCACGCCCAGCCGGTAGGGCAGGGCCAGCAGGGGATGGGCGTCACGCCGCAGCTGCTCCCGCAGAGCGGCACGGGCATCCGGCTGGGACAAGATCTCGGCAAACAGAGCCCGCCGCCGGGCATAAGGCATATCCCCCTTACAGCCGGTCAAAAGCCCGTACTGGTTCAGACAGGCCCGCAGACGGCTTTCTTTCAGATACGGCCCGGCAGGATACCCCCAGCGCCGCAGCATGGTCTCCAGTTCGGGAGCGCAACGGCGCTCAGCATCCAGCAGATCGCCCCGCAGCCGCCGGGACAAAGACCCGGCCTTTTGGTCATATTGGTAATAGTATACACCCGGCAGGCAGAAAATGGAAATGGTATTTTGTAAAAAAACTGTGTTGAACAGCACATCTTCGTTGACTTTCAGGGCTTCGTCAAAGCGCAGCCCGGCATCGCGCAGGGCTTTTGCGGAAAAGGCCTTGCCGTAGGGGGCGGCCAGATACCCGCTCTCAAACAGCAGGGGGCGCAGTGCTTCGCCCAGAGCGGCCGGGTCGGGGTAATACCCCGATGCCAGAGGGCAGGGATTGGGACCGCTGGCCCGGTCGATGCCGAACAGAACAAGCCCCGGGTCCGCTGCAAAAGCTTCCCCCAGCGCCTGCCACAGGCCGGGAAGCAGGACGTCGTCGGAATCCACGAATACGATCCAGTCGCCGGCGGCGGCATCCAGGCCGGTGTTCCGCGCCGCCGATGCTCCGCCGTTTTTGCGGTGCAGCGCCCGGACGCGCCGGTCCCCGGCGGCCAGCTCGTCGCACAGGGCGGGGGTGCCGTCGGTGGAACCGTCGTCCACCAGCAAAAGTTCCAGATCATCCGGAGCGCCGTCCAGAATGCTCTCTGCCGCCCGGCGCAGGGTATCCGCCGCATTATAGCAGGGCACGATGACGCTGACGGGGGCAAGTTCAGGCGTTGACATTTCCGGGCTCCTTTTCCGCATTCAGAACGGCGTCGTAGATCTCCGCCATCCGGGCGGCGTTGGCGGCAGGGTCATGGGTGGTGAGAGCGCGCCGCCGGGCAGCCTGTCCCATGGCAGCCCCGTGGTCGGGTCGGGACAGCACCGCGCAGATGGCTTCGGCCAGGGCGTCGGGGTCTCCCGGCGGGCCGTACAAAACCGCCTCGGCCCCGCCCCGGGTCATGTCGGGGATGCCCCCTGCCGCTGCCGCCACACAGGGCAGGCCCAGCAGCATGGCTTCGCCCAGGCTGTTGGGGCTGTTCTCGCTGTAAGAGGGCAGCACAAACAGGTCGGCATCCAGAAAAGCCCGGCGCATGGCTTCGGCGGGCAGAGGGCCGGTGTAGACCACGTGGCCGGTCAGGCCGTTCTGGCGGATGAGCGTTTTGCAGTAACTTTGATAGGGGAACATCCAGTCAATGACCGGCCGCAGCAGAGGCCCCTTGTCCAAAGGCGGCCAGCCCGCCACCCGCAATACCGCGTCCGGCCAGCGCCGCAGCACGGGGGGCATGGCGCGCAGCAGGGTGTGCAGGTTTTTCAGCGGGTAATTGCCCTGGCTCATGAGCAAAACCGGCCCGCGGCCGAATTCCCGGGGATGCCACAGCTCCCGGCTGTTCACAAAGACGGGGCGCAGGGTCTCGTTGCAAGGGTAATAGGCCGCCTGGGGGGCCAGTTCGCTCACCGCCCGGCGGTCAAAGGTGGTGCGGCCGGTCACATGGCGCGCCCCGGCCAGCAGGGAAGCCTCGCTTTGGGCAAGGGCGTCAAACCGCGCCTGCATGGCGTCCAGAAGAGCCCCCGGCACTACCCGGTCGATGAACCGCTGCACGGCGCAGGAATGGAGATACCGCTCCGGGACACCGTCGCACAGATGGGCGGCGCAGTCCTTCATGACGCCCTGAATGCCCACCAGCACCGGCAGGCCATGGCGCCGGGCTGCGTCCTGCATGGCCGCAGCGGCAGGGTACTCGGTCCCCCAGATATGTACCAGGTCGAAGCCGCCTTCCTCCAGCAGTCCGTCAAACCCGGAACCGGCGGGCAGCACCACAAAGGCGGCGCCGTCCCGGCTTCCCCGCAGCGGCTGGGAGGTCCGGGCATCCAGACTGCAGACGGTCAGGTCCACGGCGGGAGCCAGCGCATCCAGCATACCGGTCAGCCAGCCGCCGCCCACTTCGGCGGCGGAAAGCCCGCAGGCCGCGGCGGCCTCGGGCAGGGTGATGCTGACAAGCCATAGGATCTTGGGCATGGGAGGGGTCCTTTCTCCGGCAGGGGTCACCGGGCGATGATCTCAATAAAGCGCTGCGCCACCGCAGCGGGGGTGAACTCGGGGAACAGTTCCGCCGCCTTGTCGTAGGTGAGGGACTGCCCCCGCATTTCCCGCAGCCAGATGTTCAGCCGGGCAAGGACGTCGGGGGTCACACCCTCCTGCTCCGACAGGACAAGGGCCAAAGGATACCGCTTGAGATAGGGCAGCACGGCGTCATCTTCCCGGGGGGAGAGATGCAGGATGGGCTTGCCCGTGCCGAAATATTCAAACAGTTTGCTGGGGATCTGGTTGCTCACGGCGTTGCCCAGATTGAGCAGGATGTCCGCCCCGGCGGTCAGTGTGCGCGCCCGGGTGGCGGATACCGGCCCCGAAAGCTGTACACGGCTGCCCAGTGCCTTGCGGGCGGCGTCTGCCTGGGCGGAGAAGGCTTCCCAACCCCGGCCTACCATGGTCAGGCGGACGTCGGGGCTGTTGAGTTTGGTGAACAGTTCCAGGGCAAAGTCCGGCGTGCGGATGCCCGGATACAGGGTCCCGCAAAAGACGCAGTCCAGCGGACCCACGCCCCGGTTGGGATCGTAAATTTCGGCCTGAGGCGGCACCAGAGCGGGAAACGCCAGTTCAAAGGCCTTGTCCCGGCAGGGGGCCAGGGGGCCGTTTTCGTAGTCGGACATAGCCTGACGGGTGACGAACACCGTGTCCGCCGAGCGCAGCAGCTGCAATTCCCGCGCCCAGCCGCCGGGGGCCTGATAGGTCCGGTTGGCGGCGTAGGGGTCCATGAGCCACAACACCTTTTTGCCCACGATCTTTGCCTGTTCCAGGGCAAAGGCGGCACGGTAGGGGGCGGCCACGGCGGTGACATAGTCAAAGTGATAGATGGCATCCAGACGCTCGATCTCCCGGCGGGTGTCCTCCTGGCGGCGGGGACGGCGCAGCACCAGCTGGCGGAAAGCGGCCTCCATGGCGGAGGGATGCCGGGCCAGACGGGCCAGCCGCACCGGCATGGGGCTGCCCTGGCGGGAGCCGTTTTCCAGTGCTCGGTTCATCATCCGCTCATCGGCAAAGGCAAGGTCGTGCAGGACCACGCCGCTGGCGGTGCCTGCCCCGGCGGGGGCGGGAGGCGGCGTCTCGCCGTCCCACAGCTCCAGCAGGTGGACCTGATGCCCCAGCCCGGCCAGTTCGGCGGCCAGGCGGCGGCCCAGTTCGGGGTTGATGGCCTGGGGTGCTTCCACACTGTCTACGATCAATAAAAAGCGCATCAAAAAGCTCCTTTTTCAGCAATACGGCAAGCACAAAAACAAAATGGTCAAGCCCGGTCCCGCAGCAATAAGCGGCAGACGGGGCGCAGCAGCCAGGGAGCATGGATAGCCGCCCCCGCCGCCATGCGGATGGCGCGGGGCAGGGCGGGATTTCCGCCCAGAAGCGGGTCGTGCTCCCCGCGGCGCAGCTCGTCGGTCAGCTGCTGCAAAACGGGGGTAAGGGCGGCATCCGCGGGCAGCCGTAGGATGCGCGTGACCAGATAGGTGAGTTTTTCGTAGTAAAATGCCCCGGCACTGCTCCGCAGAGATTCGGGGGCCTGGGCCAGGATTTCCGCCGCAGCGGCGCGGTGGTCGTCGAGCTCCCGGACGGTCAGCGTGCGGTGGCTGGACGAGGCGGCGTGCTGGCGGTAGTGGTAGCCCGCAAAGTCGCAGAACGCCATGCCCGGCGCAAGGAGCAAAGCCCGCCAGTTGGCAAGCAGGTCCTCGTTGTGGGCAAGGCCGTTGTTCAGAAATTCCGGCTTCATCAGGTTGGCATCGTACAGCTTGTTGCACAGGCTGTAATCCACCCGATGATCGTGGAGAAGCGCCTCCAGATGCCGGGGGTCCTCCAGCTCGGTGAAGGTCTCCGGCGCGGGGGCGTTGAGGGAGGGCGCATCGGTAAAGGTGTCATACCGGCAGCAGGCCACGGGCAGGCCGCTTTCCTCGGCGGCATGAAGCAGCGTCTGCAAAAACTGCGGATGCAGTAAATCGTCGGCGTCGCAAAAAGCAATGTACTCGCAGGATACCGCCTGCACTCCGGCGGCCCGGGCCGCTGCCGCACCGCCGTTTTTCAGGTGCAGCACCGAAAAGCGGGGATCGCGCCGGGCGTATGTATCGCAGATGGTTCCCGAACCGTCGGTGGAACCGTCGTCGGCCAGCACGCAGCAGAACTGGGAAAAGCTCTGGGCCGCAATGGAGTCCAGGCACAGGGGCAGGTACTCTGCCGCGTTGTACACCGGGACCACCACGGCAATGCGCGCGGCCCTCATCCTGTCACCTCGGCGTAGCGCCGGAGATAAAATTCCTGCAGCCGCTGTGCCGACGTCTGTACGTCGTACCCGGCGCTGCGGGCCTGGGCCAGAGCGTTGGCGTTGCGGACCAGAGGCTCCCCGCACAGGGCATCCGCCCAGGCAGCGGGGGAGTCCAGGGGCAGAAACTGTACACCGTCGGCAAAGGCCGCGCCCCGGTCCACCGTGTCGGACACAAAGCAGGGCAGCCCTGCGGTCTGAGCCTCCACCAGAACAACGGGAAGGCCCTCAAACAGGCTGGGCAGCAAAAAGGCGTCCATGGCGGCGTAGCAGGCGGCGGTGTCGCTGCGCACCCCCGCAAAGATGACGGCTTCGCTCAGGCCCAGTGCCTGGGCTTTGGCGCGGGCGTCAGCCTCCAGTGTGCCGCTGCCCAGCAGGAGCAGACGGGCGTCGGGGCGGCGGCGGTGGACTTCCGCGAAAATATCCAGCAGTCCGCTGTGGTTTTTCTGGGCGGAAAAGCGCCCTACATGACCCAGCAGGGGAGAGCCTTCCGGCACGCCCCAGCCGGCGCGCAGGGCGGCGCGGGCTTCCGGGTCGGGATGGGCAAAGCGCTCCACCGGGATGCCGTTGGGCAAAACGGTAAACGGATGCTTGCCGAAAAGCATTTCTCCCGCCTTTTCGCTGCAGGCAAACCGGTCGGTGAGCAAATGGTCAAAGCGGCTGCTCATCATGCGGTCCAGAGTGCCCACCAGATTGGGCTCATAGGCGGTGTTGTGGCTGTGGCCCACCCGCACTGGAACACCCCGGCGCCTGGCGGCGCGGTTGTAAAACATGCCGAAGCCGCTGTAATGCCCGTGAACGATGCGGTACTGCGGATTTGTTGCGAACAGCTCGTCCAGTGCCCGGAAATAGCGGGGCAGATTGTTGTCCTGACGGACGGTCAGCTTGGTGATATGCCCGCCCAGCGCAGTGATCTCGTCATCGTAAAAACAGGGCTTGTCATAGTGATAGACAAAGTCAAACTGCACCTTGGTGCGGTCTATGGCGCGGTAGACGTTCATCACGAACGTCTCCATGCCGCCGGCGTCCATTGCCGGCATGATCTGCAGGACCCGGATGGGGGCCATGGGACATTTCCTCTCTTTCGTATGGGGTCAGTCGGGCTCGTTCATCAGCTGCTCCCTGGCTTTGAGGAGCTGGGCTTTTTCCTCCCCGGACAGGACGGGATATTTCGGGGCGCACTGTTTCAGTGCATCCACCACGATCTCGGAGACCAGATACCGGGTATACCATTTCTGGTCAGCGGGCAGGACATACCAGGGACTGTGCCGGCTGGCCGTCGCGTTGATGACCTGCTCGTACAGTTTGTTGTATTCCTCAAAACGGCCCCGCTCCCGGATGTCGGCGGCGGAAAACTTCCAGTTCTTTTCGGGCGTGTCGATGCGCTCCAGAAAGCGCTTTTTCTGCTCTTTTTTGGACAGGTGCAGGAAGATCTTGACCACGCGGAAACTGTTTTCATACAGATATTCCTCGTAATCCCGGATCTGGCGGTAACGCTTTTTGAAAAACTCCTCGTCAGACTCGTTCAGCACCCGGTCAGCCATCCGGTAGCCGCGGAAAAGCTCGTGCATCCGCACGACCAGAACGTCCTCGTAGTAGCTGCGGTTGAAAATGGCAATGCCGCCCCGCGGGGGCAGGCAGCGGTTGACCCGCCACAGATAATCGTGACGCAGGTCCTCCTCAGTGGGGACTTTGAAGCTGTGCACTTCAACGCCCTGGGGATTCAGCCCGCCCATGACATGCTTGACGGTGCCGTCCTTGCCCGCGGCGTCCAGGGCCTGCAGCAGGATGATAAGCCCCTCCCGCCCGTCGGCGTACAGGGCTTCCTGCAAGGCTTCCATCTGTTTCAGATTGTTGGCGGTCCGGGGCGCAAATTCGTCCTTGCGGTCGCGGTATTTGCCTGCCCCGGTGGGCAGGCGGTCCAGATCACAGGTCCGGGACCCGTCAAAGCAAAAAGTTTCAGCATTCATGGCGTTGCCTCCTGTGGGGTTACAAAACCCCACAATCAGTATACCCGCTCAAAGACTGTTTCGCAACCGCACAAGGAGGGATAATTTTGAGACTTTTGCGCTGCCGATTTTTATATGTATGCCGGTTGCGGTGGCATGAGGGTGTGAAAAGTGCCGGCAAAACCAAAGGCAAAATAACATAATAAATATTATCTATGTAAAATTCATGTAAAAAACAAAAAAACTTACAAAACAGATAGGAAAACTGTAAAGGAAAATATTGGTTTTTTAATTATGCAAAAGGAACAAAAAGGATACTTGAATTGTTTGTACATATCACAAAAATATAGGAAATTGAGGAAAATGCAGGAAGTTTGTGAGAATGTTCCTTGACATCAACACCGTTGTCAACCCCGGCAATGCCGACCTGGTTGTCGATGAAAACGGCAACTATGTTGTCTGCGACCACAGCAAGACTGAGATCCGCAACAACAAGGATGCCACTCCCGACGCTGAGGGCTACACCGGCGATACCTACTGCTCCATCTGCGGCAAGCTGCTGAGCAAGGGTACCGTCGTTGCCAAGGTCGACGAGCATCCCGAAATCGGTGAGGCGATTGCCAACGGCACCTGGGGCAAGGATGAAGCCACTGCCACTCCGAAGCCCGCTACCAGCGCTGCCGGCTCCACTGCGACCGTCACCACCACCAACAACAGCATTCCTCAGACTGCTGACGAGATGAACCTCGGCCTGCTGATGATGCTGCTGGTTGTCTCCGCTGCTGGCCTGACCGGCACTGTTCTCTACACCCGTAAGAACAAGGCGAAGTAATCTGCTCGCAGTAAACAGGCGAACAAAACAATAAAAAGACGCTCTGTTTTCCCCATGGGAAGGCAGAGCGCCTTTTTTGTTGAGTTTTGTAGGTTGGCAAGCAGACCTCCAAGCCATTCCGAAATATGGCGGTGGGAAGGATGCGGGAAAACTCGCCTGGCAGCCGCTGGCATATCCCGCTGCCGGAATAACGAAACCACAAAACAATCAGGAGAGAACCACTCCGACCGCAACGGATGACAATGCCGGACAATAAGTCGGTTTCCATGAATGCTGTATCACCGCAGGGCTGCTTTTTCGGGTTACAGGATTTGCGGCGGTTGAAAATCACGGACCAAATAAAAATCCCGGCACCGGGTCTTCCCACAGGAAAGCCGGCACCGGGATTTTTGATCGTGGATAAAACTCAAAACCGATGAATCAAAAGGCGGGAAAGCCAATCAATCCTCACTTTTGGTTTCCTCCTCGTCTTTTTTGTTCTGCTGTGCGCAGCGCTGCTGGCAGCTGGCGCAGTGACCGCTGCAGCCGCCCTGCCAGCCTCCGTTTTTGGCAATGAAGGCAACGGCCAGACCCAGCAGAACGAAAATCACGACGAGGACGAGAAAACTTTGCAGATTCATGGTAAAACTCCTGTTTGTAGGAAATGTACGATCAGACCAGCCCGATCATGGTGCCGACACAGTGGACCAGGAAGGCCACCAGCCAGGCGATCAGGCACTGCATGGCGGCAACGCCTGCCGCCGCGCGGGAGGAACCCAGTTCCCGGCGGGCCGCTGCAATGGCAGCCACGCAGGGGGTGTACAGCAGCGTAAAGACCAGAAAGACCACGGCGGTGAAGGGGGTGAACATGGTGCCGAGCAATCCCGTATCGCCGCCCAGCAGGACGGTCAGGGTGGAGACAACGCTCTCCTTGGCGGTGAAGCCGGTGATGAGCGCGGTGGAGACCCGCCAGTCGCCGAAGCCCAGCGGGGCAAACAGCGGGGCGATCCAGCCGCCGATCAGGGCAAGCAGGCTGTTTTCCGGCGAGGTGACGACGTTGAGCCGGGTGTCAAAGCTCTGCAGGAACCAGATGATGACGGTGGCCACAAAGATGATGGTGAAGGCGCGCTGGATGAAATCCCGGGCCTTTTCCCAGATCAGGCGGCCGACGCTCTTGGGGCTGGGCAGCCGGTAGTTGGGCAGCTCCATGACAAAGGGGACCGGCTCACCGCGGAACCGGGTGTGCCGCAAAACCAGAGCATACAGCACGCCGCACAGGATGCCGGTCAGGTAAAGGCCGACCATCACCACGGGGCGCAGCCCCCGCGGGAAAAATGCCGCCGTGAACAGGGCGTAGATGGGCAGCTTGGCCGAGCAGCTCATAAAGGGAGTCAGCAGCACGGTCATGCGGCGGTCACGGTCAGAGGAAAGGGTGCGGGTGGCCATGATGGCGGGGACCGAGCAGCCAAAGCCCACCAGCATGGGCACAAAGCTGCGGCCCGACAGGCCGATGCGGCGCAGGGGCTTGTCCATGACAAAGGCCACACGGGCCATGTAACCGGTGTCCTCCAGAATGGACAGGAAGAAGAACAGCGTCACGATGGTGGGCAGGAAGCTGAGCACGCTGCCCACGCCTGCGAAAATGCCGTCAATGACCAGGGAATGAACCACCGGGTTGATTCCATATACCGTCAGTCCGGTGTCCACCAGAGCGGTGAAACGGTCGATGCCCAGGGTCATCAGGTCGGACAGCGCCGCGCCGATAACACCGAAAGTCAGCCAGAACACCAGCGCCAGAATGACAATGAAGCAGGGGATGGCGGTAAAGCGCCCGGTCAGGATTTTGTCGATCTCGACGCTGCGGCGATGCTCTCGGCTCTCGCCGGGGCGGACGACAGTCTGGGCACAGAGCTGTTCCAGAAAGTGGAACCGCATATCGGCCAGCGCCGCTTCCCGGTCGGTGCCGGTCTCGTGTTCCATCTCCACGATGGTGTGCTCCAGCATTTCTTTCTCGTTCTGATCCAGCTGGAGCTGCTCCAGGATGGGCGCGTCGCCCTCCACCAGCTTGGTGGCGGCAAAGCGCGGCGGGAGCCCTGCCCGGCGGGCATGGTCCTCGATCAGGTGGACGATGGCATGGATGCAGCGATGGACCGCACCGCGGGGGTCGTCCGGGTCGCCGGCCTCACAGAAGTCGATACGGCCGGGGGCTTCCCGATGGCGGGCAACGTGGAGGGCGTGGTCGATCAGCTCGTCGATGCCCTCGTTGCGGGCGGCGGAGATGGGCACCACCGGAATACCCAGCAGTTCTTCCAGCTGGTTGACCATGATGGTGCCGCCGTTGGCGCGGACTTCGTCCATCATATTCAGGGCCAGTACCATGGGGATGCCCAGCTCCATCAGCTGGATGGTCAGATACAGGTTGCGCTCGATGTTGGTGGCGTCAACAATGTTGATGATGCCGGTGGGTTTATTCTGGAGCAGGAAATCCCGGGTGACGATCTCCTCGCTGGAATAGGGCGACAGGGAATAGATGCCCGGCAGGTCGGTGACGGTAGCCTCGGCATGGCCGCGGATCTGACCGTCCTTGCGGTCCACCGTCACGCCGGGAAAGTTGCCCACGTGCTGGTTGGAACCGGTCAGCTGGTTGAACAGTGTGGTTTTGCCGCAGTTCTGGTTGCCTGCCAGAGCAAAGGTCAGCGGCTGATTTTTCGGGATTACGTCGCCGCTTTTGCGGGTGCGGTAGCTGGGCGCGCGCCCAATCTCGCCCCGGCCGGGATGCGGCACCTGATCGTGGCGGTCCTCCGAACGGGCCGCCCGGTCGGAAGTATGTACGCCTTCGATCTCGATCTTGCGGGCGTCGTCCAGGCGGACCGTCAGCTCATAGCCGCGCAGTTCCAGCTCGATGGGGTCGCCCATGGGTGCGACCTTGCGCAGTGTGACTTCAATGCCCGGCGTCAGGCCCATATCCAAAAGGTGACGGCGAAGTGCGCCCTCGCCGCCTACCGTGCGGATCCGGGCGTCCTGGCCGACGGAAAGTTCGGCTAATGTCATGATGATTCCCCCCTGCGTCCCATAATGGACGCGATCTCCCCGGGTGCATACAGCAAAGCACCCCAACGCGGCTTATGCCGCACTCTATACCTATTTATAGCAAGTTCAGTCTAGCATCGGGGGCGGTGGGTGTCAATAGTACAGAACGGGCCGAAAGTCCCTGTATGAGAATACAGTGTAAGATTTTTCACAAATATGAATAAATATACGTTTTATATGCAATTTGTTCTCCCCGACATGCTGCCTTTTTGGGCTCTGCCCAGGTCATTTTTGGGTATGGCGGGCAAAAAGCGGAAACAGAGCGGTGGAGGCAGGTAAACGCTGCATCGCAGATTGCCCTGCGGGGCGATTTGCCGGCGGTTGGAAAAGGGGGAAACAAAAGGCGAAAAAACTGCACAAAAAACGCGGCGCATCGGCAATCCCGCTACACAAATTGACGAATTTGTAAAATATACATTGACAATGTAGTTTTTATGCATCATACTGATAAAGTCGCCGGGGAGGACACGGCATATACCGTGCCGGCGCGAAAACGATACCCTAACCACAAAAAATAAAGAGAGAACACGAGGGGAACGAACATGAAAAAACTGACTTCGATCCTGCTGGCTTCCGTCATGGCCCTGAGCCTGGCGGCTTGCAGCAACACTTCTTCCGACAGCAGCTCCGACGCTGCCGACACCAGCTCCAGCGCTGCTACCACCGAGGAGTCCACCTCCGAGTCCGCCGCCACTGCCGGCGAGCTGACCACCGTTGAGGAAGGCATGCTCATCATGTCCACCAACGCCGCTTTCCCGCCGTACGAAATGACCAATGACGCCGGCGAGTTCGAGGGCATCGACGTTGAGATTGCTCAGGCCATTGCCGACAAGCTGGGCCTGGAGCTGCGCATCGACGACATGGACTTTGACTCCGCCCTGCTGGCTGCTCAGACCGGCAAGAGCGACATGGTCATGGCCGGCGTTTCCGTTACCGAGGAGCGCCTGGTCAACCTGGACTTCAGCGAGAGCTATGCCACCGGCATCCAGGTCGTCATCGTGCCCGAGGATTCCGACATCGCTTCCGTGGACGATTTGACCGGCAAGATGATCGGCGTGCAGCGCGGCACTACCGGTGACCTGTACTGCTCCGATACCGTGGAGAACGGCGGCTTCGGCGCTGAGAACGTCACTCCCTACGACAACGGTCTGACCGCTGTCCAGGCTCTGATGAACGGCCAGGTCGACTGCGTCGTCATCGACAATGCTCCTGCTCAGGAGTTCGTTGCCGCCAACCCCGGCCTGAAGATCCTCGACACCGAGTACGTCAACGAGGAGTACGCCATCGGCGTCAAGAAGGGCAACACTCAGCTGCTGGATGCCATCAACGGCGCGCTGGCTGAGCTGGAGGCCGACGGCACCATCCAGTCCATCATCGACAAGTACATCACCGCTGAGTGATCACGCTGTCCGTGAACGGCTAAAAAAGACAACGGGCGGATATTCCGCCTGAAAGGGGAGGGCGACCATGCGGGCGTTAGTGTCCGCATCCCGGCAGGACCGGGGGGCGCTCTCTCTTTTGTTGCCGCCCCAAGCGGCATTGACCGCGCCGTCAGTGGCGGCAATCAACCAAAGCACCGGATTTCCCGGTGCGGCACCGACCCAAAAGAAAGGTGGATGTGGGCATGGACTTGGCGGCACAATTTGAGACGCTGTCCAATCTGGCAAAAAGCGGCGGAGAGCTGACTGTTTGGCAGGATATTTTCGTCAAATTCTA
>DXFO01000003.1 GCA_019114415.1 Candidatus Gemmiger faecavium | reverse complement strand
AATACTATATGATATTTGCAATTCCAGCTTGTGTGCGATAAACTATTTACGTCGTTCACTCCGAATGACCTCCCTTTGCTTGGCTTGTGCAGTTGGCAGACCGCATTTCCATTATAGCAAAGGGAGTTTTTTCTTTCTGCAGCATCGACTATAGTCTTCTTTTGAACCACTCGCCTAGCGAGTGGTTTTCGTTATACAACAACCGGGACATCGGCTGCATCAGGCTGATGTCCCGGTTTTCTTGTGTCCGGACGGAAACCGGGGACAGCCGGGGCCGGTTGTGTTATACTGGAGAAAAGATTGGCCGTACCGCCGCGCAGCCGTAATGGCAAGAACATTGCCAAATCGCAAGTGATATAAATCTGCAAAGACCTGCAAAGCATCGCAAAGCCGCTGCAAGGCGGCAGATGTAAGGCGGAGGGCCGAAACGCCACTTTGTGGAACGCAAAGCCCCATCACGCGGCAGACGCCGTCTTATAATTATAGCTTTGCGCCTTTGTTTTCCTATGTCACCCCACAGAAAGCGCACGGAGCACAAAAGCAAGGTTTGCCAAAACCGCACAGAAAGAAGGTTCCTTATGATCGTCAAAACCACACGGGAAATGAAAGAGATGGACCGTATTGCCATTCAGGAGCGGGGCATTCCCTCCCTGCAGCTGATGGAGACCGCCGCAGGGCATGTGACCAAGGCAGTGCTCTCCCGCCGGGCCGAAGCCGGGCGCAGCGGCCCTGTCCTGGTTTTCTGCGGTCCGGGCAATAATGGCGGCGACGGTTTTGCCTGTGCCTGGCAGCTGCTGGAAAGGGGCGTACAGGCCCGGGTGTGCTTTGTGGGCAATCCCGAAAAAATGACCGCCGATGCCCGCGCAGAGCAGGAAAAGCTGCTGGCCTTGGGCGGCACTGTAACGCCTTACGACGGCAGTTCCATTGATCCCGGAACTGCCTGCATCGTGGATGCACTGTTCGGTGTGGGGCTGGACCGTCCCGTGGGCGGAGCCTTTGCCCAGGCCATCGCAGCCATGAACGCCGCCCATGCCGCCGGGGTCCCGGTGGTGGCCTGTGACATTCCCTCGGGCATCCACGGCGATACGGGGGATGTTTTGGGCATTGCGGTACAGGCAGACGAGACCGTGACCTTCAGCTGCGCCAAGCCCGGACTGCTCACCGGCCAGGGCAAGCTGTACGCCGGGCAGCTGACCATCGCCGACATCGGAATCCCGGAGGATCTGTTGCAGGGTTGAAATCCTCCATTTCCCGCCGTCAGCGCTCATCTGCTCCCCTTGCCCTTGATGCTCCCGCCCCGTGGGCGTATAATAAGGCACAAATGCGCATCCGCCGTTTGATTTGCAAAACATCCCGCCTTGAAAGGAATCTGTATGAATCTCCGTATTGCCATTTGTGATGATTCGGCTGCCGACCGGGACTACCTGGCCGGGCTGGCCCGCCGCTGGGCCGGGCAGCGTCTGCATACGGTGCAGCTGGCGCTGTATCCGTCTGCCGAAAGCTTTCTGTTCGCCTACGCCGAGGACAAGACGGTGCAGATCCTTTTGCTGGACATAGAGATGGGACAAATGGACGGCGTCACCATGGCTCGCACGCTGCGAAAAGACAATGACGGGGTGCAGATCGTCTTTATCACCGGGTACTCTGACTACATTGCCGACGGCTATGAGGTGGAGGCCCTGCATTATCTGATGAAGCCGGTGGACGAAGACAAACTGTTCAGCGTACTGGACCGCGCCGCCGACAAGCTGTGCCGCAACGAGCAAGTCCTGACGCTGGAGCTGTCCGGTGAGACGGTGCGCCTGCCGGTCTATCAGATCCGATATGCCGAGGTCCAGGGCAATTATGTGACCGTCCATGCAAAATCCGACTGCACCGCAAAAATGACACTGAGCGAGTTGGAGACCCGCCTGGATGACAGTTTTTTCCGTTTAGGGCGTTCGGCGCTGGTCAATCTGGGATATGTGGCAAGGGTGACCAAAACAGCGGTCACCTTGAATGACGGCAGCGTGCTCCCCCTGCCCCGGGGCGCCTACGACCGTATCAACCGCGCCATCATCAACAGGGGGTGAACGGAATGGGATTCTTTTCAAGGCGCATCGACCGGGAACTGGCCGCCTACCAGCGGGAACTCATTGACACCCACTACCAGGAAGTGGAGAACATGTACCGGCAGATCCGCGGCTGGCGGCACGATTACCGCAATCACATCCAGGTCATGAAAGCTCTGGCTGCCAGCGGTGACCTGGCCGGCATCCAAGCCTACCTGGATGAGCTGGACACCGACCTGAACACGGTAGACACCGTTATCAAGACCGGCAACGCCATGGCGGACGCTATCCTGAACAGCAAGATTTCTCTGGCGAAATCCCGGCACATTGCCGTGCAGGCGGACGCTCACATCCCTGTCAAGCTGCGCATGTCGGAACTTGATCTGTGCGTCATACTGGGAAACCTGTTTGACAATGCTATCGAGGCCAGCCTTGCCCTGCCGGAGGAGCAACGGATGATCCGCGTCTACATGGACATGAAAGGCACTCAGCTGTACATCAGCTTTACCAATTTCACTGCCGCAGCCAAGCAGCACAAGATTGGGCGGCGGTTTGCCACCACAAAGGGTGCCGGGCACGGGTTCGGGCTGGTGCGCATCGACAACATCATCGACCGTCTGGACGGCTACCTCAGCCGCAACAGCGAGGACGGCGCCTTTACCACCGAGATCCTGATCCCTCAGGTATGATTTTTTGCAGTTCGTCCCCTGGATCCAACAATTCGTCCCCGGAATATGCCGGGGATTTTTTGTTATGGTATGGTAGGGACAAGAGGTGAACACAACCATGAAGCAAACCCAAACGCAAAAATACAGCACGCTGCAAAACGTGGGCTATATGCTGAGTGTGGCCCGGCGCTATTACAAAAGCGTGCCGCTTCTCTGCATTGCCACGGCAGTGGTCACGGCAGGCAGCACCGTGGCACAGATGCTCATTGTCCCTGCCGTGCTCCATCAGGTGGAGCTCCATTCCTCCCTGCCCGCACTGGTGACTATGATCCTGTTCTTCGGCGCCGTGTTGTTCGTCCTGTACGGGCTGAAAGCCTATCTGGCGGAAAATGTCAGCATCGGCCGCGAGGATCTCCGCCTGATCCTGATCACCAAAATTTCCGATAAGATGGCCGGGACCTCCTTTGTCAATGTTCTGGACACCGAATTCAACAACCGCGTGGAACGGTCCCTCATGACCTGCCAGAGCCCCGCCTCCGCGACTGAGGCAATCTGGAATACCCTTTCTGACCTGCTTACCAGCCTGATCGGTTTTGCCGTTTATCTGGCCCTTTTATCCGGGCTGCATCCCCTGCTTCTGGTCGTGGTGGTAGTTACCACCGTGGCGGGATACCTTTTCAGCCGCCGGGTCAACCGGTGGGTCTATGACCATCGCAGCGAAGAGGAAAAATACCAGGGGCAGCTATGGTATCTGCAGCAGATTTCCGCTGACCGCTCCTACGCCAAGGACATCCGCATTTTCGGTCTCAAACCCTGGCTGGACGAGGTGTGGGCAAGGGTACTGCGGCTGTATCAGGATTATCTCCGCCAGCGGCAGCTGCATTACCTCTGGATCGATGTGGCCGATCTGTTTCTGACCTTTGCCCGGGACGGTATTGCCTATGCCTACCTGATCTGGCTGGCACTGTCGGAAGGGCTGCCGGCCTCCCAGTTTCTGCTCTACTTTTCCGCCGTCAGCGGCTTTACCCAATGGGTGTCGGATATTCTGACCAAAGGGAGCGAATTGCACCGGCATTCGCTGGAAATTTCCATTTTGCGGGAGATGTTGGACTGGCCGGAGCCGTTCCGCTTTGAAGACGGCAAACCGCTTGCCTGCACGCCGGACATGGCCTGTGAGCTTTGCTTTGAACATGTCTGCTACCGCTACCCGGAAGCGAAAAAGGACACTTTACATGACATCTGCCTGACCATCCATGCCGGAGAAAAGCTGGCCATTGTAGGGCTGAACGGCGCCGGCAAGACGACACTGGTGCGGCTGGCCTGCGGTTTTCTTGACCCAACCGAAGGCCGGGTGCTTTTGAATGGGCAGGACATCCGCCAGTACGACCGGCGGGATTACTATGCGCTGTTCTCGGCGGTATTTCAGGACTTTTCCCTGTTGGAAGCCAGCGTTGCCGAAAATGTGGCGCAGCGGGTGGAGGGCATCGATACCGGGCGGGTGTGGCAGTGTTTGGATCAGGCGGGGCTTTCCGAAGCAGTGCGGGCCCTGCCTCAGGGGCTGGACACCCGGCTGGGGCGCGAGGTCTACGAGGACGGCATAGAGCTTTCCGGCGGGCAGACCCAGCGTCTGATGCTGGCAAGAGCCCTGTATAAAAACGGCCCCATTCTGGCGCTGGACGAGCCTACCGCCGCCCTGGACCCCATTGCCGAGGACGACATCTATCAAAAATACAATCAGATGACCGCCGGGCGCACCGCCCTGTTTATCAGTCACCGGCTGGCATCTACCCGCTTTTGTGACCGCATCCTGTTCATGGAGCAGGGACGCATCACCGAGCAGGGCACTCACGACAGCCTGATGGCTGCAGGCGGCGGATATGCTCATCTGTTTGCGGTACAGAGCAAATACTATCAGGAAGGAGGCAGTGAAAATGGCAAGCAGGACTTCTAATGCCGGAGACGAGAAAATCACCTGCGGGTTCGTCCGTGCCTGGCAGCTGAATCTGCGCTGCTGGAAGTTGTGGATGGAACAAGTCCCCGGTTATTTTGTCTCTTCCCTGTTCAGCTCGGTCTGCACCGCGCTGACGCCCTATGTGACCCTGATTCTCTCGGCACAGATCATCAGTGAGCTGGCCGGCGGCCGTGACCCGCAGCGGCTTTTGTTCTGGGCCGTCCTGACCGTCGTTGTCACGGCGCTGCTGGCGCTGTTGGGCGGTGCGCTCCGTCAATGGAACGGCTTTGAGCAGGGACGTGTGGCCACGGAACGGTTCAAGCCCCTGGCCGACAAGATCACCACTTTGGATTATGCCGAGATCGATCGTCAGGAGCTTTACGACCTGTATGCCCAGATCCGCCAGAACGACACCTGGCGGGGGCTTGGATTTTCCGAATCTCTCCGCTATTTTCCGGACCTATGCAAGGCTGTGGTGCAGATTTTGGGAGGTATCGGATTTACGCTGACCTTGTTTCTCACCGACGTACCGGCAGACAGCCCCATGGCCTTCCTGAACAATCCCCTGTCCATGCTGTTGGTGCTGGGAGCCATGGTGGCGGCAGTCCTGATCTCCTCGATGTGCAGCAGCAAATCCGCCATGATGATGATCCAGCGCGCCGCCATGTGCCGGGAAGCCAACCGCTACGCCAACTTTTACGGTGTCATGGCGCTGGACGACAAACGGGCGGCAGATTTGAGGATCTATTGTCAGCAGGAAAAGGTCTGCCGGCATTATATGGATGAGTTTGAAGCCCATTATACAAGGTTCGGTCCTCTGGCCCGGCTGCCGCGCGGAAAAATGGGGCTGCTGGCCGGGTTGTCCCAGGCCATCTCCGCCCTGCTCACCTGCTTTGTATATCTGTTTGTCTGTCTGAAATCCTGGGGCGGAGCCTTTGATGTGGGTTCCGTCACCCGATATGTAGGCTCTGCCACCCAGCTGTTCGGCGGCATGACCCTGTTGCTGAAAACTTTGGGGAACATCCGCGCCAACGGAGAGTTTCTGGAACTTACCTTTCAATTTCTCGATCTGCCCAATCACATGTATCAGGGCAGCCTGACCACCGAAAAACGCGCCGACCGCAATTACCAGGTGGAGTTCCGGGACGTATCCTTCCGCTATCCCGGCAGCGATTCCTGGGCGCTGCGCCATGTCAACGTCAAGTTCCGTATTGGCAGCCGCCTGGCTGTGGTAGGCCCCAACGGCAGCGGCAAGACCACCTTTATCAAGCTGCTCTGCCGCCTGTATGACCCCACCGAGGGGACCATCCTCCTCAACGGCATCGACATCCGCAAGTACCGCTATCAGGACTATATCGCCCTGTTCTCTGTGGTGTTCCAGGACTTCCGCCTGCTTTCCCTGCCTTTGGGCGAAAACGTGGCAGGCTCCGCCGCCTGCGACCGTGACCTGGTGGAACGATGCCTGCAGGATGCCGGGTTCGGCCCACGGCTGAAAACCATGCCAAAGGGACTGGATACCTTCCTGTACAAGAAGCTGGACAAGGACGGCGTGGAGATTTCCGGCGGTGAGGCCCAGAAAATCGCCATTGCCCGGGCGCTTTACAAGGACGCCCCCTTCATTGTGCTGGATGAACCCACCGCCGCCCTTGACCCCATTGCGGAGGCGGATATCTACTCCAAATTTGATTCCATTGCCGGGGACAAGACGGCTATCTACATCAGTCACCGGCTTTCCTCCTGCAAATTCTGTGATGAGATTGCGGTGTTTGACCATGGCGCCATCGTCCAGACCGGGGGCCATGAGACCCTGGTCGCCGACGAGACAGGGCTATATCATCAGCTGTGGCAGGCTCAGGCGCAGTATTATACAAAAGAATCATAAGAAAAAGCGCCCGGCAAGGTTTCGCCGGGCGCTTTTTCTGTTGCAATGGTTTCAGGCTGTTTGGGTTCCCTGCAGATTCCGGATCAAATTTTCCCGACGACTTTCAAGGCGTCGGAACCTTTCGCCAATTTCCAAAATTCCGGCACGGGAAAAAAACGCGCATGGTGTATGGCGGGCCTTAGGTTCTGTGACCGCAGCGATACAACAGATACAACAAAAAAATCGGCTGACAAAGTGTCAACCGACTTTTGGAGGTGACGACCAGATTTGAACTGGTGAATGAGGGTTTTGCAGACCCTTGCCTTACCACTTGGCCACGTCACCATAATTAGTGAAAAACCGGCTTGGAAGCCGGTATTTCACTGTTTGTTCTGGAGCGGCCGACGAGGCTCGAACTCGCTACCTCCACCTTGGCAAGGTGGCGCTCTACCAGATGAGCTACGGCCGCATATTGTACCCTTTGACCCAAGGGTACGTGGGTTTGGTGCCTCCGATCGGAATCGAACCAATGACACGGGGATTTTCAGTCCCCTGCTCTACCAACTGAGCTACAGAGGCAAATGGCGACCCGAATCAGGCTCGAACTGACGACCTCTAGCGTGACAGGCTAGCGTTCTAACCAACTGAACTACCGGGCCACATTGGTGGGAGTTAACGGGCTCGAACCGCTGACCCTCTGCTTGTAAGGCAGATGCTCTCCCAGCTGAGCTAAACTCCCAAATGGAGCGGCCGACGAGGCTCGAACTCGCTACCTCCACCTTGGCAAGGTGGCGCTCTACCAGATGAGCTACGGCCGCATGATGGAGAGTTTAGCGTTGTCAGCTCTCTCCGGGCGACGTGTGTTATTTTATCGCATTTACCTGGAAATGTCAACCCTTTTTTCTGTTTTTTTTGAAGTTTTTTTGAGGTTTGAAAAAAGCGTCGAAAACACGTCTCTTTTTGTTTGAAAAATCGCATGACAAAAGGCTTTTTCCTGCGTTTTTTCTCTCTTGTCACTGCAAATTATTTTGGGAATTTTTCAGAAATTCATGCAGGTCCGCCGTACTGATCACATCTGCCGCCAAAACAAATTGCATTATCGCATGGGTGCGGTAGCTGTGGGTGTCCAGCAAGCCCTGACGGCGCATCAGTTTGACTGCCGCCAGCGCATACATGGAGGACGGAAACATCACCACATATCCCACCGCCAGCAGCACCGGTACCAAAACCAGTCCCACCAGCGTGACGGCCAGCAGGATCGTGCTCAAAAAAAGCAGCAGATAAAACGGGATCATACTGAACTTGACTCGGCGCACCCAGCGCAGCAGTTCCCGGCCGTCCCCCTCCCCTGCGGACAGGCGCAGGGCGTGGGCTGTACACGGCACGCAGACCCCCGCCAGAAGCAGAACGACAACCAGGCAGACGCCTGCCAGGCCATCGCCCGACAGGCCGCCGGCTGCCAGATACACCACGACCGACGCCGCCACAAACAGATAAGGCGACGCCATCAGACAGTAAAAAAGCCACTTGGATCGGATCATGCAGTCTCCTTTGCTGTGTCACATATTGAAGAAACTGACCTGACTGGTATCGGGCAGGTCGCCCAGTGCGCCTACATCGCGCAGCTTTTCCATGATGGAGCCGGACACGCCGCTGGCCTGCTGCAGTTCCTCGATGGAGATATACTGCTGGCCGTTGATCGTCGCCTTTTCCAGGGCGATGGCAGCGGTCTCGCCCACGCCTTTCAGCGCGGTGAACGGCAGACGCACCATATCATTCTCGACGATATACTTGCTGGCATAGCTCTTGCCCAGCTCAATGGGCAGGAAACGATAGCCGCGCTGGAGCATCTCGTTGACCAGCTGCAGGCTGACCAGCATGTCCTCGTCCTTGGCGTTCTTTTCCTCTTTCAGGCGCTGGTTGATCTCGCGGATGTGATCCTGGGCCACACGGATGCCGCCGATGGCAGCCTCGTAGTCGATGTCCTCGCCGCGGACAGTAAAGTACACCGCATAGAACACCGGCGGATGGTACACCTTGAACCACATCAGACGGATGGCCGCCATCAGGTAGGCGACGGCGTGGGCCTTGGGGAACATATACTTGATCTTGCGGCAGGACTCGATATACCAGTCAGGGACGTCATGCTCGCGCATGGCTTCCTCCCAGCCGGGCTGGAAGCCGCCCTTTGCCACCTTGCCCTTACGCACGGCCTCCATGATGTCAAAGGCCATCTTGGGCTCCAGGCCCTTGCGCAGCAGGTACAGCATGATGCTGTCACGGCAGCCGATAACCTCCGAAATGGTGCAGGTCTTGTTGCGGATGAGCTCGTCGGCGTTGTTGGTCCAGACGTCGGTGCCGTGGGACAGGCCCGAAATCTGGATCAGGTCGGAGAAGCTCTTGGGCTGAGCTTCCAGCAGCATGCCGCGAACGAAGTTGGTACCCATTTCCGGGATACCAAAGGTACCCGTCTGACTGCCGATCTGCTCCGGCTTAACGCCCAGCGCCTCGGTGGAAGTCAGCAGGCTGATGACCTTGGGGTCGTTCATGGGCACCGAATCAATGGGGATGCCGGAATACTCCTCAAAGTATTTGTAGAAAGTGGGAACATCGTGGCCCAGCTCGTCCAGTTTGAGCAGGGTGTCGTGCAGGTACTTAAATTCGAAGTGGGTGGTCAGCAGGCCGCCCTTGACGTCGTCGGCAGGGTGCTGGATGGCACAGAAGTCATAAATATCGAAGGTGTCCGGGACGACGACCATGCCGCCGGGGTGCTGGCCGGTGGTGCGCTTGACACCGGTACAGCCGATGCACAGGCGGTTTTCCTCGGCACGGTTGACGGTGCGGCCGCGCTCCTCCAGATACTTCTTGACATAGCCGTAAGCGGTCTTGTCCTGCAGACCGGAAACGGTACCCGCCTTAAAGACGTTTTCCTTGCCGAACAGTTCCTCGGTATAGCGGTGGACGTTGGACTGATATTCACCCGAGAAGTTCAGGTCGATATCCGGCTCCTTGTCGCCGTAGAAGCCCAGGAAGGTTTCGAAGGGGATGTCGTGGCCGTCCACGATCATGGGATGCCCGCAGACCGGGCAGGTCTTGTCGGGCAGGTCAAAGCCGTCCGCAATACTGCCGTCGGTGATCCATTCACTGTGTTTGCACTCGGGACAGAGGTAATGGGGCGGCATACTGTTGACTTCCGAAATGCCGGAGAAGTGCGCAACAGCCGACGAACCGACGGAACCACGGCTGCCCACCTGGTAGCCGCCCGCGTTGGAGAAGGCCACCAGCTTGACCGCAATGACGTACAGAACCGCGTAACCGTGGCCGCAGATGGAATCCAGTTCCTTTTTCAGGCGCAGGCGCATGATCTCGGGGACGGGTGTGCCGTAATCCCGGGTAGCGTGTTTCCAGGTAGCTTCACGCAGCTGGTCCTCGGCGCCCTCGATGGAAGGCGGATAAGTCCCCTTGGGAATGGCGCGGAGATTGCCGTCGATGGTGGCTGCGATCTTGTTGGGGTTTTTGACCACGATCTCGTAGGCTTTTTCCTTGGGCAGGTAACCGAAGGCATCCAGCATATCGGGGGTGGTGCGGTAGTACAGCGGCGCCTGATGGTCGGCGTCCTTGAAGCCGTTGCCTGCCTGCAAAACCGCACGGTAGATGGCGTCCTCCGGTTCCTGGAAGTGCACGTCGCCCGTGGCTACCACGGGTTTGTGCAGTTCCTCGCCCAGCTGGATGATAGTGCGGTTGAACTCCATCACCTTTTCAATGGAATCCACCTGGCCGTTGCGGACCATGAATTCGTTATTGCCCAGAGGCTGAACCTCCAGGAAATCGTAGTAGTCGGCGATTTTGAGAAGTTCCTCATGGCTTTTGCCGGCCACTACCGCTCTGTAAAGCTCACCCGCTTCACAGGCAGAGCTGAGCAGCAGGCCTTCCCGGTATTTATTGAGCAGGCTACGGGGCACACGGGGCTTTTTGAAGAAATACTGGGTATGTGCCGCACTGACGATGCGGTACAGGTTTTTCAAGCCGATCTGGTTTTTGACCAGAATGATAAGGTGGTAGTATTTCTTTTTCAGAACCTCTTTGTTGCCACCAAGACCGGTGTTGACGGCGGCAACGCTGTGGATATCCTTCTCGTCCAGGTCCTCCAGCATCTTTTCAAAGATGCGAGCCAGAGCCATGGCGTCGTCCACAGCGCGGTGATGATTGAAGGGAGGGATCTCCAGGTGCTTGTTGATGGTATCCAGCTTATAGTTGTGAAGTCCCGGGAACAAGGCCTGGGCCATGGGCAGGGTATCCAGATAGGTGTTGTCAAAGCGAATGCCTGCCTTCTCCCCTGCCTTGCGGATAAACAGCATATCAAAGCCGTTGGCGTTGTGGGCCACCAGGATGGACTCGCCGCAGAATTCCTTGAACTGGCGGATGGCCTCCTCCGGTGTGGGGGCGTCAGCCACCATGGAGTCGTTGATGCCGGTCAGCTCCACCACACGGGCCGGGATGGGCTTGCCGGGATTGACAAAGGTGCAGAAGGTCTTATCGGTGATGCGTCCGTTTTCCACGTAGACGGCGCCGATCTCAGTCAGGGCTTCGGTGTTGGCATTGAGGCCGGTGGTCTCGGTATCGAACACCACAAAGCTGCCGGTCAGCGGCTGGTCGGCGGGTCCGTAGACGGCAGGGATCATGTCGTCCACAAAGTAGGCCTCGCAGCCGTAGATCAGCTTGAAGTCCGGATCTTTTTTATGGATGTCGTCGGTGGCCAGCATGGCCTCGGGGTAGCCCTGGCAGACGCCGTGGTCGGTGATGGCAATGGCGCGGTGGCCCATGCTGTGGGCCAGGCGCACGATCTTGCCGGGGTCACAGAAGCCGTCCATGGAGCTGGACTTGGTATGCAGGTGCAGCTCGACGCGCTTTTCCCCGTCAGGGGCCTCATCCTGGCGCTGGCGGCGCTCCACCTGCAGAATGTCATAGGGATAGAGCACATAGTCATGCTCGTATTTATCGTAGCTGTAATCGCCGCGGATGATGAAAGTAGTCCCCGGCTTGATGGACTCCCACTTGCTCATGTCCTCGCCGTCGTCCCCCAGCATCTTGACGCTGACGGAGCCGGTATAGTCGGTGATGGAGGTGAAATAAATCTTGCGGCGGTTGCCCTTGACTTCGGAGGCAAAGACGTCGCCCCAGACAGTGATCTTGCCGCCGTCGCCCAGGTCGTTGAGGGGGCGCAGGTCGGCAGGCTTGAAGTATTTGCCATGGAACACCTTAACCGGTTTGTCGGTGAGGTCCAGCCCCTGTACCTGAATGGGCGGCAGGTCCTTTTTGGCCTCGAACTTGACGGCCGGGGTCTTGTTCTGGACGTACTTTTCAAATTCTTCCGCCGAGACGGTCTTGCCGCTGGCCACCATGCGGACGATGGGGAGAGTGCCGGTGCGTTCCTGGATGCGCTCGGCAAGGCGGCGGGGAAAGTCGATGCTTTCCAGAATGTTCATGCCTGCCGCCACATGCACCGTGATGCCGTCCGGCTCGATGCTGATGGGCGACTTATCCAGGAAGCCGTTGACCGGCAGTCCTTCGCTTTTGAGTTCCTCAATGAGGGTGCGGGCGGCCTCCGGGGTGATATTGCCGTAATTGAAATAGTTTCTGAGGGTCAGCTCATAGCCCTCGAACACCGGTTCCAGAGACGCAAAAAGCCGCCCGCACATGGCGCCGTCCAGCGGCTCCGAGCTGCGCAGGCAGATGATGACCTTGCGGGCGGTGCGGTACAGTTCGACCCGGTCGACCAGTACCTGCCCGAAACAGGCGTTGAATTGGGCATCGGCCGTAAACTGCGGCCAGACCTGTGTGACAAAGGGTTTCAAGGTGTCTCCTTTTTCTGGGGATTTGGTGCATCCGGTTTGTTGCTTGTCCCAAAAACGCCATGCCCTCCCCTGGCGTCATCCAGACGCAAAGGGAGGGATTTGGCGATATGTATGTGTGCTGCGGATCCTCGGCCCGGAAAGTCGTGAGCCTGTCCCGGTGAAGACTCTCCAGCTTTACTGCTTTTTGCGCCCGTCCTTTTTCCGGCGATCAAAACGGTGCTGGCGGATCCCCTGCACCAGCAGGAAAAGGGTCACCAGCGCCATAACGAGAAAGACGATGCCGCCAGCCGGATTGGACGCCGCAAAAAAGACATAGCTGCAAAAGCCGAACAGCAGCGTTGACAGCAGCAGGACCGCTGCGGCAAACTGCGGGCTGACGGCCATGAGCAGGTCAAACAGGATCTGAAAGAGTTCCATGACTGGGTCCTTTCCGGCGTCGGGTACAGGGCGTTACAGCTTATAGATCTCCTCCACAAGCTGGTTGACGATGGCGTCGGCATCGCCCTTGAGCATACGGACTTTCTCGCCGCGGATGAAGAGCAGTGCCTCATCTTTGCCGCCGGCAATGCCGATGTCAGCGTCGGAGGCTTCGCCCGGGCCGTTGACGATGCAGCCCATAATGGCAATTTTCAGCGGCTTTTTGAAGTGATCCGCCTGCAGGCGGGCTTCCACCTTTTTGGCAATATCGGTCATGGGGTACTGGGTACGGCCGCAGGTAGGGCAGCTGATGATCTCAGGGCCTGCCACCGCAAAGCCCGCCGCCCGCAGAATGTCATACCCGGCCACGACCTCTGCTTCCGGCTCGTCGGTCAGGGAGACACGCAGGGTATCGCCGATGCCTTCCATCAAAAGGCCGCCGATGCCCATGCCCGATTTGATGAGTCCCATACGGGAGGTGCCGGCCTCAGTCACGCCCACGTGCAGCGGATAGTCGCACTGCTCGCTCAAAAGACGGTAGGCCGCCATCATGCGGGGAACGTTGGAGGACTTGATGGAGACAA
This sequence comes from Candidatus Gemmiger faecavium, assembly GCA_019114415.1. Classification (GTDB taxonomy): domain Bacteria; phylum Bacillota; class Clostridia; order Oscillospirales; family Ruminococcaceae; genus Gemmiger; species Gemmiger faecavium. The sequence continues at coordinate 79,870 of DXFO01000003.1, read as the reverse complement.
CAATGTTATTGAAGTCGTGCTTTTCCAGCAGGCGGATATGGTACATGGCGCTTTCCACCATAGCTTCGGGCACCGGAGCGCCGTACTTGGCCAGGATGTGCTTTTCCAGGCTGCCGCCGTTGACGCCGATGCGAATGGGCACGTTTTTGGCGTTGCAGGCATCCGCCACTGCCTTGACGTTTTCATCCGCGCCGATGTTGCCAGGGTTGATGCGGATCTTGTCCGCGCCGGCATCCAGCGCTGCCAGAGCCGCCTTATAGTTGAAATGGATGTCCGCCACCACGGGGATATCCACCGCTTCCTTGATGGCTGCGACCACTGCCGCATCCTCCGGCGAAGGGACCGTCACGCGGACGATCTGGCAGCCGGCGTCGGCCACCCGCTTTGCCTGGGCCACGTTGCCTGCAATGTCCTTGACGGGGACGTTGAGCATGGTCTGTACGGCGATGGGATTGCTGGCGCCGATGGCAATGTTTCCGATCTTGACGACCTTTTTCAGTTTCCGCATCGTTTTCTCCTTTCACCGGTCAGAAAATACGGGTGATGTCCTGGAATGTGGCAAGCAGCATGAGCATGAGCAGCAGAATGATGCCGGCACCGTTGATGGCGGCCTGGACCTTTTCCGGCACAACTTTGCCGGTAACGCCCTCGATGGCGATGAAGATCAGTTTGCAGCCGTCCAGTCCCGGAATGGGCAGCAGGTTGAAGATGCCCAGGTTGACGGTAATGAGAGCAGCCAGGCTGAGCACATCGGCCAGACCATACTGCACTGCTTCCCCGATGGCGCTGACGATGCCCACCGGACCCGACATATCATGCAGGCTGACACGGCCCATGGCCATATCCACAAAGCTGCGCAGGATCACCCGCGCATAATACATGAAATTATTGAATGCCGCGCGCACCACCGTCTTGGGTGTCTTGGCAATGCCGTAGACCGAGAATTCCAGCACCATGGAGGTCTTGCCGTTCTCGTCGGTGGTGGTGCTGAACTGCACATCCTCCAGATGCACGACCTCACCGTTCCGCAGAACGGTAAAATCGGCGGTGTAGTTTTCGGCGCGCTGGAGCTCATAGATGATATCGTTGGCGGTAAAGCAGTAATGCCCGTTGACCGAGAGGATCTCATCCTCGGCCTGCAGGCCGGTCTGGGCACAGAGGGCGCCGTCGGTGAAATCATAAATGATCTTGCTGGTGATGGCATCCTGCGTACAGACCAGGGCGATCAGCAGCACAAAGCCCAGCACAAAGTTCATCAGAGCTCCGCTGGCAATAATGAAGAAGCGCTGACCCGCGGTTGCTTCCGGGTAGGTCTTGCCGTCCACCGTGGCAGGCAGCAGCGGTGCTCCTTTGGGCGGCTTGACGGGCGTCTGGGTCTCGGCGTCGGAGTCCTCCGAATAGCCTGACATGGCGTTATAGCCGCCCAACGGGAACAGCCGCACACTGTACACCGTGCCGTTCTTGGTTTTCTGCCAGAGAGCAGGGCCAAAACCGATGGCGAATTCCTCGACGTGAACACCGCTGCGCCGGGCTGCCATGAAATGTCCCCACTCATGCACGAGTACCACAATACCAAACACCAGAACCGATACGACCAGGGTAAGCACAGTCGTCATTAAGCACCTCTTGATCTCCGCGCTGCTTACGCGGACACAGAATCCTCAGAATCGTTTCAGATATGGCTCAGCACATAGCTGCGGGCCATCTTGTCGCATTCATACACATCAGCCAGCGTGTAGTCACCGCCAAAGCTGTCACTGTCCACAACGCCTTCCACCAAGCGGCCGATGTCCAAAAAGCCAATCTTATCCTCCAAAAACAGGCGGACGGCTTCCTCGTTGGCGCCGTTGGCGGCGCAGGGGCCCAATCCCCCTTTGCGGATGGCCTTTTTGCAGGCGGCCAGGCAGCGGAAGGTCTCCTCGTCCGCCGTGCCGAAGCTCAGGGAGGTCAGCGCCGCGAAATCCAGTTCCGGCACCGGGCTGGGCAGACGGTCGGGCCAGGTCAGCGCATACTGGATGGGAATGCGCATATCCGGCACGCCCATCTGAGCAATGACCGAATGATCGTCGAACTGTACCGCGGAATGGATGATGCTCTCCCGCTGGACAACGATCTGGATCTTATCCTCAGGCAAACCAAACAGCCAGACGGCTTCGATCAGTTCCAGGCCCTTGTTCATCAAGGACGCCGAGTCGATGGTGATCTTGGCGCCCATATCCCAGTTGGGATGTTTGAGAGCGTCTGCCTTGGTCTTGCCCCGCAGCTGTTCGGTGGTCATGCCATAGAAGGGACCGCCCGACGCCGTGAGCAAGATCTTTTCCAGCCGCTTGGCCGAGTGGGCATCCTGCAGGCACTGGAAAATAGCGGAGTGTTCGCTGTCCACCGGCAGCAGCTTGACCCCTGCCCGGCGCACCGCATCGGTGACCAGGTGGCCGCCGGTGACCAGGCTCTCTTTGTTGGCCAGAGCAAGGTCATGGCCGCTCTCGATGGCAGCCAGGGACGCGGCAAGGCCCGCAATGCCCACAACGGCATTGAGGACCACATCGGGGCCGTCCATGGCCGCAAGCTGACGCAGGCCTTCCGGGCCTTTGAGCAGCTTGGGCGCATCGGGCTGACCGGCCAGCATGGCGTCCAGACGTTCATAGGCGTTAGGGTCGACTACCGCCACATAGGCGGGGTGGAATTCCTCGATCTGGCGGGCAAGAAGTTCCACCCGGGAATTTGCAGCCAGACCAAACACCCGGTATCCGTGCATCCGGGCCACATCCAGGCTCTGGGTACCGATGGAACCGGTGGAGCCCAGCAGCGTGATCGTTTTTGTCGGGTTTTGTTGCATGGTACAATCCCTCACTTATCCTGAAAAGGAAAAATCAGCGCACGAAATAAAAGAAATACCGCACGGCAATGGCCACAAAAGGTGCGACGAACATGACGCTGTCGAACCGGTCAAGAATGCCGCCATGGCCGGGGAATATGGTCCCGTAATCCTTAATGCCCACCTGGCGTTTGACAGCCGAGGCAAACAGGTCGCCCAGAATGCCCAGCACCGACGCCACAACGCCCATCAGAGCGACGAGCAGGTAATGGCGGACCGTGACTTCAACGGTCAGGAACACAAAGCGGCCCGAAATGCTGCTGTAAATGGCCGTTGCCAGAACGCCCAGCAGAACACTGCCGATGACGCCGCCAATGGCGCCTTCCACCGTCTTGTGGGGGCTGACCACCGGCGCCAGCTTATGCTTGCCGAGGAAACGCCCGGCAAAATATGCCGCGCTGTCCCCGCCCCAGGCAAAGCAGAGGGTGAGCAGGATAAAATAGACCGCATCATAGTAATAGGTCTCGATGGGCAGGCAGCGCTTGAGGTAGATCAGCGAGTAGAAGCACATGACGATGACTGCGCTGAAATACAGATAACCGCAGAGCTTGCCGAAGTCCAGCGTTTTGGTATGCGCGATCAGGCAGCAGTTGAGCACCAGCAAAAGCAGGAAGCTGGCGGGCAGGATGAGCGCGCGGAAGGGCTCGCTGTTGGAGAGCATGACAAGCAGCGTGTACGGAATGGCAACGGCATACAGATACCACTGTTTTTTACCGAAGCCCATGGCCGCGAACACTTCATGGATACCGATCAGGCAGACCGCCGACAGAACCAGATCGAACAGGACCGTGTTGAAGAACAGCAGCACGATGGCCAGAATCACAAGGCCGACCGCAGCGGTCAGGATACGGGTTTTCATAAGCAGGAATTCCTTTCGCGGGCGGCATGGGCCGCCCTCACAGATACCTTATGCGCCCGGGGGCGCGTTCTTGCCAGATATGGCAACCGCCGGCCGCAACACGGCAAGCACCCGGGAAAGGAACGGGCATCTGCCCGGAAACGGCAGATCCCGTACTGGATGCTGTGCTGTCCTTTCCGCCTCAGGGCAGGCAGGGACAGCATCCGGCATCCTTCACTTTCCCGCGCACGTTGTGCAGCGGACCGGCGTCAAAGAGCCTGAGATCAGACTTCCATGATCTCCTTGTTCTTGTCCTCGCAGATGGAGTCGATCTTCTTGACGAACTTATCGGTCATCTTCTGAGTCTCTTCCTCGAGATTCTTCTGGTCGTCCTCGGTCAGTTCGCCGGCCTTCTTCATGGCCTTGAACTTATCCATGGCGTCGCGGCGGACATTGCGGACTGCGATCTTGGCTTCCTCGCCCAGCTTCTGCACGTCCTTGGCCAGCTGCTTGCGGCGCTCCTCGGTGGGAGCCGGGAAAACCAGACGGATGGTGTGACCGTCATCAATGGGGTTGATGCCGATGTCGCTGGTCTGGATGGCCTTGGAGATGGCCTTGACCATCTTGCCGTCCCAGGGAGTGATGGTCAGGATGCGGGCCTCGGCCACTGCCACCGCGGCGATCTGGTTGACCGGTGTGGGAGAACCGTAGTAGTCCACAGCCACCTTGTCCAGCACGGCGGGGTTGGCGCGGCCGGCGCGAATGGCGCCCAGCTCACGGGAAAGATGGGACACACAGTTGTTCATTTTCTCTTCGTAAATCTTCGTGGTGCTGCTCATAGCGTTACTCCTTACCTCTGTTTCTTTTATTATTGCAGGCGTCGCAGCGCCTTGGATTCTTATTCCTTGACCAGCGTGCCGACGCTCTCCCCTGCCACGGCACGGGCAATGTTCTCGGGGTCGGCCAGGTCAAACACCAGGATGGGCAGACCGTTATCACGGCAGAGGGTCGCCGCGGTGGAGTCCATCACGGCCAGACGCTCATCCAGAACGCGGGTGAAGGTCAGGGTGTCATAGCGCACCGCATCGGGATAGCGGTGGGGGTCCTTGTCATAGACGCCGTCCACCATGGTCGCCTTGAGCATGATGTCGGCGCTGATCTCCAGCGCGCGCAGTGCGGAAGCCGTATCGGTGGAGAAGATGGGGTTGCCGGTGCCGCCGCCGAACACGACGACCTTGCCGGACTCCAGCGCGGCGATGGCCTTATCGCTGGTGAAGGTCTCTGCCACCTGGGGCATGACGGCGCTGGTCATGACCACGGCGGGAACACCGGCCTGGCGCAGGGCATCCTTGAGGGCCAGGGCGTTCATGACCGTGGCGAGCATGCCGATCTTATCCGCATCCATACGATCCATCTTGCCGCTGGAACGACCGCGCCAGAAGTTGCCGCCGCCCACGACGATGCCGATCTGCGTGCCGGCATGATAGGCCTTGGCAATGCCGGAGCAGATCGACGCAATGACATTTTCATCAAAACCGGCGCCTTTTTCCCCTGCAAGGGCTTCGCCGCTGACTTTAAGCAGAACACGCTTGTATACGACTGACATGTTCAATACCACCATTTCTGTAAAATTCTGATCAAATGGATTATATCAGAGATATTTTACAATAGTTTGTCCGCAAAGTAAACAAATGTGGATAAAAAAGTCCGCCCATCCCCCTCTTTTCACCGCGTTCACATACTTTTTTGCGCCGTTTGTCCTGAAAAATCCCGCGGGCATGGCCGGTGCCGCCTTTACCGGGTAAAAAAAGCCTTCTTTGACGCGCCGCAGACAAAACACAAAAGTACACGGGCCGGAAAGGCAGCGCCGACAGCTCCAAGGTCGTGCGGCGCCGGACTCCCGGTCCGTGCACTGTTTTCGTTTGTTCTGTTAGGGTACTTGCGGGGAAGGTCACTCCTGTTCCGGGGCCTTCCCCGCACAAACGCCGAACACCCCGTCCAGTTCCCGGTTCAGCCGGGAAGCAAGCAAGCCCGTCCGCGTGCGGTTTTCCGCTGCCGCATCCCAGAGTGCCCGCCGGGCAGCAGGCATCTCAAAATCCGGGAACGCAAACCGGATGCAAAGGCCCTCCCCCGGCTCCACACGGACCGTCCAGCCCATTGCCTGGGCATACTCCCGCACCAGCAGCAAGCCAATGGAGCCGTTGTCCCGCAGACGGAGCGGCGCTTTTCCCTGTTCCAGCAAGGCCACCGCCGTTTCTTTTTGCAGACCGGGGCCTTCATCCCGGTACAGCAAAGTCCGTTCGGGACCAGGAGTCAGATACATTTTGCTTCCGGGCTGTGCCTGGAGCAGATTGGACAGCAGATTGACGACAATGCCGTCTACCAGGCCCGTCGTCGCCAGCACCCAGAGCGGCTCAGCGTTTTTCTCAACGATCAGCCGGGTTGCAAATCCGCGGATGGCCAGTTCTTCGTTAACGCAGGCCGCCGTCTCGTCCAGGTAGCCGGTCAGTTCCAGGGGGGAAAGCTCCTCCGCACCGCGGGTCAGCACACCGCAGGCAAGCTCCGCGGCATTGCCGGAAAGGCGTTCCAGGGCGGCGATGCGGTCGGTCATTTCCTCCAACATGGCCCGGGCGGTGTCGTAGACATCCGGGGTGGCGCTGTTTGCCAGGTAGCGCTGCAATGCGTCGACGGAACTTTGCAGCGTGCAGAACGCCCCGGCCATGCGGCCGCGCAGACCGCCGTGAAGCAGCGCGTTTTCGCGCTCACTTGCCAGACTTTTGTTTTCCGTCGACATATTTTCCCGCTCCTTTCCGGAAAGCAGACCGCCGCGCCGGGTTACAGATCCAGTTCCCAGCGGATCCGCCCTGCCAGTCCTTTGATCAGTTTCATGTTGGACAACGGCTTGTCAGTAGTCTCTCCAAAACATTCGCACAAGGAACGGTATTCCGGTGTGGACTGACGCCAGATCTCCCGGATGGCCCGACCGATGGATTTGCTGATGGTGTTGGGCGTGGTCCGGCTTTCCTCCGCCATGATGCGGCAGAGCTCATCGGCGGTGGCCAGCTCATCGTGTACCACGAGTTCAAACAGCATCCGCCGCAGATAGGCCGTCCCCGCGGCATCGGCAGGAGCGCGCAGGACTTCCAGATACCAGTTGATGTGCGATCTCGCCCGCCGTTCCAGCATCGAAGGCGCATCACAGGCCACATAGGCCGCAGCTTCAAATACAGCGGGCAGACGATATGGCTTTAGGATAAAGAAATCCGCCCCGGATGTCAAGAGCTTGGTGCGGAGGGTATCACTGGATGTACACAGCGTCACAACAATAGCCGGCGGGTCCTTGAGGCACAGGCGGCTGATACCGGAAAGCAGTTCAAAAATACTGGTATCCGGCAGCAGAGCATCCACCACCAGGACATCCGGCTGAAGTCCCCGCCGGAACAGTTCGATCACGGCATTGCCCCCGGAAACGACAGCAAAAACATCCAGTTCAGTCTGCATCGACGCATACAGTTTGATCGCTTCGCGCTGGCCGCGATCCGCATCCGCAAAGACAGCCGTAATTTTTGCTTTTTGACCGGACGGTTTTGTCATAGTCCTATCTTGCCCCCACTGTCGACGTTTTGGCTTCCTGTCAGTTCTTCATTCCTTATCCGGTGCAGCCATCACCGGCGGCTGCACACAGTCCCGGGCCACCGCATAAGCGCTCTCAGGCCCCACGGAGTTTTCGTACAAAAATTGCAGAAGATCCCGCGCCGCATCGCGGGACAGCCCGGCCAGACGAAAAGCCGCAGATTTTCCGTCTGGCTGCCGCATTACATGAAAGCGGTATATGCCCTCCTCTTCCAGGAGTTCATACCGGACGCTTGCCGCCTTTTGCAGGCCGGGAAGCTCGGAATACTCGCGGACATATACACACCTGTCGTTCTCCTTCACGCACGATCACCCCGTATTCAATTTCGGCGCGCAGTTTTGCTTTTTAGCATTGCTGCGCCATAAAATCAATCACAAATATACCTTCCGATTATCTGAAAAGCAATGCTTTTTCGTTGGATGATTTTTGCCGCCGGGCGCAAAATATGTCCTGTTTTTTGTCTTTTTTCAGTTTTATGCCGGATTTCCGAGCAATATTTATTCCTTTCTCTCTCAACACATAATATATTTCCACAAAAAATCTGTATTTTCTTGCGTTTTCAGAGATACAGGCCGTTACTTTTTTCTATCCTGATTTCCATGATCTCGACTGAGGCAGAAAACACAAAACACGCTCTTCCCCGTCGGAATCCCTTGGGGGAAAAGCGTGTGTTTTCATACATAACGATTCCGCCGTCAGCGGTTCTCGGGTGCGGTCCCCTGTTTTTCCTCCTTGCGGCGCAGGCGGGCCTCCATGCGGGCTTTCTGGTGCTCCCATTTTTCCAGCGTTTCCGGGCGCACCGCTTCCAGGCAGCGGGCAAAGCTCCAGTGCAGGCCATCCCGCCTGGACAGCTTGAAACGCAAAAACCAGGGGCCGTGCTTCGGGCAGTCGGCCTCGGTATAGTAACCAGTGTTGCCCCGTTTGAGCCAGATTTCTCCCACCGACAGCGCCATACCGCACAGCGGGCAGTTGACCGAGCAGAGTTCCGGATCGTTTTTGTAGTCGTCATGCTCCAGACGGTCCCGGAAAATCTGCACATCGTAATAACTGGCAGCCGGATCGGTCAGAAGCGCTTCCTGCAGCAGCTGATCCTCCGTGGGGTAGGCCCGCAGAGACTCGGCCAGCGGCAGCAGGCGGGCAACCTTGACGGTATACAGCGCATCCACCAGCGCATTATGGAACGGCTGGTCCTTCTCGATGCCCATGCGGTCCACAACACTCTCCAGCGTCATGCCTTCGCCTTCTTTGCGGGGATAGCTCTGGAGGAAGATCCTTTGCAGGTCATACCAGCGAGTCGGCCAGCTTTCATCCAGACCACAGAGGAACAGATTCTGCTTGAGGACCGGCACATCGTCCAGGCCCCACTCGGCAAAGGCTGCGTCCGGCCCGGCCCAGCGCATGAACTCCGCCAGGCCGTCGGCAATGGGAACACCGGCGTCGATCTCCCCCTGGGAAAGGCCCGTCACCTTGGCAATATGATGCTGCAGCTTGCGGAAAATGCGGGGCCGCAGGGTCATGTCAAACGTATCCAGAATGTCTCCCGCTTCATCAATGCGGACCGCGCCGATCTGGATGATCTCGCCCCGGAGGGTCAGCTCGGTGCCGTGATACCGGAAGGTCTTGGGCTGATACCCGATATTCCATTCCAGGTCAAAAACGATCAGGTTCAACCCGGTTCCTCCTGTTCCAAAATGAATTTCTCCACGGCCAGGCCGACGCCGTCGTGGTCGTTATCTGCCGTGATGTAATCGGCAGCCGACTTGACCTGCGGGACCGCGTTGCCCATGGCAACGCCCAGCCCGGCGAACCGGATCATCGGCAGGTCGTTCCAGCCGTCGCCGCAAGCCATGAGGTTTTTGTCAAACAACCCCATGGTTCGGAGCAAAAGATCCAGCGAGGCCGCCTTCTCCACCCCCAGAGGCATGGTCTCAATAAAGAAAGGCTGCGACCGGTAAATGGACAGTCTGCCCGCAAAACGCTGCTGCATCAGTTCCTCGGCATGGGGCATTTTTTCAGGGTCGCCCACAAGCAAAAGCTTATTGATGGGAAAGTTCACAGCGCTGGCAAGGTCATTCACTTTACGGGCCGGAATGCCGTTGATGCGTGCTTCCTCCTGCACATAAGGATTGTCCGGTTCCTCGGTCAGGATGCCGCCTGCATCATAGGTCAGGGCCACAATGCCCGCTTCGTGGGCAAAGTCGCACACCGGTGCCACCAGTTCCGCCGGGAAAGCATGCTGCACCAGGGTCTGCCCCGTGGCACAGTCCACGATCTTGCCGCCGTTATAGCTCAGGATGCAGCCGCCGTTTTGGGCCAGTCCCAGCTGGTCGGCCAAAGGCTGCACCCCTACCGTGGGGCGCCCGCTGGCCAACACGATCCGGACGCCCAGCGCCGCAGCCTTGCGCAGCGCCGCCTCGGTGCGCGGCGTGATCTGCTTTTGGCTGTTGGTCAGGGTCCCGTCCAGGTCCAGTGCCAGAACTTTATACTGCATGATCCATCACATCCCAATCCCCATGTATTGTAGAATCCGGGTATATTCTACTGCAAAATGCCACAATGTGCAATCCCGGGCCCAAATTGTGTTGACTTTCGCCCTTTCGCGTGCTATACTTTTCGTTGACATAAGGGAGTAGCTGGCGTGGTTCCCCCACGCAACATTGCCAACATCTTGGATGTTTCAGCGTCCTGGCTTTGTTTTAATCAGCGAGACTTATCTGTACGTTTCGGCGCAGATAAGTCTCGCTTTTTTATTGCACCGCAGTTCCCTTCTGCCGGGCATCGGGAGATTTGATACAAAGCGAGGTTTTGCTGTAATGACGTATCTCGACCTGTTCCTCATCGGCATCGGGCTTTCCATGGATGCTTTCGCAGTGTCCATCTGCAAGGGCCTTTCGGTGCGCAAGCTGAAGCTGTCCCACGCGCTTTTATGCGGTATCTATTTCGGCGGGTTCCAGGCATTGATGCCTACGCTGGGATATTTTCTGGGCAGCACTTTCTCGTCGCTGATCTCCCAGGTGGGATACTGGGTCGCCTTTATCCTGCTGGCTCTGATCGGTTTCAACATGATCCGGGAAAGTTTTGGTGAGACCGAAGCTCTGGACGATGATTTCGGCCCTTGCACACTGCTGCCCCTGGCCGTCGCCACTTCCATCGACGCATTGGCGGTGGGTGTTTCTTTCGCCGCGCTGGAAGTCGCCATCCTGCCCGCTGCCTGCCTGATCGGCGTCACGACCTTTGTCTGTTCTGCCCTGGGCGTCAAGATCGGCGCAGTGTTCGGCGCCAAGTTCCGAGCCGCAGCAGAACGTGCCGGCGGTGCAGTACTGATCCTGATCGGCATCAAGACGCTCTTGTCCGGTCTGGGCATACTGTAAAAGACCGGTTTACAGGCCGTTCTTTTCTATACTATTATTATATCGGGTTTTGTCCCCTATTTTTGGTTCCGCAAATTTACACATAAATACCCATGTTCATCAGGAGGAGATTTTGCATGAACGAGTATACCCAATCCGTTGAGGAGATCCTTGCTCAGACAAAGAGCACGGAAAACGGTCTGTCCTCTGCCGAGGCGGCAAAACGCCTGGAAGAGCACGGCCCCAACCGTCTGAAGGAAGCCGCCAAACCCACCTTGTTCCAGCGTTTCCTGGAACAGCTGAAAGACCCGATGCTCATCATCCTGATGGTGGCGGCCGCCGTGTCGGCCGTGACCAGCGTGTTTGAGGGCGAAGGTCTGGCCGAAGTCTTTATCATTCTGATCGTTGTTCTGCTCAACGCGATCCTGGGCGTCTACCAGGAAAGCAAGGCGGAAGCCGCCATTGAGGCCCTGCAGAGCATGACCGCCGCCACCAGCAAGGTCCTGCGCGACGGCAAACAGATATTGCTGCACTCCGATGAGCTGGTTCCCGGCGATGTGGTGGTTCTGGAAGCCGGCGATGCCGTTCCCGCTGACGGCCGCCTGCTGGAAAGCGCCAGCCTGAAGATTGAGGAAGCCGCCCTGACCGGTGAGAGCGTCCCCGTCAACAAGATCACCGAGGCCCTTGGCCTGGCCAACGGCAAGGACGTTCCCCTGGGTGACCGCAAAAACATGTGCTATATGGGCTCCACCGTGGTCTACGGCCGCGGCCGCGCCCTGATCACCCGCACCGGCATGGACACCGAAATGGGCAAGATCGCCGGTGCCCTGGCTGCCACCGAGGACGAGCAGACCCCGCTGCAGAAAAAGCTGGACCAGCTGGGCAAGACCTTGTCCAAGCTGGTGCTGGGCATCTGCGTGTTCATCTTTGTGTTCAACCTGATCTCCGCCGGCCGGTTTGACCTGGACACCGTGCTGTCCACCTTCATGGTCGCCGTCTCTCTGGCCGTTGCCGCCATCCCCGAAGGCCTTGCCACCGTTGTTACCGTCGTTCTTTCCATCGGCGTCACCAACATGTCCAAGCGCAACGCCGTCATCCGCAAGCTGACTGCTGTTGAGACGCTGGGCTGTGCGCAGGTCATCTGCTCCGACAAGACCGGCACCCTGACCCAGAACAAAATGACCGTTGTGGAACACACCGGCAGCGACGAGAAGGCTCTTGCCACCGCCATGGCTCTGTGCAACGACGCCAAGCTCAACGACGCCGGCGAAGCGGAAGGCGAGCCCACCGAGGCCGCTCTGGTCGCCTACGCTGCGACCGTCGGCCTGCCCAAGCCCGAGCTGGAAGCTGCCGAGCCCCGTGTGGACGAAGCTCCCTTTGATTCCGGCCGCAAGATGATGTCCACCATCCACAAGACCGCCAACGGTTTTGTGCAGTACACCAAGGGTGCTCCCGACGAGATCCTGCGCCGCTGCACCACCTGCCTGGAGGACGGCAAGGTCGTCCCCATGACCGAGGAAAAGCGCGCCGCCATCCTGGCGGACAACAAGGCTCTGGCCGACCGCGCTCTGCGTGTTCTGGCAGCTGCCCGCCGCGAATGGAGCGAGCGTCCGGCCCAGAATGATCCCGCCTACCTGGAGCAAGATCTCTGCTTCATCGGCCTGACCGGCATGATCGACCCCGTCCGTCCCGAAGTCAAGGCTGCCATTGTGGAGTGCCGCAGCGCGGGCATCCGTCCCGTCATGATCACCGGCGACCACAAGGACACCGCCGTTGCCATTGCTACCGAGCTGGGCATCATCTCCAGCCCTGACCAGGCCATCACCGGTGCGGCTCTGGACGAGATCTCCGACGAAGAGCTGGACAAGACCATCCAGAACTACGGCGTCTACGCCCGCGTGCAGCCTGAGCACAAGGTCCGCATCGTCACCGCATGGAAGAAGGCCGGCTGCGTCACCGCCATGACCGGCGACGGCGTCAATGATGCGCCCTCCATCAAGTCTGCCGACATCGGCATCGGCATGGGCATCACCGGCACCGACGTCACCAAGAACGTGGCCGACATGGTCCTGGCCGACGACAACTTTGCCACCATCGTCAATGCTGTGGGCGAAGGCCGCCGCATTTACGACAACATCCGCAAAGCCATCCAGTTCCTGCTGGCTTCCAACATGAGCGAGGTCCTGGGCGTCTTCTTTGCCACCCTGATGGGCTTCACCCTGCTGCAGCCTGTGCACCTGCTGTTCATCAACCTGATTACCGACTGCTTCCCCGCTCTGGCTCTGGGCATGGAAAAGGCCGAGCCTGACGTTATGTCCCGCCCGCCCCGCAAGACCAGCGACGGTATCTTTGCCGGCGGCCTGGGCACCGACGTTGCGTATCAGGGCGTGCTGATCACCGTCATCACCCTGCTCTCCTATATCATCGGTCACTGCATGGAAGTCGGTTACTTTGAAATGCCCAAGGGCATTTCTCCCGACGGCATGACCATGGCCTTCCTGACCATGAGCATGTGTGAGATCGTCCACAGCTTCAATATGCGCAGCCAGCGCAAGAGCGTGTTCACCCTGCACAGTCACAACATGGTCCTGTGGGGCGCCATGATCGGCAGCCTGGCTCTGACCACCATCGTGCTGGAAGTTCCCTTCGTGGCCAACGCCTTCGGCTTCACCCCCGTCGGCCTGTCCGAATACCTGATTGCCCTCGGCCTTGCTGTTCTGGTCCTGCCCATCGTTGAGATCGTCAAGGCCTGCCAGCGCGCCTGGGCCAAGCGCCGCGAAGCCTGATCGCTTCTGCCCCCTCTCCCCCGCCGGGCCGGTGTCCGGCAATTCTCTCCTGACAAATTCCCGTGCCATTGTGTGCGGGACATAGAAAAACGGCAGAGCCGCCGGTCCATCAGGACCGGCGGCTCTGCCGTTTGTATTTGCTTTTGGTTTCAGTTCTTTACTCCCGGTTTGCCTTGCGGAAATCCTTGAGGGCCTGAAGTTCCGCCAGGTCGTAGGGGGTGTTCTGGTAAACGTAGTAGTTCAGCCAGTTGGTGTACAAAAGATGTCCGTGCGCACGCCAGCGGAACAGCGGCTCCCTGTCGGGGTCGTCGTCGGGATAGTAGTGAATGGGAACGTTGATCTCCTTGCCCAGGGCCACGTCACGGCGGTACTCGGTATCCAGGGTGTACTTGTCGTACTCGGGATGGCCGATGACAAAGATCTGGCGGCCCGAGTCGGTGGAGAGCAGCATCGGCCCGGCAATGTCGCTGCGGGTCAGCACGCGCAGTTCCCCGCAGTCGGCAATATCCTGCTCATTGAGCCCGGCCCAGCGGCTGTGCGGCGCGTAGAACACCTCGTCAAAGCCGCGCACCAGAGGGTTGGACGGCCGGGTGACCCGGTGCTCAAAGACGCCGAACATCTTTTTGGGCAGATGCACCTTGCGCACGCCGAAATGGTAATACAGCCCTGCCAGCGCACCCCAGCACAAATGAATGGTGGAGTAGACGTTGGTCTTGGTGTAATCCATGATACGGCAGAGTTCTTCCCAATAATCCACCTGCTCGTAGTCCATGTCCTCCAGCGGCGCACCGGTGATGATCATGCCGTCAAAACGCTCGTCCTTGATTTCGTCGAAGGTCTTGTAGAAGGCCTTCATGTGCTCCTGGGGGGTGTGGGTCGCAGGATGGGTAGCCGTCTGCAAAAAGGTCACCTGAACCTGCAGCGGGCTGTTGGCCAGCAGGCGGGCCAGCTGGGTCTCGGTCACGATCTTGGTGGGCATCAGGTTGAGGATCAGGATACGCAGCGGGCGGATCTCCTGGCTTTGGGCGCGCTCCTTGCGCATGACAAAGACGTTCTCTCCTGCCAATGCCTCATAGGCGGGCAGCTCCCGGGGAATGATGAGCGGCATACGGTTCTCCTTTCGGCGCGGCGGCCGCGCCGGGCGGTATTGTTCAGATCTTGTCCAGAGCCTGGGCGATGTCAGCGATCAGGTCAGCCTTGTCCTCCAGGCCGCAGCTCATGCGGACGAGGTCGGGCTTGACGCCGGCAGCTGCCAGCTGTTCGTCGTTCATCTGGCGATGGGTGGAGCTGGCGGGATGCAGGCAGCAGGTACGGGCATCGGCCACATGGGTCTCGATGGCCGCCGTCTTGAGGTAGCCCATGAACGCTTTGGCGGCATCGCGGCCGCCCTTGACGCCAAAGCTGACCACACCGCAGCTGCCGTTGGGCAGGTACTTCTGGGCCAGGGCGTGGTAAGCGTTGCCGGGCAGGCCACAGTAGTCCACGTAAGCAATCTTGGGATGGGAGGCCAGGAACTCGGCGACCGCCTGACCGTTCTCGCAGTGGCGGGCCATGCGGACGTGGAGACTCTCAAGACCGAGGTTGATCATGTAAGCGTTGATGGGGCTCTGGGTGCAGCCGAAGTCACGCATGAGCTGTGCGGTGGCCTTGGTGATGAAGGCGCCCTCCTTGCCGAAGCGCTCGGCATAGGTGATGCCGTGGTAGCTCTCGTCGGGCGTGGTCAGGCCGGGGAATTTGTCCGCATGGGCCATCCAGTCGAACTTGCCGCCGTCAATGATGGCGCCGCCCACAGTGCCGCCGTGGCCGTCCATGTACTTGGTGGTGGAGTGGGTCACGATGTCTGCGCCCCACTCGATGGGACGGCAGTTGATCGGCGTTGCAAAGGTGTTGTCCACAATGAGGGGGACGCCGTGGCGGTGGGCAGCCGCGGCAAAGCGCTCAATGTCCAGAACCGTCAGGGCCGGGTTGGCGATGGTCTCGCCGAACACAGCCTTGGTGTTGGGCTGGAAAGCCGCATCCAGTTCCTCGTCGGTGGCATCGGGAGAGACAAAGGTAGCGGTAATGCCCATCTTGGCCATGGTGACCGCGATCAGGTTGAAGGTGCCGCCGTAGATGGAACTGGAGGAAACAATGTGGTCGCCCGCATTGCAGATATTGAACAGCGCGAAGAAATTCGCCGCCTGGCCGCTGGAGGTCAGCATAGCAGCGGTGCCGCCTTCCAGCTGGGCCAGCTTGGCCGCCACATGGTCGCAGGTGGGGTTCTGCAGGCGGGAATAGAAATAGCCGGAAGCTTCCAGGTCAAACAGCTTGCCCATATCGTCGGAGCTGTCATATTTGAACGTAGTGCTTTGGATAATGGGGATCTGGCGCGGTTCGCCGTTGGCGGGGGTATAGCCGCCCTGCACGCAGGCGGTGCCGAGAGACATCGGTTGATTTGCCATGATTCGGTACTTCCCTTCTATGTTGTTGCACTGCCGCAGCGCCGCCGCGAGGGCAGGCTGCAAAAATGGCAGGCATATAGTTTTATTGTAGCCGCTGCCCCGCCCGATTGCAAGAGAAGTCATAAAATATCATAAAAAACCGCATTTTATTCTATGAATTATAGTTGCCGGGGCCGTCTTTTTGGCAAGTGCTCCGGCTTGACGGAGTACCCTGCCGGGAATATAATGATTAAAATAGATATGTGTGCGGCAGGCTGCCGGTTTTCTCCTCGAAGAGGGATATTTCGAGGAAAGCCAAACCGCCCGGGGCAGATTTTTTTTCAACTTTACATCGCGTATCTTTGGAAAAATCAGCGTATTTCCGGGACCGGCATTCGCCTTGACCCCACCGCACAGAATGGAGGCATATGCTATGTCCTGGATGATCGTATCCGACACTTCCTGTGAGATCCGTCACATGGAGGACCTTGCTCCGGGGGTACAGTTTGGGCTTGTCCCCTTTAAGATCCGTGTGGGCGAACGGGAATTCGTGGATCTGCCCACCCTGAACGTACCGCAGATGCTTCAGGCCATGACCGATTACAACGGCGGCAGTTCCACCGCCTGCCCCAGCCCGGAAGAATGGGCAGAGCTGTTTTTGCAGGCGGACAACGTGATCGCCCTGACCATCAGCCACAATCTTTCCGGCAGCTACAACGCCGCCCAGAGCGCCCGGGAGATGGTGCTGGACGAGTACCCCGACAAAAACATCTTTATCCTGGACACCCTGAGCTGCGCCGGTGCACTGGCGGAAGCCGCTTATCTGGCCAACCGTCTGATCGGCGAGGGCAAGAACTTTGAGGAAGTCTGCCGCGCCCTGACCGAGCACAACGATTCCGGGCATATCCTGTTTGCGCTGGCCAGCTTTGACAATCTGGCCAAGGCCGGACGTGTGAGCCGAGTGGTCGGATTTATTGCCGGCGCTCTCAACATGCGGGTGCTGGGCCGCCGCACGCAGGATGGCAAGATCGACTTCTTCTACAAGACCCGGGGCGAGACCCGTGTTCTGGCCCGCATTCTGGAACAGATGGACCAGGACGGCTTTGATTGCAGCCACACCGTGCGCATCAGCCATTGCGACAACGAAAAGGCCACTGCCCTACTGGAACACGGTATCCACGCCAAATGGCCGGACGCCAAGATCGTTGTGACGCCCTGCGCCGGACTTTGCAGCTTCTATGCCCAGGACCAGGGATTGATCCTGACGTACTGAGGCAGGCTGCTTTTCCCAAAAGCAGTACTTGGGAGGGAACCGGCCATGAAACTCCCCTTTGGGTCCATCGCCGCGAAAGCCACTGTATTTTCTCTTGTTTTGTCCTCTATCTCCTTTTTTAACGGCGGCGTTCTCTATTCTACCGACGAAACGGTTTTTCCGCCGGTATGGTTGCAGCTGGCCAGAAATTTTCTGATTTATTTTGCCTGCTTCTTTATCGTTCAGCTGATTTACGAATGGCTGATCTCCCGCCGCAGGAGGGACATTCCGCCCTCCGACGACAAAACAAAATCCTGACAATTACAATGCCCCCGCACCGCAGGTTTGTACTGCGTTGCGGGGGCTCTGTTTATTGGCGGCGGATCCCTGTGTTTTGCTTCCTGTACCGGGAAGCGATCAGCCGATTTTCCAGGTTTCCACCGTCATGGTGTTATCGGCGTTGAGGGTTCCCAGGTAGGCAAGCGTCTGCCCGTCCATATCGCTGACGGCAAGCACACTGCACGTTCCCTGCTGCGGTGCAAAGCCGTCTCCAAAGAAGGCGCCATCTCCGATCCGCCAGCCGTCACCCATGGGAGTACCGTCCTCCATGCGGACGTCCTGTGCAAAGGGAACCGTCTCTGTCGTCAGAAGTTCTCCCTCGGAACGGACAGATTCCGGCGTGGGATAATCCGATGCCGTATCCGCCATGTCCGCGACGGCATCCGCCAGTCCGGCGGCGTCACCGGCTGCGTCATCCTCCGGCAGGGTGCTCTCCACCTCGCCGGTTTTCCAGGCGTTCAAAAATTCCTGCGCGGCCTCAGGGTCAGCTTTCGACGCATCCAGCGGCAGCGTAAAGACAAGATTGACGCCTTCATATTCCTCATTGGCTGTGATGGCGCCGGTGGCCGGGTCATAGGAGAACGCTTCGGTGGAATAGAAGGGGCTTCCGCTGGAGACGCACAGCACAACGCTCTGGTCTGCGAAAATCTCCACATTGTCGCACGCCACGAGCAGGTAACGGATGCCGTCCACCACCACGTCCTGGCGTTCCGGGTCCAGCCAGTACTCTGCCGGGGAAAGCTCCGGTCTGGCCAGCCGCGCCTGCGCAAAGCTGTTCATCAGACCGAAAGTCTCATCCTCATCCCGGGCGGGCATGGGCTGACCGTCGCTGCGGCTGACCGAAAGCACGGCATAGGTGGTGCCGTTTTGGGGCTCATCTCCATTCCAGTAGCTGCTCCAGGCATCGGTCAGATGCTTCCCCGTGACCATGCCCAAAAGGGTCACATCATAGCCTGCGTCAGTCTGTGTCTCGTTGATGGTGACAGCGTCGGGGCTTTCCAGAAGCTGCGCCACGGCGCTCTCCCCCATCTCTCTCGCCGCCTGCCCGGCAGTAAGGTAATACCCTGCGGCACAGACGCTTGCTCCCAGGCAGACCGCCGCAAGAACGGCTGCAAAACCGGTCACTCTGCTTTTTTTCATTGTTGGTGCTCCTTTCGCCGCGGCCACGGCGCCCGCCTGCCGCGCCGCACGGTACACGGCCCCGCGGTCAAGGCCATACCGGGAAAGTGCATTGCGCATCAGGTCATATTCGTTCATTCTTCGGCACCGTCCTTTTCATACAGTTCTCGCAATTTGGCCAGCGTACGATACATCTTTGACTTGACCGTAGCCTCTTTCATGCCCAGCACCTTTGCCGTCTTTGCCAGTGACAGATCCAGCCAGAAATGGCAGATCAGAATCCGCTGCACATCCGCGGGCAGGGTCTTGATCTTTGCAGAAAGCTCCGCGGCAAGGAGCTTATCCTCCGCCTGTTGTTCGGGCAGCTCGTGCACCGGGATCTCCCGAATCCTTCCTTCATCGCCATCGACTTCCTCCGCTCCAAAATGTTCCAGCGGGATCAGGCAGGAAAGGCGTTTGCGCAGGGAATAATATCTGCACAGCTTGGACTTTGCCACATGACGGACAAAGGCTTCGGGGCGGTTGACATACTGCGGCCCCTTTTGCAGCAGGACCGAGTACACCTCGGCATAGACTTCCTGCAGCAGGTCGGGGATCTGGGTCGGGTCAGCGCAGCGCCGGGTGAGATACAGCAGCGTCGAGTCATAGGTCGCATCGTACAGTTTTTCAAAAAAAGGGGTCACATCCTGAACGTTCAACAGATTCACCTCTTTCACCCGGTATGTGTCGGCAGCGGCTGGTTTGGTTGCATAGCGGCAGTTATTTTTCCCCGCAGCAGTACAAGCACCCCGCAGGTATGATGATATTTACCTAGGTCTTTCCCGGCACGGCGTCCGGCATTTTACAGCAAAAAACAGGCGGGCAGCCATTTAGACTGTCCGCCTGTCAGCAAGCAGGATCTGTTTATTTCTCCACCATCATGTCCGCAGCCTTGTACAGGTCGCCGCAGCTCATGCAGACCACCAGGTCGCCCTGTTTGGCGTTGGCCTTGACCCAGGCGGCGGCTTCTTCCAGGCCGCCGACCACTACGCTGCCCGGGATACGGGCGGCAAGATCCTCACTGCGGACGCTGCCGTCGTCCACCTCGCGGCTGCCCATGATGGGCAGGAGGACCACCTGGTCAGTGGTCTTGAGGACATCGGCAAAGTCCTGCATCAAAGCCTTGGTGCGGGAATAGGTAAAGGGCTGATGCACCGCGATGACACGCTGGTAGCCCATCTCGTGAGCCGTCTTGAGGGTCGCAGCCAGTTCCGTGGGATGGTGGGCGTAATCGTCCACAATGACGGCGCCGTTGCACTCTCCCTTGATCTCAAACCGGCGGCCGGAACCCTTATAGCTTTCCGCCGCACGCTCGGCGTCCTCCGGCTGAAGGCCCAGAGGACGGACGCAGCAGCACATGGCCAGAGCGTTATAAATGTTATGGTAACCGGGCACATTCAGCTTCAGATGGGCAAAGTGGGCTTCCAGTTCCTCAACGTCAAACTCGTAGAAGCCGGGACGATACTCCTTGATATTCACGGCGCGGAAGCGGGCTTCCTGCTCGATGCCGAAGGAGAGGACCGGACGGTCGATGGAGTTGACCACCGCCAGGGTGTTGGGGTCATCCAGGTTGAACACCACGGTACGGGACAGCAGTGCAAACTTCTGGAACGCCATCTTGAGGCGGCCCATGGTGCCGTAATATTCCAGATGATCGTTATCGATGTTGAGGATCACGCCGATGTACGGGGTCAGGTGCAGGAAGGTCTCGCTGTACTCACAGGCTTCGATGACGATGCTGTTGCCCTCGCCCGCCTTGCCGTAGCCATCGATCAGGGGCAGCTTGCCGCCGATGACCGCTGCGGGGTCCTTGCCGGCCAGTTCCAGCATGGTGACGATCATGCTGGTCGTCGTGGTCTTGCCGTGGGTGCCTGCCACACCAATGCTGTGCGGATACAGGCGGCTGACATATCCCAGCAGCACACTGCGCTCCACCGTGGCAATGCCGCGGGCGTGAGCTTCCTGCAGTTCGGGATTGTCCTCATGGATAGCGGCGCTGTACACGATCAGCTGTGCGCCGAGAACATTGGCCGCATCGTGGCCCAGCGTGACCTTCATCCCCATGGCACGCTCCGCCTGGGTGATCTTGGTCTCTTCCACATCACTGCCGGACATGGTATAACCCTTTGCGTGCAGGATCTGGATGAGCGGATACATACCGGAACCGCCGCAGCCAATAAAATGGATGTGGGTCACCCCTTCCAGCAGTTTGGGATTGTAACTGTTATAGTACGCCATGCATCGTCACCTCAAAAACGTATTGGCCACACGGGGCCAGCGCCGCAATAGCAGCCGAAAAAACTAGTCTAATATGCATTATATATTTTTTTGGTTGCAAAATAAACACTTTTTCTAAAATTTTGGTATAATTACAGAAAAAGACCTGTTCACTTCAGCATTTTTCTTGGAGAAAGGATGCGAATCATGAAAAAAGTAATTGCCAGGTTTGGAATGTCCGCCTTAAAGGACCCTTCCAAGCCTGTGCGAAAACTTCCTGTTTCCCGGCTGGATCTTGCCCGTATGGGAATTCCCGCACGAAAGATTCCCCGTGTCATGCTGGAGCTGCAGCGCGCTTCGGACGCCGATCCCAGCCTGGAGGACCGGGTCACGTTGCTCCATCTGGCACGGGCTTTTGCCGCCATGCTGATTTAATTTTTTGTTCGTTGCCATAGCAACATCCAACCGTATCCGTTATATGCTATTCTATGCTCACAGCCAATGCTGTGATATGCTATGTAACCGAAATTCTGATTTGCTGTCAGACTTTTGAAAGGAGATAAATCTTATGAAAATCTATCGCTGCGCCCATTGCGGCAACATCATCTTCCACCTCCACGATGCGGGTGTCCCTGTTTTCTGCTGCGGCGAAAAGATGGTCCTGCTGCAGGCCGGCTCCGTTGATGCCGCTACCGAAAAGCACGTTCCCGCTGTCACCCTCAACGGCAACAGCGTCCATGTCCAGGTCGGCTCCGTGGTCCATCCCATGGTCGAGGAGCACTATATCGAGTGGATCGCCGTTGAGACCGACCGCGGTGTCAGCGTCAAGTGGCTCAAGGCCGGCGACGCTCCCGAGGCCGACTTCCTGCTGGCCGAGGGCGAGCATCCCGTCGCGGTTTACGCCTACTGCAACCTGCACGGTCTGTGGCGTACCGATCTGTAATCTGATATTTCCTTACCTTCTCCATTATTTCCCATCATAAAAATACAGGCTCCGCAGCTGCGGGGCCTGTGTTTTTTTATATTGCCGGGCCGAGCATTTCCACGGTTTTAATTTTATGACGTTCATGATATAATGGAACGATCATCAAACAATCCGGCAACTTAAACGCCGGTCCGCAGGAGGTTATGATTATGTGGACATGCGGTCTGTTAAAACACAACGCCAAACAGGCGCTTTCCGGACGGTACTGGATGTGTACCGCCGTCTGTCTGATCGCCGGGTTGTTCGGCGCGAGCAGCGTTTTCTCCGACTTATCCGGTCAGTTCCAGTATACGCAGTCCCTCGTGCAGGATTTTATGACGCCGGATGTGTGGACCGGAAACAATGACGGCTATTCCCTGTACGGGATCTGGGAATTTCTGGTGCAAAGCGGCATTGTGTTCGCCATTTTCGTCGGGCTGATCATCGGACTGATCATCGGAACCGTTTACGGTGCTTTTGTCTCGGGGCCCCTTTCCGTCGGCCTTTGCCGCTACATGATGGAAAGCCGTCAGGGCGGCGCGCCGTTCGGGACGATGTTCGGCATCTTCCGTTCCCCGTATCTCAATGTGGTGAAGGTCCTGTTTCTGACCAACCTGAAAATTGCCCTGGGCAGCCTGCTCATTGTGCCGGGAATCTACTGGTCCTTCACCTATCGCATGGTTCCCTATCTTCTGGCGGAAAACCCCTACCTTACCACCACCCGCGCCATGGAACTCAGCCGTCAGATGATGGACGGTGAAAAGTTCCATTCGTTCCTGCTGGATCTCTCCTTCCTGGGCTGGGAGCTGCTCTGTCTGGTCACCTTCGGTTTCGGTCAGATCTTCCTGGTCGCTTATCTGGAGGCCACCTATGCCGAGCTTTACGCTGCGCTGCGCACCAAGGCCCTTGCCTATGGTTACAGCGATGAAAGCGAACTGGGCGGTTTTGTACGCCACAATATGTCCCGGGCATAAACCAAAATAAAAAAAGCAACACCGGCCGGACGGTTTCGTCTGACCGGTGTTGCTTTTTTATTGGGCTGCCGCACTCACGAGTGCGGGCTTTTGCAGGTTAGCTGCGGCGGCGGATGAAGATGACGACTCCTGCCGCAATGGCAAGTACAGCGATCACCGCAACGATGAGCATCAGCGGGAAGCCGCTGCTCTGCTGCTGTTCGTCCGTGGCCTGCTCCGGGGTGGAAGCTGCCTCTGTCTGGCCTTCCGGCTTGGTGTTCTCCGCGTTGTCCGGCCGGGAAGTCTCTTCCTCGGGAGAGGAAGTGCTTTCCGGGTCGGGCGTGGCCGTGGCGGAGTTGCCCTTATTGGAGCTACCGCTCTGGCCGGAAGAAGAACCGCCGTTCTGGGTCGCGGGCGTGGTCACCGAAGTGCCGCCCGTAACGCCGGAGGTTTCGCTCTGTGCCGTGGTGCTCTGGGAGCCGTTGGAACCATTGCCCGAATTGGAGCTGTTTCCGGAGCCGGATTGGTTCCCCGAGCCGCCGTTGCCGGAGTTGTTCCCGTTGTCGCCGCCGGAACCGGAGTTCGTTCCGCTGACACTCACTTCTGCCTCCACAGGGGCGATCTCCGGCATCTCAGGGCTGCCGTACGCCGCGTTGAGAAGCTCGATGGAATCCCCATCCACGCTGACCGTTGCCTGCGCCGCCGTACCGTCGGCGGTGGTGAGAAGGACCTCACCCAGATTGAGGGTACCGTCGGTGAAGATATTCTGGCTGCCCGAGATGAAAACGTCCAGGCGGCCGTTTTCATAACGGGATTCCTGCACGCTGCTCTTCAGCGCATCGTTAAAATCAAAGTTTGCACTGATGTCTGCGTCGGAACTTATCACAAAGCTCATGTGCATGGTGGTAACATCCTGCACCGTGTCCGCAGGCATTTCCAGGCTGACCTGTGCGCCGCCGGAGCTGGCGCTGAGCGTCACCTCGCCGCTGCCCTGTGCCGGCACGGCAAGAGCCGTGACCGCAAGCACACTGCCAAACAGCAGGGTGGCAAACATTTTTTTCATGTCGTTCTCCTTTTTCAATCAGTCTGCATTGTCAGACGCAATGGTGATGGTGGGAAGCTCTTCCGGCAGTTCCACCAGAAGCGTGTCCGCGGTCAGACGCTGGCCTTCGTTGGTGATGGCGTTGTCCACGCGGTACAGCTCGGCGCGCACCGAGTCGGGCAGCGTGAAGCCTTCCAGGTCACCGGGTTCGATCCAGTAGACCCAGATGCCGTCGCTGACCTCACCCAGTTCCCCGTTGCCCGGATCGGGCGCCAGGATGATCTGCTGGGCACGCAGGTCGCCGTCGCTGTCCACACCGCCCACAAGGCTGCCGTCCTGGTCGTAGAGAAGCACCACGTTGTAAGCCGGGTTGCCCTTGTACTCGCCGGTAAAGATCAGCGAGCCTGCGGGGATGACGTTGCCGTCACCTTCGGCAAAGCGGTATTCACTCTCCAGGTAGCCGATGCCATTGGCCAGCAGCTCGACGTTGTCGCCGGTGGGACCCAGGACATCCAGCTCGCTGATGGAGATCTCGGTGTTGGCAGGAGTCTTGACGATCAGGCGAATCTGCGTTGCATCATAGGTAGCGACCCACGGATCGTTGTTCTGGTTGCGGAAGTAGACCACGTTGACGGAATCGTCGGTGAAGGTGCCGCTGGCAACCGTGGTCCACTGGCTGCCGTTGGTGGTGATCTGAATCTCGTAGTTTTCGATGGGCGTACCGGAGGTAACGGTGTACTTGAAGCCGGTCACAGCCAGACTCTTGTGGAAGTCCAGCGTGACAATGGCCTGGCCGGATTCCGCCTTGC
Source organism: Candidatus Gemmiger faecavium (assembly GCA_019114415.1). Lineage (GTDB taxonomy): Bacteria > Bacillota > Clostridia > Oscillospirales > Ruminococcaceae > Gemmiger > Gemmiger faecavium. The sequence continues at coordinate 55,233 of DXFO01000003.1, read as the reverse complement.
CCACAAAGGTAGTGGACTTGCTGTTGTCGATGACATAGCGGATGGCGGATTCCGTCTCCGGCTCGCAGGGATCGCTCTCGGTGGCGTCGTGGGTGTGATCCTGCTCCGAAACCATGTTGGTGGCAGCGGTCCACAGAGACTTGTCATGGCTGCCGTCATGGCTGATTTTGACGGTGGGCAGGGTCAGGCTCTCGGAACGGTTGAGGAACTTATCCACCGCAGTGACCACATAGGTCACGGTGCGGTTGTTCACCGTGGTGATGGTGTCGGTGTAGCTGTCGCCGGTGGTAAAGCCGACGACCTCGGTCTGGGCCTTGCCGTTTTCATAGGTGACGCGGGAAATCTCGTAACCCAGCAGCAGGCCGCTGTCCACCGTACTCTGGAGGGTCAGGTTGACCTGGTTGGGGGTCTTTTCGTCCACGACTGCCGTGGTCTCCCCGCTCATGACGGACTGGCCGGCAATGCTTGCGGAGGCGTCATGGGTGAAGGCGTAGTCACGGGCATCGTCGTTGACGTAGTAGATGGCGCGGGTCTCCTTCTCAAACTGTGCGGCATAAGCAGCCGTGGTCTGGTCGGGAGTCATGCCCCAGCGCTGGAAGAAATCGGTCAGATCCTTCTCCGCCGCCGCGCAGGCAAGGCGCATCAGGTTCTGGTCCGCATCTCCGCCCAGGGTCAGGGCCGTGCCGTTGTTGGGCGCAGCCGCCGGGTTGCGGGCATAGGTGTCCACACGGGCAAAGAAGCGTCCGTTGAACAGATCCTTGTAGTTGTCGTAGATCTCGTACTCGTAGCTGGTGTCGTAGGCAAGGTGAAGCTGCCAGTAGAGAGCCAGCTGGGTAAAGACGTTGTCGGAATGGCCCTTGGTGCCGCTGGTGACCTTCTTGTAGACGTCATCGTAGCTGAAGCGTACGCCTTCCGAAATCTGGGAGATCTGGGAGAAGAAGTTGTTGGTGACCTCGACCACCGTGTACTTGTTGTTGTTGATGTTGTGGCCGATCTCGTGGGCAATGCCCCAGCCGAAGAAGTTGCCGCTGGCGTAGGTGCCGTCCTCGTTGAGGACAACGGGATTGCCCTGGGACAGACCGGTGACGGAATCCCAGCCGATGCCGATGTGGTTGCCGGCGGCATACATGAAGGCGCCTGCAAACATACGCATGTAACGGATGTTCAGATGCTGGGCGGGCAGACGGTTCTTGGCGCCAGCGTCCGCCAGATTGGTCAGGCCCTTATGCTGGTAGAAGAGGATCATCATCTGATCCATGGCATCCAGAGAGTTCAGCAGTTCCTGGGCACGGGCCGCGGTGTTGTCACTGCTGAGGCCTGCCAGGATCTGAGATGCCGGGACGGAAAGCATCATCTGATCCAGAACGATGTCGGTGGTGTTCAGGATGCACTCCTGTGCATTGTAATCGTGATCCACCGCGGCAATGCCGGAATCCTTATGGGTGCTGTTGTGCTGTTCCTCCAGCTGTGCGGTGTAGGTCTCCAGTTCCTCCATGTAGGCGGTGACCAGTTCCAGGCGCTGGCCGGCATCGTCGATGCCGTACAGGTCCAGGGTGGGGATCTTGACGCCGCCGCTGACACGGACGGAATACTGTGCCGCGTTGCTGGCGCCGGTGTACTGCACATACAGCGCACCGCCGTGCTCCGCGTCAAAGCTGACCAGGTCGGGGACCATGATCTCGTTGCGGCCGACCTTGAGCTGGATGGGCTTGGAAACGACCTGGCCGTACTCGGCATTGTACTGGGAAGCGATCAGCTGCAGAGCCGCGTTGCTGCCGGTGGTGCCGGTGCTGCTGCCCACGTAGATGACCAGCTCCTCCCCTGCATGGGCGGTCACGCCCAGGGGCTGCCATGCGTTCAGGCCGTTGATGCCCAGGTGACCGTCGCTCTGTGCGGTGATGGAGGTGTGGATGGAAACCACATCATTGAGAGACTCCAGCAGCAGACCGCGGGCATTGTCCAGCTCGGTCTTGAGCTTGTTGTAGTCGGGATGGAGTTCGCCATTGTCCCGGGTGTTCAGGCGCTCTTCCAGTGCATTGATGGTTTCCTCGTCGACACCCTCCGCCAGAGTGACATGGAGGTCGTCGCCGTACAGCGCCAGAATGTCCGCCTCCAGAGAGTCGTAGGCATAGAAGCGCATCTCGGAAATGGTGATGCTCCGGTAGTTATACTGGTGGCCCACGCAGACGCGGAGATAATCGGTCTCAACACCGCCTGCGATCTTGATGGTGTAGTAGTAGCGGCCGTTGCCGTCGCCGTGCTTGGTAATGCTGACGCCGGGAACCTGATACTCTTTTCCCTCGGCGTTATGGGCAAAGACGCGGACGTTCTGATAATAGCCGTAGTCTTCGATCTGGGTCAGGGAAATGCTGCCGATGTGATACTTCTGGTCGAAGGTCACACGGACACCGCCCTCGTCGGGGTACATCGCGCCGTCATCCCAGTCGTCCAGGGCGTACCAGGAAGTAAAGTCACCGTCCACAATGCCCCAGGCGCTGTTGCCGGAATCCAGCGGGCTGTCCTTCATGTAGCCGGACGAATGGGTCGCCTTGACAACACGGCTGCTGGGAACACCAGCCGACTCCGGAGTGTTGATGAGCTTATAGGAAGGCATGTTCACCGGGGTGACATTGGCGGTGCTGACAACGGAAGTCAGCGAAGCCGGGCTCTCACCCAGTTCATTGACGGCCGTGACATAAACTTCATACTTGGCGTTGTTTTCCAGGTTGCGGATGGTCAGGCTGGTGCCGGTAACACCCGTGGTGCTGGCAAAAGCCTCGTCCCCCTGCTTGCGGTAGTAAACATTATAGCTGTCGGCATCCTTGGAAGAGAGCCAGGAAGCATCGATGCGCTGGAAGCGGCCAGTCAGGGTCAGGCCGTCCGGAGCTGCGGGGATCTTGTCCGCCTTGGGGGTGACGGTGATGGACTCGCTGTAACCGCTGCGCCACTCGCCATTGACGGACTGGACGCTGACGGTGTACTGAGTGCCGTTTTCCAGCTTGGCACCGCCGAAGGTGGTGACCGACAGGCTGTTGACCGAGGTACGGATAACCTCTTCCTTGCCACCCTGGGCGATCTTGACTTCGTAGCCGGTGACGTTGGTCTCCTTGCTCCAGGTCAGAGTAAAGGACTTGTTGCCGGTCTCCGCCGAGAGGTCGGAGGGAATGTTCATCTCGGGGGCCGGGATGTGGTTTTCCATATTGTTGACGAACTCCACCTTGCTGATCTCGGCAAGGTTGGTGTTGTCCGCCGTGGCCGTCACCTTGATGGTAACTTTCTTGACGGCGATCTGTCTGCCGAAGTCCAGCACGATGGAACCGTCGGCGCCCACCTGAGCGCTGGCGCCCCGTGCGCGGGCCACTGCCACACCGCCGATGGTCAGGGGCAGGGTCCCGGTCTCACCGGTTTCCAGGTCCACATATTCCACCGTCACCTCCGCGCTGCTGATGGCGTTGCCGCTGTCAGCCGGGGTCTGGATGACCATGCCGCCCATCTGGACGGTCTCCTGCTTGGAGGTGAAGTCGAAGCTGACCTCGACGGGGTTTGCCTCGGAGATCGCCTCGCTGCTGCTGTTCTGCAGCGAGACGGTGCCGGTACCGGCGATGACCTCTTCCAGGCTGCCGCCGGTTACCGAGGTGCCTTCGGCAGTGCCGGTCTGGGCCATCTTCTCGGAAACGCGGGCGGTTACCGAGGAAAGATTGTCCCGGCCATCCTGATAGACCGCAGCAAGCAGCTGCAGGTCCACCAGATCGACGACGCCGTCGCCGTTCAGGTCGCCGGCCTCATTTTTGCCCGCCTGGATCTGATCGACAATGGTGTCGACGTCCTCCTGATCCACAGAGCCGTCATCGGTGGCGTCACCGATGATGAGAGTACCGGGATGGAGCTGATCGTCGCTGTATGTAAAGCCGGCCAGGAAGGAAGTGTATACCTGGACCGAAGCCACGTTATCCTGAACGGTCAGCTCCTGTTTATAGGTCTCGAACCCGCTTCCGCTGACGGCCAGGGTGTAGGTGCCGTTGGCCAGGTCGGAAAAGCGGACCGACTGAGAAGCAGGGGCGCTCCCCTGGGTGTTGGCGGAAAGAGTTGCCGTTTTTTCATCGACCAGTTCCTTTCCGCGGTAGATGGCGACGTTGAAGTCGACATCCCGGTAGAGGGTCAGGGCCGACAGGAGGGAAACTTCGACACCGGAGATATCCCCCAGCTCCTCCGCGGCGGGTTCCTCCTCCGGTTCCTCTTCCGCCATCAGACTGACGGAAAGTTCATCCTCCTGGGAGGGGGTCGCTTCTGCAAGTTCTTCTTCAGCAGCAGTCTCCGAAGTAGCCGCACGGGGCTCGGTGTCTTCCGACACCGCATCCTCGCTCTGCCCTGCTTCCTGTTCGGAAACTTCCGTCTGCTGTACCGCAAGATCGGACACGGGCATTTCCTCCGCGCGCGCAACCGAGACCTGTGCCATGATGGAAAGCATCATGCAAAAGCTCAGCAATGTGGCGATGGCTCTTTTCACTTGGATTTCATCCTTTCTGTATCCGCCCCAAAAGCTGCCGTGTCAAAACGGCATCACTCCTGGCTAAGATCGGGGCTGCTTTTTTAAGATTATTTCCTCATTGAGTGCACAGGCATTTTACTATAAAAACAGTAGGAAATCAATAGTAAAAGTCATACTTTTATAGAAAAATTGCATATCGTTTCCATTTTCAGCACTTTGGTAGTTTTTCACAAGATTACCACACTTTTTTATAACAATAGACAGTGTCTTTCGCAATCTTTAGACACCGGTCCGGTGAATCGTCAATTTTTTTGGATTCTTCCCTACCTATTATAATGGGAGCACAACAAACCACGGATTTCCGGTTTCCGATGTCGCACTCCCCTCTTCCCTGCCTTATTTGTCACCTGTGTCGGGTAAAATCCCTTATCCTGGCATTTTTCAAAATCGATATTTTGTCTTATTCCAAGCAAAAAGCAACCGCCCGGCAGGCTTTTGACCTGCCGGGCGGTTGCCGGACTCTGATTTATGAGTTCATTTCCGTCTGACGACGCTGTGTTTTCTCTTCAAAAGCGGAACGTTCAGCCTTTGGAAGCCTTGCGCTGTGCCTTGAAAGCCTTGAACGCTTTATACTCTTCCGTCTTGCGGAATTTGCGGACGCCCAGCACCCACAGCACCGCGGAGAGCAGCATGAAGAAGATCGCTGCGCAGGAAATGATCTGTGCCATGGTGACCACGGTGGGACGGGTCAGCTTGACGGTGGTGTTGGGACCGACGCCGTTCATGCCGGAAGAATTGGCCAGCGCATACAGGTTGCGGTGGCAGGCCTCACGCATGGCGTTGACGATGACCGCGTCATCCTTGTACTTGGGAAGCTGGTCGGTGACATAAGGCAGCATGGCGTCAAAGGTGGTAACGCCGCCGGCCATGATGCCGTCCACGCCGTTGACATAAGTGGTCAGGACGTTGTCGGTGATGGACATGCCGTCGCTGCCCCATTCTCCGCGCATGATGTTGGTCATCAGGCCCTTGTTGCCGCCGGACCAGGTGGCGCCCCAACGGGTGTAGGCGGTCATGACGCCGTTGGCGTTGCCCTCCTCAAAGGGAGCCTGGAAGGCTTTCAGGTAGACCTCACGGGCGGCCTGCTCGTTGAGCCAGACGCCCAGACCGATACGGTCCTGCTCACTGTCGTTGAGGGCGAAGTGCTTCATGACCACATCGACGCCCTTATCCTGGATGCCCTTGACCTCGTAGGCCGACATCTTGCCGGACAGGAAGCCATCTTCGGAGTAGTACTCGAAGTTACGGCCGCCGTAGGGCGTGCGGTGGATGTTGTTGCCGGGGCCGTACAGGCATACAATGTCCGCCTGCAGGCAGTTGTTGCCGATGACGTTGCCGATCTGGTACATCAGGTCGGTGTTGAAGGTCGCCGCCATGACGTCCTCGGAAGTGAAAGCGGTGGCGGTAAGCTGCGTTGCACCGGAGCCCAGCAGCGAAGCCGTCAGGCCCTGGGGGCCGTTCTCATCGCGGGTGCCGGGAGCTTCGATGGACTTGGCGGGCATTCTCCAGTGGAAGGAGTCGCCGATCAGGGAGACCATCTCGTCAAAGGTCAGCTGATCCAGCAGGGTCTCCCACTGGGGATCGTCGTACTCCAGGCCGATCATGTCATACAGACGCAGGCCGTTGTCCGCACCCATACGGGGCATGGTGGCAGTTTCGTAGTCGGCAGGATCATACTGGACGTCCTGCAGGTCTGCGGTCAGCTGCTCCGTCAAAGCAAGCTGCACCGGCTGGCTGGGGAAGGTGCCGGTCCAGTCGCTGCGGCTCAGCCAGGTAACCTGAGTATCGAGACCCGCGTACAGGTTGGGGTCTGCATCGGACAGCTGATTGGTGATGGGGGTGCCGTTCTCGCTGGTAGCGTAGGAAGCCGCATCCAGAACAGCCTCGTTCCAGGTGTAGGTCAGGGCGGGGTCGCCGTCCTCGGTCATGCCGTTGGCGACGGTATAGCCCTTGGCCGCCAGAATGTTATTGACCGCATTGTGGGCATCCGTTGCGGCAGTCAGGTAGTAGTCCCCTGCCTCGATGATATAGGTTCCGATGCCGTAAGTATCAAAGGAAGCAATGTCGCGGCGCCCGACCACAATGTCCAGCGTCTCCGATGCACCGGGAGCCAGTTCCGCAGTCTTGCCGAAGCCTACCAGGGTGACGGAGGCTTTCTCAACGCCGTTTTCCTTGTCGTAGTCGGTGTAGGGGCTCTGGGCGTAGATCTGCACCGTTTCCTTGCCCGCGTAGGTATCGCCGGTGTTGGTGACGGTGACTGCCACGTGGAACTGGTCGGCCACTGCGTCATAAGTCACCTGCATGTTGCTGTAAGCAAAGTCGGTGTAGCTCAGGCCGTAGCCAAAGGGGAACGCCACGGTGTCGGCATAGGCATAGTCGCCGGCGTTGCCGGTGCCCATAACCACATCTTCGTAGCGGGTCTCATAATATTTGTATCCGACGTAAATGCCTTCCTGATAGATCATATAGGTGCTGGCATTTGCGGGGACGATGCCCTCCGTGTAGCCCTCGTAGGTGATGGGGGTGAAGTTCTGCATGGCGGGCGAAGAATGGTTGTCGTAGCAGTAGGTATCCACCAGGCTGCCGGACGGGTTGACGTCGCCGGAAAGGATCTCGGCCACGGCATTGATGCCGGAAATGCCCACGTCGCCGATCCACAGGCAGGCGTCTACATTATAATCATTGTTCTTGAGGAAATCGACCTGCAGGGGGTTGGCCGAGTTGATGAGAACGATGATCTTATCCACAGCGCCCTGTTCCTTGAGGGACATGACGTTCTGCATCATTTCCTTTTCCACGTCGCTGAGAGCCAGGTAGTTGGTGCCCTGATAGCTCAGGTCCGCGCCTTCGCCGCCGACGCGGGACAGGACCACGATGGCTGCATCGCCGTACTCCGAAACGGAAGAGATCACGTCCTCGGTGTAGACGCTCCAGGGAGCCTCGTTGATCTCTGCACCGGTGGACAGGACGCCGGTGCCGCCCACGCGCAGGTACTCGCTGCCGGGGCCTTCGGTGTAGAAGTTCCAAAGCGTCTCATTGACCGAGAATCCAGCCTTTTCCAGCGCGTCCTTCAGGGTGTCGGCGCTGGATGCATCGATGTTGCCGGAACCGGTGCCGCCGTAGACCAGGTTGACGGAGGAGGTGGAAAAGCAGCTGACCGCAGCGCCCTAGGCCAAAGGCAGAGCGCTGTTATTGTTCAGCAGCAGGGCCGCGCCTTCGGCCTCCACCTGCTCGCAGAGTTCCAGGCCGTAGTCGACCATTTCCTCTGCCGTATCAAAGTCCGAGGTAAAATACTGGGCGCCGGGGTCCTCGTTCTCCAGCTGCCAGAAGGTGCCGCCCACAAAGGCCGCGACCGTGTTGTCGAATACATGCAAAACCGCATACAGCGGCGTTGCCACAAGCGATACTACCAGGCAGAGGATGCACAGCACTTTCCAGGGACCCAGTGCCTTGCGTTTTGCCTTTTTGTAAGCGCGCTTGAATTGTCTTTTCTTCTCTCTTGTTTCATCCATAATTGGCTTCTCCTTGCGTGCATATTGAAGCCGGAATCCCCTGCCCGGCAAGCAGTGTATTTCGGCCTAATACAGTGTAACATCTTTTAGACGTTTGTCAAACAAGATTAACATTTTGTATCAATTTTTGTGTGTTTCGATCATTTTGTTTCGTTTTTTTGTGTATTGTGTTTATTTTATGTTAAATTTCCCTGTTTGCTTCCCCGCCGTATCTCTTCAAGGCTCAAAAAATGACGAAGATACGCCATTGGCTGTTTCCCCTTTGGGACAATGAAAAAAATCCATATTTTTTGTCAAAATTCTCTTGACAACTGCCCAACCTGCCGCTATAATATATCTTGCTGACCGCGAGAGCGCAGCGTATCCGGGTGTAGCGCAGTTTGGTAGCGCGCTTGAATGGGGTTCAAGAGGCCGTGAGTTCGACTCTCGCCACTCGGACCAAAGGACCGTAACCGAAAGGTTACGGTCCTTTTTTCGTGCTCCGGCCACATTCTCGGGTCAAAATGGTCGCCTCCCTCCCCCATCTGTGCTATACTGTTTCAGTCAGACGAAAAAGAACGCGATGTTCCCTGTTAACAGAAAGGCCTACGAAAGCGTATGAATCAAGAAATCAAAGGAAGCAGGATCATTCTGCGCGAGCAGCGGGAAGATGACGTACCGTTTTTTGCCTACTGGTTCAATCAGCCGAAAGTTATGTTTCAGTGCGGCTTTGAGAAGCCCACCACCGAAGAAGAGGTAAAAACCTGCATCACCGTCAATCACAAATCGAAAGATTCGGTCTGGTTTACCATCACAGATCTGGACGGCAATATTATAGGTGAGACCGGTCTGCTCCGGATGTTTCCCGCATGGCATCAGACCGATCTGACCATCATCATCCCTGATCCAGAGATGCAGCATAAAGGTTACGGCACCGAAGCCATCCGCATCATGCTGGATCTGGCTTTCCATACATATAAAATGCACCGGGTCTCCATCGGAGTTGTCGGGCTGAATACCGATGCCCTGGAGTTTTACAAGAAAATCGGATTCAAACAGGAGGGCATTCTGGAAGAAGCCTATTATTACAACAACGAATACAGTGATTTTATCATGATGCGGATCCTCAGCCAGGAATGGCAATAAAAACAGCGGCGCTCCCCTTCCGGGAACGCCGCTGTTTTTATTGATGTTACAGATTATAATACCGGGCGAACTCTGCCGGATGCGGGATCTGGGCAATCTCGGCACATTCCCGGCGCTTGGCCGCAATGAAGTTGCGCAGAAGTTCCTCCGGGAACACGCCGGCCTTGGTCAGGTAGTCATGATCCTGTTCCAGTGCGTCCAGGGCTTCTTCCAGCGAGGTGGGCAGGCTTTGCAGCTTGGCCTTCTCCTCTTCGGAGAGATGATACAGGTTTACGTCGTAGGGTCCCCAGCCGTTCTCGTGGGGGTCAATCTTGTTTTCAATGCCGTCCAGTCCTGCCATCAGCATGGCCGCATAGCAGAAATAGGGGTTGCAGGTGGCATCGGGATTGCGCAGCTCAAAGCGGCGCATGGCCGGCGTTTTGGCATAGGCCGGGATCCGGATGACCGCGCTGCGGTTGCTGGTGGCGTAGCCCACCGTGACGGGTGCTTCAAACCCGGGGACCAGGCGCTTGAACGAGTTGGTGCTGGGATTGGTGATGGCGCACAGCGACCGGATATGCTTGAGCAGGCCGCCCATAAAATAGTGGGCTTCCCTGCTGAGATGGGCGTACCCGGCGTCGTCCGAAAAGACCGGCAGGCCGTCTTTGAGCAGCAGCATATGCACATGCATACCGTTGCCTGCTTCCCCGCAGACAGGCTTGGGCATGAGGGTGGCGCTCAGGCCGTATTTTTCCGCAACGTTATGGATGATATACTTGATGGTCATGGTGGCGTCGGCCATTTTGGACATCTCTCCCAGCATGGGCTCGATCTCGAACTGACCTGCACCGCCCACCTCCGGGTGGTGATATTTGACCGGAATGCCCGCGGCCTCGATCTGCATGCACATCTCGCTGCGGCAGTCGTAGGTATAGTCCAGCGGCTTGGCAATATGGTAATGCCCCTGTTTGGGCACCACGTTGCCGCTGCCGTTGACGGCGCTGTTCCAGTGCGCCTGCTGGGCGTCCAGCGTCATGCCGATGGCGTTGGGTTCCACCTGCCAGGTCACGCTGTCAAAGAGATAAAATTCAAACTCCGGCAGGATCATCATGGTATCCGCCACGCCGGTGCTGCGCATATACTCCTCCGCCGCGTGGACAATATTGCGGGGGTACTGGGCCAAGGGCCGGTTATGGGGATAGTCGATGATCATGGCGTTGCCGGTCATGGAAAGGGTCGGCACGCTGCAGAACGGGTCGATCTGAGCGGTCTCCGGATCAGGGATAAAGACCATATCGCTCTTTTCCACCACGGCATAACCATAGTTGGAGGCATCAAAGCCGATGCCCTCGGTCATGGTGGACTCGGTAAAATGCTGTGCGGGGATGGTCACGTGGCGGAACTGTCCGTTGATGTCGACCATCTTGAAGTCGACCATCCGGATGCCTTTCTCCTGAATACGCCGGATGATGTCTTTTGCCGTGATTGCCATATCCTTTTACCTCGCATTTCCGTCAATTCCGCACTATTGTTTTTGTGCAGAACCGACATTTTTCTTTGTTTTTGCCTCCTTTGAGAGCGGTTTCTCGTTATCTTCATCATAACAGACCAAAGCTCTGCCGTCAAACAAATTTTTGACGCTGCAAAGAGCTTTTATCGATCATTTTATCCACTGAGCCTGGCGGAATACAGGACGGTTCAGACGGCGTTTTTCCGGCTGCCGGGATGCGCTCCCGCACTATAACGCAGGCATCCGAAAGGCCCGGTTTGCGTTGCAGGCATTTTCCTCCCCTTCTGATACTGATATCTTGTTCTGCTTCCCTGTACGGGGTATAATAAAGAAAAACAAATCGCCCTGCCGAAAGGAGTTTTTGTCATGACCTACGCAGAAATGTTTGCCCAGGTAAAGGAATTGCTGAAGAAGGCGGACGCCAGCGGCATCCAGGAACACCTGACCTATCAGTTCAACGTGACCGGCGATGCGGCAGGTGCGTTTTACCTGGAAGTCAAGGACGGCCATGTAAACGTGGAACCTTACGAATACTACGACCGTGATGTGCTGTTTACCTGTTCGGCGGATACGCTGTTCAAAATTGCGTCGGGCAAGACCGATCCCGTCCCCGCCGTCATGCTGGGCAAGCTGAAGGTGGAGGGCAACATCGACAAGGCCCTTAAACTGAAGCTGCTGCTGCCCAAAGGCTGATTCACCACAGCTAGATTATGCAAAAAGCCCCGCCCGGGAGCCAGACAGGCTTTCGGGCGGGGTTTTTATTGATATTGCGGGTGTGAGTCAGGTTCAGCGGATCTCCACAGCCAGACGGTATTTGAGGTTGCCGAGGATCTTCTTGACGAAGCGGTCCACTTCCTCCGCAGAGAGAGGCTTGTCCTCCGGGACAAAGTGCAGGGTGAAGGCCATGCTCTTTTTGCCCTCGCCCAGCTGGTCGCCGCGGTAGACGTCGAAGAGTTCGATCTCCCCTACCCGCGGGCAGGCCTTGCGCATTTCCTTGACAATATCGCCGCAGGTGACTTCCTCGTTGGCCACGAGAGCCAGGTCACGCTGGACGGTGTCGAACTCGGGGATGGGCTGGTAGCGGAAGTGGGGGTTGACCTGTTCCATCATGGACAGGTAGTCGATCTCGCCCAGGAAAATCTTCTGGTTGTTCTTGCTGTCCTTGGGCAGCTTGAGCTCGGCAGTCACATCGTTTGCCAGCTTACCGAAGCAGCCGATGCGCTTGCCATTGCACAGGATGTGGGCCGAGATGCCGGGGTGCAGCCAGGGCACATCGGTGGCGCGCTCATAATCGAAGGTCAGGCCGAAGGCACGGCCCAGCACCTCCATGGCGCCCTTGATGCTGAAGAAGTCCTCGCCATCGCCGAAGGCCGTAAAGCCCAGATGGGGACGCTCTTCCGGCAGCTCAGTAACAGGAATCTGACGGGGAATATAAATGTTGGACAGCTCGAACAGACGGCCCTCGTGGTTGCCGCGCTTGAGGTTTTCCACCGCCACATTGAGCAGGGAGGGCGCCAGCAGCGGGCGCATGATGGTCAGGTTGGAGCTGATGGGGTTGAGGATGCGGATGACATTGCGCTCCGGGGCATCGGCGGCAATGTGCAGGTCATCCAGGTCGGCATCGGCATAGAAAGCCAGCGTCTCAGCCTCGTAGAAGCCCTGGGCGCACATGGTGCGCTTGACCTTGGCCTGGTTCTTCTGGTCCGGCGTCAGGCCGCCGCTGGTGACCTCCGCCGCCTGCAGGAAGGTGGGCACGATATGCTCGTAGCCGTACTCGCGGATGACTTCCTCCGCCAGGTCGGGCTCACCCACCTCGATGTCCTCGCGGTAGCGGGGGGCGATAACATCCAGCTCGTCACCGTCACGGGTGATCTGGAAGTCCAGTCGGGTGAGGATATCCACGATGGTATCCGCGGGGACCTCGATGCCCAGGATAGCGTTGATGCCGCTGACCGACGCCGTAAAGTGCTTGCCCTCACGGGGAGCGCCTGCGCTGACATCGAAGGCACTGGCGGTGACTTCGCCGCAGCCCAGCTCCTGGATCAGGTGCAGGGCGCGGGCCATGCCCAGCTCGGTGGTGTACTCGGAGATGCCCTTCTCATAATGGCTGGAGGCATCGGTGGACTGGCCCAGGCTGCGGGAGGTCTTGCGAATGTTGTCACGGGCAAACTTGGCAGACTCAAAGAGCAGCTGGGTGGTGTTCTCGGTGATCTCGCTGTTCAGGCCGCCCATAACGCCGGCCAGAGCCACTGGCTTGGAGCCGTCGCAGATGACCAGGTTATTCTCGCTCAGATCAAACTCCTTGCCGTCCAGGGTGACGATCTTCTCACCGGGACGGGCGCGGCGGACGATGATCTGGCAGCTTTCCAGGGTGGACATATCAAAGGCGTGCATGGGCTGGCCGATCTCCAGCATGACGTAGTTGGTGATATCCACCACGTTGGAGATGCTGCGCAGGCCGCACAGGGCCAGATGGCGCTTCATCCAGCGGGGAGACTCGCCCGGCGTAATGTTGCGCACATAGTGGCCCAGGTAGCGCGGGCAGAGGTCCGGCGCTTCCACCGCGATAGACAGGCGGGGGTCGGTGTAATCGGAAACGGTGTAGTCGGTGGCGGGCATCTTGAGGGGCTTGCCCAGCACGGCGGCAACCTCCCGGGCGATGCCCAGGACCGACTGGCAGTCGGCGCGGTTAGCGGTGATGGAAATATCAAAAATCACCTCGTCCAGGCCGACAACGGAACGAATGTCGGTGCCGGGAACGGTATCCTTGGGCAGGTCCAGCAGGCCGTAGACCTCGGAACCGGGGAACAGGTCGTCGTTGAGGCCCAGTTCCTCGCCGGAGCAGAGCATGCCGTTGGACTCAATGCCCATCAGGGGCTTTGCCTTGATGTGGATGCCGCCGGGCAGCGTGGCGCCGTCCAGGGCCGCGGGGGTGTGCATGCCGACATAGACATTGGGGGCGCCGGTGCTGATCTGGATATCATGGCCGTACTCGCCGCAGTCCACCTTGCAGACGTGCAGATGGGTGCCTTCCTGGGGGACCGCCTCGGTCACCACGCCGACGACCACGCGGTCGATCTCGGCGCCCAGGTCGATGAGTTCCTCCACCTCAAAACCGCAGGAAAACAGGCGTTCCTCCAGTTCCTGGGCAGACACATCGATGTCCACATATTCTTTCAGCCAACTGAATGGTACTTTCATTGTTGTTTTCCTCCTCAGTCATTGAACTGTTTGAGGAAACGCAGATCGTTCTCAAACATCAGACCAATGTTGTTGATGCCGTATTTCAGCATGGCGATACGCTCGATGCCAATGCCAAAGGCAAAGCCGGAATACTCCTTCGGGTCGATGCCGCAGTTTTCCAGCACGCTGTGGTGCACCACGCCGGCGCCCAGGACCTCGATCCAGCCGGTATGCTTGCACAGGGGGCAGCCCTTGCCGCCGCATTCAAAGCAGCTGACATCCACCTCGACGCTGGGCTCGGTGAACGGGAAGTAGGACGGGCGCAGGCGGGTCTTGACCTCGGAACCGAACAGAGCCTGGACAAACTTGTCCAGCATGCCTTGCAGGTCACACAGAGTGATGCCCTTGTCAACGACCAGGCCTTCCATCTGATGGAACATGGGAGAATGGGTGGCGTCGGAGTCAGAGCGGAAAACACGGCCGGGGACCAGCACCTTGATGGGGGGCTTTTCCCGGTCCATGACACGGATCTGGCCGCCGCTGGTCTGGGTGCGCAGGACGATGTCCTCCGCCACATAGAAAGTATCCTGCATATCCCGTGCCGGATGATTCTTGGGCACGTTCAGGCGGGTAAAGTTGTGGTCGTCGTCCTCGATCTCGGGGCCCTCATAGATTTCAAAGCCCATGCCGGAGAACACGTCGATGATCTGGTTCTTGACCAGCGTGATGGGATGCAGAGACCCCATGGGACGCACGGTGCCGGGCATGGTGATGTCCACCTGCTCGCTCTTGTTGCGGGCTTCCAGCTCGATGCGCTCGATCTCGGCGCTGAGCTGCTGATAGCGGGACTCCGCCCAGACTTTGAACTCGTTGATGGTCTTGCCGGCGGCGGGACGCTCCTCCTTGGGAACGTCGCGCAGGCCTTTCATCAGCGCGGGAATGCTGCCGTTTTTGCCCAGATATTTCTGCCAGAATGCGGACAGTTCCTCATTGCTGCGGACCTGGGCCGCTTCGGCCTCCAGCTGCTGTTTCAGGGCATTGATTTTTTCTTCCATACTACACCTCATTTTCGTCATCGAAGCAAGTAAAAAGGCTCCGTCCCCTGCCGTTCCCGGCATTGGGACGAAGCCTTGTATCCAAACTCCGCGGTACCACCCGTATTCCGCCGCAGTGCGCGGCGGCGCTTGTGCCTGCCTGTAACGGTGCAGCGCCGTCCCGCGTTACAGGGCCTGAAAGCCGTTCGCACGGGCCACTCGGGAGCGAACTTCGGTACAGCGCCTTTCGGGGGACCTTTCAGCCGGTGAATCCCCTCTCTTGCGGCCGGGCCGCTGGACCTACTCTCTCCGTCACGGTGTTTCTCCATAGACTGTTATTTATTTTAGGACAGCCCACGCATTTCGTCAAGTGGTTTTTGCAAAATTGCACGGCTGCTCAACGGGCTCCGCTGTTCCCTGCCCGGATTTGGGCCAACAAAAAAGCCGTGTCCCGGCTCCGTCCAAGCCTTTTGCAAGGCAGCAGGACGGGCACGGGACACGGCCGGTCGTTTTATCTGGCTGTGCGATCAGTTGCGGCGGCTGCGGCCCAGCAGGCGCAGAACGTACAGGAAGATGTTGATATAATCCAGGTACAGCTGCAGAGCACCGATGATGGAGCTCTTGTGCAGCATCTCGGCGTCGCCGCCGTAGTAGGCATACATGGCGCGGAGTTTCTGGGTATCGTAGGCAGTGAAGCCCATGAAGATCAGCAGGCCGACACCGCACAGGATGATGTCAAACATACCAAAGTTGCCGACAAACAGCAGACCAAACAGAGAAACCACCAGCAGAGCGATCAAACCGCCGAAGAGCTTGGGGCCCCAGCCGGTCAGGTCACGCTGGGTGCGCATGCCGTAAACGGCCATAATGCCGAAGTACAGCGCACCGACCAGGAAGGCAAGGATCAGCGTGGCCAGGTCATACACAACAAAGTAAACGCTGAGGTTCAGACCGGTCAGCACCGCATAGGCAAAGAACATGGCCGTGGCCGTGCCGGGACGGATCTTGCCGATGCTCATGGACAGCACTGCCACCAGAACAAGTTCCGCGATGGAGAGCATGAACACCAGGCCGCTGGTGTACAGCGGAATGAACGCACCGGACATGACGGTGGCCAGCGACACACCAAAAGTCACAAGCAGGCCGGCGAACATCCAGCCGAAGGTCCTGGACATATATTGGCTGAGAGAAACGAACGGGCTTTCCACGTAGGCAGCGTCCTGAGACTGGGTATAGCTGCGGGACTGCTGGTACTGCTGATACGCCTGATCGTAGCGGTCTTGAGAATTGGACTGGTTTTGATCCCGATAATCATAATTCGGAGCCATAGTTGAAATCCCCTTTCCTTTTGGGTATCCTTATTATATACCTTTTACTCTGTCTCATGTGTAAAATATGTGTGAATAGTTTTTTATTTCTTCATTATTTATCGCTACTTATCCGGAGATCACCATGTCAAACAATCATTCGTCCCTTGGTATTTATCTGCACATCCCCTACTGCCCGGCCAAATGCCGGTACTGTGATTTCTTTTCCCGGCCCGGCAGCCGCAGCGTTCCCCAGGAATACTGCGGCGCCTTGCTGCGGGAGCTGCGCGGCCTGCCCCGCCGGCCGGATACTCTCTATTTTGGCGGCGGTACTCCTGCGCTGCTCTCCCCTGCCCAGGTCTCGGCCCTGATCGAGGCCGCCAATCCTCTGCCCGGGGCAGAGATCACCCTGGAAGCCAATCCCGACACGGTGAATGCCGAATTGCTGAAAGGGTTCCGCGCCGCCGGGGTGAGCCGTATCAGTTTCGGCGTGCAGAGTGCCGACGACGAACAGCTGCACCGGTTGGGCCGGCTGCACACCGCAGCCGCAGCGGCACAGGCACTGGAATGGGCTGTCCGTGCCGGGTTTGAGGAGATCTGCGGCGACATTATGCTGGCTCTGCCCGGCTACACCACCGGAGAGTTTGACCGCACCCTTTCCCTGCTCAAAAACGGCGGGTGCACACACATCTCCGCCTACTTACTGAAAATCGAGCCCGGCACCGCTTTTTATAAAAATCCGCCCGCTGATCTGCCGGACGCCGATGCCGCCGCGGACTTTTATTTGTACGCTGTGCGCCGTCTGGAGGAGGAAGGCTATCCCCAGTATGAGATCAGCAACTTTGCCAGACCCGAGCACCGCGGGCGGCACAATCTACTATACTGGGATTGCCAGGATTATCTTGGCATCGGCCCTGCTGCCCACAGCTGCATGGAGGGCGTGCGGCGTTTCTGGCCGGCAGGCCCCGGCGCGGTGGACGCCTTTATCGCGGGGACGCTGACCGAAGAAGCGGAGGGCGTCTGCAATGCCGAGGACTACCTGATGCTGCGCCTGCGCCTGCGCGACGGGCTTGATCTGGCGCAGTATGCGGAGCGGTTCGGCGGACAGTTTACCAGTGCCCAGTTTGCCTTTGTCCGCCACTGCGTTTCCGCCGGGTATGCCGAGTTTGACGGCCGAGTCCTGCGCCTGACACCGGAAGGACTGATCGTGCAAAACAGCATCCTGGCCGAACTTTTGCCGGAAGATTGACCTTGCTTTATCCATAAAAAATCCCGCCGTAGAATGGCTATGCCACCCCGCAGCGGGATTTTGATTTTATGAACGGTTCATAGTTTCCGGCACCATAAGCGGTTCACCGGGCGAGGATCACTTCTTTTTCTCACCGAAGCGATACTCGGTTCCCTCGCGCAGGCGCTGGATATTGGAGCGATGCATGTAAATGACCATGGCGGCCATGATGACGCTGCAGATGCCGATAAAGACCAGCGTGGAAGGGGCAGCCCCCTGCCATGCCCAGTAGCAGAGCGTGAGCACCGGATACAGCGCCGCAATGATGATGCTGCCCAGAGACACGATGCGGGTGATGGCAAACTCGATGAGGAAGATGATGACCAGTGCCAGGAACACCAGCGGCTGCAGCGCCAGGATGGCACCGCCGCACACCAGAACGCCCTTGCCGCCATGGAAGCCGAACCAGGCGGGCTTCATGTGGCCGATGGCCGCGAAGATGGCGGCCAGGTAGGCGCCGCAGGCAGGCTCAAACTGGGGGACCAGCATTTCAAACAGCCACTGGCCGATAAACACCGCCACCGCGCCTTTTGCCACGTCGCCGATGGCCGTGGCCGCGCCTGCAGCCGCACCGTAGGTGCGCAGCATATTGGTCATGCCCGCGCTGCCGCTGCCGTGAGTCCGCACATCGTCGTGGCAGAACAGCTTGGAGATCATAATTCCGAACACAATGCTGCCCAGAAGATAACCTTCCAGCGCAGCAAGCACACAGGCCGCGATCAACTTCAATATCATGATGACTCCTCCCTCAGGATGTCAGCGAGTGGTTCCGTCGCCATGCTCCCGCACGAGCATACGGATGGGCGTACCGGTCAGGCCGAAAGTCTCCCGGATCTGATTCTCGATATAGCGCTGATACGAGAAATGGAACAGCGCTTTCTGGTTCACAAAGGAGACGAACGTCGGCGGACGGGTGGAACTCTGGGTGATATAGAACAGTTTCAGGCGCTTGCCCTTGTCGGAAGGCGGCTGGACCCTGGCAGTGGCACGGGCCAGCATCTCATTGAGGGCACCGGTGGGAATGCGGGTGCCGTTCTGCTCATCCACATAGCGGATGGTCTCGAACAGCTTATCCAGCCGCTGACCCGTCTTGGCGCTGATAAAGACGATGGGCGCGTAGGACATGAAGCTGAAGTCCTCTGCCAGCTGCTTGCGCATGGTATCCATGGTATAGGTGTCTTTCTCCACGATATCCCACTTGTTCACCGCAATGACACAGGCCTTGCCCTGTTCGTGGGCATAGCCCGCCACCTTGGAATCCTGCTCGGTAAAGCCCTCGGTGGCGTCGATCATGATGACGCAGACGCGGCTGCGCTCCACGGCGGCCAGGCTGCGCAGAACGCTGTACCGCTCGATGCCGTTTTCCACCTTGCCCTTTTTGCGCAGGCCGGCGGTATCGGTGAAGATGAACTTGCCGTATTTGTTGTCCACCGCAGTGTCGATGGCATCGCGGGTGGTGCCGGCCTCATTGGCGACGATCAGACGATCCTCGCCCAGGATACGGTTGACCAGGCTGGATTTGCCCACGTTGGGACGGCCGATGACGGCAACCGGGATACGGTCGGCATCCTCGGGCTCCTCGTTGGAGAAATCCAGGTGGGCCAGCACGGCGTCCAGCAAATCGCCGGTGCCGTGGCCGTGCACACCCGACACGGGGATGATCTCCCCGATGCCGAGAGAATAGAAATCGTACAGTTCCAGCGGCGGCTCGCCTACCGAGTCGCACTTGTTGACCGCCAGCACCACCGGCTTGCCGCTGCGCATGAGCATACCGGCAATGTCGATGTCCTGGGGCGTTACGCCTGCGGTCAGCTCGGTCACCATGACGACGCAGTCCGCCGAGTCAATGGCGATCTGTGCCTGACGGCGCATATGCATGAGCAAGCCGTCATCAATGTTGGGCTCGATACCGCCGGTATCCACCAGCAAGAACTGGTGGCCGTTCCACTCGCAGTCGCAGAAAATGCGGTCACGGGTGACGCCGGGGGTATCCTCCACGATGGCCAGGCGCTGACCGGTCAGCTTATTGAAAATCGTCGATTTGCCCACGTTGGGACGGCCGACGATAGCCACAATGGGTTTCGGCATGGGTCACTCCCCTCCCTTTTTGTTGCGTTCGCCCAGCAGCGCACGGCAGCAGCCTGCGCCGTCCACGGGCAGTATGGTGACACGGCAGCCCAGTTCCTTGCCAAGCTGCGTCACCGTGATGTCGTCGAGAAAACGGTCGCCTTCGTCCCGGAGCATAACCTCCGGCACGCCCAGCAGGCGGCTTTTCAGTTTGCCCTTGCACTGACGGATGATGTCGGTGCCGGTGACAAGGCCCGCCACGCTCACATTGCCGCCAAAATAGTCGTTCTGGATGGCGTGGACTTCCACCTTGACCTGGGGGTACTGCCCGTGCAGGGTATCCGCCATCTGGCGGATCAGCGGCGCAGCCAGGGTGCCTGTGACCACATCCATCTTGCGGGGCCAGATAAAGCCCCGGCGCTGGGACAGTTCCTCCAGGAAGGTATCGTGGTAGAGCCGCCACATGCCCACGCCGTCCTCCAGCTGGGCGTAGTCATCGTAAAACTCCGCCTGAGGCAGCGGACGGCCTGCGGTCAGATACCACTCATCGCTGGGATAGACGATGGTGCGGCCATATTCTTTCCGGCACTTTTTGCTGTACTCTTCCAGAATGTCCAGCGTTTCCGCGGCGGACTGGGCATCGTAGGGCGTCAGGCGGTAAAGGCCCTTGCGGTAGGAAGTCACCCCCGCGGGGACCGCCGCGATGCTGCCCACCTGGGGGCGCAGCGCCAGCAGGTCGTCCAGGGTGCGGCGCAGTTCGTCACCGTCGTTGATGCCGCGGCACAAAACGAGCTGGCAGTTCATCTCGATGCCGCCCTTGGCAAAGCGGTCGAGATAATCCAACGTTTCCGCCGCGCGCTTGTTGGCCATCATGCGCACCCGCAGCTGGGGGTTGGTGGTGTGCACCGAGATGAAGATCGGGCTGATGTGCATCTTGATGATGCGGTCGACCTCCCGCTCGGACAGGTTGGTCATGGTGATATAGTTGCCAAAGAGGAAGGACAGACGCTCGTCGTCGTCCTTGAAATAGAGGCTTTCCCGCATGCCGGGAGGCAGCTGGTCGATGAAGCAGAACATACAGTGGTTGTCACAGCTGTGCTTTTCATCCCCCAGATAGGTCTTGAAGCTGCAGCCCAGAGGCTCGTATTCCTCTTTTTTGACGTCCAGGTATTCCAGCTTGCCGTCCCTGCAAAGGGCAAGGCGAAACTGCGATGCCACAGTATAGTATTGGTAGTCGAGCATATCGGCAAGCTCATTGCCGTCCGCCGAAAGCAGGACGCAACCGGGCGTGATGCCCAGCGCCTGCGCGGGCGAGCCTTCGTCCACGCTCTGCACCCGCAAAGCCATCGCCTGACCCTCCTTTTCACATCTGCTGCCGCAAACTTTGAACAAATGCCAAATGGGCAAAGAAAAAGGGGAGGGCACAGCCCCTCCCCTTGCAAGAGGCTGTTACGCCTCCTTGTTGACCTTGACGACTTCCTGGCCCTTGTAGTAGCCGCATTTGCCACACACCTGATGGGGCACTTTCAGTTCGCCACACTGAGGACATTTCACCAGCGTAGGAGCCTCCAGCTTCCAAACATTGGAACGACGCTTGTCGCGACGGGCTTGGGATTGTTTTCTCTTGGGTACTGCCATTTCTAAGCACCTCCTTGGTGAAATTCAACTAAGCAGTTGTTTTAATATGCTAAGCCTTGCATCTGCAGGGGCAGCTTCGTCTGCCGGTTGGCAGGTACATCCTGCCGCCTTCCTTTTACCACAGATGGGGCATAGGCCAAGACAGTCGGGACTGCACAGCAGCACCCGCGGAACTGCAAAGATCACTTCCTGATACACCAGTTCCTCTACGTCCAGCAACCCGTTTTCATCCAGCGGGAGCTCAAAATCCACATCGGTGAGATCCCGGGGGCGAACGGTGTACTCCTGTGCGATGGTGTAAGTTTCGTGCACCGGCGCAAGGCAACGGGCACATTCGGCATCTGCTTTTGCCACGGCCTGCAAGCTAATGTGTACCCCTTCCGGAATACGTTCGGCCGAAAAAGTACCGGCAACAGGTTCCGTCACCTGATAGCCGGGGAAATCTGCCTGAGAGAAGTCAAACGAAAACGACGCTGTATAAGGAGTTTTCGCTGTCTCCAGGAACTTTTGCAGATGAAATCGCATAGTACACCTCAAAGGTTGCTTATCTAGTATACACAAGCAAGGGGGGCTTGTCAACAAAAAAATCAAAAAAAGTTTGTACAAACAGGACATTGCCCGGATACCGCCTGCCCGCAGATTCTGTTTGGGGAATCCGGGGCCGATACTTTATATAGTATATCATACCGGCGGCATGGGAGCAATCCCCGGACGCCGCTCTTTACACCGCGGCAAAGGCGCCTTCCCTGCCCCGCTTGCGCATCATATGGGCAAACAGCGCGCCCGCCACAATGGAAGCGAACAGCGACCCTGCCGGCGATGCCAGGCCCATGGCATAGAGGGAATCCGGAAAGCACACCGAAGCGAGATACGCCCCGGGAATGCGGATGCACAGCGTGGCGGTGAAGTTCCACAAGAACGTGACGAAGGATCTGCCGTAGGCACAGAAATAGCCACAGAAGCAGAAATTGACGCCCGCAAAAACGCAGTCGGTCACATAGGTGCGCAGATACTGTGCGCCCATGCGGATGACCTCGGTGTCGCCGTTGGCGAACAGGGCGACGATCTGCTCGGGAACGATCTGGCAGACCGCAACCGCGACAAGGCCGAAGCCCACACAGATGGTCATGCCGTAACGCAGCACCTTGAGGCCCTGGTCATGGCGGCCCGCGCCGATGTTCTGCGCCGTGAGGGCGGACACCGAGGACAGCATGGCCGACGGAACCAGAAACAGAAAGCTGATGACCTTTTCCACAATGCCTACGCCGGTAGCCGTGACCAGGCCGCGGCGGTTTGCAATGATGGTGATCACAATAAAGGAGATCTGGATGAAACCATCCTGCACCGCGATGGGAAGCCCGCCCTTGAGCAGTCCGGACATGATTCGGGGCCGGAAACGGAAATCCGCCCGGGAGAGCGGAATGCCCAGTCCCCTTTTGCGAAGCATGATCAGCGAGATCACCACGCTGACCGCCTGGGACAATACGGTGCCCAGGGCCGCGCCCGCAGCGCCCATCCCAAACGGGCCGATGAACAGGAAGTCCAGCGCGATATTGACGACGCCCGCCACCGCGATGAAGTACATGGGGCTTTTGGAATCTCCCATCCCGCGGAAAATGCTGCTGATCACATTATAAGCAACGATGAACGGGCAGCCGAGGAAGCAGATCATGAGATAGCTGCGGGTCTGGTCCACGGCTTCCGCCGGGGTGGACAGCACCGTAATGATGCCGTTCGCCGCAAACAAAAGCACCGCCGTGCTGATAGCCGCCACCGCGGCAAACAGCACCACCGTACCGCCGATGGCCCGGGCCGCCAGGGACTTGTCCCCCGACCCCACCGCACGGCCGATCATGACCGTGGTACCCATGGTCAGCCCCACAACGACCACCGTGAGCATGTGCGTGACCTGGCTGCCAATGGAAACCGCTGAAATGGCCGCAGCCCCGTTGAACTGCCCTGTGATAAACAGGTCCGCCAGCCCGTAAAAGCTTTGCAGAAAGCAGGAAAGCAGATACGGCACGGAAAACAGGAGCAGATTGTGCAGCACACTGCCCTTGGTCAGATCCCGCTGCATTTGTACCCCACCGCCTTTATTTAAAGAATGATGCGATACTATGCTAACAAATCCGGCGGCAGATGACAAACGAATCTTTTTGGTTGATTCAGCACTTATTTTCATGGATATGGTCGAGAAGCGCCTGTAATTCCGGCGTCACAAAGGACGGATGATACAGAAGCTGCACGGTTTCTGACAAGGCATCGTCGGTTTTGATAAAGCACAAATTTTCATATTCGTTCTTTGCCTTGGCCGGAATGATGGCAAACCCGCGGGACAAATTGAGCATCAGAAGCTGCTGGGCATAACTGCTGACCACCAGAACATCGGGGAATTCCACCCCATACAGACGGCGCAGATTGGCCCGGCAGAATTCCCGGTACTCGCTTTCGGCTGTTTTGGTGATGAGGGGCTGTTCCGCCACCACCCTGGCCACCGATCCGCACCGGTCCAGCAGTTCCCGGGAACAGACCAGGGATTCCTCAATGCGCAGAAGGTCCAGCCGGGTCATGTCCTCCACCCGGTTTTCCTTGAAGGTCAGGATATTGGGACAGATCACTCCGTCGATGCGGTGATGACGCAGATCCGCCAGAAGCCGGGACTCGTCGCCAAAGGAAAAGTAGGCCGAGATGCCCGGGTTCGCCAGTTCAAAGGTGCGCAGGATGGGGAAATCCTCATAGTCGGTGGTGATCATGCCGATGTGCAGCTCGTGGGCGTTCTCCCGGCCCACCTCCCGACAGAGATCCTTATACTGCCGCATGATGCCTTTCATGCCGTCGTAAAAGCGCTGGCCCTCTGGCGTCAGGCGGGCGGTCCTGCCCGCACGGACAAACAGCTCACAGCCCAGCTCCGCCTCCAGAACCGAAATGTACTTGCTCATGGTCGTCTGGGCAATATGGCACAGTTCCGCCGCACGGGTAAAATTCTGCTGCTCCGCCGCACGGAAAAAATAGTGAATCTTGTTGATGTCCATGGACGTATTCCCTTTCCCCGCCGGGCTGTGCCGGCTGTCTCTTACATTATAACAGCCGCCCCGAAACAAGTACAGCACGAGCGCCCTGAAAGAGCCGGAAAACAGGCCGTCAAAAAAAATCAAAAAAATCTGAAAAAAGGGCTTGCATTTTGAAAATTCCTTTGCTATAATAATCAAGCACTCAGCGAGCGGCGCTGGTGAGTGCGAAAAGAATATGGGAGCTTTCCCGAGTGGCCAATGGGGACAGACTGTAAATCTGCTGCGTAATGCTTCGGTGGTTCGAATCCACCAGCTCCCACCAAAATCCTGAACGCTTACGCGTTCAGGATTTTTTTGCGCCGTTTTGCCTGCGGGTATCTGTTTTTACATTTTGCGGATGGGAGATCGATCTGTTATGTCAAAGACCCTTGCACGCTGCCGCGATTTTGTGCAGCGGGAAGCTGTTTTGTCCATTGCGGCCGCACTGGCTGTGGTGTCCGCCTTTTTTGTCCCCC
This sequence comes from Candidatus Gemmiger faecavium, assembly GCA_019114415.1. Classification (GTDB taxonomy): domain Bacteria; phylum Bacillota; class Clostridia; order Oscillospirales; family Ruminococcaceae; genus Gemmiger; species Gemmiger faecavium. The sequence continues at coordinate 30,515 of DXFO01000003.1, read as the reverse complement.
CCAGCGCCGGGTATCTTTCCTACATCGACTGGCACACCCTGACGCTTTTGTTCAGCCTGATGGCTGTGGTCAAGGGCTTTCAGAAAGGCGGCGTCTTTCTCTATCTGGGCAACGGCCTGCTGCGCCGGACCCACACCTCCCGCCAGCTGCTGCTGGTGCTGGTGTTTCTGCCCTTCTTTTTCAGTATGCTCATCACCAATGACGTTTCCCTCATCACCTTTGTGCCCTTTGGCATTACCGTTCTGCGCATGGCCGGGCAGGAACGCCTGCTGATCCCCATGGTGGTATTGCAGACTGCCGCCGCCAACCTGGGCAGCATGCTCACCCCCATGGGCAACCCGCAGAACCTTTACCTGTATACCCAGTCGGGCATGAGTTTCGGAGACCTGTGTCTTTTGATGCTGCCTTACGTTGCTCTGTCCGGCATTTGCCTTGCGGTCATTGCCGTCGCCTGCCGTTCGGACAACATCCCGCCCGTCTCGGTCCCTGCCAGTCTGGGCAGCGCCCGGTATCTGGGCTTTTGCACTGCCGGGCTTGTGCTTTGCCTTCTGGGCATTTTCAAGCTGCTCTCCCCTGTTTGGATCGCGGCCATCGTCCTGGTGTTCCTGCTGTTCACCGACCGGCAGGTCCTGGCCGAGGTGGACTATTCCCTGCTGGGGACCTTTATCGCCTTCTTTATCTTCATCGGCAACGTGGGCAACATCCCTGCTTTCCGGGATCTGCTTGCCTCTCTCATCACCGGGCACGTGGAGGGCGTTGCGGTGCTGGCCAGCCAGGTCATCAGCAACGTTCCCGCTGCCCTGCTGCTGGCCGGGTTCACCTCCGACTGGAACGCCCTGATCGTGGGCTGCAATCTGGGCGGCCTTGGCACGCTGATCGCTTCCATGGCCAGCCTGATCTCCTATAAGCAGGTGGCGCGGGAGTACCCCGCCCAGCGGCAGAAATACTTTTTGTGGTTCACCGTCTGCAACGTGGCGCTGCTTGCACTGCTGCTTGTGACCGATCTTGTGCTGTGACCGCAAAACCGCCGAAACATCCCGGGAGGGGCGTCCTATGAACACCACCGCCGAATCCAGACAGCTCTGGAAAAAGATTTTTGTCCTTCTGCCCCAGCGGCAGAAGCTGGGATTTTTCATCATCCTGCTCATTCTGGCCGTATCCGCGGCACTGAGCCAGATCACGCCTCTGGCCATCGGGTATCTGACCGATCACGTCCTGGCTGAGCAGAACATTGCCTTTGCCTCGGTGATCCCCATTTTGCTGGGCATTCTGGCGGTCAATGTGGTCAACGAGGTCATCAAGGTCATCCGCCGCCTGATCGTGGAGGACACCGCCGCCCAGGCGGAAAAAATTGCCCGCCGCAAGGCCACCGATGCCCTGCTGCTGGCCTCCCGGGGGATCATCACCATTGGAACCGTGCTGACCGCCTATCTCTGCTTTACCCAGCTCACCGCCCCCCCTGCGGGAGCTGCACCGCATTCTGGACGAGTTCTCCGAATGCACCGTGCTGGCAGTGGATTATTTCCGTATTCTGGAGCTGCCCCTGGACTTTTCCTACCGCCCGGAGGTGGCGCTGCACTCCCCCATCGCCGGCAATGACATCCGCCTGGACCATGTCCGGTTTGCCTACCCGGAAAAGCCGGACGCAGAAATTTTGAAAGGCATCGACCTGGAGATTCCTGCCGGGAAGTTCATCGGCATTGCAGGCCCCAGCGGCTGCGGCAAATCGACCCTTATCAAGGTCATTGACAAGCTGGAACCGGCTTCCGGATGCATTCTTCTGGGCGGCGCCAGGCTGGACGGGCTGTCCCGCGCCGAACTGGCCGACAACATCGCCCTGGTCCCCCAGACGCCCTTTCTGATCGCGGACACCGTCTATCACAACATCTGCTACGGCATGAAGCGGGAAGTCTCCCTTGAGGAGGTCCGCGATGCTGCACGCAAAGCCCGTATTGCGGCGGACATTGAACAACTGCCCGGCGGCTATGATTTTCAGCTGTCGGAGGGCGGCGCCAATCTGTCCGGCGGGCAGCGTCAGCGCATTGCCTTGGCCCGCATCTTTTTGAAAAAGCCCCGCATCCTGATCCTGGACGAAGCCACCAGCGCGCTGGACAACACTTCCGAAAAGCACATTCAGGGAGAGATCGAGCGGATGAAGCAGCAATGCGGCACCACGGTCATCTCCATCGCCCACCGGCTGACCACTTTGCAGAACTGTGACGAGATCATCGTCATGGACAAGGGGCAGATCGTACAGCGGGGCACCTTTGCCCAGCTGTGGAACACTCCGGGAATTTTTCAGGATATGGCCAACGGCATTTTGAAATAAACCGTTCTCCCCCACAATCGACACAAATAAAAGGACGCGGCCCGTACAGGCTGCGTCCTTTTGCTATATATCTCTATATAAAGATGTGGTCAGCGGCTTGCGGACAAAAGTTCACTCAGGGCCGCGGGGTCAGGGTCGACGCCCTCATGGCGGAGGAGCCATTGCTTTTTGTCCAGTCCTCCCGCATAGCCGGTGAGGGAACCGTCCCAGCCGACGACCCGATGGCACGGGATGATGATGGAGATGGGGTTATGCCCCACCGCGCCGCCCACCGCCTGCGCCGAGAGCCGTTCCCTGCCCAACCGGGCCGCCGCCCGACGGGCAATGCTGCCGTAAGTAGTGACCTGACCATAGGGGATTTCCCGCAGGCAATCCCACACTGCCTGGCGGAAGGCACTCCCCGCCGGGTGCAAGGGCAGGTCCCCGATTGCGGGGCGCTGCCCGGCAAAATACCGGTCCAGCCAGGCGCGGGCCTCGGGCAGGCCGGGGGCGTCCTCACGCATTTCAGGCGGCTGAGAGAGGGTTGCGGCAAAATATTTCTGGCCCTCGATCCAAAGGCCTGCCAGCCCCTGGCCGTCGCTGACAAGGCTCAGCAGTCCTACCGGAGAATCATACCGGGTCATGAAATATGGCATGGAAGTCCCCTCCTTTTTTGTAAACGCAGCGAAGTTGCCACGCGGAGTAAAAGAAAAACCGGACGGCAGAAACCGTCCGGTTTGGCAGGGGTAGAAGGATTCGAACCCTCGGCACGCGGTTTTGGAGACCGCTGCTCTACCAACTGAGCTATGCCCCTATCTGTTTGCGCCCTGACAGAGGATGCTATATTAGAATAGCGAATTTTGTTCCGTTTGTCAAGGGGATACCGGCAAAAAATTGGAGGTTCCCTGCAAAATTTTTGCAAAACCCAAAACCTTTTGGATTTGTGAATTGAAAGTGACGCCCATATGTGCTATACTATCCTATTGTAATATGTGGATCTGTGCGCCGGGGGTTCCCGCTGCGCGGATCTTACCCGCGTTTTGCGGGCGATAGAACGCACGGAGCCGGTTTCCGGCCCGATCATCGAACTAGTTTAGGGGGATCATCCATGTCCGGACACAGCAAATGGAACAACATCAAGCGCAAGAAAGAAAAGACCGACGGCGCCCGCGCCAAGATCTTTACCAAGATCGGCCGCGAGATCAGCGTCGCCGTCCGTGAGGGCGGCAGCGATCCTGCTTCCAACAGCAAGCTGGCTGCGCTCATCAGCAAGGCCAAGGCCAACAACGTTCCCAACGACAACATCCAGCGCACCATCAAGCGCGCCGAGGGCGGCGACCGTACCGAGTACGAAGCCATGACCTACGAGGGCTACGGCCCCGGCGGCATCGCGGTCATGGTCGAGACCCTGACCGACAACCGCAACCGTACCGCTGCCAACATGCGCCATTACTTTGACAAGTTCGGCGGCAACCTGGGCAACATGGGTTGTGTGGGCTTCCTCTTCAACCAGAAGGGCGTCATCGTCCTGGACCTGGAGGACAAGGATGCCGACGAGGCCATGATGGACGCTCTGGATGCCGGTGCCGAGGATTTTGACGCCAGCGAGGACGCCGCCGAGGTCACCACCGATCCCGACAACTTCGCCGCCGTCTGCGACGCGCTGGAGAAGAAGGGCTACACCTTCATCTCCGCCGACGTTGCCATGGTCCCGACCACCACTTCTACCCTGACCGATCCCGATCAGATGGCCAACATGGCCAAGCTGCTCAACGCTCTGGACGACGATGACGATGTCCAGAACGCCTGGCACAACCTGGAGAACGAGGACGACCTCGACCGCTGAGCCTCTCCGTTTTCCATCACCGCACACATTTGAAACAGCTGCGCCGCGTCAGATCCGAACGCGAAGTACATATGCCCCCGTGCCTTATTGCCCGGAGTGTTATATGTTCTCCGTCCAACGCAGCGCAGCTGCTTTTTTCTGCATTCCCCGTGCCGCGGTCCTTTCTTTGCCGCCGGCACCTTCCACAAGAGAGGAAATGGTAGAATGTCCCATCAAGTTCCCTGCCCCCATTGTCTGGAGCCCATCGATCCGGATTTTCACGGGGATTGCCCCCACTGCGGCAAAAGTCTTGACAACGCAAACCCCGAAGGCGCTCTGCCTTTTGGCACCCAGCTGGCCGGCAAATACACCGTAGGCAAGTACCTGAGCGCCGACGGTGACGGTCTGTGCTACCGCGGCGTGGACAACGAACAGGTCCGTTTTGTGCGGATCAAAGAGTACTTTCCCGTCACGCTGTGCAACGGCCGCAGCCCGGAAGGCGCTTTGATGCCCAAAGCCGGGCGCGAGGTACTGTTCAAGACCAGCCGCATGGATTTCAAGGATCTGTACGACGATCTGCGCCGCCTGACCCCCGCCACGGGCTTGTCCCGCATTCTGGATGTTATTGAGGAAAACAATACCGTCTACGGCGTGGAGGAGAGCGAAAAGGGCATGACCCTGACCCATTATCTCTCCCTCAAATCCCGGCCGCTGACCCCCGCCGAGGCCCGGACACTGCTCCAGCCCGTCATGGAGGGCGTAGCGCTTTTGCACAAGTCGGGGCTGATCCACCGGGGCATCTGCCCGGACAACATCCTTTTGCCCATTGACGGGACTGCCATGCTGACCGGTTACGGCACGCTGGCTCTGCGCACCGGCGGAAGCGAGCTGAAAAGCCAGCTCTATGCCGGTTACGCCGCACCGGAACAGTATTCGGCGGCGGAGTTTTCCGGGCGGTACACCGACGTGTACGCCCTGGCGGCCGTGACCTACCGGCTGGTCACCGGGCAGACCCCCGTGTCGGCCCCCCAGCGCAGGGTGCGCGACAGTCTGGAGTCGGCCCACAGTCTGGAAGCCGCTGTCCCCACCTACTTTTCCCAGGTTTTGTCCTGTGCCATGCGCCTTGACCCGGCCAAGCGGATGCAGACCGTTCCCGAGCTGATGAGCGCTCTGGCCAACCCCAACGTGGCAAACGCCATGTTTGAGACCGGCGAAAACCAGATCTCCACCAAAAAAATTCTGGGCGCGGCCCTTGTGGTCATCTTTGTTCTGGCGGCGCTGCTCCTGTGGAGCCTTTTGAATCCGCCGGGCAGCGGGAACGGCGACAACAGTTCCGCATCGGACCAGACCACGGTCTCCTCCCCTGCTCCCACCGCCACGCCAGAGACGCTGACGTATCCCAATCTGGTGGGGCAGAAGCTGGAAGATGTGGAGGATTCCGATTTATACACCTCTTTCCGCATTGTCCCCACCGAAGAATACTCCGCCGACCATGAGGCAGGGATCATCCTTTCCCAGGAACCGGAAGCCGGGACTCCTGTGGAAGGTGACACCCCCACCATTGAGATCGTGGTGAGCAAGGGCTACCCCATCATGCCGGAAATCACTAATTTCCCCCAGAAAAAAGCAGAAGAGAAACTAGATGAAGCTGGTATTGCTCAGTACACTATCCGTATTGTCGAAAAGAACAAAGATTTCGCCGCCGGCTGCGTGGTAATGTGTACCGGCGAGAATGGTGTCCGCATTGAGGCCGGAATGCCGGTGGATCCATCGGTCATCATCGATGTCTGGATTGCCGGTGAACGTGATGACACAGCCGATGTTGGTGGGTCCTCTTCCAGCAGCAGTTCTTCCAGCAGCCAGTAACCAGAGAACGCTGCACAATGCTTTCCTTTTCTTTCGGACAAATCAAATAGCCCGGCACTTCCGCTGATGGGAAGGACCGGGCTTTTCCTTTTCTGATTTTATACTGGTGCAGGTGCAGTGCGTGGGGTCATGCGGGCGCAGAGCTTCCTGTCTGTCACCCTGTTCATACAGCAAACGGCACCGCCGCAGCATGATGATTTTGCTGCGGCGGTGCCGTTATTATGTGTTTTTAAGAGGTTGCTTGCCAGCCGGTTCAGCCGCAGCTGCCGTCATGGCCGTGGCATCCCTCGTGGCTGTGGCAGCCGCCTTCATGGCTGCCGCAGGAGTGGCCTTCGCCGTGGTGGTCATGATGGTCACAGTGGACATCGGGGTCAAAGGCAAGGCGGCCGTCCAGCAGCGCCTGCACAGCAGCGTCCGCACTGCCGGTCACGCCGCCGTACAGGCGGATGCCGGCGTTGGCCAGTGCCATCTGAGCGCCGCCGCCAATGCCGCCGCAGATCAGGGTATCCACGCCGTGGGCTGCCAGGAAACCGGCCAGAGCGCCGTGGCCGCTGCCCATGGTGTCGACGACCAGGGAGGCAACCACCTTGCCGTCCTGCACGTCATACAGCTTGAACTGCTGGGTATGGCCGAAATGACCGAAGATATTGCCGTTTTCATAGGTGACTGCGATTTTCATGTCAGGATTCTCCTTTTGTATTCCATAAGGTCGGATGGTTCAGCGGGCGTAGACCTCGGCGGGCGGGGCGGCCTGCACAAAATACAGTTCATACCACAGAATGAAGGAGTAGAAGCTCCAGATCTTGGTCATGTTCTTGGCGCGGCCTGCCACATGGTCGTCCAGCAGGCGGCAGAGGGCGGCGGTGTCAAAGAACTTTTCCGCCACCTCGCCGGTGAACTTTTCCCGGACCATGGCGGCGTACTTATCCTGGCGCAGCCAGTCGTTGAGCGGTACCGGGAAGCCCAGCTTCTTGCGCTTTGCCACGCTGTCCGGCAGCTGTTTGAGGGCAGCGCCGCGCAGGGCGATCTTGGTTTCTTCCTTCCCGCTGCGGTATTTCTGGGGAATGCTCAGGGCCAGTTCCAGCACCTTGCGGTCCAGGAACGGCACCCGCAGCTCCAGGCTGTTGGCCATGCTCATGCGGTCGGCCTTGAGCAGGATGTCGTAAAGCATCCAGGTGTGCATATCCACCCATTGCAGTTGGGTGGGTTCATCCAGCCCGGCCACCTTATCGAAATAGGGCTTGAAATATTCCTCCGGGCGTTTGCTGCGGTAGTCCTTTTTCAGGTACTGGTCGCGGTCCGCCGGGGACGCAAAGACATAGTTGGCGCGCATATACCGCTGCCAGGGCTGCTGCGCCCCGCGCACCAGGAAATGCTTGCCCTTGAACTCGGGCATACGGGACGCCACCGCTCCCGCCGCCTTGCGGATGGCCTTGGGGACCTTTTTCTCATAGTCCATGAAATGGACGGCCTGGCAGTACATGGGGTAGCCGCCGAACAGTTCGTCGGCGCCCTCGCCGGAAAGCACCACCTTGACATACTTGCGGGCATTCTGTGCCAGGAAGTAGAGGGGGACCTCCGCCGGGTTGGGCATGGGTTCATCCAGATACCACTGGATCACCCGGTTGGCCTCAAAAAATTCGTCGGCACTGACCTTGTTGGAAAGGTTGGGCACCCCGATCTCCTTGGAGAACTCCTGGGCATAGGGCAGCTCGGAGTATTTTTCCTCCTCATAGCCTACCGAGAAGCTCTTGACGTGGGGCGTGCCTTTGGCCACCTCGTTGACCACAAAGCTGGAATCCACACCGGAGGACAGGAAGCAGCCCACCTCCACATCAGCGATCTGGTGGGCGGCGACGCTCTCGGCAAAGGTATCGGTGATGCGCTGTTCCCACTCCTCCAGAGACGGGGTCTCGTCAATGTGGTAGCGGATGTCGTAGTAGCGGCGGATGTCCATGCGGCCATCTTTCCAGGTGAACATGTGGGCGCCCGGCAGCTTGTAGACGTTTTTGAACATCGTCTCCTCGTTGGGGATATACTCGATGCTCAGATATTCGGGCAGGCGTTCCTCGTTGAGTTCCTTGTTGAAATGGGGATGGGCCAGGAAGCTCTTGATCTCGGAGCCGAAGAGCAGCAGACCATCCTCATTATAATAGTAAAAAGGCTTGATGCCGAAGATGTCCCGGGCGCCGAACATGGTGTGGTTCTTTTTGTCCCACAGCACAAAAGTGAACATGCCCCGCAGGCGGGCGGGCAGGCCGTCGCCCCACTGCTCGTAGCCGTGGAGCAGGACTTCCGTATCGCTGCGGGTGGCAAAAGTATGGCCTGCGGCCAGCAGCTCCTGACGCAGTTCCTGGAAGTTGTAGATCTCGCCGTTGAAGATGACGACCAAGGTGCCGTCCTCGTTGAACATGGGCTGTTTGCCGCCCTCCAGGTCGATGATGGACAGGCGGCGGTGGCCCAGGGCCACCTGCTCGTCCACATAGTAGCCCTCACCGTCCGGGCCGCGGTAGGTGATCAGATCGGCCATGGCCTTGATGATGCGCCGCGCTTCGTCGGCGTCGTGACGGGCCCGGGCAAACCCCGTAATACCGCACATAGCAGTTTCCTCCCCTATTTGGTCGATACAAATAACTCAGTCGCGCAGGCTCTTGTTGCCGTAGTAGCGCGCCGTCTTGCGGTAGTAGTTGGCCTGGCTGCGCAGGTACCACAGATACCGTTTGAGGTTGAAGTCCTCCTTGCAGAACAGCTGGTGGGCACACTTGCCCTCCTTTTTCAGGCGGGCGGCCTCGGCCAGGAGTTCCGGGTCCTTGAGATACTTGCGGATGACACCATAGGGCGCGATCATCCACAGGCTCTCGGTGTCGGCCTCGGTGTAGCCCAGGTCCTTGTGCAGAAGAACATCCTCCACCAGCCACTTGGCCAGATTGTAGCCGCTAGCCGTGACAAAGTAGCTGGAACGCCCCTGGCGGGGGTTCATCTCGAACAGCTTATACTCCCCGGTGCGGGCGTCGTACTTCATGTCGAAGTTGGCAAAGCCCACCCAGCCCACGTCCTCCAGGAAGGCGCGCATCCGGGCCAGCAGTTCCCCGTCATGCACCGACAGGATGGCCGCATAGTTGCCGATACCCTCGGGGGTCTGCTCCTCCAGAAGAGGACGGCCCAGGGCCATCAGGTGCACCTTGCGGTCCAGGCCGCAGTAGGCGTTGAGCACCCGCATGCAGTTGTCATCGCCGGGGATGTATTCCTGCAAAATCAGGTCATCCTGGTAGCTGCTGCCGTAAATGGCCGCCGTGATGGCGTCGTATTCCTCCCGGTTCTGGGCAAGAAACACCTTTTTCTTGTGGGGGAAGGAGCAGTTCCAGTATTCCGCCGAGTTGCTGGCCTTGATGATGCAGGGAAAATCAAAGGGAAGTTCCACGGTTTGATAGGTTTGCGCGCTGCAGGTGGCGGTTTTGGGATAAGAAAGTCCGTGACGCTCGCAGGCGCGGTAAAAATTGTCTTTTATGTCAAGATCCAGCACGGTTTGCAGATCCGGGCAGGCAAAATGATAGTATGCCGCCAGTTCCTCACGGTGGCGGGCCATAAGAATGGTGTAGCCATCCGCGCAGGAGACCAGCACCAGCTGGCGGCCGGTGTTGCGCCGGGCAAAGGAGATGAGCGTCGAGACAAAGACGTCGTCCTCCTCCAGGCGGGGTTCCAGCACGGCGATCTTGACCAGGCGACTGTTTGCCGTGGCGACCAGCGCCCCCTTGCAGACCGCCACACTGGTCACACCGTACTGCTGATAAAAGCTGCGCGCCATGCCGTAGACGTTGGCGTCACTGCCCAAAAGCACCGGAAGAAAATCCATCATAACCAAATAACCTCTTTTTGTATCAAACAGGGACAGCCGCCTTGGCCCGGCGCCAAAAAGCCCGGGCCAAGCCCCGCAGCGGGCTGCGGCATTTTTTGCAGTCCGGCCCGGCCAAACCCCGGCATCCCTGTACATACTTATAGTATATGGGATATTTTACTTCCAATCGCCCCGTGTGTCAATTCTGGCCGGGTAGGCTTCACGCCGGGACAATACCACGCTGCGCCGCTGCCTTTGAAATATCGGGAGGATAAAATATCACATTTTCCCCGCCCCAAAAGGGCAGAATTTACAATAGGAATGCTTTTCAAGCGCGGGGCAAGCGTGTATAATAGCGATATTGAACGCATAAGGATAGAGGAATCGCAATATGTGTGGAATCGTAGGATTTGTCGGCGCGCGCGCCGATATGGATGAAATTTTACAGGCCATGATGGACCGCATCGTTCACCGCGGTCCCGACGGCGAAGGCCGCTTTGTGGATGGGCAGGTTGCCCTGGGCCACCGCCGTCTGTCCATCATTGACCTGGAGGGCGGCAAGCAGCCCATGTTCAACGAGGACGGCTCCCTGGTGGTGGTCTTTAACGGCGAGGTGTACAACTTCCAGGAACTGCGGGAGCAGCTTCTGGCCGCCGGGCACACCTTTGCCACCCGCAGCGACACCGAGGTGCTGCTCCACGGCTACGAGGAGTGGGGCAAGGAAATGCTGGACCGGCTGCGGGGCATGTTCACCTTTGCCTTGTGGGATTGCCGGGCAAAGACGCTGCTGCTGGCCCGGGACCACTTCGGCATCAAGCCGCTGTACTACTACCAGAACCCCGAGACGGGCACCCTGATGTTCGGCTCCGAGATCAAGAGTTTCCTGGCCCACCCCGAGTTCCAGAAAGAGCTCAACGCCGACCAGCTGGAGCTCTACCTCTCCTATCAGTATTCCCCGGGAGAGAACACCTTTTTCAAGGGTGTCAAGAAATTACTGCCCGCCCACTGGCTGGAATGGAAGGACGGCAGCGTGACCGTGCAGCGGTACTGGGAGCCTTCCTTTACTCCTGACCATTCCCTCACGCTGGAACAGTGGGAGGAGGAGATCAGCGCCGCCATGAAGGAGAGCGTCTCCGCCCACAAGATCGCCGACGTGGAGGTGGGCAGCTTCCTTTCCTCCGGTGTGGACTCCAGCTATATGGCAGCCCTTGCCAACGTGGATAAGACTTTCACGGTGGGCTTTGCCGACAAGCAGTACGACGAGACCGATTTTGCCCGGGAGTTTTCCCAGCACATCGGCGTCAAGAACTTTGCCTACCGCATCACCCCGGAAGAGTACTGGGCCAATCTGGGCAACATCCAGTACCACATGGATGAACCTCTGGCCGACGCGGCCTCGGTGGCGCTCTACTTCGTCAACCGGGAGGCTTCCAAGCAGGTCAAGGTCTGTCTGTCCGGCGAGGGTGCCGACGAATTTTTCGGCGGCTACAACATTTATAAAGAGCCTTTCACCGTCAGCTGGTACGACCGCCTGCCCCTGTGGCTGCGCCGGGCTGTGGGTTCGGTGGCGGAATGTCTGCCCCCGGTGCACGGCATCAACTTCCTGGTGCGGCGTTCCCGCCCGCTGGAGGAGCGCTATATCGGCAACACCAACCTGATGGGCGAGCGCCGGAAAAAGCATCTGCTCAAAAACTACCGCGGCAGTGTCAAGCCCACCGACCTGTCCCGCAAGCTGTTTGACAAGACCAAGGGCCAGGACCCGGTCACCCGGATGGAGTTCTGCGACCTGAACCTGTGGATGGTAGGCGATATCCTGCTGAAGGCCGACAAGATGAGCATGGCCAACAGTCTGGAGCTGCGGGTGCCCTTCCTGGACAAAAAGGTGTTTGAGCTGGCCCGGCGCATTCCCACCGAGTGCAAGGTCAACGCTGGGCAGACCAAGATTGCCATGCGCGGCGCGGCGGAAAAGACCATTCCCGCCCGCACCGCCGACAAGAAAAAGCTGGGCTTCCCGGTTCCGGTACGGGCCTGGCTGCGGGATGAAAAATACGCCGGTATCGTGCGGGAGGCATTCAACGCGCCTGCCGCGGCGGAGTTTTTCAATGTGACGGAACTGAACCGGATGCTGGACCAGCATCTCTCGGGCAAGCGGGACAACTGGCGGCAGATCTGGTGCGTCTTTATTTTCCTCGTCTGGTACGACGAATATTTTGTGAAACGGTGAGGTAAAGGTCATGCTTCTGAAACAACTGGTCAAGGACTTTTCCTACACGCTGGTGCAGGGCAGTCTGAATACCGAGGTATCCGACATTTACTATGACTCGCGCAAAATGACCCCCGGCGGCCTTTTTGTCTGCATTGTGGGCACCCAGCGCGACAGCCATGAGTTTGCGGCCGACGTGGTGGCCAAAGGTGCGGCGACGCTGGTGATCCAGCACGACCTGCCCGCCGAGGTGGTCGCCGCCATGCCCCAGGTGACCATCCTGAAAACCGACAACACCCGTTACGCCATGGCCATGCTGGCGGCGGCCTATTTCGGCCACCCCGCCGGGGAGATGACCATGATCGGCGTGACCGGCACCAAGGGCAAGACTACCACCACCCACATGATCAAGGCAGTGCTGGAAGCCGCCGGGCACCGGGTGGGCATGATCGGCACCAACGGCGTCTACTACCCCAACCATCACTACGACCTGAACAACACCACCCCCGAAAGCTACGACCTGCAGCGTATCCTGCGCCAGCTGGCCGACGCCGGGTGTGACTGCTGTGTCATGGAAGTTTCCAGCCAGGGCATTATGATGGACCGCGTGGCGGGTGTGCGGTACAAGATCGGTGTGTTCACCAACCTGTACCCCGACCACATCGGCCCCGGTGAGCACCAGAGTTTTGAGGAGTACCGTTCCTGGAAAGGCCAGCTCTTCCGCCGGTGCGAGATCGGCGTGGTCAATGCCGACGACGAGAACACCGCTCCCCTGCTGGAAGGTCACACCTGCCGGGTGACGACCTACGGCATCGACGCTGCTGATGCCGATTTCCGTGCCGGTCATGAGTACAAACTGCTGCGCACCAAGAATATGTTGGGCGTGGCCTTCCATGTTTCCGGCCGGGAGGAGATGGACGTTCAGGTCAATATGCCGGGCCTGTTCAGCATCTACAATGCCCTGGCCACCATCGGCGTGGCAAAAGAGCTGGGCCTGCCCGACGAGGCCATCCACCAGGGCCTGGCCACTGCCGTGGTCAAGGGCCGTGTGGAGCTGGTCCCGGTGAGCCACCGGTTCACCATCCTGCTGGACTATGCCCACAACGAAGCCGCCACCGAGAGCCTGATGGAGACGCTGCGCGCCTACAAGCCCACCCGACTGGTGGTGGTCTTTGGCTGCGGCGGCAACCGCAGCAAGCTGCGCCGTTACGGCATGGGCGAGGTCTGCGCCAAGCTGGCCGACTTCTGCATCCTGACCGAGGACAACAACCGCTTTGAAAAGGTGGAGGACATCATCGCCGACATCAAGGTGGGCATGAACAAGGGCAATCCCGACGCCAAGTACGTGGAGATTCCCGACCGGTTGGATGCTCTGCACTACGCCATCGACCACGCCGAGGACGGCGACATGATCGCGGTCATCGGCAAGGGCCACGAGGCTTACCGCGACCGGGAAGGCATCAAGACGCCGTTTTTGGAGCGGGAGCTCATTGAGGAATACGCCGCCGAGAAGGGCATCGAGTAAAGCGGCTTTCTCCCCTGTTCGGCAGGTTACTTACCCAATATAAAAAGGCACGGGCCGGTTGGCTCGTGCCTTTTTGTTTGACGCTGGACTTTCAGCGGAATCCTCTACCGGGCAGCGGCTGCCGCCCTTGTGTTTATGCGGATTGCGCTTTGTCGGCCTTCCCGGCGAAAAGTCCGGGCAAAGCCTTATACCAGAGGTTTGCCACAGCATTAAAAATACCCGCAAACTCTTTTGTGCCGAACAGGCAGATGCAGCCGCCCGCCGCCAGGAATACCCAGCCCGCTACGGCAGGGATTCCCTTTTCGCCGGCGACCTCGTAGGTCCCCAACTCCACCAGGAAGGCGTACGCCGGCATGTGCATGATGTAGACGGGCAGCGTCCGCTTGCCCAGCGACGCAAAGGACTTCACATTGCCCAGCACCGCGATGAGGGCCAGGGCCGTGGCTATGCCGATCAGGTAATACATGGCACGGTCGACCATGGTATAGCCGTCGGTATAGGCCACGTCATTGAAAATGCGCGCGCCCTCATACACCGGCTCCGGCGCACGGAGGATGCTGACGAACCAGAACCCGTACACCGCCAGAAACGCGATCCCCGGCAGCACCCGCAGGGACAAAAGTTTCCGGGATGCCCGATACCAGACGTCGATCTCCTCCCGGAAGAGAACGCCCACGACATAGAACGGCCAAAAGCAGAACACACGGTTGAAAGAGTAAGGCCATTCCACCATGCCTGCGGCCAGGCCAATGGCCACCGCGGCCGCCAGGCCCACCAGTTTTCCGGGCAGGCGGAACTTATCCCGCAGCAGGGACAACAGCGGCACCGTCAGTTCCCAGAAAATCAGGGAGTAAAGATACCACATGTGCCGCCATGGCACCAGCAGCGCCATCAGCAGGCCCCCGGAGGCTGCCAGGTCCTCGCCCAGGACTTGCTGCCGGAACAGCACCAGTCCCGCCTGGCAGAGCAGATACAGCCAGACCTGCTGCAGAATCATCTTTTTCCAGTTGAACCTTGCCACCAGTCCGCTGCACATGCAGAACACGGCCATGTGGAAGAGATAAAAGCATTCAAAGGTACCGTTGAAAATGGGCGAAGTGCCGCGGTAGTATTCCTCAAAATGGCCCCACACCACCAAAATGATGCCCAGGCCTTTCATCGCATCCACGTAGACTCGTCTGCCCGATGCAGCAGGGGCGTTTTGCGCGTTCAACATACATTGGTCTCCTTTCTGTCCGGGGCGTGTCAGCGCGGACCGCCCGTCTTGAGCTCCCACGGGGAGCGGATCACCTGTCCGCTGTCGGCTTTCGCACAGGATTCCAGCTTGGCCCCCGCCTTGATGATGGCGCCGGGCGCGGCATGGACCCCGTCTCCCAGCACCACGTCATGGTCGATGCTGGCCCCCGCATTGAGGATGCAGCCCATCCCCGCCACGGTGCGGGCGCCCACCCAGCACAGCGGCAGGACCACGGTCCCCTCCCCCAACTGCGCCGACGGGCAGACAAACGCCCGGGGATGCACAAATACCGGCAGGTTGTACCCTGCCTCACGCAGGCGGCGGAGCAGGTCCAGCCGCAGGGCGTTATTGCCCACCGCCGCAAAGGCGTCGGGGCAAAGGGCACGCAGGGCGGGCCGTTCCAGATCATCCAGACGCCCCGCACAGTCGGGTGCGCCGTCGTCGAGAAAATATACCTTCTGATACAGTCCCGTGCCGGTCAAAAGCTCCGCCAGTTCGGTGCCGAAGCCGCCGCGCCCCAGGATCAGTACGTTCTTTTCCGCTGCCATGACAAGGCCCGTCCTTTCCCTCCGGGGGATATTGCCCCCCGCCGCTTGATGGACACATTATAACACAGAACCGGCGGCCTGTGTGGCGTTTGGGGGCGCAAAACCCTGTCGGGAATGTAAATTTTCCCTGTCCTGCCGGGGCATGGCGCACAAACCGCTGGGCAGAGGCTTCAAAAAGTCATACTTTACCGCATTTCTTTCTGGTAAAATTGCTAAAATGTCGTTTTTTGGCAAAGCCGCACTGGCAACTTAGCCGAAATGATTCCCCGTCGCTTGCATTTTGCCCGCCGGGGATTTACACTGAACGTACAGGGCGATTCCAGCCCGGCACCATGGTGTTCCGGGCAGCCAATTTGATGCAAGGGGGATTTGCTGTGTCCGGTATTTTGGCGCAGTCCCGCTCAAAGGCAGCGGGCAGTATCTTTTCTCCCTCTCGCCGTGTATCCATATGTCCGTAACCCGCAAGCGCAGTGCACCATAACCGCACTGCGCTGTTACTTTTTTCAGGAGGGCAAGTAAAATGAACGAACAGAAAAAAGTTGCCATTGTCATGGGCTCCGACAGCGACTGGCCGGTAGTCAAGGGCGCCTGCAGTGTCCTGAAGGACTTCGGCGTGCCGTATGAGGCCCGCATCCTGTCCGCCCACCGCACCCCCGCCGCCGCGGCCGAGTTCGCCAAGAACGCCCGTGCCGACGGTTTCGGCGTCATCCTGTGTGCCGCCGGCATGGCCGCGCATCTGGCCGGTGCCTTTGCCGCCAACACCACCCTGCCGGTCATCGGCATCCCCATGAAGGGCGGTGCCATGGACGGCATGGACGCTCTGCTGGCTACCGTGCAGATGCCTTCCGGCTATCCCGTAGCCACCGTGGCTCTGAACGGCGCCAAGAACGCCGCCTATCTGGCCGTGTCCATCCTGGCTGTGGCTGACGATGACCTGGCTGCCAAGCTGGAACAGTTCCGCGCCGACACCGCCGCCGCCATCGCCAAAAAGGATGCCGCCATCCGCGCCGAGGCTGCTGCGCTGTGACCCTGGCTTTTCCCGCCAAAACGTGCTTTTTGGCATTTTGACGGGTGTGCATTTTCCCCGTGTTATGGTATGATATTTTTATAATAGACAACCGGATTTTTGTATGATTGAAAAGGAGCGTATCACCATGAATGTTACCGTGAAAGAGCAGATGTACGAAGGCAAGGCAAAGCAGGTTTTCGCTACCAGCGATCCCGAGATCGTCATGGTCCACTACAAGGACGACGCCACCGCCGGCGACGGTGAGAAGAAGGGCACCATCCGCGACAAGGGCATCGTCAACAACAAGCTGTCCAACGCTCTGATGCAGAAGCTGGAAAAGGAAGGCATCCCCACCCATTACGTGGAGGAGCTCAACGACCGCGACACCCTGGTCAAGAAGGTGGAGATCGTTCCCCTGGAGGTCATCATCCGCAACGTGGCTGCCGGTCACTTCTCCCTGCGCATGGGCGTTGCCGAGGGCACTCCCTTCAAGACCCCCATTCTGGAGTTCAGCTACAAGAACGACGACCTGCATGATCCGTTCATCAACCACTACTACGCCCTGGCTCTCGACCTGGCCACCCAGGAAGAGATCGACACCATCACCAAGTACGCCTTCAAGGTCAACGAAGTGCTGAAGAAGATCCTGCTGGACGTCAACATCCGCCTCATCGACTTCAAGCTGGAGTTCGGCCGCCTGTCCGACGGCACCATCATCCTGGCCGACGAGATCAGCCCCGACACCTGCCGTTTCTGGGATGCCACCACCGGCGCACACCTGGACAAGGATCTGTTCCGCCGCGATCTGGGCGGCGAGGCCGACGCCTACCAGGAGGTCATGAAGCGCCTGCTGGGCTGATCCGGCTCCGTTTTCTTGCTGATCTTTTGTGAGGTATCTACATGTGTGAATCTGCCCTTACCGAAGCCCTGCACGAAGAATGCGGCGTATTCGGTATTTATGACAAGACCGGCGAGACCGACATGGTCAGCGCGGTATACAGTGCCCTGTACGCCCTGCAGCACCGCGGCCAGGAAAGCTGCGGCATCGCCCTGAACGTGGACGGCGTGCTGTCCGGCTACCGCGACCTGGGTCTTGTGAGCGAGGTCTTTACCAAGCGCGTGCTGGAAGATCTGCCCCATGACGCCAAGATGGCCACCGGCCATGTGCGTTATGCCACCGCAGGCCAGCGCAGCCGCTCCAACGCCCAGCCCATGGTCCTGCACCACTGCAAGGGCGCCATGGCCATCTGCCACAACGGCAACCTGGTCAACGCTCCCAAGCTGCGCCGCAAGCTGGAGATGAGCGGTTCCATCTTCCACGGCACCTCGGACACCGAGGTCATCGGTTATCTGCTGACCCAGAACCGTCTGCTGACCCCCAACATTGAAATGGCTGTCAGCCGTACCATGGACGACATTGAGGGCGCGTACAGCCTGGTCATCATGACCCACACCAAGCTCATCGCCGCCCGGGACCCCAACGGCTTCCGCCCCCTGTGCATCGGCGAACTGCCCGATGGTGCAGGCTACGCCTTTGCCTCCGAGTCCTGCGCGCTGGATGCCGTGGGCGCCAAGTTCGTGCGCGACGTCCGCCCCGGCGAGATCGTCATTGCCGACCATGCGGGCCTGCGCAGCATTGAGACCCACTGCAACACCGCGCCCCACACCATCTGCGTGTTTGAGTACATCTACTTTGCCCGTCCCGACTCCATCATCGAGGGCACCTGCGTTCACGAGGCCCGCCTGCAGGCAGGGCGTTTCCTGGCGCAGGAGCATCCCGTGGAGGCCGACGTGGTCATCGGCGCGCCGGATTCCGGCCTGGACGCTGCCCTGGGTTATGCTCAGGAAAGCGGTATCCCCTACGGCATCGGCTTCATCAAGAACAAGTATGTGGGCCGCACCTTTATCCAAGGCAACCAGAAGCAGCGCGAAAACAGCGTCCGCATCAAGCTCAACGCCATTGAGTCCACCGTCAAGGGCAAGCGCGTTGTACTGGTGGACGACTCCATCGTCCGCGGCACTACCAGCGCCCGCACCATCCGCCTGCTGCGCGAGGCCGGCGCCAAGGAAGTACACTACCGCATCAGCGCGCCGCCCTTCATCCATCCCTGCTATTTCGGCACCGACATTCCCGACGAGAAGGACCTGATCGCCACCGGCCATACCGTGGATGAGATCAACCGTCTGGTCGGTTCCGACACGCTGGGCTACCTGAGCGTGGAGCATGTCAAGCAGCTTGCCATCCACAGCCACTGTGATTTCTGCACCGGCTGCTTTACCGGACAGTATCCTGTGACCCCGCCCACCGAGACCATGGACATCGTGTACGACAAGCCGCTGAGCGTTTCCAATCCCCAGAAAAAGCTGTGACCCTGCGCGGCGCACCGCCGCAAGCACCCAAGGAGGATCGATATGCAAAAGAGTCATTCCGAGAGCTACGCCGCTGCCGGTGTGGATATCACCGCGGGCTACAAAGCCGTTGAACTGATGAAGCAGTACGTCGACCGCACCATGAACCGCCACTGCATCGGCGGCCTGGGCGGCTTTGGCGGTCTGTTTGAACTGGACTGCACCAACATGCCCCACCCTGTGCTGATCTCCGGCACCGACGGCGTGGGCACCAAGCTGCGCATCGCTCATTTCATGGACAAGCATGACACCGTGGGCATCGACTGCGTTGCCATGTGCGTCAACGACGTCATCTGCGCAGGCGCCAAGCCTCTGGTATTCCTGGACTACATCGCCTGCGGCAAGAACGTTCCCGAGCGCATTGCCGAGCTGGTCAAGGGCGTGGCCGAGGGCTGCGTTCAGGCAGGCTGCGCTCTGGTGGGCGGCGAGACCGCCGAGATGCCCGGCTTCTACCCTGAGGACGAGTACGACCTGGCCGGCTTTACTGTGGGCGCCGTGGACAAGAGCAAGATCCTGGACAACTCTACAATGGTCCCCGGCGACGTCATGATCGCCCTGCCCTCCTCCGGCGTGCACTCCAACGGCTTCTCGCTGGTGCGCAAGATCTTTGATCTGGAAAACCAGCCCGAAGTGCTGGAGAAGCGTTACCCTGCCCTGGGCTGCACCCTGGGCGAGGCGCTGCTGGCTCCCACCCGCATCTACGTCAAGCCGGTGCTGGCTCTGATGGAGGAAGTCACCGTCAAGGGCGTGTCCCACATCACCGGCGGCGGCTTCTATGAGAACATTCCTCGCAGCCTGAAAGCCGGCTGCTGCGCCCGCATCCGCAAGGAGGATGTGCGCATCCCCGCCCTCTTCGACGTGCTGGCCAAGGAAGGCAACATTCCCGAGCGCGACATGTTCAACACCTTCAACATGGGCGTCGGCATGGTTCTGACCGTTGCCGCCGAGGATGCCGACAAGGCTCTCGAGATCCTCAAGGCCAACGGCGAGGATGCCTACCGTCTCGGTGTCATTGCCGAGGGCGAAGGAGTGGAACTGGTATGATGAAGATCGCGGTTTTGGTATCCGGCGGCGGCACCAACCTCCAGGCCATCCTGGAGAGCGAGCGCCGCGGCGAAAACCCGAACGGCAAGGTCACCCTGGTGGTGGCCAGCAAGCCCGGGGTCTACGCCCTGGAGCGCGCGGCGTCCTTCGGGGTGCCCACGGCAGTGGTCAGCCGCAAGGACTATGCCACCTCGGAAGAATTTGACGCGGCCCTGCTGAGCGTCCTTCAGGAAAACGGCATCGAGCTGGTGGTTCTGGCCGGGTTCCTCAGCGTGCTGGGCCCCAGCGTCATCGCGGCCTATCCCAACCGCATCCTCAACGTCCATCCCAGCCTGATCCCCAGCTTCTGCGGTCCCGGTTTCTACGGCCTGCGGGTGCATGAGGCCGCTCTGGCCCGGGGCGTCAAGGTGACGGGTGCGACGGTCCACTTTGTCAACGAGGTATGCGACGGCGGTCCCATCCTGCTGCAGAAGGCGGTGGAGATCCAGCCCGGCGATACCCCCGAAGTCTTACAAAAACGCGTGATGGTGGAGGCAGAGTGGAAGCTGCTGCCCCGTGCCATCGCCATGGTCTGCAACGGTGAGGTGTAACAGTTATGAAAAAGAACCTGTACAGATATCTTTCCGGCAACGAGTATCCCGGCCGCGGCATCTGCCTGGGCCTGTCCCCCGACGGCACCAAGGCCATGGTGGCCTACTGGATCATGGGCCGCAGCTCCAACAGCCGCAACCGTGTGTTTGAGGCCATTCCCGGCGGCATCCGCACCGTGGCGGCCGACCCCGCCAAGATGGAGGACCCGCACCTCATCATCTACAATCCCGTGCTGACCCTGCACGAGACCACCATCGTCACCAACGGCGACCAGACCGACACCATCTACCACTTCATCCGGGACAATCTCTTCCCGGGTTACAGCTTTGAGGCTGCTCTGTCCACCCGCCTGTTTGAGGACGACGCCCCCAACTTTACCCCGCGCATTTCCGGCGTTGTCAATATGCGCCGCGGCGGTTACAAGCTGAACATCCTCAAAACCTGCGAGGGCGATCCCTCCAGCCTGCAGCGCCAGACCTTCGACTACCCGCAGCCTCTGGCCGGTGAGGGGCACTTCATCAGCACCTACCAGAAGAACGGCTCCCCCATCCCCAGCTATGCAGGCGAGCCCATGCGCGTTGCCATCGACCAGAACGATCCCAATGAGTTTGCCGGCAAACTGTGGGCAGCGCTCAACGAGGACAACAAGGTCAGCCTGTTCGTCCGCGCCATCACTCTGGCCACCGGCGACTACGAGGATGTTATCCTGAACAAATACACTGCTGTGGAGGGCTGAGATCCATGAAGGAATTTGAACTGAAATACGGCACCAACCCCAACCAGAAGCCTGCCCGCATCTACATGGCGGACGGCAGCGAGCTGCCCATCCAGATCATGAACGGCCGTCCCGGCTACATCAACTTTCTGGATGCCTTCAACAGCTACCAGCTGGTCCGTGACCTGAAAGCGGCTCTGGGCCTGCCCGCCGCTGCCAGCTTCAAGCACGTCTCCCCCGCCGGTGCGGCCCTGGGCCTGCCCCTGGACGAGACGCTGCGCCGCATGTACCACATCGGTGCCGACGTGGAGCTGTCTCCCCTGGCCTGCGCTTACGCCCGCGCCCGCGGCGCTGACCGCATGTCCAGCTTCGGCGACTGGATCGCCCTGTCCGACGTCTGCGACCTGGCAACCGCCAAGCTGATCCAGCACGAGGTGTCCGACGGCATCATTGCGCCCGGCTACGACGCCGATGCCCTGGAAGTGCTGAAATCCAAGAAAAAGGGCAACTACAACATCGTTGCCATCGATCCCGACTATGCTCCCGCTCCCCTGGAGACCCGCACCGTCTTTGGCGTGACCTTTGAGCAGGGCCGTCAGGATCTGGCCATCACCGCCGACACCATGCTGACCAACATCGTCACCAAGAACAAGACCCTCACCGAGGATCAGAAGCGCGACCTGGTCATGAGCCTGATCGTCCTCAAGTACACCCAGTCCAACTCGGTGTGCTATGTCCAGGGCGGTCAGACCATCGGCGTGGGCGCCGGCCAGCAGAGCCGCATCCACTGCACCCGTCTGGCGGGCCAGAAGGCCGACAACTGGCAGCTGCGCCATATGCCCAAGGTGCTGGATCTGCCCTTCCGCGACGATGTGAGCAAGCCCAACCGCGACAACGCCATCGATGTCTACATCGGCGACACCCCCGAGGATGTCATCGGCGACGACATGTGGGCCGAGACCTTCACCACCCAGCCTGAGCCGCTGACCGCTGAGGAAAAGCGCGCCTGGCTGGACAAGGTGACCGGTGTCTCCCTGGGCAGCGACGCCTTCTTCCCCTTCGGGGACAACATCGAGCGCGCCCGCCGCAGCGGCGTGACCGCCATCGTTCAGCCCGGCGGCAGCATCCGTGACAGCCAGGTCATCGAGACCTGCGACAAGTACGGCATTGCCATGGCCTTCTGCGGCATCCGGCTGTTCCACCATTGATTTGAGCCATTACACGAAAAGGAAGCCTGAAACCTTATACGGCGTCGGGCTTCCTTTTCGGGGTTTTTGTCACAGCCTTTCCTGTATGTAAAATTCAGACGGTGTACCGTCATAAAGGAGTTTTCGATATGAAGATTCTCGTCGTCGGCGGCGGTGGTCGTGAACACGCCATCATCCGCGCCCTCAAGCAAAGCCCCGATTGCACCGAGATCTGGTGCGCCCCCGGCAACGGCGGCATCAGCTACGACGCCACCTGCAAGGCCATCCCCGCCACCGATGTGGATGCCATGGTAGCCTTTGCCAAGGAGGAAGCTTTCGACTACGTGGTCGTGGCCCAGGACGATCCCCTGGCGCTGGGCATGGTGGACGCTCTGGCGGCCGTGGGCATCCCCGCCTTCGGCCCCGACAAGGCTGCCGCCCGCATTGAGGCCAGCAAGGTCTTCAGCAAGGACCTGATGAAAAAGTACGGCATTCCCACCGCCGGGTATGAAGTGTTTGACGATCCTGCCAAGGTCATGGACTACGTCCGCGCCCAGGGCAAGTACCCCGTGGTCATCAAGGCCGACGGTCTGGCCCTGGGCAAGGGCGTCCTGATCTGCCAGGACGAAGCCGAGGCCGAGGCCGCCGTCAAGGAGATCATGCTGGACAAAAAGTTCGGCGCTTCCGGCAGCCGCGTGGTGGTGGAGGAGTTCCTCACCGGTCCCGAGGTGAGTGTGCTGTCCTTCTGTGACGGCAAGACCCTGAAACCCATGGTGTCCAGCATGGACCACAAGCGCGCCCTGGACGGCGACCAGGGCCTGAACACCGGCGGCATGGGCACCGTTGCTCCCAACCCCTACTACACCCCCGAGATGGCCGACCGCTGCATGAAGGAGATCTTCCTGCCCACCGTGTCCGCCATGCAGGCGGAGGGTTGCCCCTTCAAGGGCTGCCTGTACTTCGGCCTGATGCTCACCCCCGACGGCCCCAAGGTCATTGAGTATAACTGCCGTTTCGGCGACCCCGAGACCCAGGTGGTTCTGCCCCTGCTGCAGAGCGACCTTCTGAAGATCATGCTGGCCACCACCGACGGCACCCTGGACCAGACCGACGTGGTCTTTTCCGATGGCGCTGCGGCCTGCGTGGTGCTGGCTTCCGGCGGGTATCCCCTCTCCTACGAGAAGGGCAAGCCCATCACCGGACTGGAGAACGGCCAGCTGCCCGGCGGGGAGGCTACCGTTTACCACGCCGGCACCGCCGTCAAGGACGGCGCGCTGGTCACGGCAGGCGGACGCGTCCTGGGTGTGACCGCCACCGCCCCCACCCTGCCCGAGGCCCTGAAAAAGGCCTACACGGCAGCGGACGGCATCCACTTTGAAAAACTGCACAAGCGCTCCGACATCGGCGCGCGCGCCCTTGCCGCACTGCAGAAAGAGAGGGATTAACCTATGGTTTACCGTATTTACGTTGAGAAAAAGCCCGGCTTCGACGGCGAAGCCCAGTCCCTGCTGCACGAGCTGACCGAACTGGTCGGCATCACCAGCCTGAAAGGCCTGCGCCTCATCAACCGCTACGACGTGGAGGGCATCGACAAGGAACTGTTCGACCGTGCCATCCCCACCGTGTTCAGCGAGCCGCCGGTGGACGTGACCTATGACACTCTGCCCGAGGCCCAGACCGTCTTTGCCGTGGAGTACCTGCCCGGCCAGTTTGACCAGCGTGCCGACTCTGCTTCCCAGTGCATCCAGCTGCTCAGCCAGGGCGAGCGCCCCGACGTGCGCAGCGCCAAGGTCTACCTGCTGGAGGGCGAGCTCTCCGCCGACGATCTGGCTGCCATCAAGAAGTATGTCATCAACCCGGTGGAAGCCCGCGAGGCCAGCCTGGAGGAGCGCACCACCCTCAAGATGGAGTTCGCCGTCCCCAGCGCCGTGGAGACGCTGACCGGCTTCATTGAGATGGACGACGACGCCCTGGAGGCTTTCCGCGTGGAGAAGGGCCTGGCCATGGACCATGCCGACATCGTCTTCTGCCAGGACTACTTCAAGAGCGAACACCGCGATCCCACCATCACTGAGATCCGCGTCATCGATACCTACTGGTCCGACCACTGCCGCCACACCACCTTCGGCACCATTCTGGACGACGTCCAGATCGACGATGCCGTGGTCCAGGCTGCCTTTGACCGCTACATGGCTCTGCGCGCCGAGACCGGCCGGGACAAGAAGCCCCGCACCCTCATGGATGCGGCCACCATCGGTGCCAAAGCCCTGAAAGAGCGCGGCATCCTGAAGAACCTGGACGAGAGCGAGGAGATCAACGCCTGCACCGTCAAGATCAAGTGCGATGTGGACGGTGAACTGCAGGATTGGCTGTTCCTCTTCAAGAACGAGACCCACAACCATCCCACCGAGATCGAGCCCTTCGGCGGCGCGGCCACCTGCATCGGCGGCGCCATCCGCGATCCCCTGTCCGGCCGCAGCTACGTCTATCAGGCCATGCGCGTCACCGGTGCAGGCAACCCGCTGCAGCCCGTCTCCGAGACCATGGAGGGCAAGCTGCCCCAGCGCAAGCTGGTCACCACCGCTGCCGCGGGCTATTCCAGCTACGGCAACCAGATCGGTCTGGCCACCGGTCAGGTCAGCGAGCTGTACCATCCCGGCTACGTGGCCAAGCGCATGGAGATCGGTGCCGTTGTGGGCGCTACCCCGGCCAGCCATGTCCGCCGCGAGACCCCTGCCCCGGGCGACGTTATCATTCTGCTGGGCGGCCGCACCGGCCGTGACGGCATCGGCGGCGCCACCGGTTCCTCCAAGGCGCACAAGCTGTCCAGCCTGGAGACCTGCGGTGCTGAGGTCCAGAAGGGCAACGCCCCCATCGAGCGCAAACTGCAGCGTCTCTTCCGCCGGGAGGACGCCTGCCGCATGATCAAGCGCTGCAACGACTTCGGCGCGGGCGGCGTGTCCGTTGCCATCGGCGAGCTGGCCGACGGCCTGTCCATCGATCTGAACAAGGTCACCAAGAAGTACGAGGGTCTGGACGGCACCGAGCTGGCCATCTCCGAGAGCCAGGAGCGCATGGCCGTGGCTGTCTCTGCCGACGACGCCGACGCCTTCATCGCTCTGGCATCCCAGGAGAACCTGGAAGCCAACATCGTCGCCACCGTCACCGAGGAACCCCGGATGAAGGAGTTCTGGAACGGACAGGCCATCGTCGACCTGTCCCGCGAGTTCCTGTCCTCCAACGGCGCCGAGCGTCACGCCAGCGCCCACATCCTGCCCGGCCGCACCTGGCAGCCCAAGTGGGAGGGCAAAACCTTCACCGAGAAGATGCGCTCCCTGGTCAGCGACCTGAACGTCTGCAGCCAGAAGGGCCTGGGTGAGCGGTTCGACTCCACCATCGGCGCGGCCACCGTGCTCATGCCCTACGGCGGCAAGTATCAGCTGACCCCCGCCATGGTCATGGCTGCCAAGCTGCCCGTGGACGGCGAGACCACCACTTGCTCCGGCATGGCCTGGGGCTTCAACCCCTACCTGACCGAAGCTGACCCCTACCGCGGCGCTTACATGGCCGTGGTAGAGAGCGTGACCAAGCTGGTCTGCGCCGGTTTCCGCCATGAGGACGCTTACCTGACCTTCCAGGAATACTTTGAGCATATGGGTTCCCAGCCCGAGCGCTGGGGCAAACCGCTGGCCGCTCTGCTGGGCGCTCTGGACGCCCAGATGGGCCTGGGCATCGCCTCCATCGGCGGCAAGGACAGCATGTCCGGCAGCTTTGAGGGCCTGGATGTCCCGCCCACCCTGGTCAGCTTTGCCACTGCCATCGGCAACACCCGCAGCGTGCTGAGCCCCGAGTTCAAGAAAGCCAACAGCGCCGTTGTCATTCTCAAACCTCAGTATAAGGACGGTCTGCCCGAGATTGGCAGTCTGCTGTCCAACTACAAGACGGTGGAGCAGATGATCGACGAGGGCAAGGTCCTGTCGGCCGCCACCCCCGGTTACGGCGGCATTGCCGAGGCCCTGTTCAAGATGTGCGTGGGCAACCATGTGGGCCTGCGCCTGAGCGACAACGTCAACGTTGCCGACCTCTTCAAGCCTTGCTACGGCGCTGTCATCCTGGAACTGCTGGATGCTTCCGCCGGTCAGTTCCTGGGCTTCACCACCGTGGATTATGAACTGATTGCCGGCGGCGAAGCCACCGATCTGGCCGCCCTGCAGGAAGTGTGGGAGGCCAAGCTGGAGCCGGTCTTCCCCTACCGCAAGCCCGGCAAGGAAGTGGATGCTCTGGAGTATGACTGCAAGCATCAGGTGGCCCCTGCCGTCCGCCTGGCAACGCCCAAGGTGGTCATTCCCGTCTTCCCCGGCACCAACTGCGAGTACGACACCGCCCGTGCTTTCCGCCGTGCCGGCGGCGACCCGCGCATCCTGGTCCTGAAGAACCTGACCCCCGCCGATGTGGCCGAGAGCTGCGAGGCCCTGGTCAAGGCTCTGGATGAATCCCAGATCCTTATGCTGCCGGGCGGCTTCTCCGGCGGCGACGAGCCGGACGGCAGCGCCAAGTTCATCACCGCTTTCTTCCGCGCTCCTGCTGTGGCCGATGCTGTCAACCGCCTGCTCAACGAGCGCGAGGGCCTTGCCCTGGGCATCTGCAACGGCTTCCAGGCTCTCATCAAGCTGGGCCTTGTCCCCTACGGCGAGATCCGTCCCATCACCGAAGATGATCCGACCCTGACCTTCAACACCGTGGGCCGTCACCAGAGTATGCTGGTCCGCACCCGCGTGGCTTCCACCAAGAGCCCCTGGCTGTCCGAGTGCAGCGTCAACGACGAGCACCTCATCGCCATCAGCCACGGCGAAGGCCGCTTTGTCTGCAATGACGCCCTGCTCAAGCAGCTCATCGACAACGGTCAGGTCGCCACCCAGTATGTTGATCTGAACTGCGTGCCCACCATGGACCAGCGCTACAACCCCAACGGCAGCGTGCTGGCCATCGAGGGCATCTCCAGCCCGGACGGCCGTGTCCTGGGCAAGATGGGCCACAGCGAACGCAGCGCCGACAATCTGTACAAGAATGTGGGCGGCGACAAGTATCAGCCGCTGTTTGAGGGCGGCGTCAACTACTTCAAGCTGTAAGGCACAGGGTCCTCCCCGGGCTGCACAGTCTTTGCCGCCCGGGGGCCGAACCCCTTATCACACAGAAAGAGGTTACTAGTTATGCCGCACGATCGTTATATTTCTCCCTTCTCTACCCGCTATGCTTCGGACGAGATGCAGTTCTTGTTCTCAGACGACAAAAAGTTCCGCACCTGGCGCAAGCTGTGGATCGCACTGGCCAAGGCGGAACAGCGTCAGGGTCTGGCCATCACCGACGAACAGATCGCCGAGCTGGAAGCCCACCAGGACGACGTCAACTATGAGGAAGCTGCCGCCCGTGAAAAGCTGGTCCGCCATGACGTCATGAGCCACGTCTACGCCTACGGCCTGCAGTGCCCGAACGCCAAGGGCATCATCCACCTGGGCGCTACCAGCTGCTACGTGGGTGACAACACCGACGTCATCATCATGCGCGATGCGCTGCAGCTGGTGCGCAAAAAGCTCATCGGCGTGCTGGCCAACCTGGCTGTCTTTGCCAAGGAATACAAGGACATGCCCTGCCTGGCCTACACCCACTGCCAGCCTGCACAGCTGACCACCGTGGGCAAGCGTGCCACCCTATGGATGAACGAGCTGTACATGGACGTCTGCGAGATCGATCACCAGATCTCCAGCCTGGCCCTGCGCGGCGTCAAGGGAACCACCGGTACCCAGGCCAGCTTTATGGAGCTGTTCGGCGGGGATTCCGCCAAGGTCAAGGCCGTGGAGGCCGATGTCTGCGCCCAGATGGGCTTTGACAAGGTGGTCCCCGTCTGCGGCCAGACTTACAGCCGCAAGGTAGACTACAACGTGCTGTCCGCCCTGGCAGGCCTTGCCCAGAGCGCCATGAAGATGGCCACCGACATCCGTCTGCTGGCCAACTTCAAGGAGATGGAGGAGCCCTTTGAGAAAAACCAGATCGGTTCCTCCGCCATGCCCTATAAGCGCAACCCCATGCGCTGCGAGCGGATCTGCGCGCTGGCCCGCTACCTGATGGTAGACGTGCTGAACCCCAGCTTTACCGCTGGCACCCAGTGGTTCGAACGTACCCTGGACGACAGCGCCAACAAGCGCGTCGCCATGGCAGAGGGCTTCCTGGCGGCGGATGCCATCCTGAACATCATGCTCAACGTCACCGACGGCCTGGTGGTCTACCCCAAGGTGGTCCGCAGCCGGCTGATGGCCGAGCTGCCCTTCATGGCCAGCGAGAACATCATGATGCAGGCGGTGGAAAAGGGCGGCAACCGGCAGGAGCTGCACGAGCGTCTGCGCCAGCACGCCATCGCCGCCGGCAAACTGGTCAAGGAGGAGGGTCTGCCCAACGACATGGTGGAGCGGATCGCCGCCGACCCCGCCTTCGGCCTGACCCGCGAAGAGATCGAGGCCGGCCTTGTCCCCGAGAACTTTGTCGGCCGCGCCCCCCAGCAAGTGGAGGAGTTCATCCAGAACGTCCTCCAGCCCATCTTTGACCGCTGCCCCGAGGCGCTCGGCCAGCACGCGGAGCTGAGCGTTTAACGCCCTCTAGGGTGGACCCATTTCTGCGCGCATACGCAGGATAAAAATTCCATACGCAAAACGCCCCCGGGCTGGCAGCACTGCCGGCTCGGGGGTGTTGCGTTTACTGGAGCTGGCTGAGCAGCCAGCTTGCGCCATAAAGATAAAGGATCCAGTAACATCTAAGAATGTCCAGGAACAGGGGAACGAGCGGCATGGGATAACCTCCGTGAAATCATCCAGTGAAAAGAAGAGGGGAATGTCTCAAGTTTAGTACAAATATTTACTAAAGTCAATAGTAAATATCTGTATTAACCTATACTTTGTCTAACCCAGCGGAAAGGGGAGGACAGAGTATGGAGTATGTCAAGCGGATCCGGGACCTGCGGGAGGACCGGGACAAAACCCAGCAGGAGATTGCCGACGTATTGGGCACCTCGCAGACCATGTATGCCCGCTACGAGCGGGGCGCGAATGAACTGCCCATCCGGCATCTGATCGCCCTGTGCCGGTACTATCAGGTCAGCGCGGACTATATCTTAGGGTTGAAGGATGAAATGAATTGAATTCCCAAACGCCGAAAAATGTGATACAATAAAAAGAAAACAGTCCGCCGGGAGGCGGTGCGGGCGGGCAGCCGCCCGGGAAGGAGGGCTTATGCGTCTGGACAAATATCTGGCAGAGGCCGCACAGTGCACCCGCAGCGAGAGCCGGGAGGCGATCCGCAGCGGGCGGGTCAGCGTCAACGGTGCGGTCTGCAAGCGGCCGGAGCAGCAGGTCAGCGAGATGGACAGCATCCAGCTGGACGGCAAAAGCCGCCCCCGGCAGGCCTTCGTCTATATCATGCTGAATAAGCCGGCGGGGGTGGTCAGCGCCTCGTCCGACAGGCGGGAGCGGACGGTGGTGGACCTGGTGCGGGGCGCCTACCCCCGGCGGGAGCTGTTCCCGGCGGGGCGGCTGGATAAGACCAGCACCGGCTTTGTCCTCATCACCGACGACGGGGGCTTTGCCCACGATATCCTCGCCCCCAAACGACACGTCCCCAAGACCTACCGGGTCACCCTCGACACCCCGCTGACCGACGAGATGGCCGAGGGGTTTGCGGCGGGGGTGGTCCTGATGGACAAAGTGCGGCTGGCGCCGGCCGAGGTGACCCCCCTGAGCGAGGATAAGCGGACGGTGCGGGTGGTGCTGCACCAGGGGGTGTACCACCAGATCAAGCGGATGTTCGGGGTATACGGCGCGGGGGTGGACGCGCTGCACCGGGAGGCCATCGGCGGGGTAGCTCTGGACGAGGCGCTGGCTCCCGGTCAGTGGCGGGAGCTGACCGCCGCCGAAGTGGCCGCCATCGCCGGGGAGTGAGGGCCGTGGCTTTCACCAGACTTTCAAACAAGCATCACATTTTACCGCTACAATAGGGGCAGAACCACGCTTACAGGTGGTTTTTGGCCTTGAAAACGCCCTGGGAGATAATTTCACCAAGAAAAAGCAATCTTTTTTGGTGAAATATGTTGCAAAAGTAAATTCTTTTGTGTAAAATATAGATTGTAGTGCGGCGAAATTGTGGAAATATGACAATCCGGTTTCCCG
>DXFO01000031.1 GCA_019114415.1 Candidatus Gemmiger faecavium | reverse complement strand
ACCCGGGCGGCGATAGCCTATGCCAAGGAGCACGGCAAGCTCATCAGCTTTGACCCCAACCTGCGCAAGCCCCTGTGGCCCAGCGACGCCGCCGCCAAAGAGCAGATCGAGTGGGGTCTGCACCAGGCGGACATCGTCAAGATCAGCGACGAGGAGATCGAATTTCTGTGGGGCCTTTCCCCCGAGGAAGGCGCTCAGAAGCTGCTGGCAGAGTACGGCGTGCGCCTGGTGTACGCCACCCTCGGCCCCAAGGGCTGCCACTTTGCCAACGCCCAGGGCTGCGGCGAGGTCGCATCGCCCTCCGGCATCCATGTGGTCGACACCACCGGCGCGGGAGACATCTTCGGCGGCAGCGCCATGAGCCAGTTCCTCAAGCTGAACAAGGCTCCCGAGGCCCTGACCGCGGAGGAACTGCGCGCCGTGACCCGCTTTGCCTGCTGCGCCGCCAGCCTGTCCACCCAGACCCACGGCGGCATCGGCAGCGTGGTGGAGGAGAGCCTGGTCAACAGCATCCTGTAAACCATCCAAGAACTGTCTTTTCGCCCCTGCTTCGTCTTTCCGGCGCAGCGGGGGCGTTTTGCTGCCGGAAGAAAAGTCCGGGCGTCCGGGATTTTCTTCACCGTCCCATGGAGGCCGTCCTGTCTCCCGCGCCGTGACCCTTTCCGCATCATAAAAAACCGCCCCCGGTCCACAAGGCCGGAGGCGGTTTTTTCATGGTTGGGGGTCAGGCGCAGCCCTTTGTGTGGGGTGCGGCGATGATCACGGCGGCGTCCGCGCCGTCGATGTCCCGGATGACCTCCCCCACGGCAGGCACGGTGATGTGTCCCGACAGGGGATTCTTGATGCTGAGGACCGGCGTGGTGACGGTGGCCTCCACCTGGCTGCGCTCAAAGGCCAGGTCGGTGTCCACCATCTCGCAGTCAATAAGTTTCAGGCCCTTGCAGTAGCACAGGGGCTGGGTACCGATGATACGGCAGTGGTCAAAGGTGACGTTCTCGCAGTACCAGGCCAGGTATTCCCCCTTGACCACGCTGTTTTTCACCGTCACGTTTCTGGCATGCCAGAAGGCGTCCTTGGTGTCAAAGGTGCAGTTTTCAAAAACGGCATCCTCGATGTACTGGAAGGAGTACTTGCCCTTCATGCTCACATGGGAAAAACGCAGCCCGGTGGAGCGCATCATGAAATATTCGCTCTCGGCGGTACAGTCCTCCATGCGGATGCCCCGCACCGACCAGCCGAACTCCGGCGACCGGATGTCGCAGCCCCGCATGGTGACGTCGGCACATTCCCGCAGGGCCTTGATGCCGTGCAGGCGGGTGTCCTCGATGGTGACATGGTCGGAATACCACAGCGCCGCCCGGCAAAGCTCGGTCATTTCGCCGTCCCGGATGGTCAGGCCGTGGTCATGCCAGAAAGGATAGCGCAGATTGAAAAAGCAGCGCTCCGCCGTCACATCCGAACATTCCTTGAAGGCGCTCTCTCCGTCGGCGGGGCCGTCAAAGGCACAGTCCCGCACTGTCAGGTCATGGCTGCCGTACAGCGCCCGCTCCGCGTCAAACCGTTGATTTTCAATACTATTCATACAAACAGCCTCCTGTTCCCTGTCTTATCCTGTCCCTGCGCCCATGGGCAGGGTATGCGCTTTCGTCCGGCAAATCCACTGCGGGCAGCCGGGGCGCGCCCTTTCTTCTTTTCCCGTTTTTACTATACTGCGGAAGTCCTGCCGTTGCAAATACCTATATTTCATACTGCGGTATAGCTTTCAGGTATGGCCCGGAGCCGAGCACAAGAAAAGCCGCTTTCCCGGGACCGGGGAGCGGTCCGGGAAAGCGGCGAGATGAAAGAGAAAGTAGATTGCAAAGTAAAAAGTGGGTGAGCTTACCGGTGCATGACGTTCTGCTCATAATCCCGCAGGGACGCCAATGCCTTGGGCGCCAGGGGGATCAGGGCGATCATGTTGAAAAGGGTCATCAGGCCGATGCCCACATCACCCAGGTCCCAGACGAACTGGTAGGCGGCCAGTCCGCCCACAAACAGCATGACCAGCGCCAGCACCTTGTACAATGTCTGGGACAGCCAGTTGTCCCCGAACAGATAGGCCACATTGGACCGGGCATAGAAAAGGATGCCCAAAAAGGTGGAAAAGCTGAACAGCCACAGGATCACGGCGATAAAAATGACGCCGAACTCGCCCAGATGGTACTGCATGGCAGTCTGGAGCAGGTCCATGCCTTCCAGCCCGTCGGTGAGGGACTGGGGCGTCAGCAGCATGATCATAGCCGAGCAGCTGCAAATGACAATGGTGTCGATGAACACGCCCAGCGCCTGCAGCAGGCCCGCCTTGGCCGGGTGGCTGATATCGGCAGCGGCCGCCGCGCAGGGGGCGGAACCGGAGCCGGCCTCATTGGAGAAAAGACCCCGCTTGGCGCCGTTCATGATGACGGCGCCCAGGCCGCCGCCCGCCACCTGCCGCAGGCCGAAGGCCTCCGAGAAGATGCGTCCGAACACGGCGGGGAGCTGCCCGGCGTTCTTGACGATGATAAACACGGTGATGAAGAAATAGCAGGCCGCCATGATGGGGACAATGAAATCCAGCACCCGCACGGTGGCGTTTTTGCGCAGCACCACCACCGCCGCAATGGCCACCAGAATGACGGTGGACCAGAGGGGCGGCAGATGGAAGGCATTTTCAAAGGAGGAGGAGATGGTGTTGCCGATGACCTGACTGATACCGCACCAGCACACCAGCCCCGACAGCGCAAACAGCACGGCCAGCACCGATTTGCGGCGCTTGCCTGCAAACAGGCTGTGGAGGTAGTAGGCCGGGCCGCCCCGCCAGCCGCCGTACAAGGGATCTTTTTCCTTGTAGATCTGGGCGAGGGTGGCCTCGATAAAGGCGGTGGAGGACCCCACCAGGGCAATGAGCCACATCCAGAACACGGCACCCGCGCCGCCGGCGGAGATGACTGCCACCACGCCCACCAGGTTGCCCATGCCCACCCGGCATGCGGTGGAGACGATCAGCGCCTGCACTCCGGAAATGCCCTCCCGCTGGGAGGAGCTTTTGTTGTTTTCCAGGGTGACGCGGCACATTTCCGGGAAAAGGCGGAAGGGCAGAAACCGCGTGCGTATGGTAAAGTACAGCCCCGCGGGGATGAGGATGAGCACCAGCAGGGACAGCCCCAGGCTGCTGCCCCCCGGCAGCGGAATGGTGATCAGGTCTCCCCAAAGCAGATGGTAGATCGCCTGAAACAGCGCCATGAACTTTCTTCCCCCTCGTTGCGGCGGAGGCTTCCCCGCCTCTCGCCCGTGCCGGCGCGGCGGCGCAAGAAAAAGCCCGGCAGTTCCCGCCGGCTTCCGTTCACTTGCGCCCTTCGCGCTTTTTTCAGCTGTGCCGTTGATTTTGACACGAAGTTAGTGTATCATTAGGTCACATTTTTGTAAAACTAATGGTTTTTATAAATATGTTTCGTTTTTTTAATAGATGGAGGATACAGGATGGAACTGCGGACGGTAGCCACCTTTCTGCGGGTGGCGGAGCTGCAAAGTTTTTCCCGGGCGGCGGAGCAGCTGGGGTATTCCCAGGCGGCGGTGACGGTACAGGTCAAGCAGCTGGAGCAGGAGCTGGGCGCACCGCTGTTTGAGCGCATCGGACGGCGCATCCAGCTGACCGAGGAAGGCACACGGTTCATTCCCGCCGCCATGGAGCTGCTCAAGGCCGCCCACAAGGCCAAGGCCCTGGTCCATGCGGACGGCAGCCCCGCCGGGCGGCTGCGCATCGGCACGGCGGAGTCCCTGCTCATGAGCGGGCTGACCCCGCTGATGCCGGAATTTCACCGCCTCTGCCCCGGGGTGGAGACCGCCGTATACACCGGGCGCATCTCGGAATTGTTCGGCATGGTACGGCAAAATGACGTGGACGTGCTGTTTTTCCTGGACAAAAAGACCGATTTCCCCGAGTGGGTCAAGGTACTGGAACGCCCCGAGCCCATCGTCTTTGTGGCCCAGGCCTCTCACCAGCTGGCCGGGCAGCGGGGCATTGCACTGGAGACGCTGACCGAACAGCCCCTGATCCTGACCGAAAAGGGGGTCAGCTACCGGTACGACCTGGAACAGCTACTGGCCGCCCGGGGGCTGGAACTCCACCCCTTTTTCGAGACCGGCAACACCGACGTCATTGTGCGGATGCTGCTCTCCCACGGCGGGGTGTCCTTTCTGCCCCGGTACGTTGTGGAGGCGGAAGTGGCGGCGGGACGCCTGACCATCCTCGACGTGGACTGCCCGCCCGCCCAGATGTGGAGCCAGCTGGTCTACCACCGCAACAAATGGGTCACGCCCCAGATGGAGATCTTTCTCGACCTGATGGGCCGCCGCATCGGCCCGGAATCCTGAACCGGGACGGTCCTCACGAATAAATATTCCCCGGCAAAGCCGGGGGTTTTTCATAGACGGGTAAAACCCTGGAATACTAGCGCACGCGTCACGTCGCGTTGGTACGGTCTGCCAGCCGCGAAGGACTGTTACTTGCTGCCCGTAAACGGGCTTTTTAGATGTTTCCCATCGTTAACTGTTCACCGGCTTTGTCTTCTTCCAGCTGGCGCCGTATGTATTCCTCTATTTTCTTTGCATTTTTGCCCGCTGTGTCTACGTAGTACCCTCTGCACCAGAACTCCCTGTTGCGGTATTTATACTTCAATTCCGGGTACTTCTCGTATATCATCAGGCTGCTTTTCCCTTTCAGGTATCCCATAAAACTGGACACCGAGTACTTGGGAGGTATCTCTACGAGCATATGTATGTGGTCCGGACATACTTCTGCCTCTATGATTTTCACTTTCTTCCAATTACACAGTCTTCGCAGGATTTCTCCTACCTCTCTTCGCTTCTGTCCATAGAATACTTTGCGCCGATATTTCGGCGCAAATACTATATGATATTTGCAATTCCAGCTTGTGTGCGATAAACTATTTACGTCGTTCACTCCGAATGACCTCCCTTTGCTTGGCTTGTGCAGTTGGCAGACCGCATTTCC
>DXFO01000030.1 GCA_019114415.1 Candidatus Gemmiger faecavium | reverse complement strand
GATGTGCTGGGCTATGACCTGATCTGGCAGAAACGGAGGTAAATCCATGACAAATGAAGAAAAGAAACTGTTGCAGGCAAAGCACCGCTTGGAGGAAGCCCAGGCACGGGACCGGGTGAAGGAACGCAAGGCCCGGACGCGGCGGCTGATCCAGGAAGGTGCGATTTTGGAAAAGGCGATGCCAGAGGTGCGGGCGATGGAGTTGTCCGACCTTGAAAACTATCTCTTGCAGAAGCGGTAACAATCCTATTTTGTACGCTGGAGGGCCTCCAGGGAACCGGGGGCTTTCCTTTTTTGTACCCGAAGGGCGCACTTATTCACCACCTGCTAAAGCAGGCGGTGGTAGCCCTCCCGTTGGTCGGGCACGTGCGCTCTCCGAGGGGAATTGTGTCTCCTGCGGGAGCCGCTGGATGATGCCACAGCCCGGTCGGCGCTGCTGTCATCGTCCACGCAGCCGGTTCTGCGGTGGGGTGGCAAAATGCCACCTTACACAGTTTACCGTCTGCCTGCGCAAACCTGCCACCGGCAGCTTCACGCAGATAGTGGGATGTAACGATTCGTTACACCCCCGTTTTGGGCGCGTCGCATTTCACAACGTACCTCTTACGAAAAAGGGGTGAGCAATTCCAGCACCCCTTTAGAAAGGCCAAGGTGATTTATGGCAATCTATCATTTAGAGGCCAAGATGGTCAGCCGGGGCGCGGGCCGCTCCGCTGTGGCCGCTTCGGCCTATCTGAGCTGTTCCCGGATGCTCAATGAGTATGACGGAGTGCAGCACGACTACACCCGAAAGCAGGGGCTTGCCTGGCAGGCGGTGTTCCTGCCGCCAATGGCTCCCCCGGAATGGCAGGACAGGGAAAAGCTGTGGAACGCTGTGGAGGAAGCAGAGAAAACCAAGGACAGCCGCCTGGCACGGGAATTCGTCGCCGCGCTGCCTATCGAGCTGTCACGGCACCAGCAGATCGAGCTTCTGCAAAATTTTATCTGCGAGCAGTTCGTGGCGGAAGGGATGTGCGCCGATGTTGCCATCCACGACACCGACGGCCATAACCCCCATGCCCACATTCTACTGACGGTGCGGCCGCTCAATGAAAACGGCACTTGGCAGTATAAAACTGAAAAAGAATATCTCTGCATCAAGGACAGCAATGAACGCGGCTTCACCGCAGCCGAGTTCAAGTCGGCGCAGGCCGAGGGCTGGGAGAAGCAGTATCCCTACAAAGTCGGCAAAAAGAAGGTGTATATGGTTTCATCCGCAGCCCAGGCGCATGGCTATGTTCGTGCGGACAAACATCCAAAAAGCACCCGGTACGGCAGACAGAACCCCATCGCTGCACGGTGGAACAGCGAAGAACAGCTGCTCGCCTGGCGCGAGGCGTGGGCCACGGCGGCGAACCGCTGTTTGGAGCTGGCCGGTCATGCGGAGCGCATTGACCATCGCAGCCATGCCGAGCGCGGCCTGGAAGAGCGTCCCACCATCCACGAGGGCGTGGCGTCCCAGGCGCTGGAGCGTCGCGGTATCATCTCCGACCGCTGCGAACTGAACCGGCAGATCAAGGCGGACAACGCCCTGCTTCGGGAGCTGAAGTCTGCTGTTCAGAAGTTGACGCAGGCGGTCAAAAACACTATTCCGGTGCTTGCAGAGGCAATGGAACAGCTGCGAGGAAATATGTTGATCTTTCGGTATCAGCTTCGGTATATCGGTATCGGCAGGAAAAATATGACCGACTATATGCAAGCTGTTCGGCCTATATTGGAACGATATACCAAAGTGATTCAGGAGATAAAGGGAAAGGGCAAGGCGCGAAAATGTCTGTTTACAGAGAAAAAGGAAACGCCGCTTTATAACATCCCCAAAATGCGTGACCTCACCCGCCGCATTGCGGAACTGACCGAGGATTTGGAAGAACTGAAATCGGAAAAACAAGCCCTTCTCGCCTCGCTGGACTGTCCCGATGATGCGGCCATCGCTATTGTGCAGAAAAAAGTTGCCAAAATGGAGGGGACGATAGTAAAAATCGAAGTGCAAGAGACCAGGTATACTGCTGAACTTGATGAAGCCCTGAAGCAGTATGCCGCACTGAAAGAGCAAGCCGCCGGTTTGGATGCTCCTGAGCTGATGGATGTACGGCTTGCCGTTCGTGAGGAAAAGGAACGCTCTGCCATTGACCGTGTGAGAAATGCTTTCGGCGAAAAGTACGATCCGGCTATCATGCACGACAGCAAGCGGGATGTCACCACATTATTAGGCGAAGAAACAGAAGTGTGGTCTGTTCGTGAACATTTACAGAAAAGACGGGTGCAAAAAGTGGAGTGCAAAAATATCCCGAAGAAAAACGGACAGGAACGATAAGATTATTGCGTGGCTGCAAGGGAGAGTCCTGCATTTCGACCACGGCAAGTCATACACCAACCGGAAGTACCGTGCGCTGTTTGCGCAATACGGATAGGCTCGACAAATCATGACCACACACTGCTGCTTTAATAATACGCGTATGGAGAGTTTTTTCGCCGCGCTCAAAAAGGAACTGATTTATCTCTTGATTGTGCCTCCTCGCCGCAGGAGCAGATTCGGTAGATACTCTTCCGTTGGATTAAAACCGTACTTAG
>DXFO01000029.1 GCA_019114415.1 Candidatus Gemmiger faecavium | reverse complement strand
GTAAATGGGCTTTGTATGGTGTCGGGTTCAGTGTGATTTGTTATATTCTGCTTGTAGCATGTGGCGCAGCGGCGCTGATGTGAGGAGGGGCGTCTATGATCTGTAAGAAATGTGGATGCCGTGTAGACGATGCAGCAAAATTTTGCAACAAGTGTGGCGCATCAATGGAGGAATTTGGCGAGCAGGAAGTACAGAAAAACGGCGTACGAATTGCAAAAAGAGAAAAGCGCATTATAGTAGGCGTAATACTTTTGTTCATTTGCTGCATTGGCGGTCTTTTGACATATAGAAATGGTTGGTTGTTAAAACCGAATGAGAGATATGTGTTATGGGCAGCAAGGGAAGCAAAAGCACAGACAGAATTCCCTAAAACATTTCAATTGGAGAGAGCCTTTGTAAAGAATGATGAGGATGATTCTGACGGGCAGACTTCAGTATGTTTAGTTTACAGTGCGCTTTCAGAAATGGATAATAACAATATGGAGGCTACTGTAGAATTTACATTTGCTCTTGTTACAGTCCATAAATTTGGGAAATGCACATATACTGATGAAAGCACTGTTATGCAACAGGCGTATGAAAAATCTGCGGATTCACAAGATGCAGACAGTATTGCAAGAGGATATGCAGCACTTTTCGAGATGAATCTTCAGAATGTTATATCAACCGGCGAGGAAGTCGCTGTTGATAAGATCAACGAAATGATTTGAGTAATATCGTTTTTGTAAAATAAAAGGAGGAAAAATATGAGGAAGATAATTAAAATTGTTTTACTGATTGGAGCGCTCTGCAGTTTATGTGCGTGCGCTCCAAAGATAAATAATGTGACGCTCTCTACTAATACATGTGAAATTGTCCAAGACGAAACATATAAACTTTCTTATGTTGTTTTTCCTGAAAATGCTAGTACAGATGAGTTGGTATGGAAATCTGCCGATGAAAGCGTTGCTACTGTAGAACAAGATGGAACAATTTATGCAAAAGCTGTTGGACAAACAACGATAACAGTTTCTGATGGCACACAGGTGTTTTCAAGTTGCTCAGTTACAGTGCTGGAAAAGTCAGCATACCTACAACTGAATGAGGAAGAAAAGACCTTTGTGGATGCCTTCCTTCTGCATATAGATGCTTTCAAAAATCCGAGTTCAGTTGAGATTCGGAATGTGTTTTTTGTCCCCGCGACAGATACAACCACTGATTTTTGGGAAGTAGAAGTAAGTGCACAAAATGGGTTTGGTGGAGTTTCCAATGAAATATACTATTTACATGCAGATACAGGATTTTCAAAAAGTATATTGCCAAGCAATGCGAGTTCGGGGTATGACATTGATCTCATCAATAAGGCAATAAAAGAAGCGCTTGACGATTGAAGCACATTTACAGGAAATAAAAAGTAAAAACGAGTATACCCTATCTTTACATACCGCCGGGGCTGCTAATTTGTAAAATTAGAGTCCCGGCGGCTTTTTTCTTACAACTTGTAAAGCACGTCCAGAAGTCCAAATTAACACTCTCCCCGTATGCTACAATAGAAATGTAAGGAAGGGGATGCACCATGAAAATTGCCTATGTGAGAGTTTCCACCGTTGAACAGAACGAAGCGCGGCAGATTGAAGCGCTGAAAAAATACGGGATCGACAAGTGGTTTACTGAGAAAGTTTCCGCCAAAGATACCAACCGCCCGCAGCTGCAAGCCATGCTGGAATTTGCGCGGGAAGGGGACACGGTTTATATTCACGATCTCAGCCGTTTGGCGCGTTCTACATCGGACCTTTTGAAGATGGTGGAACTGTTGCAGGCCAAGGGTGTGCATCTTGTGAGCAACAAAGAAAGCATTGACACCAGCACCCCAACAGGAAAACTGATGCTGACCATGTTGGGCGCTATCTATGAATTTGAGAGAACCAATCTGTTGGAACGGCAGCGGGAAGGTGTGGCCATTGCAAAGTCGCAAGGAAAATACAAGGGCCGCAAAGAAATCAAGATTGATGATTTCGGTGCACAATACCAGAGATACCTCAACCGCGAATTGAGCAAGGTACAGCTGGCCAAGGAGCTGAATATTTCCCGCCCTACTCTTGATAAACTGATCCGGGAATATACCGCAGCCTAAAACAAAAAGTCCCCTCTTAGGGCCGCGTAAGCGGCACTAGAGGGGAAAGTTTGGATAGAAAAGAGTTAGAAAGAAGGTGCAAAAAGCAAGATTTCAGCTACGATAAACTACCATTGAACTACGAAAAAAAGAGGGTTCGCAACTACGACAATTGTTGCGATTTTCCTGCTACGAAAAAAGTACGCATACTGCTACCAAAAGAGAAAATGTAACGAGATAACGTGTAAAATAGCCTGCCTACCTACCAGGTCCAGGTCGTTGCTTGGTACGACAACGAGAACAGCTACACCAGCCAGATGGTCCGCACCATCAAGTACTTCGCTGAGCTGTAATCTCGCAGCCTGACAAGTTCAGATGCTAACGGCGGCCGCCGCTCCGGTTTACCCGGCGCGGCGGCCGCTTTTTGCTGCAAAAAATCAGTTGGGTTTTCCATTTTTTTACATAAAAATGACGGGGTGATGGTTTCTCCGCCGTAAATACAGGGCTATGATAAAAAAGGAATGCAATTCCAGATAAAACCATGACTTAAATCGGAAAAGGAGTGACAGATTCCGTGAAAGACACGCGCATTACGACCAAAGCGCTGTGCTTGGCTCTCTCGCTGGGAATGGCAGCCGGTATGATGCCCATATCCGCCTTGGCCGAGGCAACACCGGAGACCGCCGCAGCATATGAAATTTCGGATGAAACATTGGAGGAGGCACCTCCCTCTCAGCCTGCCAGCCCGGAGACCGCCCAGGTACCGCAGCTTGCAAAAGTGGCTGTAATGTCACTGACCGACCCGGCAGTGGGGGATGAGATCGTCATCGATCAGGTGACATACCGGATCACCAAGCTGCCCACAGCATCGTCCAACGGAAAACTTACCCTTGTAGACGGCAAAAACGTGACAGGGGATCTGATCGTCGCCAACGGCATGGAGTACGCCGGCGGCAAATATGACGTCACCGAATTGGGAAATGCCGCGTTCATGGACAATACGGCGCTGACCAGCGTGGATCTTTCGGACACAAGTGTCAGTGCCGT
Organism: Candidatus Gemmiger faecavium; assembly: GCA_019114415.1. Taxonomy (GTDB): domain Bacteria; phylum Bacillota; class Clostridia; order Oscillospirales; family Ruminococcaceae; genus Gemmiger; species Gemmiger faecavium. The sequence continues at coordinate 7,843 of DXFO01000029.1, read as the reverse complement.
CGGCCAGAACTGTTTCCGCGACTGCACGGCGCTGAACCATGTGGACTTTGCGGAAAATACCATCACCAATCTTCTCAAGACCGGTGTGTTCGCGGGATGCACCAGCCTGACTTCGCTGGAAATCGCCAAGGCAAATATTTCCGGCAAATCGCCATTCAGCGGTTCCAGCATCCGTACCATGACCATCTATGCGTTCTCCGGCAGCGGGGACGCCAGCGAATTCAGCGGCCTGCCCGAGGGATTTACCCTGAACTGCCCCGGCAGCCTGTCTACTTATCAGCTTGACAAGAACGCCTTCGGAACTACGAAGAACGTTACGCTGAATGTCGCCACTGAGGAACTCCAGGCTGCTTTTGCGGAGAAGTTTGCAGGCAAGAGCGTTACGGTCAAACTGTTCGGGGAAGCGGAAACCGTGGCCAGCGTCTCCGACAGCACCGGAACGGTGACCGGATATGCCTCGCTGGAGGACGCCATCCGTGCTGTCAATGATTCCCAGGATCAGGGGCCTTTCACCATCACCACCCGCAGCAGCGGAGAACTGATCGAATGGAATACGGACCTTGCCCCTGCCAAGGAAACGGTCATTGATTTTGCCGGATGCAGCGTCGATCTGCCTGACACTCTGACGCTGCAGGCCCCGCTGACTATCCGCAGCGTTACAAATTTCGACACCGAAGGCGGACTTTGCACTGTGGATGCGGGGGAATATGCCTTTGTCATGATCGACGGCGGCAGCTTCGGTTTTGCCGAGATCAAGGGCAGCGATCTTCGTTTTGAAGGCACACTGCCCGGCGGTCTGCCGCTGGGTCAGCAGGTCCGCCTCACCGGAGAGGGCGAAGCTGCCACGGTGGAATTCTCCGGCATCGGCAGCAGCGAGTACTATTATGATCTGCCCAACATGAGCGGATTCACAGAGGTGGAACTGCAAAATTCCTATCTGGAAGCCGATCGCTCTGAAACTTTCCACGGCCAGCTGGAAGATGTTGATACCGTTACGATGGATGACGGCGGCCTTAAGCTGAATGCGGATGCCAGCATCGGTACGCTCTCCGGCCGGGGGGAACTTCGCTTTGCCGAGGGAGCCGCGCTGAAAGTGACCGGCAGCGCCGATGGCAGCTTTACTTTGCCGGAGTTTGAAGGCAGCGATCTGACGGAGGTCCCGCTGACCTTGCCCGAGGGCAGCGATGTGAAGCTGACGAACAAGGATGGCACAGAGATCGTCGCGGAAGCGCCGGTCATGAGCGTCCAGGGCGGAACGCTCCCGGACGAGGTGAATTTTGCCTCCTGGGAGGAGGCTGCTGCCCTGCTGGAGAAAATGTCGGGCAGTACCGACAGCTACACCCTGACGCTCAAGGATGACCTGACCCTGCCGGAGGGTGCGGTCCTGCCCGATGTTGTGCTGACCATCGACGGCAAGGACGGCGATGCCTCCCACACCTTGTCCGTTGCCAAGGGCAAGGCGCTCCAGGTGCAGAATTCTCTCACGCTGCAGAATCTGGTGCTGGATATGGACGGCGCCAATGTGGAATATGTCCGTGCGTCCAATGGCGAAAAGACTCTGACCATTGCCGCCACTGTGACCGGCAATGTCGGTCAGATCGTGGATAGATCCAAGTCCCGTTGGCTGGATATCTGCCTGCAGAGCAGCAGCCTTGCGTTTGATAAGATCATCGGTACCACCAGCACCATTGACACGCAGCTCACCGACCTGATCCTGACGGGCCTGGGCAGCAAAGAAAATCCCCTGGACCTGACCCGCAAGGTGGAAAATCTGGCGGCAGTGGAAATCAACAACAGTTGGCTCACCGCCAGCGGAGACGCCAGCGGACTGGGAACCATCCGCACCGATTACACCAAACAGGAAAAGACAGCGCGCACCGGTGGGTTGATCCTGACGGGGGATACCATCTTGAAGGCCCTCTCCATCACCGAAAACGACGATTTTGAACTCTGGATGCCTGCTGGCGCCGTTCTGACGGTAAACAAGAAGTATACCTTCAGCAAACGCCACGTGCCCGTCTATGTGGAGGGAACGCTCCAGGATGGCTGGGCACTGATCAAGGCGCCGGACAACGGCAACAAAAATGCGGCGGACTATTGTCTGGCCAACGCTCCCGCGGGCGTTCTGCTTTACTGGGATGAGGCAGATCCTGCCTACAAGGTCAGTTACGCCCCTGAGGTCGCCATGTCCGCTGATGCGGCCTCCTACAAGGATTACTACACGAAAGTTGTCCTCACACTGGCCGATGGCCAGGGGATTGACGCGGTCACCGTCAACGGCAAAGCGGATCCTTCCTACACGGTCGGCGAGACGCAGTATCTGCCGGATACCGACCTTCTCGAAGTCGGCGAGAATACCGTTGTTGTCACCGACGTGACGGGAAATTCGGCGACCTTCAACTTCCGGTATGACCGCCCTGCCGACTATACCGTTGTGGAAGAGGCCCTGGCCGGAATCCCGGCGGACCTCACCGGATACACCGCCGGCAGCGTGCAGGCGGTCCGGAATGCGGTGAATGCCGTGGTCTATGGTGCCGGCCAGCAGGATCAGGCAGATGTGGACGGGATGGCTCTGGCCATTCGTCGGGCGGTGGAAGGACTGACCCGCGCAATGGGTACGGCTTCGTCCCAGAATCAGGACCAGCATCCTGAAATCGCTGAGGCCATCAAAAACGGTACCTGGGGTAAGGAGGACAACACCTCCAAACCTGCACAGCAGGCGTCCGGAACCCAGGTCGCTGTCCCTCAGACCAGTGATACCGAAAATGTCACCCTGTGGGTGGCGCTGATGGCGATTTCCCTGGTTGGCCTGGCTGGTCTGGGAATCCGTACCATCAAGAGACGCAAGGAAACCCGATAACACAGGATCCCCTGTTCTGATTTGGCCGCCGCTCCGGTTTACCCGGCGCGGCGGCCGCTTTTTGCGTGCCTTGGACAGGGAAATTTCCCCCTCGGATTCTGACGGCTGCCCTGCCGGACCGGGGCAGCCCGGTAAAGCGGGCTTGTTGAAAATGAATGCAGGATCGTGATTCTACTGCCGGTCGGTTGCGCATTTGCCGCGGGTGCGGTATCCTTTTCTCAGACAGGCGGAAGGGCGGCGGCCCTTCCTGAACACAGCCCGTCGGGAAAGGAAGTATCCGACCATGATCGACAAAAACAGGTTCGCGGCATTTATTTCATCCCGGCGGCGGGAAAAGGGCCTGACCCAGCGTCAGCTGGCGGAACGGCTCCACGTTTCGGACAAAGCGGTGAGCAAATGGGAGCGGGCGCTCAGCCTGCCGGACATTGCGCTGCTGGAACCGCTGGCGGATGCGCTGGGGGTCACGGTGACCGAACTGCTGCGGGGGGAGGCCCTGCCGCCGGAGACCCGCCTGGATCTGAGCGAGGTGGATGCCCTGGTGGCGGATTCCCTCAAGCTGTCCCGGGGCAGCCCGGAACAGGACCGCGCCGCCCACAGAAAGTATCTGCTGTGCTGGCTGGCCATGACGGCGGCCATCTGTGTTGAATTCTTTGTGCTGTATCTGCTCAGCGGCCGTCCCGAACACTTTGTCCTGACCAGTCTGAGTCAGGGCGGAGCTATGGCCATGTCGATGCTGGGGTGTTTCCTGGCCATTTTTCTGGCCATGACCGAGGAGACCCTTCCCGCCTACTACGACGAGAACATCATCCGCAGTTACAGCAACGGCTTTTTCCGCATACAGCTCATGGGTATGCGGATCTCAAACCGGAACTGGCGGGCCATCAAGCAGAGCGGCTTCTGGAGTGTGATGGCGTGGAGCCTGGTGTTCCCCGGGGTGGACTATGCCCTAGCGGCTTTTGTCCCGGCCTACGGACCATCGGTGCGATGGGCGGTAAACCTTTTCGGCACCCTTGCCGCCGTTTTTGTTCCTATGATGCTGGCCGCCCGGTGCGCGGGGCGTGACAGCACAGGGGCGTGACAGCTGCCTCAATGGAAAGGAACACCGAACAAGCCCCCGGCCTCTCTGGCTGTGCATGGACACAGCAGAAAGGCCGGGGGCTTGTTTTATCAAAAAGTGAGAGACAGGAAAATCAGCAGAGTGGGGCAAGACGGTATATGGCCTTGCCGGATACACGACATCCGTGACCGGGTGGGGGGCTTTATTTCTTCTTGGTGTCCCCGCCCATACGGCGGTCGCGGCGGGCGTATTCCGCCAGGGCTGCATCAAACTGACCCTTGTCGAAATCGGGGAAGAGCACCGGCGTGAAGTAGAACTCGGCGTAGGCGGCCTGCCACAGCAGGAAGTTGGAGATGCGCTGCTCGCCGCTGGTGCGGATCAGGAAATCCACCGGGGGCAGCTGGCGGTACAGGTGGGATTCCACGGTGGATTCATTGATGTCGGCGGGGGACAGGGTACCGGCCTGGACCTCTCCCACGATGGCGCGCACCGCATCGGTCAGCTCGGCGTGGCCGCCGTAGTTCAGGCAGAAATTCACGATGCCGCTGGTGTTGTCCTTGGTCAGATCCATCATGTAATCCATGGCATCGCAGACCCGGGGCTGCAGACCATCCCGGCGGCCGCTGAACAGGACCTGACAGTTGCGCTCGTTCATCTCATCGGCGATGGTGCGGAAGTTATTGGCGAACAGATCCATCAGGTAGCCGACCTCTTTGGGGTCACGGGCAAAGTTCTCGGTGGAAAAAACGTACAGGCTCAAAACCTTGACGCCGCACTCCGAAAGGGCGTAGCGGGTGATCTCTTTCAGCCGCTCAAACCCGGCTTTGTGGCCCAGGCTGGCGGGCATCATGCGCTGGCGCGCCCAGCGGCGGTTGCCGTCAACAATGATCGCAACATGGCGGGGGATACTCTCGTTGGACATGGGGAAAAACCTCCGATCGTTGATGTGCGCCTCGCGGGCGCGGGAATGGCTGCCGTCAGTCGGCAGTTTCGGCAGGGGGCTCGGGCAGGATCACGTCGGGAGGATTCTCCCCGGGATGCTGGCGCCGCCATGCCAGGTGGCTTTCCAGCAAGACGGCGGCAGACACCGAGTCCAGCCGGTCCTTGCGCTTTTTGCCGAACACGTCGTTGCCGGACAGGATCGCAGCCGCCGAGACGGTGGTGCGGCGCTCATCCCACAGGATGACCGGCAGCCCGGCGGCATTGGCCGCGCGGGTGGCAAAGCGGCGGCATTTGGCGGCACGGGCGCCCTCCGACCCGTCCATGTTTTTGGGCAGACCCACCACCAGCGCGCCGGCGCCCCGGGCAAGGGCGGCGTCCGCGGCGGCCTGGGCGGCCTTGTTCATACTCTTTTCCTCGATCTGCGGCGTGATCGGTGTGACGATCAGCTCGCCGGGGTCACATTCGGCCAGGCCGGTGCGGGCCTCGCCATAGTCTACGGCAATCAGTTTCATGAAATGTCCTTTCCAAAACGTCTCAGGCCGCCTGGTCCGGCAGCAGAGCATCGATCAGAAATTCAGCGGTGCTGTTTTCCAGCAGGGCGCTGATCTCGGCAGTCTCGGCTTCGTCCTCCGACTGCGCGGTGTAGTTATGGGTAGCATCGGCAAATTGATCCGAGAGGTCCACAAAATCCAATTCCCGGTCGTTGGCTGCCTGCAGCGTGTCGTCGATGGTGGTCTGGCTCAGCAGGTCCAGATCGCCCCCTGCAAAGGCGACCAGCAGCGCGCCGGTATAGTCCCGGATGCTGTCGGCGGGGTGGCTTCGGTCCATCTGCTCGATGAAGTCCGAGCTGATGGTCACGTTCCAGCCGGAGATGGCATACTCGCCGGTCTCGGCGGCGTCAGCGCGCATCTGCTCCCGGCCTTCCGCCGTGTCGCTGATGAACTCCAGCCCGTCCAGGCCGTTGCCGTTGGCGGGGCTCCACAGGGCTGCGGCGGAGATGGCGTCGCTCAAATGCAGCGACACGACCCGGCCGCCCATGCTGTGCCCCACCAGGCCGATCTTGCCGATGGTATAGCTGCCGCGCATATACGAGATGGCCGACTCAATGTCGTCGTACATGTTGTCCAGGGTGTAGGCGGTAAATTCCTCGGTGCTGTCTCCGTTGCCGGGGAAATCGATGCGGATGCTGGCAATGCCGCTCTTGGCCAGAGTGTCGGCCAGGGGCTGGAAATGCCCGTCGCCGTCCCGGTTGCCGGTGAAGCCGTGGCACATGACCACAAGAGGCATTTCCGTCTCCGGGGTAATGTTGTCCGGCACCGTGATGGTGGCGGGGATCTCGGTGCCGCGCTCCGAGGGAACCGCCGCGGTGGTGGTGACAGGGGCGGCGGGAGCAGGAGTGGCAGAGCTGGAGGAGGAAGGCTGGGACTCGGAGATCAGTTCGACCCCGACCAGATGTCCGGCGGCCACCAGGCACAGCACAATGGCGGCGATGCAAAGGACGCATACCGTTACGGCATACAAAATACGAGGACCGCGTCTCCGGCCTGCGGCGGGGCGGGCGGGGGACTTAGAACTTTTTTTACGGTTTGGCATACTGGCTCCTTTTGACGAAATAAGGCCGGAAAACCGGCGGAGACAAAACCTGTCTGACAGTTCACATTATAGCATCCGGCCGTATCACTGGCAAGAAAAACCGCGGGCCGCAAAAGACTTTCTTTCGCGGTCCGCGGTGGAAAAAAGGATCATTTTCTGAATACGGCCAGGCGGCGGTCCAGGGCGCGGGTCAGCACGGCGGCCAGCAGGATCTTGAACACGTCGCAGGGCAGGTAGGGCAGGACGCACACGGCCAGCGAGGCAAAGAACCTGTTGCCGGACAAGGTGGAGTACCAGATGGTCCCCAGCAGGTAGCAGGCGGCGCAGCCCACCACCATATACAGGCAGAGGAAGGGGACGGTGCGCTTGCCGTGAGCGGCCAGAAAGCCTACGATGAGGGCGGCCAGCACAAAGCCCACGATGTAGCCGCCCGTCAGGCCGAAGATGGCGGCAGGCCCACCCGCAAAACCGGCCAGGACGGGAAGTCCCACCGCCGCCAGCGAGACAAAGACCAGCTGGCTGACAAAGCCGCCCACTGCGCCCAGCATGGTGCCGGCCATGTACACCGAGAACAGCGCAAGATTGATGGGAACACCCCAGGGGGTGGGAATGGCGATCTGGCTGCATACCGCGGTCAGCGCTGCGAACAGAGCGCACTGCATCATGATGCGCAGACGGTTGGAAGTGTGCGACATAGGGCGGGACTCCTCCTTATAAACAAGATGTGTCAGGTATGGCTAACTCTTTTATGAAAAGCGTACCGCGCGGCGTGGCCTTTGTCAAGTAGAGTGTTTGTAAAGATTGCGGGCGGCAAAAAGAAAAAAGCGACGGGCGCACCGTCGCTTTCTTCTTTGGAAGGTAAACCGTAAACGGGAAAGTTAAGGAAAAAATCAGCGCTGGATACGGCCGGAACCGTCGCCGCCCGCCAGCTTCTCCACCTCGGAGACGGTGACCATGTTGTAGTCGCCCTCGATGGAGTGCTTGAGTGCGGAAGCCGCAACGGCGAACTCAACAGCATCCTGGGTGCTCTTGCCGGACAGCAGAGCGTAGATCAGGCCGCCGCCGAAGCTGTCACCGCCGCCGACGCGGTCGATGATGTGCAGCTCGTACTTCTTGCTGAAGCAGTACTCGTTGGAAGCAACGTCGTAGAGCATGGCGCTCCAGCCGTTGTCGAAAGCGGAATGGCTCTCACGCAGGGTGATGGCGACCTTCTCGAAGCCGAACTTGTCAGCCAGCTGCTTGGCAACGCTCTTGTAGCCCTCGCGGTTGATCTCGCCGGCGTAGATGTCGGTGGCCTCAGCCTCGATGCCGAAGACGTCCTTGGCGTCCTCCTCGTTGGAGATGCAGACGTCAACGTACTGGCACAGGTCGGTCATGGCAGCGCGGGCCTG
>DXFO01000028.1 GCA_019114415.1 Candidatus Gemmiger faecavium | reverse complement strand
ACTATGTGATACCGGCCAGTCTTACCCGGATTTTCAGAGACTGGTAATGCTGAGCGACTATTTTGATATGACACTGGATGAGCTGGTAAAAGATGTTGATGTCCAGGAAATCCGAAATCGAAATCTGACAGATGAAAAAGTGGCTTCCATGTACTTGAATATGGAGAATGCAAAAGCTGCCATCAGAAAAACTGCCAAGATATTTGGCATAGTGTTTCTGGTGCTGGCAGCGTTCGTTCTCTTGGGTTTTATTATGCATCTGATCTTTCCGGAAATTGAGTGGCTTTGGAGGACGTATTAACAGAACTTCGTAGGGGACTGCGCCTGTCTTTGTGGTGGGCGGGAGGAAAATGCGAGGGAAAGTGCAGACGCCTTTAACACAGTAAAATAAAAACGCCCCGGTTCCGCCTGGAAAACAGCGGAACCGGGGCGCATATTATATGGGATATTTACAAAGGATTGAGGAAAACTTACTTCATCAATTCGCAGACCTTCTGGGCGTAGGCGACGGGGTCCTCCAGCGGCAGGCCCTCGATCAGCAGCGCCTGGTCGTACAGCAGCTCGGCGTACTTGGTGACCTTGTCGCTGTCGCCGGCTTCCTTGGCGGCCTTCAGAGCGGCAAAGACCGGGTGATTGGGGTTCAGCTCCAGCACCTTGGTGCTCTCCATGCCTTCGGCGTTGGGCATCTTGCGCAGGACCTTCTCCATCTCCATGGACAGGCCGCCCTCGCTGGACAGGGACACGGGATGATCTTTCAGGGTAGGATTGGCCTTGACTTCCTTGATTTTGCCCTTCAAAGCCGTCTTGATGTCCTCAAACAGGTCCTTGTTTTCCTCGGCAGCTGCCTTTGCGGCTTCCTTTTCTTCCTCGGTCTCAAGGCCCAGGTCACCGGAGTTAATATTCTTGAACTCCTTCTCCTTGTAGTCGTGCATCATCTGCAGGCAGAACTCGTCCACATCCTCGGGGCAGAGCAGCAGATCGTAGCCCTTGCTCAGAACCAGCTGGGCGTTGGGCAGCTTGGCCAGACGGTCGTTCTCGTCGCCCGCGGCAAAGTAGATGCACTTCTGATCCTCAGGCATCTTCTCGATGTACTCGTCCAGAGTGACGTACTTCTGCTCCTTGGCGGACCAGAACATGAGCAGGTCGGCCAGCAGATCCTTGTGCATGCCGTAGTCGCCATAGATGCCGAACTTGATCTGACGGCCGAAGGACTTCCAGAAGGTCTCGTACTTTTCACGGTCGTTGACCAGCATGGCGTGCAGCTCGTTCTTGATCTTCTTCTCCAGAGAGTTGTGCATCAGCTTGAGCTGGTTGTCCTTCTGCAGCGTCTCACGGCTGATGTTCAGGCTCAGGTCCTCGCTGTCCACGACGCCCTTGACAAAGCTGAAGTAGTCAGGCAGCAGGTCGGCGCACTTGTCCATGATGAGCACGCCGGAAGCGTACAGGGCCAGGCCCTTCTCGTACTCCTTGGTGTAGTAGTCGTAGGGCGTGCGGCCGGGAATGAACAGCAGTGCGGTGTAGGTCGCGGTGCCCTCGGTGCGGCTGGTGATGACCCGCAGAGGATCGCTGTAATCGTTGAAACGGGATTTGTAGAACTCGTTGTAGTCCTTCTCCTCCACGTCTTTCTTGTTCCGCTTCCAGATGGGCACCATGCTGTTGATGGTCTCCAGCTCGGTGTAGGTCTCGTACTCGGGCTTGTAATCCTCACCGGCATCCTCGGGCTTGGGCTTCTGGCGGGATTTCTGGCGATACATGGTGATGGGGTAGCGGATGTAATCGCTGTACCTCTTGATGAGATCCACCAGAGTGTACTCCTCAAGGTACTGGCTGTAATTTTCGCCGTCGGTGTCCTCTTTCAGCACCATGATGATCTCGGTGCCGGGGGCATCTTTTTCCGCCTCGGTCAGGGTGTAGCCTTCCACGCCCTTGGACTCCCACTTCCAGGCTTCGTCGCTGCCCTGGGCGCGGGAAATGACCGTCACCTTGGACGCTACCATGAAAGCAGAATAGAAACCGACACCGAACTGACCGATGATATCAATGTTCTCGTTCTTGTTTTCGGCCTTGAAATCCATGCTGCCGGAGCGGGCGATGGTGCCCAGGTTCTTTTCCAGCTCTTCCTTGGTCATGCCGATACCGTTATCGCTGACCGTCAGGGTGCGGGTATCCTTGTCGGGGGAGATGTGGATGGACAGATCTTTTTTCTTGACGCCGATGGAGGTATCGGTCAGGCTCTTGAAGTAGAGCTTGTCGCAGGCATCGGACGCGTTGGAGATCAGTTCGCGCAGGAAGATCTCGCGATTGGTGTAGATGGAGTTGATCATCAAGTCGAGCAGCTTTTTGCTTTCGGCTTTGAACTGACGCATTGCCATAATCAGAATTCCCTCTTTTACAAAATATGATTTAGCACTCTCGTGCTTTAAGTGCTAAATGTATTTTAGCACTCTGCCCTATAAAGTGCAAGCGTTTCCGTGTCGAAGAGAAAAAGATTCACAATTTATTCAGAATAAATGACGGCTGGGCCTTTTCAAATCCACCCGTTTGCGCTATGCTTGAAACGGGCGGCGCGGCCGCCCGGGAACAAACGATAAGGATGTGTTCGCAATGTCAAAATACGGTGACGAGGCACACGCGGCGTTCATGCGGGGCTGCAACTGCAGCCAGGCAGTAGTAGTGCCGTTTGCCTCTTTGATGGGAATGACAGAGGAACAGGCCCTGCGCCTGGCAGGCGGTTTTGGCGGCGGTGTGGGCCGCATGCGGGAAGTCTGCGGCGCCTTTTCCGGCATCGTGATGGTGTTGGGGGCGCTCTATGGCTTCACCGACCCCAAGGACAAGAGTGCCTTTTACGCCGAAGTACAGGAACTGGCCCGCCGCTATGCCCAGCGCAACGGCGGAGGCAGCATTATCTGCCGGGAACTCCTCGGCCTGGAAAAAGCCGAGGGCACTCCCATTGCGGAAGCCCGCACCGCAGAATACTATAAAAAGCGTCCCTGCCCGGAACTTGCCCGGGTGGCGGCGGACATCATGGGCGAATACATTGAAGAGCATCCTCTGCCGCAGAAAAGCGGCGGAAATGTGTAAGGGAGGACAGCACCCATGCAGGTGATTCAGGAGACCTTTCCCGGAGGAGCCCGGCTGACCGGCTATCTGCGGGATGTGACCGAGGCCATGCCGGACTATAACCAGCGCCCCGCGGTATTGATCCTGCCGGGCGGCGGGTATGAGCGCTGCAGCGCCCGGGAGGGCGACCCCGTGGCCATGCAGTTTCTGGCGGCGGGCTACCATGCCTTTGTGCTGAACTATTCCACGGGAGAGTCGGCAGGGGAGTGGCATCCCATGCTGGATGCCTCCCGCGCCATGGCGTTTCTGCGCAAAAACGGGGAGCGCTTGCGCATCCGCCCGGGTAAGATCGCGGTGTGCGGTTTCTCGGCAGGGGGACACCTGGCGGCCTGTACGGGGCTGCTGTGGGACGCGGACCCGGTGCGGGAGGCACTTGGGGAGAACGCGGTTCTGGTGCGCCCCGATGCGATGATCCTCTGCTATCCGGTCATCACCTCGGGGGAATACGGCCACGCAGGCAGCTTTGACCGCATTGCGGGCAGCGACCCGGCTCTGCGGGAGCGTTTCAGCCTGGAAAAGCAGGTCCGCCCCGATACGCCGCCGGTATTTTTGTGGCATGCGGTAGCGGACGCCACCGTCCCGGTGCAGAACTCGCTGATGCTGGTGGAGCAGCTGGAAAAACAGGACATCTCTTATGAAATGCACCTGTTTGGCGGCGGCAAGCACGGCATGGGCTTGTGCACCGTGGAGGTCAATCATCCCGATGCCCATATTGCCCACTGGTTCACGCTCTGCCGGGAATGGCTGGACAATACCTTTGACTTCCATGCCAGCGTGTGATCTCTGTTTCCCATCGGCTGTAAGCGCCGGGCAGCAGCGCTTGCATCCGCCCTTTGCTGTTTTATGAAGACTATGGTTTCAAAAGGAGCATCCGAATCATGAAAATCTGTTTTTATGCGCTGCGTCCGTTTGATGAACTGGCTTACTGCAAGCAGTTCAGCGAGAAATACGGCATCGATTTTACTTGGACGGCAGAGTACCCCACAGCAGAAAACGTTGACCTGGCCAAGGGCTGCGACGCCATCTGCATGACGCCCTGCGATATGGGCGCCGAGATGGTGGATCGCTTTGCGGCGCTGGGGGTAAAGTATCTGCTCTGCCGTTCCATCGGTTACGATCACGTGGACCGCGCCCGTGCCAGGGAGCACGGCATGCGTGTTTCCAACGTGGGATACAGCCCCAACGGCGTTGCCAATTACGCCATCATGCTCATGCTGATGTGCACCCGCCGCATGGGTCACATTCTGAAACGGGCGGAACTGCAGGACTACTCCCTCAAAGGCAAGATGGGCAAGGACCTTTCCAGCTGCACGGTGGGCGTCATCGGCGCGGGGCGCATCGGCACCACGGTGCTGAAACACCTGTCCGGGTTTGGCTGCAAATTGCTGGCCTACGACGTATTCCAGAACCCGGAAGCCGCATCCCTGGCGGAGTTTGTGCCGCTGGACGAGCTGTATGCCCGCAGTGACGTCATCACGCTGCATACCAATGCCACGGGGGAGAACCATCACCTGCTCAACGCCGAGGCCTTTGGCAAGATGAAGGACGGCGTGGTCATCGTCAACACGGCCCGGGGCAGCCTGATCGACTCCGATGCCCTGATCGAAGCGCTGGAGAGCGGCAAGGTAGGCGCGGCGGGCCTGGATGTGCTGGAGAATGAGAACGGCCTGTACTATTACAACCACAGCGGCGACGTGCTGTGCAACCGGGAGCTTGCCATGCTGCGCAGCTTCCCCAACGTGATCGTCAGCCCCCACACGGCATTCTACACCGACGAAGATGTGGCCAGCATGGTGGAGGGCGCCTTTGAGTCCTTGCACTGCTTTGCCACCGGGCAGGAGACCTGGCACGAGGTCAGCCTGAAATGACGGCTCCGGTAATGCCCGGCCGGTTCGGGGAATCGACGGAACTGGACGCCCTGCCGCGCATTGCTCCGGGGGAGGAGTTCCCCTTTGTCTGTGCCGGCTGCGGGGATTGCTGCCGCGCCCGGCGGGACATCCTGCTGTCGGGGCTGGACCTCTACCGGCTGGCCCGGCGGCTTCGTCTGCCGCCCCGCACGGTGGCCGAGGCTTTTTGCCGGGAAACCACCGGCACCCTGCCGGGGCTGCGTCTGGTCCCCTCACGGCACAGCGGAAACTGCCCCTTTTTGGATGGCGGCGCCTGCACCGTCCATGATGCCCGGCCGCTGGCCTGCGCCCTGTATCCCCTGGGGCAGGCCATTGACCTGACGACCTTCCGCACCGAATATTATCTGCAGCCGCCGCTGTGCGGGGCAAGGGCGTCCGGCCGCACGCTGCAGGACTACCTGGACGCTTCCGGCGTGACCGAGCGCGCGGGCGCGGATGCCTTCTGGGCGGTCAGCTGCGCGGCTTTGCAGCGGCGCGTGGAGGCGGCGGAACGCTACCCAAAAGCGGCGGTGCATGGCTGCCTGATGCGCGCACTGTATTATGACTATGATATCCGGGATGAGTTTCAGCCCCAACTGACGCGGAACCTGTCCCGGCTGAATGCCATGCTCAAACGCCTGCTGGGGGAGGACGCCCGCCCCTGAACCGGGACAGGAAACTGCCCGGCGGTACAATAATAAAAAAGACCGGAGCCTCTGGGATGTGAAACAGAGGCTCCGGTTTTATTGTTGTGTTCTGAAAAGCTGCGGAACTGAAATACAAAGTTCGGTGCGATCAGCAGTAATAATATCTGCCGCTGCCGCAGCAACAGCAGTTGAACAGGGCAAAAAAGAGCTGGGCGACCCACAGCGTCAGGCAGAAGCGGATCAGAGGATTGCCGCCGCCGGGCTGGGTGTGTGCCTGCTGATAGGTCCGGTAGGTCCGGCCGGGGTTCTGCAGCCGGTCCAGAAGGTTCTGGTACTCGTAGTTGCCCGGCTCCATGTCCACGGCGGTGCGGGCTTCGTTCTGGGCGCGGATGTTGTTGCCCAGCCCTGCGCAGGCCAGAGCGGCATAGTAGTGCCAGCGGGCAGTGCGCTCGTTGGCGGCGATGCCTTCCAGCACGTTGAGGGCTTCCTGATAGTAGCCGTTGCGGATATAGTTGTTGGCGGCCTGCATTTCGGGGGTATCGCGGCCGGCAGACTGGCCTGCACCGGAATATCCGAATCCGAACCCGAAGGGATCAAAGCCAAACCCGAACCCGAAGGGGTCCTGGTATCCGCCGCTTTGTCCCGACTGACGGTAACTGCGCTGACCGGAAGCTCCGCCGTAGCTGCTGTATCCGCTGTATCCGTTCTGGGCGCCGGAATTGCCGCCGCCCTGCCGCTGGCGCATGATTTCACTGTATGCTGCCTGGACTTCCTTGAATTTGTCCTCACAGGTAGGATCATCGGGGTGGAGGTCCGGGTGATACTGCTTGCATTTCTGGCGGTACGCCTTTTTGATAGTCTCCTCGTCGGCGCCCTGAGAAATGCCCAGTACGCTGTATGGATCAAGCATGTCGATACTCTGCCTTCCTGCGCTTGTCGCGCCGTGCTTTGATCAGCGTGTATTTGCACCACACGCCGGAATAAATGGTGTTGTATAAAAGCTGCCCCTCAGGTGTATCCTTGAGGATGGGCAGGAGATTGAAATTCTCGCCGCAGATGCCCAGCTGCTGGGTAAACAGCTCGTGACAGCGCTGCTCAAAAGCGTCTGCGTCCAGCTTTGCGTGCAGGGCGGCCAGCGCATTGAAACTGCCGTTTTTGGCGTCCTTTTCCAGGTCGTCGTAGGCATCCATCAGGTAGATGAAACCGCCCAACCCGCGTCCCAGACGCAGCAGGACCGGCGCCCACAGATCATCCTCACAGGCCAGCACGTTGCCCAGCAAGGTGCCGAAACAGCCGCACAGGGCGTCAAGATCCTCGCAGCCGGAACCCTCCAGCTGGTTCAAAGCGTCAAGCTGGGCCCGTATGGCACTGCATTGCCGGGGGTGTGCTTCCTCAATGGCAGGCAGGTACTGTTCCAGACGTTTGGCATTGCGCAGGCTGGCGCTTCGGTGTTCGTCCTGCCAGTCGTCCAGGTAATTGTAGTAGGCAAGGGCCACACTCATGTCGGCCGCATAGTCGATATACCGGTTGGAGATCCTGGGCCGGGCCTTGACCGGGTGGGGAAGGCACCGCCCGGAAGAATGGATCGCTTCCGGGTCATAGAGCGCGCTTTGCAGCAGCGCGGCAAAGGTCATGTCGTAGGACAGAGTCATCCGTCCCGGCATTCCGTAACGCTGCCCAAGGGCCTCGCAAAGACCGCAGTAATAGCCCTGGTAGCAGTCCAGGGCCGGTTCTGTCAGGTCTTTCCGATAGATGGTAACATATCCGAACATACAGCGTCAACCTTTCTGCTCGGGATAGGGGAAACATTCAGCTCTTGCGGATAAACTGGGTGCCGCACTTGGGGCAGGTGATGGAGACACGGCCCCGGCCTTTGGGAATGCGGATGGACTGTTTGCAGTGCGGGCATTTGAAATAACGGTAGGTACGGCGCTGGGTAAAGCGGTTGCGCAGCTGGGAAAACCAGCCCCGGACCGCGCTGCTGCGGGCCAGATACCACTGGTTCTCCGCGTAGCGCTTCTGGATGTTGCGGCTGAACATACGGAAGTAACTGTAGATCAGTACGATCAGGCCCACATAATACAGGATACCCGAGACGAACATTCCCAGCACCAGCAGAACCAGTGCGGAAATGGACAAAAACATGCTGAACTGGTCGCTGCCGTAACGCCCCGACATGAAGCGCTGGAACCATGCTTTCATAAAAAAACGCCATCCTTTTATTACGATTCTGATCCCCGGCCTGCCGGAGCCGCGCCAGGCATTGTGCACGGCGGCTCATGGACGGCCGGGATCGTCTTTGCGGGAGGAGCCGCGGCCCGGTTTGCGGTGTGATTCCCGTACCGGTGGGCCCTCTCGCGTTTTGACGATGCTATTATTTCACAAATTTGTGGGCAATTCGTGAACGGTATCCAAACAGTACGTGAACATTTCCCAAAAGACGGGCATTTGCCCGCGGTTTCGGGAAAACATCCCCTGTCTCAGGCATAAAAGTTGTAAAACCTTGGCTCCGGGACTGGTGCGTGGATAGCCAACGTGGTAATATGAGGGTATCATGCCCGCCGTAGCGCGGGAACACTCAGGAGATTGCAGGATATGAAAGGTCCGATTTGTTTACGTCTGGCGGCTGCGGCCGCGGCCATCATGCTGCTGGCGGGCTGCCAGCCGGCACAGCCTGTGCCGGGCAGTACGTCAGCGGAGACGGCCGAAACGGGGGAGTCCGCCCGCACCGATACGCTGCGGATGGATTTTACCGCCGGCAGCAATGTGGAGGACGTTCGCACCGTTGAGCTGGAGGCAGCCGTCACTCCGGCGGCACTCTGTGACACGCTGGAGGAACTTACCGGCATCCAGTTTGACTTTACCGTCGCGCAGAACGGGGACGTGTACACCGTGGCCTGGCAGGATACCTCCGCCCTGATTTTGGGGGAGACGCCCCAGGACGAACATCAGGACTATGTCTTTTACGACGATGACCTGCTGCGCTGGTTCATGCTGGATACAGTCTGGCGCAACCTGACGGAAGAATACGGCGCAAAGGAAGTCCTTTACACCGACCCGGAGGGGGCGGCCCTCACGCTGGAAAGCCCCTGGCCGCTGGAAAACTTTGACCTGTCGGAACCCTACCGGGGCAGCGCGTGGTACTGTGAGCAGAGCACCGGCTGGGACAGCGGACTGCCCTCCGCCTAAAACTGCCTAAGCACGTTCATTATACTATAAAAGGAATGCTGGGAACAAGCCCGGCGTTTCTTGCTTTAGAAATTGTTTTGTTGTACAATGGCGTTGCCGCGGCAGGACCTGCGGCAAAAGCTGCACAAAACAGACGTTGCGTCCGTGCTGCGGGCGCAGAGGGAGGACCTCTTGAAACAACTGGATCAGCAGATCACCGCCATGACCGAATATTTTCGGCGGGGATGCAAGGGGAATGGCCCCGGCACGGTGGGGGTGGAGGCCGAGCATTTTGTCACTGCTTTGGACGGCACACCCGCGTCCTTTGCCCAGGCCCAGGCGCTCATGCGCGCCCTGCAGCAGCCCGGCGACCGTGACATCATCATAGACGGCAGCTATATGGGCTTTGCCGCGCCGGAGTATGCCCTGTCCCTGGAACCTGCCTGCCAGATCGAGATCAGCATGATGCCGGACATCGATGCCGGGGCAGTGACCCGCATTTATGGGGAGTTCTCCCGGCGGTTTGACGCCGCTGCCGCAGCCCAGGGGCTGACAGTCTGGCGGGTGGCCTGCCATCCCACCCGTGCCGCTGCGGACCTGCCCCTGATCCCCAAGGACCGCTACCGGGAGATGGACCACTATTTCCGCACCAGCGGCAGCCACGGCATCCAGATGATGCGGGCCACCGCATCGGCGCAGGCTTCGGTGGACTATTTCAGCGAAGCGGATTTTGTCACCAAATACCGTGCGGCCTGTATCCTTGCGCCGCTGTTTGCCTTGCTCACCGATAACGCACCTGTCTATGAAGGCGCCCCTAACACGCTGCCCAGCGTGCGCACCCGCATCTGGCAGGATGTGGACCCCGACCGCTGCGGCGTGGTGCCCTGCCTGATGGATGCGGATTTCGGCTTTGCAGCCTATGCAGCGCATCTTTTGCAGCAGCCGCTCATTGTGGCAAAACATGACGACCGCACCGAGGCCGTCGGCCGCCGGTCGGCCGCCCAGGTCTACGGCGGAGCGCTGACCGACGCCGAGATCGAGCACATTCTTTCCATGTTCTTTTATGATGTGCGCCTCAAACATTATATTGAGATCCGC
Organism: Candidatus Gemmiger faecavium; assembly: GCA_019114415.1. GTDB lineage: Bacteria > Bacillota > Clostridia > Oscillospirales > Ruminococcaceae > Gemmiger > Gemmiger faecavium. Next base: position 6,137 of record DXFO01000028.1, on the reverse strand, counting down.
TCGGCGGACTGCGTGCCGGAACCGTACCTGACCGCCTACGCACAGCTGATCCTGACCCTGTTTTCCTGCCCTAAGGCACTGAACACGGTGGGACAGCGGTTTGCGGGCGTTACGGTGCAGGACATTGAAGCAGCCAAAACGGCCATCTGCAAGGACGGTTATAAAGCACGGGTCTATGGCAGCAGTGCCGGGGAGCAGATGGACTGGCTGATGGATACCGCCTTTGCCTGTGCGGCAGGACCCGCCCAGGCCGACCGCCTGCGTCCGCTGGCGGAACTTGCCGCGGCGCGGGAAACGTTACGAGAGAGGAATTACCATGCAGGAACAACAGCTTGACCGGGAGTATCTGGCCGCCATTGCGGCAGAACCCCAGCGCAGCGAGCGGGAATACCGCGAGCTGGTGGAATATATGCGCGGGTCTACGGCGATCCATCACGGAGAATACGTCCGCACCTGCCTGATGCCCAAAATTTTCACCGAGAGCACCTTTGCCCGCATTGTGTCGGACATGGGGATGCTGTACGGCATTTTCCGCAAGGTGGTGGACGCCTACTTTACCGACCCGTCTTACCGGGCACTGTTCGGCTTTGACAGCCGCACCGAGGAACTGATCCTGCGCAGCCACCATACCGAATCGATGCTGCCCATGGCCCGCATCGACTTCTTCTATAATGAAGAAACCGGGGACTATAAGTTCTGCGAGTTCAACACCGACGGCAGCAGTGCCATGAACGAGGACCGGGAACTGCACAACGCCCAGCGGCTGTCCACCGTCTACCGGGACTTTACAGCCGCCCACGAGACCCGCACCTGTGAACTGTTCGACAGCTGGGTGACGGCCTTTGCCGGGGTATGGAAGCGCACCCGCGGCACCGACCGCCTGCCCCGGGTAGCCATTGTGGATTTCATGGAGTGCGGCACCGTCAACGAGTTTGAGATTTTCCGTAAGCATTTTGAAAAGCTGGGCCTGCCCGCCGAAGTCTGCGACGTGCGGGACCTGCAATATCAAGACGGCCGCCTGCTGGGCAAATCGGGGCTGCCGGTGGATGCGATTTACCGCCGCGCCGTGACCAGTGACATTCTGGAACGCTACGACGAATGCACCGCCCTGCTGGATGCGGTGCGGGACGACGCCGTGCTGCTGGTGGGAGATTTCCACACCCAGCTGGTGCACAACAAGACCATTTTCCGCGTTTTGCAGCACCCGGTCACCCTGGCCCTGCTGACGCCCGCCGAGAAAGACTACGTCCACGCCCATGTGCCGGTGACCATGTCCTTTGCCGACGCCGACCCCGAACAGGTCATCCGGGAAAAGGACGCCTGGATCTTGAAGCCCCTGGACTCCTACGGCTCCCGCGGCGTTTACGCCGGGGTGGAATATGACGCCGAGGGCTGGCGCAAGGCGGTGGAGAGCATCACTGACCGGGAGGGCTACCTGCTCCAGGAATTCTATATGCCCTACGTGACGGAAAACTATGGCCTGGTAGGTGACAGCTTCCAAAAAGCGCGGTATTATAATCTTACCGGCATTTATGTTTATGACGGTGTTCCCCGTGGCGTTTACTCCCGGGTATCCCTGACACCCATCATCTCGTCCCAGTACAGTGAAAAAACGCTGCCCACGCTCATTGTGAAAGACTGACGGCCCGTGTGGCGGAAGCCGCTTTTGGGACAGATTTTCGCGGCATGGGTTTCTTGTGGGGCCGTGCGGTATGGGGAACCGGACTTTGTGGAATACTGATAGAGACGGGCCAAAGCCCGCATCATCCGCAAAGGAGGCCGCGCCATGCGGGAAACCTCGTACAAGACGGTCATTGCCGAAATGACCGTCCGCGCCCTGTGGGAGACGCAGAATATCATGGACTGCATCCCGGACGAGATCTGGGATAAGGAATATGCAGGCTCACCCCTGTGGCAGCATGTCTATCATATGCTGCACAAACTGGACCAGTGGTTCATCAACCCCCGGGATAAGGATTTTGTGGAACCGCCCATCCATTCGCCCTCCCTGGACGACCTGGAGACCTATCCGGAGGGACGCCTGGGCCGCACCCAGATGGAGGAGTACTTTTATACCATCAAGGCAAAACTGTCCCTCTACCTCAATGCTCTCCATGACGAGGACCTTCTCCAGCGGCCGGAAAACTGCGAGTGGACCCGGTTCACCCTGATCCTTGCCCAATACCGCCATCTGCATCTGCACCTTGGTATGCTGATGGGCTTTGTGGTGTGTGAGACAGGGCTCTGCCCAAAAACTCTGGATCTGGGGACGGACTTTCCCAAAGGCCCCTATGACCCTTACCGCTGACCGCCGCCCGGCGGCATTACATACAAAGGAACAAGATCATGAAACAACGTTTTCTCTGCCTGGCTGCGGCATTGCTGATGCTGCTGACCGCCTGCAATGCCCAGGATACCGAGCCCACTTTGCAGGTCACGCTGCCCCAGTCCGGGGTAGTGATGGACTTTTATGGCTGTGACGTGACGGAAGCAACCACCGACCTCTGGATGGACACCGAGCAGACCCCCGAGACCGCCGCGATGTACTGCAGCGACGGCCGCCCCGAACTGCGCCTGGAAGGCGTGGAGGAGGATGTGGAGGTCCGTTTTGCGGAACCTTATGAGACGGGGATGCGCCTGTACACGGCCAACTATATCATGCCGAAACTGGACTACAAAATGACCGTTGAGGAAGATGGTCTTTTCATTCAGCTCAAGACGGTATATTATTACCTCATCACCGTCACGACGGACAGCGGAACCGACCGCTTTGTGGTTTCCACCGCGCTGGATTGAATTCCCCTGATATGGCATAAAACAAAAGCCGGATGTCCTGCATCATGCAGGCGTCCGGCTTTTTGCGGGGAAGGGGAGAGGCGGTTCATCGCTGCCGCAGCGGCGAGAGATGAGAGCGCCATGCTGCCGGGCAGAAATAACAGAAAACAAGGCTGCAAAACGATGACCGTAAAGCAGCGGATGCTGCATTATCGCACTTTGCATTCCACCGGAGCTTCAGTCCTTGGCACGGCAGCTGCTTTCCCTCGACGACGTTGCGGTGCTTCGCAGTTCTTTGCGGGACATTGGCTTTTTACAATGTTTGTGCTGAATCGCCGGCTCTTGACAAAAAGCTCTGCCGTGGGTAGAGTAGAGAAAGTTTGAGTTTGAACAAGGACAGGATGACATAGATGAAAAAGATATTGCTTTTGGCCACCGGAGGAACCATCGCCTGCAAGCCCACCGAGCGCGGCCTTGCCCCTGCCATCAAGGCGGAGGAACTGCTGCAGTCGGTGCCGGAGCTGGCCGGGATGTGCAGCATCGATACGCTGCAGCTCTACGATCTGGATTCCACCAACATCGGCCCCGAGCAATGGTGCGGTATGGCGGCCGCCATCCGGGATAACTACGAGAACTATGACGGCTTTGTCCTGGCCCACGGCACCGACACCATGGCCTATACGGCGGCGGCTCTCAGTTACATGATCCAGAACACGGCCAAGCCCATTGTGCTCACCGGCAGCCAGAAATCCATCTATAACCGGGACACCGACGCCCGCAATAATCTGCTCCATGCCTTTGCCTATGCCACGGCGCCGGGAGCCTGGGGCGTGCAGATCGTTTTTGACAACAAGGTCATTCTGGGCACCCGCGCCCGCAAGGTGCGCAGCAAAAGCCTGGACGCTTTTTCCAGCATCGACTACCCGGAGACTGCCGTCTTTCGGGATGACCGCCTGATTTTCTTCCTGCCCACACCCGCTGACCTGCCGCCGGTGCGGTTTTACACCGAGTTGGACCCGGCGGTCTTTGTACTGCGGCTGGTGCCGGGGATGGGCTCGGACATTTTTGCCGCGCTGGCGCCCCATTACCGCGCTGTCGTCATTGAGGGCTTCGGCGTGGGTGGCCTGCCCGGCGGCAAGGATGGTCCCATGCTCAAGGCGGTGCGGGACTGGCTTGCCGGGGGACGGCTGGCGGTCTTTTCCACCCAGGTCCAGCACGAGGGCAGTGACCTTTCGGTGTACGAGGTCGGACGCATTGCCCGGGAACTTCCCGGCGTGCTGGAAGCCCGGGACATGACCCCCGAGGCAGTGGTCACCAAACTGATGTGGGCACTGGCCCAGACCTCCGACCCCGCCCGGGCGCAGGAACTGTTTACCCGGCCGGTCCAGCATGACCTTCTGTGATTCGCTCCCTGTTTCAATCAACACCAAAACAAAAAGAAAACCTCCGTTTCCGGCCCGCACATGGCCGAAACGGAGGTTTTTTACTGGTGCGCGGCTCCGGCAGAAAACAAACCGCAATATCCTGCCGGAAAGTGAGACTCGCACATCCGGGCTGGCCCGGTATCCCGCTTTCCGGTATCTGCCGCATGGCAGCGGCCTTGAAATACGGGGAATATTCTGCGCGGCTCCATAAGCAAACAAAGTCGTAAAACACCAACTGCAACGCGGCATCTGCCGCGTTATCGGGTCTTGAGTTTCACCAAGGAGCGCTTCGCCCCTCTGCCTTGCATCTACCGCCTTGCAGCGGCTTTGCGATGCCTCGCAGTTCTGGCAGAATCTTTGCTTTCTTGTGTCACTCGCGCTTTCCCCGCAGGACTTTTGCTTTCTGCGTCGCACGCGCTTTGCCCGTTCCCGCGGCTCGCACACTGCCGTGGGACGGGGCTTTGGATATCCCGGCAGCACTGCCGGGCAAAGCGGCATTCTTCCCTCTAAAATGCCCAATACGAAGATAGCAATGTTATGGAATGGCGCGCCTTACAGCTCCGCCAGAATGGCGTCGCCCATGGCCGAGCAGCCGATCTTTTCGCAGCCGGGCTGCCAGATGTCGGCGATGCGCAGACCCTTGTCCAGCACCGTGTTGACGGCGGCTTCGATCTCGTCAGCCTCCGCCGTCATGCCAAAGCTGTACCGCAGCATCATGGCAGCGGACAGGATGCAGGCAATGGGGTTGACGATGTCCTGCCCCGCAATGTCGGGGGCGGAGCCGTGGATGGGCTCGTACAGGCCGCAGGTGCCCGCGCCCAGGCTGGAGGACGGTACCATGCCGATGGAACCGGTGATCTCGCTGGCCTCGTCGGACAAAATGTCGCCGAACATGTTCTCGGTAACGATAACATCAAACTGGGACGGGTCCTTGCAGATCTGCATGGCGGCGTTGTCCACGAACATTTCGCGGTAATCCACCTCGGGATACTCGGCCTGCAAGCGGTGCATCACCTTGCGCCACAGACGGCTGGTGTCCAGCACATTTGCCTTGTCCACGCAGGTCAGGCGCTTGCGGCGTTTCATGGCCGTCTCAAAACCGATGCGGCCGATGCGCTCGATCTCGTGCTCGGAGTAGCTCATCACATCGGTGGCTTTCTCCTCGCCGTTTTCGGTCTCGGTCTTGTGCTCACCAAAGTAGACGCCGCCGATGAGCTCCCGCACCACGATAAAGTCAATGCCCTTGTCCACGATCTCCTTTTTCAAAGGGCTGGCGTCTGCCAGCTGGGGCCAGATCTTGGCCGGGCGGTTGTTGGAGTAAAGCCCCATCCCGGCGCGCAGCCGGAGCAGTCCTTTCTCGGGGCGTTTGTCGCCGGGCATGCCTTCCCATTTGGGACCGCCCACCGCGCCCAGCAGGACGCTGTCGGAGGCCAGGCATTTGTCCAGTTCGCTCTGGGGCAGGGGATCACCGAACTTGTCGATGGCCTCGCCGCCCATCCAGGCGCGGGTATAGGTGAAGGTGTGGCCGTGCTTTTCCGCGATTTTGTCCAGCACACGGACGGCCTGGGTCACGATCTCGGGGCTTGCGCAGTCGCCGTAGATCAGTGCAATGTTTTTCTGCATGGGAACCCCCTCCTTACTCTTTGTCTTTGAGAGAATTCATCAGGCCGCCCGCCGCGATGATCTTCTGAATGAAGGGCGGGAACGGCTCGGCCTCAAAGGTCTGGCCGGTGGTCTCGTCGGTGATGACGCCGGTGTCAAAGTTGACGCTCACCACGTCGCCCTCCCGGATGGCGTCGCTGGCGGCGGGGCATTCCAGAATGGGCAGGCCGATGTTGATGGCGTTGCGGTAGAAAATGCGGGCAAAGTCCTTGGCAATGACGCAGGAGATGCCCGCCGCCTTGATGGCCACCGGAGCATGCTCGCGGGAGGAGCCGC
>DXFO01000002.1 GCA_019114415.1 Candidatus Gemmiger faecavium | reverse complement strand
TCGCCGTTCATATCGGTGTTGGCGGAGCAGTGCATGGAGGCAATGCCCTTCAGCGGCAGGTAGTAGTTCATCATGGAGAACATACCCTTCTTCATCTCACCGCCGTACCAGGTGTTCAGGATGACCTGCTCACGGCTGGTGATGTTGAAGACAACGGCAGTCTCGGAGTTCAGGCCCAGTTCCTTGTAGTTCTCGACCTTGGCCTTGGAAGCGTTGTAGACAACGAAGTCAGGCTCAAAGTTCTCCAGTTCCTCGGCGGTGGGCTCGATGAACATGTTCTTGACGAAGTGAGCCTGCCAGGCCACTTCCATGATGAAGCGGATGGCCATGCGGGTGTCCTTGTTGGCGCCGCAGAAAGCGTCAACGACGAACAGGCGCTTGTTGGACAGCTCGTTGATGGCCAGCTTCTTGCAGGCGTCCCAGGCTTCCTTGGTAGCGGGCTTGTTGTCGTTCTTGTAGCCCTCGGAGGTCCACCACACGGTGTCCTTGGAGTTCTCGTCCATGACGATGAACTTGTCCTTGGGGGAGCGGCCGGTGTAGATACCGGTCATGACGTTGACAGCGCCGAGCTCGCTGACCTGGCCCTTTTCATAGCCTTCCAGGCCGGGCTTGGTCTCTTCCTCGAACAGAGTCTCGTAGGAAGGATTGTATACGACCTCGGTGGTGCCGGTGATGCCGTATTTGGTCAGATCGATGTTTTTCATCGGAAAAAACCTCCTTGTACTCCACTTTAATTTGGTACTATGGATAGTATACCGTAATCCCTACAAAACCGCAATGTATGAAATGGCAAATTTGATAAAAAAATATCGAAAACTTTTGGATATAACTTCTATCTGTGCTTTTTGCGCGCACAGTGGGGACCGTCACCTGAAAAAACGGAGCTGTTGTACCATTGTGCTATAATAATGTTATAATAATAGAAAAGCAAAATATCATCAGAATCATGGATTCGCAAAGGAGGTTGCTTTTATGCAGACAAATGAAACGCTCAAGACCATCCATTCCCGTCGCAGCTGCCGTGCCTATCAGGACCGTCAGGTCGACCGCGACAGCCTGGATACCGTGATCGATGCCGGGCTTTGGGCGGCATCCGGCCGCGGGGCCCAGGACCCGGTCATCGTGGCCGTGCAGGGCAAGGCCCTGCGGGATGAACTGTCCAAAATGAATGCCGAGATCATGGGCACCGACAACGATCCCTTCTACGGCGCACCCACAGTGCTGGTGGTGCTGGCCCGGCGGGATGTACATACCTCTTTGGAAAACGGCAGCCTTGCCCTTGGCAATATGATGCTTGCTGCGGAGAGCATCGGCCTGGCCTCCTGATGGATCCACCGTGCCAAGGAGACTTTTGACTCCGACCGCGGCAAGGAACTGCTGAAAGAGTGGGGCCTTGACCCGGAAATTTACTATGGCGTGGGCAACTGCATCCTGGGTTATGCCGCCCCGGACGGTACCCGTCCTGCCGCCGACCGCAAGGATGGCCGCGTGATTTATCGCTGATAACCTGTTCTGTGCGGTCTGCGCGGAGGAAGGTTGAGAACGCTGCTTCGTGCCAGCCAGGCACAGGCCCGGATTGCAGCAGAACTGCCTGCCCCGGCACGCCTTAAACCGGGCAGAATAACACCCAATCTTAAGACAGCGGCGCAACGGAGAAAGCCTCTCCCGGTGCGCCGCTGTTTTGTTTGTTTATGCAGTTCTTACAGGTCCAGCTGCAAAATGTAGTCGTCCATCACAAAGCCGTGGCCGATGTCCGTCACCACCGCATCAATGTCCCGGAATCCCTTGGCGTGGTAAACGTCAAGACTGTGGGTATTGTATTTGTTGCAGGTCAGGTAGACCGCACGTTTGCCTTCTTTTTTTGCAAGCTCAACAGCACGGTTGAGCAGCAGGGTGGAAAGATGCTTGCCCCGCATGTCGCTGCGCAGATAGAGCTTGCTCAAAAACAGCCGGTCACCGTCCGGTTTGACGCCGCAGTAACCCACCAGTTCCTCGCCCTCGTACCCGAGAAAATAGGTGTAATCTTCCTGCCGTACCGCCCGGGTCAGAGCCTCGAGGCTCTGGTATTGCTGCACCATGTAATCGATCTGTTCGGCGGACAGCAGGGCGGCAAAATATTCGTGCCAGATGGCACTGGCCAGGTCTGCCAGCCGGGCAAGCTGTTCGTCGGTTTTGCAAATGCGGATCTCCATCGTTCTCTCTGCGTGGCGAACGCGCTCTCCTTTCATAAAAACTGTATATTTATGCTATCACGCCCCGTGCCGGTTTGCAAGGCCCGGCACAAACCGGGCCGGCGTGTCGGTATTTGCCAAACGTTGTCGGATTCGTTATAATGTATAACGTATTTTGGGAAAGTGTACGCATGAACGCTGCGCCCGGGAAAGGAGGTCCGCGCCATGTCCGGAGAAGGGAAACAAAACGCCATGGAGCTGCAAAAGCTCGAGGGCGTTGTGGAGCATATGATTTATGAAAACCCCGAGACGGGCTATGCGGTCTTTGAAGTGGATGCCCAGGGCGTGGACATCGTGGTAGCGGGCAATGTGGGCAGTGTGGACAACGGCATGTCGGTGGTGGTGTACGGCCATATGACCACCCATCCCACCTACGGAGAACAGTTCCGCGCCGATACCTGCGAGGCATCCCTGCCCCAGGACACGGCCGCCACGCTGAGCTATCTTTCCAGCGGTGCGCTGCCTTATATCGGCCCCTCCACGGCCAAAAAGATCGTGGCAAAATTCGGGGACGACACCCTGACCGTCATTGCGGAAAGCCCCCAGCAGCTGTGCGAGATCCGGGGCATCACGCCGGAAAAGGCAGAGGCCATCTCCCGGGAATTCAAGCGGATGTACGGCGTGCGGGAGGTCGTGGCCTGGGCGGCGGGATTTGGACTTTCGGCCCAGAATGCGGTGGAACTGTACCGCAGCTTCGGCTCCAATGCGGTGACCATCCTTCAGGATAACCCCTACCTTTTGTGCGGGGACCCTCTTAATCTGAAATTCAGCCAGGTGGACTCCATTGCGGCCCGCCTGAGTTTTGAACTGGACGACCATCTTCGGGTGGGCGCCGGGCTTTTGTATGCCATGCGCCACAATGCGGGCAACGGACACACCTGCCTGCCCCGGGCCAAACTGCTGGACAGCACCGCAAGATTCCTGCACCTGGAACCCGCCCGGGTGGAGGAAGGGCTGGAAACTCTGCTTGCAGCGGAGGAACTGCGCTCCCGCACCTTTGAAGGGACCGAGTATATTTACCTGCCCGACCTGCTCTCGGCGGAGGAGGACATTGCCGCCCGGCTGCGGGAACTGGCAAGCTACCCCACCGAGCCGCCCAAGACGCTGGACAGCGACATCCGCGTGCTGGAATTTGCCCAAGGCGTCCAGTATGCGCCCATGCAGAAGGAAGCCATCCGCATGGCGCTGTCCTCCCGTATCATGGTGCTGACGGGCGGCCCCGGTACGGGTAAAACCACCACCGTCAATGCAATTCTTTCGCTGTATGAGGCATCCTATGACCGGGTGGCACTGTGCGCTCCCACGGGGCGTGCGGCCAAACGGTTGAGCGAGCTGACCGGCCATAAGGCGTCCACCATCCACCGCCTGCTGGAAGTAGATTACACCTCCGGGACGCTGCGGTTTATCCATAACGCCAAAAACCTGCTCAAGTGTGACGTCGTCATTCTGGACGAGGTCAGCATGGTGGACGTGCGCCTGTTTCAGGCCCTGCTGGCCGCGCTGCGCCCCTCCTGCCGGATCGTGTTGGTGGGAGACGCCGATCAGCTGCCCAGCGTAGGCCCCGGCAATATTCTGGGGGAGATTCTGCGTGCCGGTACGCTGCCCACCGTGCGCCTGAACGAGATCTTCCGCCAGGCGGGGGAGAGCCTCATCGTGCGCAACGCCCACCGCATCGTCAACGGCCATATGCCCCAGAAAGGCGGCCGTGAGGATGACTTTTTCATGATCGAGTCGGTGGGCATTGCATGCCAGCGCCTGGTGTGCGACCTGGTGGCCGCGCGCCTGCCCCAGGCATACGGCTTTGACCCGGTGCGGGATATCCAGGTGCTGTGCCCCACCAAGGTCGGCCCCACCGGCAGCGTGGAACTCAACCGCCGGCTGCAGGCCTTGCTCAATCCGCCGGACCCCGGCAAACCGCAGATCGGTTCGGCGGACGGCGGACGTGTGCTGCGCCTTGGGGACAAGGTCATGCAGATCAAAAACGATTATGACATCACCTATGAGCGAAACGGTGCCGAGGCCGGCGTCGGTGCGTACAATGGAGATATGGGCATCGTGACGGCGGTGGATACCGAAAACCGCACGGTCACGGTGCAGATGGACGACCGCCGTTACACCTATATGGCCGACCAGCTTTCCGAGCTGGAACCGGCCTACGCGGTGACGGTCCACAAAAGCCAGGGCTCGGAATTTCCCGCTGTGGTGCTCCCGGCGGCAGATGTTCCGGCACGGCTTTGCTACCGCAATCTTTTGTATACCGGCGTTACCCGCGCACGCAAACTCTGCGTGCTGGTGGGCAGCGCCCGGACCGAGCGCGCTATGGTGGAAAACGTCCGCCAGAACCTGCGGTTCAGCGGGCTGCGGTATTTTCTCAGTCCGGAGCATAACGGCTGATGATCCGCACGGTGCTGCGCAGCGTATGGGTGACCGTTACGCTTTTATGTTTTCCGCGGCGGTGTCCGCTGTGTGATAAGGTTTTGGGCCGCGATGCCGTCGACGGCCTGCTTTGCGCAGCCTGTGCCAAACAGGAAGAGGCGCTGCGGCATATGCCGCCCAAGTTGCCGGCCACTGAGCATAGTTTTTATGCTCTCTCCGGTGCGGCCAGCGCCTACTATTATGATGAAGAGATCCGCCGCGCCATTCTGCGCTGCAAGATACACGGTCATCCCTGGTACGCCCGGGAACTGACGGATCTTGCCGTGCTGCGGCTTTTCCCCGCGGACCCGCCCGAACGGATGGGGCTTCTGCCGGTGTACCACGGCGTTGCCGGATTGCAGCCCTTTGACTGCATCGTTCCGGTGCCGCCGCGTGTCGGGGAAGAAAAGGGACCAAGCCTTCCGGATTTCATTGCCCGCCGCCTGGGCAAGATACTGGGCCTTCCGGTCAGTCAGGCCCTGCGCCCGGTGCGCCGGATGAAGCCACAGAAAAGCCTGGACCTGGCGGGCAGACTGCAAAACCAGAAAAAGGGCTATGCCGTGTGCAACTATCCGGCAGTTGTGGGACGCCGTGTGCTGCTGGTGGATGACATCATCACCAGCGGGGCGACGGTGTCCGCCTGCGCACAGGCGCTGATCGAGGGCGGCGCGGCGGATGTGTTTGCCGTCAGCCTTGCCGTGGAGGAAGACCGCCCCCGTGTACTACCAAAAAACAAGGAGATCCAATATGAAGCAGCAGGACATCGGCATTGATCTGGGGACAACCTCCATCATCATTGCCACCGAAAAACAGGGCGTCGTCTTTTCCCAGCCCAGCATCGGCGCGGTGGATACCCGTACCGGGTCCATTGTGGCGGTGGGCGACCAGGCCCTGCGTATGGTGGGACGGGTGCCCTCCTATATTGAGCTGATCCGCCCGCTGCGGGACGGCGTCATCCAGGACCACCGCATGACCCATGAGCTGATCGTTCGCTTTATCAACGAGGTCTGCCGCTCCCGCATCCGCCGTCCCCGGGTGTCGGTCTGTGTCCCGGCGGCCATCACCGGCGTCGAGGCCGACGCCGTGGTGGAAGCGGTCATGTCGGCGGGTGCACGCCAGGTCTACCTGGTGGATGAGCCGGTGGCTGCGGCGCTGGGCGCCGGGCTGGACATCCGCCAGCCCCGGGGCTGCATGGTCATTGATATCGGCGGCGGCTCCACTGATATTGCGGTCATCAGCATGGGGGGCAAGGTCCGTGCCGCCAGCGTTCCGGTGGCGGGCAACGCCTTTGACAACTGCATCGCCCAGTGCGTGCAGGAAAAGTACGGCCTTGCCATCGGCCCCGCCACCGCCGAACAGCTGAAAAAGCAGGTGGCCAGCTGTTCCGACAACGACTTTGAGGGCGTCATGGAGGTTAGGGGCCATTCCTGGCAGACCAACCTTCCGGCCCGCCAGATCATCTATACCCGCGACCTGTACGAACCGGTGCGGGAACTGGTGGCCCGCATTGCCTCGGCGGCGCGCAGTGTGTTGGAAAGCACTCCTCCCGAACTGGCCGCCGATGTCTCCCAGACCGGCGTGCTTCTCACCGGCGGTGGTTCCATGCTGCGGGGACTGCCCGGCTACCTGGCCGGTATCCTGCATGTCAATGTGGCCATTGCTCCCGACCCCCTCAACTGTGTGGCCAGGGGAACGGCGGCCAGCCTGTCCATGGGCTCCCAGCTGACGGCGGGTTTCCGCGACGCCACACCGAAAGTCTGGCATCCCATCCTGTAACAGGGGAGAGACCGCCCGCACCATACCGCCTTACGCAACCCCGACGCAGGGAGGTGACTGCCGTGCCCGGAACTCGTGATGACACTGCCCGGTCAGCTGCAGTGGAAACATCCCGCAGCCGCTGGCTGTGGCTCAAAATTTACCTGCCGGTCTGGATATTCTGCGCCGCATGGTACTGGCTGGGTATGGGCGGCGGAGGATGGATCATGGCCTACGGCATTCTGACACACCTGGTCTTGCTGCCACTGGCGACCCTGGCGGCGTCGGCTGTGATCGGCTGGCGCCGGGCGTTCGGCCGGCGGCGGTGGGGAACACCGGTGCTTTTGTCCGCCCTGTATGGAATGCACCTTCTGGTCACCATCTCCCTTTCCAATGCACTGGGCATCACAAACATTGCTCCCTTGGGCTTTTTCGTGCTGCTGCGTATGGGGATGATCTCGCTTTTGGGCCTGCTCACGGGGATGGGGCTGCACCGGCTGTGGGACGCCGCAAGAAAGAAATAGGCGGCCTGGCCTCTGCGCCGCGTGGATGATCCCCCTGATCCCCACAAAAATTACAAATGTAAACCGCGCCCGCGTACTTTTCGCCGGGCGCGTTTTGTGTTATACTAAGCTGAATAGCGATTTTTGGCAGCAGACGCCTTTGTGAGCGCCGGGACTGCCGGACCGGCGGGCGGCGCAAGGCTGTCTGCCGCATTACCCAAAACCCGGAGAGGACGGAACGAATCAAACATGTCCGATACACGTACCAACGATTATTTTGCCCTGCGCGACCGGTATATCGCGGCGCGCTTTCCCCGGCTGAACAACGTGCAGCAGCAGGCGGTTTTCTCTACGGAAGGCCCTCTGCTCATTCTGGCGGGTGCAGGCAGCGGAAAGACCACGGTGCTGGTCAACCGCATTGCCAACATCATCCGTTTCGGCGCGGCCTACGGCTCCCGCAATATGCCGGAAGGCGGCCTTGCTTCCAGCGAGATGGAAGCCCTGCAAAAGGCAGTGCAGACGGGCAGTGAACTGCCCTCCACCATCGAGCGCCGCCTGGCCGTGCACCCCGCCCGGCCCTGGAACGTGCTGGCCATCACCTTTACCAATAAGGCGGCAGGGGAGCTGAAAGAGCGCCTCAAAGCCATGCTGGGCGAGACGGTGGGCGGCGACGTCAACGCCTCCACCTTCCACTCGGCCTGCGTGCGCATCCTGCGCCGGGACGCCGAGCGTATCGGCTTCCCCCGCAGCTTCACCATCTACGACTCCGACGACCAGCAGCGCGTCATGAAGCTGATCTACAAGGAACTGATGATCGACGACAAATTCCTGCCGGTCAAGTCGGCCATTGCCCAGATCAGCGGCTTCAAGGACAAGCTCCTTTCTCCCGCCGACGTGGCAGCCCAGCCCGCCGCCAACACCAAGGCGGCGCTGGTGTCCAAGCTCTACACCGCCTACGCCAAGCGCCTGCGGGAAAACGGCGCCATGGACTTTGACGACCTGATCTATTACACGGTCCAGATGCTCAAGACCGACGCCGAGGCCCGCCAGTATTACCAGCAAAAATTCCGCTACGTTCTGGTGGACGAGTATCAGGATACCAGCGTGGCCCAGTTCCATCTGGTGCGTCTGCTGGGCGGCGGCTATAACAATGTCTGCGTTGTCGGTGACGACGACCAGTCCATCTACCGCTTCCGCGGCGCCACCATCGAGAACATCCTCAGCTTTGAGCAGCACTTTGCCGGGGCCAAGGTCATCCGCCTGGAGCAGAACTACCGCTCCACCGCCAACATCCTGAATGCTGCCAACAGCGTTATCAAGAACAATAACGGCCGTAAGGGCAAGACCCTCTGGACCGAAAACGGCGACGGCGCCAAGATCCACCATTACACCGCCGCCAGCGAACAGGACGAGGCCAGCCATATCGCTGAGGTCATCGGTGAGCACGTCCGGGAAGGATCATCCCTGCGGGATCACGCGGTGCTTTACCGCATGAACGCCCAGTCCAACCCCGTGGAAACCTATTTCGCCCGTGCAGGCATTCCGTACCGTATCGTGGGCGGCCAGCGCTTCTTTGACCGCAAGGAAGTCAAGGACATCAACTCTTATCTGGCGGTCATCGTCAACCCCCGGGATGACGTCCGCCTGCGCCGCATCATCAATGAACCCTCCCGCAAGATCGGCAACACCACCATTGAAAAAATTGCCGAGCTGGCCGCGGCAAAAGGCGTTCCCATGATGGAGGTCATCGCTCACACCGAACTGTATCCGGCCCTGGGCCGTGCCGCAGGCGCACTGAATACCTTCTATATGATGTACCGCGACCTCTGCCAGAAGGCGACCACTATGCCGCTGGACGATTTTATGGGCGAGGTCATTTCCAAGACCGGCTACGAGGCCATGCTCAAAGCCCAGGGTGACGAGGGCCAGACCCGCCTGGAGAACTTGGGACAGTTGGTGTCCTCCATCAAGACCTACGCCGACCAGAACGGCGAGGATGCCACCCTCTCGGGCTTCTTGGAGGAAGTCGCCCTCATCAGCGACCTGGACTCCTACGACGAAAACGCCGACTCGGTGGTCATGATGACGCTGCACTCGGCCAAAGGCCTGGAGTTCCCCTATGTCTTTATCGTGGGCATGGAGGATGGCATCTTTCCCGGCGAGCTTTCCCGCTACAACGAGGAGGACATGGAGGAGGAACGCCGCCTGTGCTACGTGGGCATTACCCGCGCCAAAAAGGAGCTGTTCCTCTCGTCGGCGCGCAGCCGCATGATGTTTGGCCGCACCCAGCGCAACCAGCCTTCCTGCTTTTTGGATGAGCTGCCCCCCGACCTGATCGACGCCACCGAAAGCCCCGAACTGGGCTACGGCGGCGGTTTCGGCGCGGGCTACGGCAGTTACAGCTACAACGTTCCCGGCGGGCGCAGCGGATACTCGGGCGCCTCCCGCGGCTATCTCAACAGCGAGTACAACCGCTCGGCACAGGGCGGCTTCGGCGCAGGCTATGCCTCCCGAGGCGGCTTCAAGAGCGGCTTCTCGGTCAGCGGCGGCCACGAAAGCCCCAACTTTGAGGGCGGCCGCCACAGTGTTCCGTCCTCCGGTTTCGGGGCAGGATACGGCCGTACCAACCACCACTCCGGCGCGCCTGCCCAGGCAGCGGGAGCGGGAACTTCGTCCCTGGCTTCCATGCAGGCCCAGTCGGCGCCCAAGCCCAAAAAGGCGGGGGGCTTTGCTCCCGGCGACCTGGTGGATCATAAGGTGTTCGGCAGGGGCAAGGTGCTCAAGGTCACGCCGGTGGCGGGGGACTGCATCGTGGAGATCCAGTTCGACCGCGTGGGCGTCAAAAAGACCATGGCAAACTACGCCCCCCTGCAAAAGATCGAGGAATAACCGACATCCTTCTGCGTGCGTCCGTGCAGGCCACGGGCCCGCAGCTACATAAAAAGCAGCTAGATAAAAAGAGGAACCACTATGCTTGTCAGTCTGATCGCACATACCAACGACCCGGAAAAGACGGTGGCGGCGGCCGCAAAGCTCTGCTATTCCGACGCTCACATCGACACTCTGCTGGAAGGTCTCACCCCGGAAAAGACGGCGGCCTTTTTGCAGAAACTCTCGGACTTCGGCCACGCCAGCCCCATTGAACACGCCAGCTTCACCTTTGGCATCGAGGGCGTCTCCCGCACCTTCCTGGCCCAGGTGACCCGTCACCGCATTGCCAGCTTCAGCGTGCAGAGCCAGCGCTATGTCCGCCTGGAGGACTTCCGCTATGTCATCCCGCCCGAGATCGAGGCTATCCCCGAAGCCAAAGCCAAGTTCATCGAGACCATGAACCTGGACGCGGCCAAGTATCTGGAACTGGTCAAAAGCCTGGAGGACGCTCACACCGCCCGCCTGATGGCGGAAGGCATGGACGAGAAAAAAGCCCGGGCCAAAGCCTCCAAACAGGCCAACGAGGACGCCCGTTTCGTGCTGCCCAACGCCTGTGAGACCAAGATGGTCATGACCATGAACTGCCGCAGCCTGCTGAACTTCTTCAACCTGCGCTGCTGCAACCGTGCTCAGTGGGAGATCCGCGCCGTGGCGGACGAAATGCTGCGCCTGGTGCTGCCCCTGGCCCCGCACATTTTTGCCCAGGCCGGCCCCCGCTGCCTGACCGGCCCCTGCCCGGAAGGAGCTATGTGCTGCGGGAAAATGGCGGAGGTGCGTGACAAATACGCAAAACTCAAACAAGAGGCACTGCAAAATGGGTAAACTGATTATTATGGAAGGCCTGGACGGCTCCGGCAAGGGGACGCAGGCGGAACTTCTGGCAAAGCGCCTGACGGAGCAGGGCAAAAACCTGCGCAAGGTCACGTTCCCGGACTATGCCAGCGACTCCTCGGCCCTGGTGCGGATGTACCTGGCCGGCAAGTTCGGCGATAAACCGGACGACGTCAACGCCTATGCGGCGTCGAGCTTTTTCTCGGTGGACCGCTACGCCAGCTACAAAATGAACTGGGGAACGTTTTATCAGAGCGGCGGCCTGGTCATTTCCGACCGGTACACCACCAGCAACGCGGTGCATCAGTGCTCCAAGCTGCCCCCCGAACAGTGGGATTCCTTTTTGAACTGGCTGTTTGATTTTGAGTACAACAAAATCGGTATCCCCACACCCGACCGGGTGATTTACCTGGCGGTGGACCCCGAGGTGTCCCAGCAGCTCATGTCCAAGCGCTACCACGGCGACGAGAGCAAAAAGGATATCCAGGAAAAGGATACCGAGTATATGGCCCGTTCCCGGGCGGCCGCCGAGTATTGCGCCAAAGCCCTGGGCTGGCGGCGGATCGAATGTACCGAACTGCAGGATGGTCATAAGGTCATGCTTCCGGTAGAGACGATCCATCACCGCATTATGGATGAACTGAAGGATCTTTTGTAAACATCGGCAGCGCCCTGCCGCGGGGCGGAAAGGAAGGTGTTCATGCTGCGAAAAGCAACGGACGCGGATCTGGAAATGCTGACAGCCTTTCGGCGCGAAGCATACGGCGGAAGCCGGACCGAGATCGCGGGCTGGCTGAACCATATCGTCGGGACAGACAACATCCTGCTGGTAGAGCGGCCGGGCGCCCAGAGCGGGGAACAGCCCGCCGCCATGCTGTGCGCCGTCCCGGTGGAGATGGCAGGGCACAGGGGCATTTGGTTCTGCGGCATGGCGACCCATCCCCAGTTTCAGGGGCGGGGGCTTATGACCCATCTGCTGACCGGCTGTATCAAGGCCTACGCAGCGGGCGGGTATGAGTTCGCCGCCGTCGTGCCGGAAACCTCCCGTGCGGCGTCCCGACTGCGGGAACTGGAATTCAAAGATGCCTTTTCCCTGCGGGTGCTCAACCGCCCCATCAACCATAATCTATGGGCCAAGGCGGAGTTTGACACCATGACGGTGCGCCGCCTGATGGAAGCCCGGCTGCATTATCAGCCCGGCTGCCTTACGTTGCCCGAGTCCAGTATGAATGAGGTCGTCTCCCAGCTGTATCACCGCGGCGCGACCATCGTTGCCAATTCCCGCGGTTATGGAATTTATTTTGTGCGGGAAGATGTTTTGCAGTTTATTGAACTTCAGGCGGATAACGACCATTCGGCCGATATCCTGCTGGAAGCCGCGCGTGAGCGCACCGGCTGCACTCAGGCGCAGCTTTTGCTGACGGAAAACCAGTCCCTGTTTCTTGGGGCCGGCAAGCGCTGCGGGTACGGCATGATCCGTTTCCTGCAAAAACCGTTTCCGTTGTCGGACGTGTATTTCCGCCTGCTGTTGTGATGCGGGCCTTACCTAAAAGGAGTGTAAAAACTTATGAGGATCCAGAGAAACCAGAACGGCCAGTCCGCCAATCCCAACGGGCGCAGCACTGCGCGCCCTGCCGCACAGGACACGGTCAGAGAACCCGCTGCCAGCCGTCCCATGGAGGAGCCGGAACAGGACTATGAGGATGACGAGGACTACGAGGAAGAACCCCGCCGCCGTCGTTTCCCCATCGGTATTGTGATTCTTGTTCTCTTCCTGGCGCTGATCGCCGCCGCAGGCTGGCAGGTCTTTCAGCTTTACAACGAAGTCGGCGGCCGTACCGGCTCGCTGGGAGAAGAAGTGACCATCACCATCGAGGACGGTGCAAATGCCAATCAGATCGCCCGTCAGCTGGCCGAGGCCGGCATCGTCGAGCATGAGTGGCTGTTCCGTGCCTATGCCCAGTACAGCGGCAAAGCCAGCGGCCTCCAGCCCGGCGAGATCACCCTGCGTTCCGGTATGTCCTACAATGACATTCTGCAGCAGCTGTCCCAGCAGCGTGTGTTCCGCAAGACCGTCACCGTGACCTTCCCCGAAGGCTACACCGCCGTGGCCATCGCCCAGCTGATGGAAGAAAATGGTCTGTGCTCTGCATCGGACTTCCTGGCCTGCGCCAACGGCGATGCGTATATCGAGAAGGACGGCAGCGAGGCCACCGCCGATTTCAGCGACTACGATTTCTGGAACCAGATCCCCGATAATGAGGGCCGTCTGCTCCGGTGCGAGGGCTATCTCTTCCCCGACACCTATGAATTCTTTGAGGACGACACCATCGAAAACTACGTCCGCACTTTCTACAACCAGTTCCAGAAAGTCATTTCCGACCTGACCGATCAGATCGACGCCAACCCGGACGACTGCATCAACTCCATCGACGATGCGGTGATCCTGGCCTCCTTCATTCAGGAGGAAGCCGGCCTGGAGTCGGAGGACTACAAGGTCTCTGCCTGCTTCCACAACCGTCTCGAGAGTGACGATCCCCTGTGGGCCGACCACCGTCTCGAGTCCAACGCCTCCAGCTATATCACCAACGACGCAGACAACAACTACCTGTGGAACTCTCCCATGGCCGAGTATATGGGATGGGTGGAGGCCGGTGCCATCCCGGAGGAAGTCCTGGCCGCCTATGACACCTACCGCATCAGCGGTCTGCCCGCCGGTGCCATCTCCAACCCGGGCAAGGCTGCCATCGAGGCTGCCATCAACCCCGATCAGGAGTATATTGACGAAGGCTATTACTTCTTCGTCACCGGCAACCCCAACGGCGATTACCCCGGCGAGTATTTCTACGCCAAGACTGCAAATGAGCATGAGGCTAATAAGGACAAGGCGGGCTGGTAATCCGCCGCAGCACAACCAGAATTAGGGAGGAACCACCATGCTTTCACAGCCGGAACTGCTTTCCCCGGCGGGTAACCTTGAAACACTGAAATATGCGGTGCTGTTCGGCGCCGATGCCGTCTACTGTGCCTTGCCGGAGTTCGGCATGCGGGCAGCGCCGGTCAACCTCACCCCCGAGGAACTGGCCGAGGGCTGTATCTTTGCCCATGCCCGGGGCAAAAAGGTCTATCTGACCCTCAATACTCTGCCCACCAATGAGGAACTGGACCGCCTGCCCCAGGCCATCCGCGACGCGGCCGCCGCGGGCGTGGATGCCTTCATCGTGGCGGACCTGGGCGTCGTGGAAATGGTCAAAAAGTATGCCGCGGACGTGGACATCCATTTCTCCACCCAGGCGGGCATCGCCAACTACGCAGCCGCCACGGCGGCGTGGCACCTGGGAGCAAAGCGCGTGGTGCTCTCCCGGGAACTCACTCTTACCGAGATCGCCCAGATTCGGGACAACACTCCGCCCGAACTGGAGCTGGAAGCCTTTGTCCACGGCGCCATGTGCATGAGCGTCTCGGGGCGCTGCCTGCTGTCCAGCTATATGACCGGCCGCAGCGGCAACCGGGGCGAGTGCGCCCAGCCCTGCCGCTGGAAATACTACCTGGTGGAGGAACGCCGTCCCGGGCAGTATATGGAGATCGGGGAGACGGACAGCGGCAGCTATATCCTCAACGCCAACGACCTGTGCACCGCACCCTTTATTGACCTGATCTGCAAGGCGGGCATTGACTCCCTCAAGATCGAGGGCCGGGCCAAGACCTTCTACTATGTGGCGTCGGTCACCAGCGCCTACCGCCGCGCTCTGGATGCCTACCTCAAGGACCCCATGTCGGACAACTTTGAACTGCCCGACGATGTCATCGATGAGCTGGGCCGCACCAGCCACCGCCACTACTCCCCGGGATTCTACTTCGGCAAGGAGCAGGCGCTTCAGACCCCCTCCCACACCTATGTGCGGGACTGGGATTTCATCGGCACGGTGGACTCCTGGGAAAACGGTATTGCCAGCTGCACCCAGCGGGGCCGCTTCTTCCTGGGTGACACCCTGGAAGCCTTGCAGCCCGACGGCACGGTGGTGCCCATCACGCCCCAGTGGATCAAAAACGAGGCAGGGGAGGAGGTCAATGCCACCCCGCATCCCATGATGCGCTATACCATCCCCTGCGAGAAGGAACTCATGCCCTACACGCTGCTGCGCGCGCCAAAAAAGCCCAGCCCCGATGAGGTGGCCGACCCCAACGCCGATACCACCTTTTCCTGCACCGACTGCTGAGCCGCATGCAAAGACTGCGAGGAAGTACCATGGATTTTGAAACCCTGAAACAGGAATGCCTGGCCTGCCGCCGGTGCGGCCTGTGCGAGACACGGCAGAACGTGGTGTTCGGCCAGGGCGTTGCCGATGCCGAGGTCATGTTCATCGGGGAAGGCCCCGGCGCCAATGAGGATGAACAGGGCCTGCCCTTTGTGGGCCGCAGCGGCAAGCTGCTGGACAGCTATCTGGAAGCCATCGGCCTGAGCCGGGATAAAAATATTTTTATCGCCAACATCGTCAAGTGCCGTCCGCCCCAGAACCGGGACCCTCTGCCGGAGGAATCCGCCGCCTGCATGCCCTGGCTGCGGGAACAGTTCCGCATTCTCCGGCCCAAGATCGTGGTTTGCCTGGGCCGTATTTCTGCCCAGCAGATGATCGACCCCAAGCTGTCGGTCACCAAAGACCACGGTAAATTCTTTGATAAACAGGGGACGCTGTTCATGGCGACTTTGCATCCGGCGGCCCTTTTGCGCAACCCTAACAATAAGCCGCTGGCCTTTGGGGATTTTGTCGCCCTCCGCGACAAGATCCACGAGGTCTGCGACCACACCTATCCCGACGGAGAGTAACTGCAAGCCGCCCGCTGCCGTGCCGATTGGCTCAGGCGGCGGGCGGCTTGTGCCTGTCAGGGCAGTGACACGGCGGACTTTTTGCGCATACCATGGGACGTATCCCGTGTTTTGACCGTAAAGGAGGCCCTTTCTATGGAAAATACGCCTGTTTTGGATTTCTTCCTCGGTGCACTCGCTCCCTCCGGTTTCTCCGGCTGGTTTGCCCAAGCCGCCGCGGAGCCCGGCGCCCGTCCGCGTCTCATAAAGGCAGGACCCGGCTGTGGCAAGTCGACTTTCATGCGCCGCATGGGGGAGAGGGCTGCGTCCTGCGCGCCCGCCGGTTCTGTGATCGAGCAGCTCCACTGCTCCAGCGATGCCGACAGCCTGGACGGTGTGCGCCTGCCCGACGGCACCCTCTATCTTGACGCCACCGCGCCCCATACCCTGGACTGCAAATATCCCGGCGCGGCGGAACGGGTGGTCAGCTTTTACGATACCCTGGACAATGACTATCTGGAAGAGCACAGTGCCGAGGTCCTGGCCCTGGGCAGACAGAACAGCGAACTATTGCAGCGTGCCGCCGCCGACTTTGCGCTGGCCTGCGGCCTTTTGCAGCGCCGCCGCCAGTATGCGGCCCAGACTCTCGACACCGAAAAGCTGGACCGCTTTACATCCCGTCTGGCCACCCGCCTGATGCCCTGCCGCGCAGGCCGCAAGGCCGGGACTCAGCGCATTCGGCTGCTCAGCGCGCCCACGCCCGGCGGCATCACCGTCTTTTCCCACACCGCGGCAAAGGCGGCGGATACCATTTATGTGATCCACGACGCCTACGGTGCCGCGTCCGCCCGTATGCTGAAATTGCTGGCCGACCGTGCACGTCAGGCCGGCTACGAGGCCTACGTCTGCCGCTGTGCCTCCGACCAGCGAAAGATCGACCATCTGATCCTGCCGGAACTGCGCCTTGCGGTGCTGACCTCCAATTCCTGGCATCCCATGAACTTTGCGAGGCAGAAGAACATTCATGCGGCCCGCTTTATGAACGGCAGAATGCTGGCGGCCCGGCGGGGACCTCTGCAATACCAGAAGCGGATCGCCTCCCAGCTCATCGACCGCACCTGCCAGACCCAGACGGAAGCCAAGCGCATCCATGACGAACTGGAAAAGCACTATATCCGTGCCACGGATTTTGGCAAGGTAGACGCCATCCGCGCCCGGCAGGAGCAGGAACTTTTTGAAAAAGAACCCCAGGAATGACAAAACCGGAAAGGCAGGGAAACGGCATTGGAACAGCAGCAAGCACTGTCTCTGACATTGCCGGTGCGGCAGCTGGTGGAGTTTTTGCTCCGCCGCGGCAGCATCGATAACCGTTTCACCGGCTTTGACCGTGCAAACGAGGGCGCACGCCTGCACCGTAAATTACAGCGCGCCGCCACAGCAGAACACCCCGACTACAAAGCCGAGGTGTTTTTGTGTTACCATACCGTTGCCGCCCAGGTGGACTATACCATCGAGGGCCGTGCCGACGGCATCTTTACCGCCCCGGACGGCGTGACCACCGTGGACGAGATCAAGACCACGGCGTTACCATCAGCCTCCATCACGGGGAAACAGTCCCCCGAACACTGGGCGCAGGGACAGGTCTACGCCTATATCTACGCCACGCAGAACGATCTTGCCGCCGTGCGGGTCCAGCTGACCTATTACCAGATTGACGAGGAACTGACCCTGCGCTTTTCCCATGATTACACCCGGCAGCAGCTGGAGGAGATCGTGACCGGCCTGCTGGAACAGTACGCCCCCTGGGCACAGCGTGCCGCCCGGTGGAAAGCCCAACGCACCGGCAGCCTTGCCGCCATGCGCTTTCCCTTTGCGGACTATCGCCCCGGCCAAAAGGCCATGCTGTCGGCTGTGTACCAGACCTGCGCCCAGGGCGGGCAGCTGCTGTGCCAGGCACCTACCGGCATCGGCAAGACCATCAGTGTGCTGTTTCCGGCCTTAAAGGCTATGGGGGAGGGCGGCCCTGTCTTTTACCTGACGGCACGCGGGACCACCCGTGCCGCGGCGGAGAATGCTATCGCCGCCCTGCATGAGGCAAACCCGGGGCTTACGCTGCGCAGCATCACCCTAACCGCCAAGGACAAGATCTGCCTGACCGAAAGCCACGAATGCACCCCGGAAGCCTGCCCCTATGCCAACGGCTACTTTGACCGCATCAAGGATGCCCTGTGGGAAACGCTGGATGCCGATACCCTGACGGCTCAGACCCTCACCGATGCCGCCCGCAAACACACCGTCTGTCCTTTTGAGATGGGGCTGGACCTGAGTCTGTGGTGCGACGTCATCATCGGGGACTATAATTATCTGTTCGACCCTGTGGTCAGCCTCAAGCGCTTTTTTGAGTCGGCGGGGGATTACCTCTTCCTCATTGACGAGGCTCATAACCTGCCCGACCGCGCCCGGGACATGCACACCGAGTCGCTTTTGAAAAGTGAGTTCACCTCGGTCAAAAAGCTGCTGGGAAAGGGCAAAAGCCGCCTTAAAACCGCCATCCAGAAAGTAAACAATGCCCTGCTGGAA
Organism: Candidatus Gemmiger faecavium; assembly: GCA_019114415.1. Classification (GTDB taxonomy): domain Bacteria; phylum Bacillota; class Clostridia; order Oscillospirales; family Ruminococcaceae; genus Gemmiger; species Gemmiger faecavium. Next base: position 60,024 of record DXFO01000002.1, on the reverse strand, counting down.
TGGCGTCACCGCTGTGAGGAGGAGGGCGGCAGTGCCAAAACGCTGATTCGCCCCAACCGGGATGAGGAGCTGGACCGGATTCTCAACCGGCTGTGTGAACCGCTGGAAGCCTGGCTGGACGAGCACCGCACCCCTGACGAGACCCACGCCGTCCTGCTGCAGCTTTATTTTGACGTGCGGGCCTGGCTGCGGGTGGCGGAGACCTTTGACGACCATTTTGTGTTACAGGCCACGGCCTTCGGCAGTGATGTCCGGCTGACCCAGCTCTGCCTGGACCCCAGTGCCTTTTTGCAGCAGAACTTTGCCCTGGGCCGTGCGGCGGTGCTGTTTTCTGCCACGCTGGCACCGCCTTCCTACTACAAGGATCTGTGCGGCCTGCCCGATGCCCGCGCGGTGGCGCTGAAAAGTCCCTTCCCGCAGGGAAACTTTGCCCTGTACTGTGCCTGCAATGTCAGCACCCGCTACCGTGACCGGGAAGCCGCCTGCACGCAGATCGCCGACTATCTGGCCGAAATGACAGGAGCGAGGACGGGCAATTACATTGCCTTTTTCCCCAGCTATCAGTATCTGGACAAGGTGCGCGCCGTCTTTGAGGAAAAGTATCCGAATATCCCGGTGCTTGTCCAGCAGAGCGCTCTGGACGAAGCCGGGCGGGAGGAATTCCTGGCCCGGTTCGCCCCCGATCCCGACGAGACCCTGCTGGCCTTTGCGGTGCTGGGCGGCGTGTTCGGGGAAGGGGTGGACCTGGCGGGCAGCCGCCTTATCGGTGCGGCGGTGGTGGGACCCGGCCTGCCCCAGGTGGGCGCCCGTCAGGAACAGCTGCGGGATTATTTTGAACGCACCCGGGGCAGCGGCTTTGACTATGCCTACCGCTATCCCGGTATGAACAAGGTCCTCCAGGCTGCGGGCCGGGTCATCCGCACCCCGCAGGACAGGGGCGTGGTGCTGCTGATTGACGACCGCTTTTCCATGTGGGATTACCGCCGTCTCATGCCGCCTCACTGGTCCCACTTTACCCCGGTATATGACTGCAATGTGCTGCACACAGCTCTGGAAAAGTTCTGGCAGACGAACAACCCCGATGCCGGCCCGGAAGAAACAGAGAAGCCTTCACAGCCGTAAACCGAAAGCCCATAAGCTGTTTTTCCTGTGCGTACGCTGAAACCTCCGGGAGGAATGTCTGAATCAGGAACAGCCCTGGATGCAGCCCTGCCAAAAACAGCACATCAAAGCGAAAAAGCAAAGGTAAAAATCCGGAAATTTTGCAATTTTCTGTGGGCAGGGCCTTGTAAAACGGGTGGTTTCTTGGTAATATTTTAACAGGAGACTGCGTTGCGGCCCGGCGTGTTGGAAGACGTGGGCGGTGGTCCCCCATAAATTCATGCTGTAAGGAGCTATCAAGATGAGAGGCATTTACACCCCTGTCACGGACATTCGCCGCAAGGTGTTTACCGAAGTTGCGCGCATGTCCTATGAAGGCGGCGAGTATGCGGATTACGCCAAGCATATGCGCGACCTGCCCTATAAGATCATCCCCGGCGAAGTTGGCCAGCTGCGCAGCAGCATCTTCCTGGAGAGGGCGATCGTCTCCGAGCGTATCCGTCTTGCCATGGGACTTTCTCTGCGTCCGCTGGACGAGAGCGTTCCCGCTTCGGAGGATCTGGAGCATAGCATGATCGCGGACAAGTACTATGAGCCGCCGCTGATCAATGTCATCAAGTTCGCCTGCAACAAGTGCCCCGAAAAGGTCATCAAGGTCACCTCCATGTGCCAGGGCTGCCTTGCTCATCCCTGCCAGGAAGTCTGCCCCAAAAAGGCGATCAGCTTCCGTAACGGCCGCAGCCACATCGACCAGAGCCTGTGCATCAAGTGCGGCCGCTGCGTCAGCACCTGCCCGTACAATGCCATCGTCAAGGTGGAGCGTCCCTGCGCCAAGGCCTGCGGCATGGATGCCATCCACTCCGACCAGTACGGCCGTGCCGAGATCGATTACGACAAGTGCGTATCCTGCGGCATGTGCCTGGTCAACTGCCCCTTCGGCGCCATCGTGGACAAGGGCCAGATCTTCCAGCTCATCCAGGCCATCAAGCGCGGCGACCGTGTCATCGCCATCGTTGCTCCGGCCTTCGTCAACCAGTTCCCCGGCCTGACCCCCGCCAAGCTGCGTGTCGCCATGCAGCAGCTGGGCTTCTCCGGTGTGTCCGAAGTTGCCGTCGGCGCCGACCTGTGCACCATCGACGAAGCCAATGACTTCATGAAGGAAGTCCCCGAAAAGATCCCCTTCATGGGCACCTCCTGCTGCCCGGCATGGAGCGTTATGGCCAAGAAGCTGTTCCCGCAGTATGCGGAGTGCATCAGCATGACCATGACTCCCATGGTCCTGACCGCCCGTCTCATCAAGCGTTCGGACAAGAATGTCCGTATCTGCTTTGTCGGTCCCTGCTCTGCCAAGAAGCTGGAGGCCAGCCGCCACAGCGTCCGCAGTGAGGTCGACTTCGTCCTCACCTTCGAGGAACTGATGGGCATGTTCGAGGCCAAGGGCGTTGACTTCGCTTCTCTGCCCGACGATGCCAACGATACCTTCGACGATGCCAGCGGTGACGGCCGTGGCTTCGCGGTGTCCGGCGGCGTTGCCCAGGCAGTCGTCAATGCCATCCACAAAATCGATCCTGACCGTGAGATCAAGGTCGCTTCTGCCCAGGGCCTGGCAGAGTGCCGCAAGATGATGATGATGGCCAAGGCCGGCAAGTACAATGGTTACCTGCTGGAAGGCATGGCCTGCCCGGGCGGCTGTATTGCCGGTGCGGGCACCATCGCGGACCCGGCCAAGAGTGCAGCAATGCTTTCCAAGTACAAGGCACAGGCCTCCAAGCAGTCTGCCCTCGACACCGAGTACAAGGACACTCTGGACTATCTGAAATATTGATCCGTCGTCCGGCTGTGTCCGGAACCGACGATCCCATAGCACGGCACGGCGGCCGGGAAGAGCGCACAATCTTCCCGGCCGCTGTGCCGCTTTTGCATAAGAGTATACAACACGCCCCCGCACAGAACGCTCACTGTGTTCCATACGGGGGCGTGTTTTGTCAGGTTTGCACGGAGCAGGGGACGGAACCTTACTCGCTGTCGGAAGATTCCTCCGCCGTTTCAGGGGTCTCCGCCTTCAAGGTGTCTTTGGTGTAGGCAAAAGCGGTCAGGTGATTGCTGTTGATCTCATATACCATGCCGTCCGCGGTGGATGCCGTCATATAGGCGACCTCCGAGTCCTCCGCCGATGTGGTGCCGAACACACAACGGACGGTACTGCCGTCCTCGGCGGTGACGGTCACGATGGCATTGGGCGTGTCCAGACCGTATTCGCTGTCGCTGCCGGGATGGGTGATGCTCCAGTCGGACTCCAGCGAGCAGATGGTGTTGACCATCCGCTTGACCTTGTCCTGATCCAGTTCATACTCCGGATCGCTGTCGAGGACCCATGTCTCGTCGGTCAAAGTGAACGAGAGCGTCTCGCTGCCGGTGTCCAGCGTCATGGCGGTAACGTCGCTGGACTCGATCTCGGTGATGTCCTGTGCCTGGTAAAGCTGCTTGGGCGTCTTGCACAGGGAGGACAGATCGGAGATGGAGACGGTGTATACAGGACCGTCATCGCCCAGCCGGGCGTAATAGGAATTGGTCATGCTGTTCTGATCGCCCACGGTCAGGGTATAGCTGTCGGACCCGGAAGTGAAGGAAATGCTCATCTCCGGCGTTGCAAAGCCCATGGAATCCACATCGGCGTCGTCGCCCAGCTCCCGAAGAGCGGTCATGCCGGTGATGTTGGCGGCCAGTTCCTCCACCACCGTCTGGTCAATGGGCAGCAGGGTATCGCTGTCCAGCGTCCAGACCCCGTCATCACCTTTGGTCAGGGCAACGTCGGTGTCGCCGTCCTGATAGGCAATGGTGTCCAGTGCGTCGGCGGATATACTGAACAGCGGGATGCCGGCATCCTCCTCGGCATCGCCGCCGAACAAAGTCAGCATCGCCAGGATCAGTGCCAGCACCACAACGATGCCCGCCAGGATACAGAGAGGGAGAAGTTTCTTTTTGTTCATGCAAGTGCCTCCTTGGCTGTACACGGGGCCGGGCTCATCTGCGGCGGCGCAGGATAAAGACCGCGACGCCGACAACGATGCAGGCAATGGGCAAGACGATCACAAACAGCAGGCCCAGCCCTGTGACTGCGGTGGAAGGTACCGTCAGGTAGGCGGCGTTCATGCTCTTGGCGTCGATGACAACGGCGTTTTCCTCACCGTTGAGCCAGTTCACGATACTGCCCAGGAACTGGGAGTTGCCGCCCGACACCATCTGATCGATCTCGGAAATGAAGATGTTGGCGCAGTTGATCCAGACGATCTGTGCGCCGGTGGACTCGCTCTCGGCGGCAACCGCGAGATAGAAGGGGCCGACCGGGTCGTCGTCACTCTGGTAGGCAGTCTCTGCGGTGGCGTAGTCCTGCATGGCGTAGGAATCCACACTGGTGGACAGCAGGTTGGTGTAGGTGACGTCCTCGTTTTCGGTGTCGGTCAGGATGCCCTGTGCCACCGGGGTAAAGACGTACATGCCGCTGGTCATGCCCGAGGTGATGGAGTTGGATAGGATGGTGGGCAGCAGGTAGGTGGAGGAATACCGGTAGGCGTAGTAGTTGGGATCGTTCTCGATCACCAGGCCGGACTGCCGGGTCATGCCGTACTCTGCCAGCAGGGCGTCCAGGTTGGGCGTGTCGTACTCCAGGCCGCTGGTGACCAGCAGCTTGCCGCCGTTCTCCAGGTAGCTGCGCAGAAGGTCAATGCTGTCGCCGGTATAATCCACCTGCGGCGCGTTGATGAGAATGACCGAAGCATCCTCCGGGATCTCGCCGGCAGAAAGCAGATTCAGGCTTTCCACCGTCACGTTGGCGTTTTCCAGGGTCTCGGTGAAATCGCCGGCCAGTTCCGTCTCGCCGTGGCCGGTCATCTGGTACAGCACATAGGAGCTGTCGCTGGTCACCCGGGAGATGCCGCTGGTCAAAGCAGACTCGGCGGAAAAATTCAGCGAGTAGGAACCGGTGGTATAGTAATCGGAGTAATCCGTCTCGTACATGTCATAGTAGTCCACGACGGTGGAGTTTTCCCCACAGACCAGGATCACGCTGGAACTGGATGCATCCTCCGCACCGTACTGCTGTGCAAAGGTGGGGAAGAGGGCCGGGTCCCGCTGCTGCCAGCTGAAATGGCTGCTCTCACCGGCATAGCGGTCCAGAATACGGGTGATGTTGGAATCCTCGTTTCCGGTTTCGGCCAGATAATAGGCGGTCACATCCTGATCCAGAGCAGCAAGCATGGTTTTGGTGGTGTCGCTCAGTGTGAACAGCCCCGAGGAAGAAATATCCAGCTCGGTGTATTTGGTGGGCAGTGCGCTCACCACAAGATTGATTAGGATCACCGCGACCAGAACGATCACGGTAATTGCCGTTGCATAGGCGCCGTTTTTCAGCACACGCACGCTGCCGGCTTTCTGTTCCGCGGTAGGCTCGGGCCGGTCGGAAGCGTTTTTCTTGTGAAACAGTTTCATCTTGCGAAGTCCCTCCTTTGCCTCAGTTCCAGCGGCGGCGTTCCAGCGCCTGCCCGGTCAGAAAAAGGAACAACGCGATCACGGAAAGGTAGTAGATCACACCCGAAAGGGTGAACATACCGCCCACAAAATCGATGAAGGGATCAAACAGTGCCAGGGCATCCAGCGCCTGATTGAAGGCGGTGAGCAGCCAGGCCGGGCGCAGCTTGAACAGCAGTACCAGAGCCACGGCGCCGATGCAGAAAACGGCGCTGCCGATGGTGACGTTTTTGCACAAAAGCCCGATCAGAACCGAGACCACGGCCAGAATGATGCAAAAGGCGATGAACGCCATGGTATTGCCGCTGGTGAACAGAGTCTGGATGCTGTTGATCATATAGCAGACCAGCAGCGCGCCAAAGGTGGCTAGATAGGAGATGATCTGGTTTTCCGTCAGGGCCGAGATCCAGGTGCCCACGGCAATGCAGGAAGCACCCACCAGAAAATACCCGAACAGCGCTGCATAGCAGCTCACAAAGGACACCGAGCCGAACAGACTCAGGATCAGCGGCATCACACAGGCCAGGGCCACCGGCAGGCCAAACACCGCGATCTGGGCAAGGTATTTCCCCAGTACGATGGAGGGAATCCCCACGGGGCTGGTCAAAAGCAGCTGGTCGGTCTTGTTGCGGCGCTCGTCGGCAAAGCTGCGCATGGACAAAGCGGGCAGCACAAAGAGCATGACCAGGGAGGTGGAGTAAAGGGAAGTTGCAAAATCCGGCGACGCATAGATCAGGTTGTTTGCCGTATAGTACAGCGAGATAAAGGCAAAGATGGCGGCAACCACCACATAGCCGATCATGCTGGTAAAGTAGCTCTTTACCTCACGCTTGAAGATGGCTTTCAAGACTCCTCACCCTCCTTTTCCGCAGCGTCGGATTTCTCTGTGGTACTTTCGGAACAGGAATCCGTTCCGTCATTGTCCGGTTTGCGGTCCTCCGGCGAGGCGGCAGCAACCTCGCCCTGACCGGACGAACCGGTGTCGCTCTCCGCCGGGGCAGAAGCGTCAGGTTCTTTTACGGAATCGGCTCCATCTCCGGAGACTTCCGTAGAACGATCCCCGGCAGGTGCTTCCGTCTGGTCCGAAACAGCCTCGGGGACAGTTTCGGTCAACTGCAAAAAGACATCCTCCAGACTCATGGTCTGGCCGGTCAGGGAAAGAACCGGGCAGCCTGCGTCAGCCAGAGCCTTGGACAGGGCGGCACGCAGGTCGGAACCGGCCTCGCTGGATGCGGTAAAGCTGACCTCGTTGCCTTTTTCGGCGGTGATCTGGATGTTGGCCAGCCCGTCGATCTGGTTCAGCGCGTTCAGAACGGAATCGCGGCCGCCCAGCGCCGTCGCGGCGATGACGCCCCGGGCCGCAAGACGTCCGGCCAGTTCCTCGGGGGTGCCTTGTGCGACCAGCTTTCCGTGGGCGATGATAAGGACCTGGTCACAGACTGCCTGCACCTCGCTCAGGATGTGGCTGGACAGAATGACGGTGTGGGTCTTGCTCAGGTCATGGATCAGGGAACGGATCTCGATCATCTGGGCAGGGTCCAGACCGACGGTAGGTTCGTCCAGAATAATGACTTTGGGGTCGCCCAAAAGCGTTGCGGCGATCCCCACGCGCTGACGGTAGCCTTTGGACAGGTTGCGGATCAGACGGTTCTGCATGTTTTCCAGACCGGTGCGGCCGGAAGCCAGTTCAATGCTTTCCAGGCGGGCCGCTTTGGGGCGCACGCCCTTGAGCTCGGCAACGAACATCAGGTACTCCCGTACTGTCATATCCACATAAAGGGGAGGCTGCTCGGGCAGGTAGCCGATGCAGGATTTCGCCTCCCGGGGCTCTTCCATAATATCGTGGCCGTCGATCTTGACGGTACCGCTGGTGGCCGACAGATAGCCGGTGATAACGTTCATGGTGGTGGACTTGCCCGCACCATTGGGTCCCAGCAGACCGTAGATACAGCCGTCATCCACGGTGAAACTGATATCGTCCACCGCGCAGTGATTGCCGTAGCGCTTTGTCAGGTGACTGACTTCGATCAAAGCACATTCACTCCTTTTCTCAATTTGACGGCCGGCAAGACACTTGTCCGCCGGCCTGCCAATACGATTCTATGGGCGATTATAGGAGTTGTTTGTGAAAGTTTTGGGGCAATTCTGGGGTAGTCCTTTGAAGTTGTGTGAAATCCCTCACACATTTTCGTCTCCAATCGTGCCGGGATACCAAAAATCGGGAAAACAGCCGGCGGTTCGTCAAAAAACATCGAACAAGGGTCAAAAAGAAACGGAGGTCTTTTGGCCGTCCGCCCGGACGGATCAGACTGCGCCGTCGGGGGTATCTTTTCCGACGGCGGCATGGTACAATACATATAATAATGTCGGAAAAACATGCCGGTTCTGAAGCGGTTCCATAAGAAAACAAAGCTGCAGAATTCTAACTGCAACGCGGCGATTTTGCGATGCAGAGCAGTTCTTGCAGAACCTCCATTTTCTTATGCTGCCTGCGCTTTGGGCCGGGGGAGGAAAACACCTTGATATTGGGCATTGGAACAGATCTGTGCGAAGTGTCACGGATGGAAAAAAGTATACAGCGGGAAGTGTTTCTGGACCGGGTCTTTTCCGCCAGAGAGCGGGAACTGATCCTTGCCCGCAACGGCAAGGCGCGGGCGGAGACGGCAGCGGCAAACTTCGCCGCCAAAGAAGCCTTTCTGAAAGCCTGCGGCACTGGCCTGGGCGGATTTGCTCTGGGGGAGATCGGCGTGCTGCGTGCGCCGTCGGGGGCGCCCTGCTATGCCCTGGAAGGCAAAGCCGCTGCCTGGGCGCAGCAGAACCGGGTGACCGCCCATCTTTCCCTTACCCATGAGGCAGGGCTGGCCTGTGCCTTTGCCATCCTTGAGCAAAACGAGAAAGGAGGGGCATAATGGCTACTGCGGTTTTGCAGCGCCCGCAAACGGCGCAAAAGACCGGCGGGCGGCAGAGCGGTCTGGAACTGCTGCGCATTGTCTGTATGCTGTTCATCATTGCGGACCATTACGCGGGGCAGAGCGGCGCCGCGGTGTACGATACCTTGCCCCATGCACTGTTTTTTGCCCTGTTGGGGGCAGGTTCCCGCATCGGATGCAGCATTTTTGTCATGATCGGCGCCTGGTTTCTGTGCGGACAACCCTTTCACACCCGGCGGGTGCTCAACCTGTGGCTCAGCCTTTGGCTGTACACGGTGCCGCTGACGGTACTGTGCTTCTTTGCGCCGGGCAGCGATGTCGGGCTCGGCACGCTGCGCTGGGCGATGTTCCCGGTCAGCACCAAACAGCTCTGGTTTGTGGCGGCCTACGTGGTGTTGCTGCTGCTTGCCCCGGTGCTCAACCTGGTGCTGCGCACAGCCACCCGTCAGACGCTGCGGGGCCTGCTGGTGGTGTTCGGTGTGCTGCTGGTTGGGTATTCCACTCTCTTTGCCGAGGACGGCGTATTCTCCGATGTGCTCTGGACCTTTGCGTATGAGTATCTCCTGGTAGGGTATCTGCGCCTTTACCCGGACAACGCCCTCTCCCGGTTTCTTCAAAAACGCCGGGCGGCGTTTCTGGCCCTGCTTTTTACCGTAGCGCTGACGGTTCTGCGGGGGACGGCTCTGTGGCAGGGCGTCGGCGGCAAGCCCATGCAGTATCTGGAATACTACCGCACGGCACTGTGCTGTGCGCCCAATCTGTTCTGTGCGCTGGCCTTCTTCTTCTTTTTCAAAAATCTGCCCCTGGGCAGCGTGCGGGCAATCAATACCGTGTCCTCCGCAACATTGGGCGTTTATATCATCCATCAGACCCCGGCAGTGATGGGGATTTTGTGGAACGGCGTTTTTGATTCGGCACAGCATCCTGGTTCGGCGTGGTATGCGCTGTTTGTTATTGCCGGCGTTTTTGTTGGCTGTACCGTGATCGATCTGATCCGTACCCGGCTGCTCATTCGTCCACTGGAAAATACCCGCCTGTTTGCCGCGCTCTGCCGCAAAGGAGACGAGCTGGCAGCCGGACTTGGCAAAATGTTTTCGTAAAGTGATTGAAGACGTGCCTTCCTGCTTATACTATTAGCAAAGAAATTTGCATCACAGTACAGGGAGGCACCGCATGATGGAAGTACACAGGGGAGAAGTTTTCTACGCCGATCTCAGCCCCGTTGTGGGCTCGGAGCAGGGGGGAGTGCGGCCGGTACTTATCGTTCAGAACGACATCGGCAACCGGCACAGTCCCACCGTGATCGCCGCGGCGATCACCTCCCGTCAGGATAAAAACCGTTTGCCCACCCATATCGGCGTGCGTGCCGATCGCTGCGGCCTGGCCAAGGACAGCATCATCCTGACCGAGCAGATCCGAACGCTGGATAAGCGCCGCCTGCGGGAAAAGGCGGGCTGCATTCCTCCGGACGATATGCGCCGCGTGGACGAAGCATTGGAGGTCTCCATGGGGCTTTCGGCACAAAATGGCCTCCAAAGCCAGTGAGAAACACCCCCGCATAAACGCAATCAACAAGAACGGCAAAAAGCCGGGACATCGTCTCCGCGCCCCTGTCAGGGGGTGTGCGAAGATACGATGTCCCGGCTTTTTGATTGGCAATTGAATGGGCGGCGGGTCAGAACGGCGCGTGTTCCGCGATCCATTGTGCTGCCTGCTGCGGGGTAAGGCCGCTCACATCCAGGGAGATGGTGTCCATTCCTTGGTACAGGGGAAGGTAGGCGCAGCTTCGCTCCAGAACATCCGGCTGCCGGACCCCGGCGGCAATGTCCGAACCCAGCCTTGCCCGCAGGGCCTCCTCGGTGGCGGTCAGGGTGAAAACGGATACCGCCACATCTTCCAGGGAAAGCCGGCGCAATACCTCGTCCAGAATTTCCTGCTGCTGCATGACCCAGCAAAAAATCACCGTCTGATACTGGCTGCAAGCCAGAAACCGGTTGAGCAGACAGGCGATGTTATCCAGTACCATGGCCTTGGTCTCGTCGTTCACAATGAAAGGGGACATGGTCCAGCACCAGTCGCCGTCCAGAAAGGCGGCAGGTTCCACCAACGGCAGCAGCGCACGGCAGGTGGAGGTCTTGCCCACACCCATGGTTCCGTTTACCATGATCAGACGCTTCAAATCAGATCCCCTCCCCGGATGGATACAAAACGCGCCCCGCTGTTTGCGCGGTTCCATAAGAAAACAAAGCCGCAAAACTCTGACTGCAAAGCGGCATCTGCCGTGTTATCGGGCCTTGTGTTCCATACAGGAGCACAAGGCCCTCTGCCTTGCATCTGCCGCCTTGCAGCGGTTTTGCGATGCTTCGCAGTTCTTGCAGAACCTTTGTTTTCTTATGTCGCTCGCGCTTTGTGCGGGGCGTGTAGAATCAAACGGCTGGCTTACTTGCCTTCGATGACTTCGCGGGTATCGCGGGCGATCATCAGCTCTTCGTTGGTCTCGATGACCAGGGTGCGGACACGGGCACCCCAGGCAGTGATCTCGACCACGTCGGATTTCTGCTTGTGAGCATCACGGTTCTTGTCGGTGTCGACACGGATGCCCAGCCAGTCCATGTGGTGGCAGATTTTGGCGCGGGAGTCCGCGTCGTGCTCGCCGATACCGCCGGTGAAGCAGATGGCGTCAACGCCGCCCATGGCTGCAATGTAGCTGCCGATGGTTTTCTTGATCTGGTAGTTCAGCATGTCGCTGGCCAGCTGTGCGCGCTGGTTGCCTTCCTTGGCGGCAGCCTCGACGTCGCGCTTGTCGCTGGAAACACCGGAGATGCCCAGCAGGCCGGACTTCTTGTTCAGGATCTCATCCAGCTGATGGCCGGTGATCTCCAGGTTGTATTTCAGGTAGTTGACCACGGAGGGGTCCAGGTCACCGCAGCGGGTGCCCATCATCAGACCGGCCAGCGGGGTCATGCCCATGGAGGTATCGACGACCTTGCCCTGGTCGACCGCGGCGATGGAAGAACCGTTGCCCAGATGGCAGGTGATGAGCTTCAGGCGCTCAATGGGCTCTTCCAGGAACTCGGCAGCACGGTGGCTGACGTACTTGTGGCTGGTGCCGTGGAAGCCGTAGCGGCGGACGCCGTACTTCTCGTAGTATTCGTAGGGGATGGCGTACATATAGGCCTTCGGCGGCATGGTGCTGTGGAACGCGGTGTCGAACACAGCAACATTGGGCTTGTCCTCGCCAAAGACCTTGTAGGAAGCCTCGATGCCAAGAATGGCTGCGGGGTTATGCAGCGGAGCGAGAGGGCTCAGGTCGCGGATGGCCTGAACGACCTCGGGGGTGATCAGGCAGCTCTGCTTGAACTTCTCGCCGCCGTGGACAACGCGGTGGCCGATGGCATCGATCTCAGCAACGCTGTCGATGACCTTGCCTTCGCCGGTGGTCATCTTCTTGACCAGTTCGGTAAAGGCCTCGGTATGGGTGGGGAAGATGGCGGGAGTGGTCTTTTTCTCGCCGTTGGCTTCATGGGTGATCATGCTGCTTTCCATGCCGATACGCTCGCACAGACCTTTGCACAGGACTTTCTCGCCGTCCATGTCGATGAGCTGATACTTCAAGCTGGATGAGCCGCAGTTGATGACCAGGACTTTCATACTTGGTAATCCTCCTTAATACGGGGGCAACCCCCTTTTGCACATTACTATTTTATTATATAATGGAAGCAAATCCATTTCAAGAAGCAAATTGGCGCACTGGTGCATATTTTGCGCATAACAGGAGGTGTTTCTATGGAGTTTGCGGGCATTATTGCCGAGTACGATCCTTTCCATAACGGCCATGCGGAGCAGTTCCGGATGCTGCGGGCAAAGGGGATCGGCAAAATCGCTGTCTGCATGAGCGACGGTGCCACCCAGCGGGGCGGCATCCCGATTTTGCCCAGCCGCGTCCGGACGGAAGCGGCCCTGGCCGCGGGGGCGGATATCGTGCTGGGCCTGCCTGCACCTTATGCCTGCCTGGGCGCGGAAGGTTTTGCCGCGGCGGGGGTAGCGCAGCTGACGGCGCTGGGGTGTGATACCCTTGCCTTTGGCGCCGAGAACCCGGACGCTGATCTGTTGATGCGTGCGGCGGAGCTGGTGGACAGCCCGGAACTGTCCCGGCGCCTGTCCGGTCTGATGGGGAAGGGCATGTCCTTTGCGGCAGCCAGAGCCGCCGCCGCGGAGCAGCTGGTGCCCGGCATGGGAGAGTTCCTCCAGCAGCCGAACAATATCCTCGGCGTGGAATACTGCAAAGCCATTCTGCGCCAGGGCAGCCATCTGAAACCTCTGCCGCTGCCCCGGGTAGGGGCGGGGCATAATGACGACCGGACCGGGGAAGTCATGGGCCGCAAAATCGCGTCGGCCAGCAAGCTCCGGGAGCTTGCCGCCGGTCAGGGCCTTGCCGCAGTGGAGGACTACGTCCCATCCCGGGCGGCTCTTCTGTACCGGGAGTCCGTCGACAGGGGAGAACTCTCCGATATGCAGAAGTTTTCCATCGCCGTTCTGTCCCGGCTGCGCTGCCGCACACCGGAGGAACTGGCCGGTCTGCGGGGCCTTTCGGAAGGTCTGGAAAACCGTCTGTATGCCGCCATCCGCAAAGCTGCGGATGTAGAGGACCTGTATACGCTGCTCAAAACCAAGCGCTATCCTCACGCCCGTCTGCGCCGCCTGGTGCTGGATGCAGCCATGAATGTCACAGCCGAACAGGTACCGGAACAGCCGCCCTGGCTGCACGTGCTGGGGGCGCGCCGTGCCGCTTTGGGGACGCTGCGCTATGCGGCGATCCCGGCCTCCACCTCTCTGGCGGAACTCAGCCGCCTTTCCGATGAATCCGCCGCGCTGAGCAGGCTGCACAGCGATTTTGTGGATTTTTCAGCGCTTTGCAGGGTCCATACCATGCCGGCGGGACTTGCGTTCACCGCAAAACCGGTGTTATTATAAAAAAAAGAGTTATGGACAAACCTTGCAGAGGTCTGCAACTTTGATGCAATCTGAATCTGCAAAATCTGTGCGAAGGGCGCAAGGAACATCCCAAAACAAGGGGGGCGGCAGCGGCCGCTTTGCTCCCGAATTAGGGGCTTGTTTTCTGATGGAACCGCGCGGAAAGGGGAAGAATTGTATGGCGCTGCACGTTATGGATGAGGCAAATCTCTGCCTGGGCTGCAAAAACCACGCTGCCAGGAGGGCTGTCCCATCCACACCAACATCCCGGAAGTCATCCGCCTGCTCAAAGACAATAAACTCAATGAGGCAGGGCGGATGCTGTTTGAGAACAACCCTCTTACCACTGTGTGCAGCCTGGTCTGCAATCACGAAAATCAGTGCGAGGGCCATTGTGTCCGCGGCATCAAGGGTTCTCCGGTGCATTTTTCGGTCATTGAGAATTACATTTCCTCCACCTATGCCTCCCAGATGGTCCATGGGCCTGCAAAGCCCAACGGCAAGCGGGCCGCCATCATCGGTTCCGGCCCGGCGGGTCTGACCATCGCGGTCATTCTGGCGCGCTACGGGTACGACGTCACCATCTTTGAAGCGCACGATAAGATCGGCGGCGTCCTGCGCTATGGCATTCCCGAATTCCGCCTTCCCAAAAGCGTGCTGGACGACTTTGAATACCGCCACCTGCGCCTCAAGGACATCAAGGTCCGTCCCAATACCGACATCGGACAGGCCCTCAAACTGGAGGACCTTTTCCGCGACGGCTACAAGGCGATTTTCATCGGCACCGGCGTCTGGCGGCCCAATACCCTGCATATCAAAGGAGAGAGCCTGGGCCATGTGCATTACGCCATCAACTACCTGCAAAACCCGGATGTCTATCATCTGGGCAACCGTGTGGTCATCATCGGCGCGGGCAATGCGGCCATGGATGTGGCACGTACAGCCATCCGCCACGGTACCCGCCATGTGACCTGCGTTTCGGTGACCAAAAAAGTGGCCGCCAGCGATTATGAGACCAGCTACGCCAAGCTGGAGGGCGTGGAGTTTTTGTATAACAAAAAGCCGGTGGAGATCACTGACCGGGGCGTGGTCCTGCGGGATCTTGAGGAGACGGAGGACGGCACCCTGAATGATCTGCCCGGTACGGAGATGCTCTATCCCGCGGACAGCGTCATCGTCTCCATCAGCCAGGGTCCCCGCACCACCATTTCGGACAGCGAAAAACAGATCCAGATCAACCAGCGGGGACTGTTTGTGACCGACGAAGTGGGCCGTACCACCATGCCCGGCGTCTTTGCTTCGGGAGATGCGGTCAAAGGCGCACGCACCGTCGTCGAGGCGGTGGCATACAGCAAAAAAGTTGCCGAAGCCATGCACGAGTACATGCAGAAACTGCCCCTTGATCCGCCGGACGAATACGCCAATGTGCCGGTGGCCAAAATCGAGGAGGGCAACTGACCCGCCGCTTATTTTCCGCGCGGAACACATCCCCAAAACGATGGACTCGTTTTAGGGAGCAGGCGGGTGTACCCTCAAAAGCAACACACGCAAACCTGTAAAGCGTAAAATATAACAATAAGGCCTGTGCCTTTTCAGAATATTCTGAAAAGGCACAGGCTTTTCTGAGTGATTCTAACCGCGAACAAGGCTGTGTAATTATCCGCTGACACTTTGGGCCGGGGGCTACCGATTCATTCCGGTCCCGGCAGAACCCTTGCTTCCTTGCAGCGCCCACGGCGACGCTTGCGCTTCCCGGCAAAGCCCTGTATACGGCTTTAAACCGGCGGCTTATTTTCCCGTGCGGCGGGGCTTTTTGCGTACGCTGTATCCGAACTTGCCCAGGCGGCGGCCCAGGGCCAGATAATCCCCGTGGGAATAGACGATCAGTTTGGCGCGGTTGAGACACAGCCGTCCGGTTTCATCCAGCAGGCTTTCGTCCACGTCCACGGCCACCACTTCCGCCAAAAACAGATCGTGGCTGCCCAGGGGGATGCGCTGGGTCACTTTGCATTCCAGATTGACGGGACTGTGCTCCAAAAGAACGGTGCCGACCTTGGCGGCGGGCAGGGCAGAGAGCTTCATAGCCTCAAACTTGTCCACATCCCGGCCGCTCTTGACGCCGCACCAGTCCACGGCGCGGGTCAGGCTTTCGGTGGGCAGGTTGATGACGAACTCGCCGCTGTCACAGATCAGGCCGTGGCTGTACCGCTCCGGCCGGACGCTGATGCTGACCATGGGCGGCTGGGTGCAGATGGTGCCGCACCAGCCCACCGTGATGAGATTGGGCTTTTCCGCAGGGCCGCAGCTTACCAGAACCGGCGGCTCGGGATTGAGCAGGGTGGAACCTTTCCATACCTGACGGGCCATCTTTATTCCTCCTCGTCCCAGGTGCGCTCGCTGATGATGTAGCGCGGCCGGGCTTTTGTCTCCATGTAGATCTTGCCGATATACTCACCGATGACGCCCAGGCAGATGAGCTGAACGCCCGATACAAAGCAGATGATGCTGGTCGTGCTGGCCCAGCCGGACACCGTGTGGCCCAGGATGGCCTGGATGACCGCCCAGATCACACCGATAAAGCTGATGAGCGCCACCACCACGCCGAACCCGGTGATCAGGCGGATGGGCTTGACCGAAAGGCTGGTAATGCCGTCAAAGGCCAGGGCCAGCATTTTGGACAGGGGATAGTGGCTTTCTCCGGCCAGACGCTCGTGACGCTCGTAAGCAACGCTGGTGCTCTTGAAGCCCACCAGCGGCACCATACCCCGCAAAAACAGATTGACTTCCTTGAAGTTGGAAAATTCTTTAAGGACACGGGCGCTCATCAGGCGGTAGTCCGCATGGTTAAAGACGACCTCTGCCCCCATGGCATTGAGCAGCTTGTAAAAGCTCTCGGCGGTAAAACGCTTGAAAAAGGTGTCGGTCTGGCGGCTGCTGCGCACGCCGTACACCACCTCGCAGCCGTCGTGGTAGGCTTCCACCATCTTGTCCATGGCGTTGATGTCGTCCTGCCCGTCGCAGTCGATGGAAATGGTAATGTCGCAGCGGTCGCGTGCCTCCATCAACCCGGCCAGAACGGCGTTCTGGTGACCGCGGTTGCGGCTCTGGCTGATGCCCAGATAGTGCGGGTCGCTCTTTGCCAGATCACAGATGATCTCCCAGGTTTTGTCCTTGGAGCCGTCATTGACAAACAGGATGCGGCTGTCGGGGCTGATGCTGCCCGCCCCGGCCAGCTGCTGGATCTTCTGAAGGAACAGGGGCGCGGTGATGGGCAGAACTTCCTGCTCGTTGTAGCAGGGAATGACGATATACAGGATCGGCTGGTTCTTATGATTTTTCATGCGTGATTGATCTTCCCTTCCTGATACTGCGCCCGCAGGCGGTCGGCGTCCAGAATTTTGAAACTGCCCCGGTAAGTCTCAATCAGGCCCTCCTGCTGCATGCGTCCCAGCTCGCGGCTCAGGGCGCTGCGGTCGCAGTTGAGGTATTCGGCCAGGCCGGCCCGGGTCAGAGAGACCGAGAAGGTGCTGCTTCCGGCACGCTCGGCCTCGTCCAGCAGCCAGATGCAGATGCGTGCCCGCAGGCTTTTGCAGATCAGCAGTTCCACCCGGCGGTCCAGGGCAAAATATTTGTTGCTGATGGTGGTGACCAGATTCTGCAAAAGCTGGTAGTGGGACTCATGCAGATTGGCGCAGGGGTGAATGATTTTCTGATAGGGCAGGTAGGCGGCCAGACAATCAGTGTCGGCCATCACGCTCACCGGGCTGCGCAGGCTGGACCCGGACAGCACGTCCCCGAACAACCCCGCAGGCCCCATATGGGTGATGGCAACACTGGAACCGTCGGGCGTGTTTTTGAAAGCAGTGATGGAGCCTTCCAGCACAATACCCACTTCATGGTTTTCATACCCGGCCAAAAGCAGAAACTCCCCTTTTTCATAGCGCCGCACCCGGGGACGGAAACACTGCATCATGCTGTCAAGCTCGTCGTCGCGCATATTCTGCAGCAGCGACGTGGCGCGCAGCGTGTCATAATAGGGCCGCAGATCCAAAGGGGAGCCTCCTCACCCGTGACGGCGTCATGTTGCGCCGGCAACGGAAATTTTGTTTTCATTATAGTATAGTAAGAAAGCGAATTCAAGCAGGGCGGCGTTTTGCCGTCCTGCCGGCGCGTTTTTTACGGCAGGACACGGCATGGAGGGAACCGTCCGCGCTCTGCCGATACAGAAGGAGGAGTTTTACAAATGATACTCAAACGGTTGGCTGCCGGTTTCACGGCATTGGTCATGTGCGCTGCACTGGCAGCGTGCGGCACGTCTGATTCTTCCCAGAGCAGTTCTGCGGCGACGGCGGAAACCACCCCCGTTGAGACTGCGGCCCCGGCGGAACAAACGCCCGAAACGTCCGCGGCTTCCCTGCGGGTGGCAGGCCTGAAAGGCCCCACCACCATGGGTCTGTGCAACCTGATCTCTGACAGCGAGGCTACCGGCGAGTACGAGTTCACCATGTACGGAGCCGCCGACGAGATCGTGCCGTTGCTGGTCAAGGGCGACATTGACGCCGCCGCCGTGCCGGCCAACCTGGCAGCCACGCTCTACCAGCGTACCGAGGGCGCCGTTCAGGTGGCCTGCATCAACACGCTGGGTGTCCTGTATATTCTGGAGCAGGGGGACACCGTTCAGTCGGTGGCGGACCTGAAAGGCCAGACTATCCTGACCACGGGCAAGGGGACCACCCCGGAGTACGTGCTGCGCTACGTGCTGGAGCAGAACGGCCTTGATCCGGACACCGACGTTACCATTGAGTATTTCAGCGAAGCCACCGAGGCTCTGTCCCAGCTGCAGGCCGGGCGCGGCACCATTGCCATGCTGCCCCAGCCCTTTGTCACCAGCGCGCTTTCCCAGGTGGAAGGCCTGCGCGTGGCGCTGGACATGAACACCGAGTGGGAAGCCGTTGCGGGCAGCAAGCTGGTCACCGGCGTCCTGGTGGTGCGTACCGACGCCATTGAGCGCGACCCTGATGCCTTTGCTGCTTTCATGGATGGCTACAAGGCCAGCGTGGAAGCGGCCAACACCGATCTGGAAGGAACTGCCGCCCTGTGCGAGGAGTACGGCATCGTTGCCAAAGCGGCCCTGGCCCAGAAGGCCCTGCCCGAGTGCAATATCGTGTTCGAGACAGGCAGCGAGATGAAGACCGACCTGACCAATTACTTCCAGGTCCTGTATGACGCCGATCCCTCCAGTGTGGGCGGCGCGATGCCGGACGATGCTTTCTATTACAATGCGGAAGCCTGAGCTTTCCCGCCGGAGGCGCCTGCTGCAAACGGCAGGCGCCGTGGCGTTTTGGGTGATCGTCTGGCAGCTGGCCGCCATGGCACTGGGCCATGGGGGACTGTTTTTGACCACGCCGCTGGGGACCCTGCAGGCTCTGGCCCGGCTTCTGCCCACGGCAGAGTTCTGGTACCGCATTGCGTTCAGCTCCCTGCGCATCCTGGCGGGCTTTGTACTGGCCGTTGTCTGCGGCACCGCGTTGGCGGCGGCAGGGGCAAGATGGCGCATCGTGGGGACACTGTTTGCGCCCCTCATGCAGCTGATCCGGGCCATGCCGGTGGCCAGCTTTGTCATTCTGGCACTGCTGTGGGTGCGCAGCGATAACCTTTCGGTGGTGGTCAGCTTTACCCATGTCTTGCCGGTGGTCTATGCCGGTGTTGCGGGCGGCATTGCGGATACCGACCCGCAGCTTCTGGAGATGGCCCGGGTCTACCGTCTGACGCCGGCCCAGCGGCTGCGCTATATCTGGCTGCCCGGTGTGTTTCCGGCCTTTTCCGAAAGCTGTGCTGCCGCCATGGGCATGTGCTGGAAAAGCGGTGTCTCCGCTGAGGTTATCGGCCTGCCCGATCACTCGGTGGGTGATGCGCTCTACCGTGCCAAGATCACCCTGACCACGCCGGATGTCTTTGCCTGGACGCTGGTCATTGTCCTGCTGTCGGCGCTGCTGTCGGCAGGCGCGGCCAGACTGCTGCGTGCCTGGAAAGAACGCCTTTGCGGGGAGGTGAGCGCATGATCCGTATCACCGGGCTTTGCAAGGCCTTTGGAGAAAAGCAGGTGCTGCGGGGGCTGGATCTCTGCGTTGACGGGCCTGTGGTTCTGATGGGGCCGTCGGGGCAGGGGAAAACCACCCTGCTGCGCATCCTGATGGGCTTGGAACAGCCGGATTCCGGCAGGATAGAAGGCCTCTCCGGCCGCAATGTCGCCGCTGTCTTTCAGGAGGACCGGCTTTGCCCCCAGCTCACGGCGGCGGATAACATCTGCCTGACCGGACACGGTGTGACCCGGGAGCAGGCGACGGAAGAACTCCGCTGTCTTGGCTTTACGGACGCCGACCTCTCCCAGCCGGTCAGCCGGTTGTCCGGCGGCCAAAAGCGCCGTGCCGCACTGCTGCGGGCGCTGCTTTGCCGTGAGGCGGAGATCCTGCTTATGGATGAACCGTTCACCGGCATGGACGACGCCCTGGTGGGGGATGCCGCCGCTGCCGTGGCTCGTCACACGGCGGGACGGGACGCCCTGCTGGTCACGCACGACCATGGTGCAGCCCGGCTTTTGGGCTGGCCGGTTGTGACGCTGGAAGGGCTGTAAAAAGCAATTCCATAAAAAATGTTGTTTTTTGCAAAAAAGCTATTGACAGCAGAGGGAAGTCTTGCTATAATACAATACGCAGTTTGGCGCTAGTCGCCAGACTGATATGGAAAGATGGCTGAGCTGGTCTAAGGCGCACGACTGGAAATCGTGTAGGGCCCCTAAAGCCCTCAAGGGTTCGAATCCCTTTCTTTCCGCCACAAACCCCTGCCGCATTGCGGCGGGGGTTTTGTTTTTTGCCCCAAAATAATTTGTGACAAGGTATATTGACACACATAGTAATATGCGATATGATACAGATGGAGGTGGACAGGATGCCGGAGCGAGATATCAACAGCGATTTGATCCGTGGCCATATCGATACCATTATTTTGAAAATCCTGAAAGATGGGGATAACTACGGCTATGAAATCATGAAGGCGGTGTCGGTAAACAGCCAGCATGAATATGAACTGAAGGAACCGTCTTTGTATACCAGCCTGAAGCGCCTGGAAAAACAAGGTCACATTGTCAGTTATTGGGGGGACCAGTCTCAGGGCGGACGGCGCAAATATTACCATATCACACAGAGCGGTGTTGCTGCCTATGAACAGGCTCTTGCCGAGTGGCTGCACGCACAAAAAATCATTACGATGCTTCTTCAAGGAGGTGCAACAACGTGACGGATCTGCAAAACTATGTGGACGGCCTGTTCCGGCATCAGCCATTGACCCCGGAAATCCAGGACCTGAAAGAAGAGATCGTCAGCAATATGATGGCAAAGCGGGATGACCTGATGGCGCAGGGCATGGATGCCGAAAGTGCGACCCAGAAGGCCAAGGAAAGCCTGCCTGCCGTGGACTTTTTGATCGACGGAAACCAGCTGACCGATGTGGGAACGTATCGCATGGAATGTATGCAGTCGGTGCTGCTGAACTGCGTGCTGTTCTGGATCTTTTCTCTGCCCCTTCTCTTTGTGGGCCCGGCGTTTCTCAGCTATGTCGGGGGTATTCTTGTCCTTGCGGCGGGATGCGCTTATGCCTGGATGAAATATCATCCGGTGAACGGTGTGGCTGTTCTCTCGGTAACGGCAAGTGAACGTCGCAGAAAACTGGTGTGGGTGATCTGGGGGCTTTTCTTTTTGGTGTCGGCCGGAATGATGGCGGCGGTGACGTTCGGGAGCAATCTCTGGTTCGGCAGGCCGGTGTCCATCAGCGGCCCGTATGAAATGGCGAGCGTTGCCATGCGGTTCTATCTGCCGTTGCTTACGATTTTTGTTCCGCTCACTTTCGGCAGCTTTTCCAGGCTCCTGACAAAAAACAGAAAGGGTGGGGAGGATGAATAAAAAAGACAAAATGATCCTTGTTCTGCTTGCCGTTGGTATTCTTCTTTTTTGCGCCGTTCAATTTTTGCTCCTTCCGGAAATTCAGAGAAAAGAGGAAGCCTATGCCCTGAATCAGACGGACGCTCTGACCCATGATATTGCATCGATCGAGGACTACCGTTTCCCGTACGTGGGCAACGCCAGCAATGTGGGCGGCCTTTTTGAACATCTGCCGTTGAGCAACGTTGGCAAAAGCTACGAGATCGATTCGGAAAATTGCATTCTGACAGTCAACTACCATGATACGGTCTCCCATATAGGGGAAGAAAAAGTTCAGCGGGACTTGATTTATAATTCGGCCGCGGCCATGGCGGCGATCGACAATCTGGCAGGAATCACCTACCATTTTGACGACAACAGCTACTCCTTTGACCGCAAGGATATGGAGGACCTGTTCGGCAGCCCGCTGTCGGAGCTGCTCTCGCCGGAAAGATGGAGCGATGAACTCCAGTCGCAGCTTTCTTCCCAGGACTTTTGCCGTCAGTTCTATCCGTGAAAAACTCCGGCCGGGCCGGCATACAATGCCGGGACCATGCTTCCGGTACAGGACAGAGGATAGTGGCCATACACCCGGCAGGTGCCTGCCGTTAAAAGTCAGTCATGCATACGCAGTACGGCCCTTTGCCCGGCAAAGAGACGGACAAAACGCATAAAGAGAAAACAAGAAAAACAAAAAGCCCCGCCTGCCTCGCGGTGCTGTCCCGAAAGGGGACAACATGCGAAGCAGGCAGGGCCTTTGTTTGTTTTGCCGGATGGAAAACCGTCAAGGAGCAAAAGCGCCTTTTATCAGAACGCCCATTCGCCGCCCTGGAAGATCTCCACCGTCTCGCCGTTTTTGCGCAGACCGGTGACATGGGTGTCCTCGGCGCCGACCATCACGTCCTCGTGGATGGCGGAGTCGTTCAGGCCTTTCTCCATCAGCTGCGCACGGGTCATATCGCGGCCGCCCACAATGTTGGTGGGGTAGCCCGCGCCGAAGGCAATGTGGCAGGCGGCGTTCTCGTCAAACAGAGTGTTGTAGAACAGCACGCCGCTGCGGCGGATGGGGCTGGAAGCCGGAACCAGAGCGATCTCGCCGATGCGGTTGGCGTTTTCGTCGGTGGAAAGCAGCTCGCCCAGCAGTTCGGCGTTTTTGTCGGCCCCGTGCTCCACCACCTTGCCGTCCTTGAAGGTGACATGCCAGCCCTCGATCAGCTGGCCGTTGTAGGCGTAGGGGCGGGTGCCGTAGACAACGCCGTTCACGCGGTCGCGGTGGGGTGCAGTGAACACTTCCTCGGTGGGAACGTTGGCAATGAACTCGACGCCGTTTTCCGCCACGCTGGAAGCACCTTCCCAGGTGGCATCCTCCGCCAGGCCGATGGTCAGGTCGGTGCCGTTGCTGCTGGTCATGTGGACGCTGTCCAGCTGCCAGGCGTTGAGCTGGTCACGGCGGGCCTTGGTTTTGGCGACATGGGCTTTCCACTCGGCCACCGGATCACCGCCGGTCACACGGCAGACGTCAAAGATCAGGGACCACAGCTTTTCCATGGCCTCGTCCTGGGGCAGGTCGGGGAACACCTTGGCCGCCCAGCCGGGAGCAGGCACGGCGACCACGCACCACTGAACGCGGTCGTTCATGGTGTATTCCTGCCAGGGCTTGAGGATGGTGCGCCGGGCCAGGTTGACGCGGTTCAGCTTGCCCGCATCCAGACCGGCGTAAGCCTCGGGGTCGGCAGCATGGATGGCCAGGGTGCAGCAGCCGTCCGGGTCCTCGGCGTAGTCCAGGTAGCTGCGCAGCTCGTAGGGCTTCATGGCTTTCAGGTCGTCCTCGGAAGCCATTTCCATGTCAATGCGGGAAAGACGCTCGTCCTCCCAGCGCACGATGACCCGCTTGGCACCGGCCTCGTAACCGGCTTTGGCACAGGCGTGGGCGAACTCCGGCATGGTGACGGGGCAGCGCACGATGAAGTTCTGGCGGGGACGGACATTGACGCCGACTTTGACCACAAAGTCCGCATACAACTGCAAAAGTTTCTGATCCATATTTGATCGCTCCTTTATACCCTGTGTTTGTACAGGGCGTTCGATAGTTTGAATGGTTCCAGTATACACGATACCCAGCCAAAAGAAAAGTGATACACCGCACTCTGCCGTAAATGGCTGGAAAACCTTGCAGGCGCCGCCTGCTTCCGGTATACTGTCGGTAAAGAGAGAAGGAGGCGGTTTGTATGAAGCGTGCCAACCACACCCTGCTGTTACTGGGGATTCCCGCGGCGATCGTGCTGGTTCTGGGTATCGTCGCATTGGTCAGCGGCAGCCTGCTTTTGGATACGGCAGGCTCCATGTGGAGTGAGGCCACCGAAACCACCGGCCCCGTGGGGGACGTGGAAGGCTACGCCATGCTCATCGGCATGGCTGGCGCAGGGTTCAGCGGTCTGGCAGGCCTGGCCGTGCAGCTGGTGGGGGCCATCCTTGCCCTTTACGGCGGCGGAGTGCTTCTGTTTTCTGCCATTGCAAGGGCGGTATTGGGACGCGGCGCACAACGCCTTTTGCCGTATCGCATTTTAATGGGCATTGCCTATTTCATCGCGCTGATTCCCGTCCCGGAACTGCTGAAAATCTTTGGCCGGGCCCTTGGGGAGGGCGCTTTTCAGCCTGTGCCGCTGGCCGGCGCGGTGCTGGTCTGTGTGCTGGTCGTATTGGGAGCCCGCAACACCTATACCGACCGCATCTATTCTTAAAGACAAAATATGGGGCGTCTCCGTATCTGGCGGAGGCGCCCCATGGTGCAAAAGGGGAGAAAATGGCGTAACGTTACAGCCCCAGGAAGAAACGGCAGAACAGCGCGGCGCAGATCGCGCCTACAAAGGGGGCCGTGCCGGGAACAAGCAGGCCGTATTTCCAGTCGTTGTCCGCCTTGTTGCCGATGGGCAGCAGCTGGTAGGCAAGACGGGGACCCAGATCCCGGGCCTGGTTCATGGCAAAACCGGTGGTGCCGCCAAAGCCCATGCCCACGGCCCAGACCAGCAGGCCTACGCCGATGGGCAGCCAGGCTTCGTAGTTCTTGGCCATGGCAAGGATAGCACTGAGAAAGACGGTGGTGGCAAAGGCCTCCACAAAATAGTTGCGGGGCAGATCCCGGATGGGCGGGTTGGTGGAAAAGATGTTGCGAACCGCAATGGGATCGACTTCGTTTTCGCTGGCCTTGAACTGGTCGGCATACATGATGTAGCAGATGACCGCGCCCACAAAAGCGCCGGCCATCTCCGCCAGAGAATAGGGGATAAAGCAGCTCCAGGGGATCATGCCCAGAATGGCCTGGGCCAGGGCCATGGCGGGGTTCAGGCAGACACCGCCGAAAATGACCAGAACGATCGAGATGCCAAAGCCCCAGGTGGTGATGGCAAACAGATGACCGGAACCGCGGTATTTGCTGCTTTTCAGCACCTCATCGCAGTGAACGCCGACGCCGAAAACGATCATCAATCCCGTGCCGAGAAACTCGGCCAAAACATTGTGAAGCATGGTTTCCTCCTCCTGCTGTCTCAGTGTACGATGACGGACAGGCCGTCGGGAATGACCGCCACACGGGCGTCGCTGCCCATCCGGGCATAGGCCCGGGCAAGGGCCTCGTCAACGGTGGGGGCAAGCTCCATGTGCAGATGGGCGGCAATATCGGGGTCCAGCAGATCGGACACCAGGATCACGTGGTATTTGACCAGAATGCGCGCCAGGATCTGGCTGGTCCACTGTTCGGGGACTGTCTCAAGACGCGGCGTTGCCATGGCCTGATGCAGGAAAGCCTCGGGCGATTCAGCGTTGGCGATGTTCTCGTAGAAGGCCTGTCCGCCGTGGCCGTCCCGGCAGCCCGCCACCATGATGATGACACCGCCCTCGCGGACGGTGGCTTCGGCGGCGGTCATGCCCTTGACGGCCTGGTAGACGTTCTGGTCAAGAGGATACCCGCCGTTGGTGGAAACGGCGATGTCGCAGGGGACCTTGTCCACATGGGCAAGGTCGCTGACAAAATCGCAGCCGGTCAGATGAGCTTTCTCCACATCGCCCGCAAAGGAGCCGATGATCTTTTTGTCCTCGTTAAGGACAACGTTGACGATGAAAGCCAGCCGGGCCGCCCGGGCGGCAAACACCATGTCGGCGTGGATGGGGTTGAGGTCAAGATTGCCGGTGCGGCAGTCGGGGGAGGCAATGAATTCGCCGCAGTGGTTGGCCTGAATGGTCTTGTAGCTGGCAATGCCGGGCAGAACCGCCTTGCGTCCGCCGGAGAACCCGGCAAAGAAGTGCGCCTCGATGAAACCTTCGGCCAGCAGCAGGTCGGCACTGGCCGCGACCATGTTGATCAGGCAGTTGCCGCCGCTGGGCAGGGTGCCCACGTTGACCATGGGAGACTTGCGGGCATCGTGCATGACGATTTCCACGTTGTTGACGATGTCCTCACCGTATTTGGCGATTAGCTCCTCACGGGTGGAAGCACGATGGAAGCCTGTCGCCACCAGAATGCGGATGCGGGCATCGGGAGCCGCGCTGCGCAGACGCCGCAGCAGGATGGGCATGATGATGGCCGAAGGCACCGGGCGGGTGTGGTCGGAACTGATAATGACAATGTTCTTTTTGTCCTTGGCCAGTTCCTCCAGCTTGGGGGAGCCGATGGGGTGATCCAGGGATTCCTCCACCAGTTCGGCCTCACTCTTGTTGGCACGATAGGAAGCCTGACGGGAAACCAGAACACCGGCCAGATTCTTCTCCTCAATGTGGAGCGTCTGGGTGCCGGTGTCATAGGGCAGGCGGATCTCTTTCATGGAACGTACACTTCCTTTGTTTGCTTATTGTAGCGGCCTTTTCAAACGGCGTTAGAAGTGTATCACAGGGTATCTGGACAAACTACCTCAAAAGATGGTATCATTTGTTACACTTTGCAGAGAAAAGGGGAGAGGAAGATGGACCGCGACGGGTATCTGCTGGAACGGCTCCAGGCGTGGGGCTATACCCCGGAGGAACGCCCTCGTCATACCTATCTGGCCTACTGCGGCCTTGACCAGCCCTTTACCTATGTGCTGGCCCACGGCGTCGTCAAGACCAGCATTATCCTGAAAAACGGGCGGGAGTTCAATATTGCCTATCTCAAAGGCCCGTCCATCATTTCGCTGCTGCGGGACGAAGTCTCTGCCTTTACCAGTGCGCCCTTCAATATCCGTGTGGAGAGCGACTGCGCTTCCTTTTATAAGGTCCCCCGGGTGGAGCTGTGGAATGAACTCAACCGTGACCCGGGGCTCCAGCAGTATGTCAAGGAATACTACCGCCGCCGCTGGTCCGAGAGCATCCGCAGCCAGCAGCTGCTGGCCATGAACAGTAAAAAGGGCGTGGTGTGCGGGTTCCTTCTCAACATGGCGCAGCAGTTCGGCTGTGCGGTGCCCGGCGGCACGCTCATCGACTTTGTTGTCTCCTACGAGGATATCGCCGGGTTCTGCGGCATCTCCACCCGCAACAGTGTCAACCGGATCATCACCGAGCTGCGGGGCGAAGGCCTTATCCGGCTGCAGGGCCGCCGCATCCTGATCCCCTCGGCCGACCGCCTGCGGGAGCAGATCGCCGAGTAAACCCCGTCTGTACACACAAACAAAAAGGGACACCGTCCACACGGACGGTGTCCCTTTTGCAGTTTGTAAGATATCCCGGACTGCCAGATCAGAACGCCACTTTCTTGGCGATGTAGTCCTTCAGCTCGGAGATGGGCAGACGGACCTGCTCCATGGTGTCGCGGTCACGGACGGTGACGCAGTTGTCGGCGGGGGTCTTGTCGTCGCCAACGGTCTGGAAGTCCACGGTCACGCACAGCGGGGTGCCGATCTCGTCCTGACGGCGGTAGCGCTTGCCGATGGAACCGGCGTCGTCGAAGTCGACCATAAAGTCCTTGGCCAGCTCGTTGCGGATCTCCATGGCTTTGTCGGACAGCTTCTTGGACAGGGGCAGGACGGCGCACTTGAAGGGAGCCAGGAAGGGATGCAGGTGCAGCACGGTGCGGATATCTTCCTTGCCTTTGGAGTCCACCAGGTGCTCCTCGTCGTAGGCTTCGCACAGGAAGGCCAGCGCCACACGGTCGCAGCCCAGGGAAGGCTCGATGACGTAAGGGATATAGTGCTCGTTGGTCTCGGGATCGAAGTACTCCAGGCTCTTGCCGGAAGCCTCCTGATGGCGGCCCAGGTCGTAGTTGGTACGGTCGGCAATGCCCCACAGCTCGCCCCAGTCGGTGAACGGGAAGGCATACTCGATGTCGGTGGTGGCGCGGGAGTAGAAAGCCAGCTCAGCGGCCTCGTGGTCACGCAGACGCAGGTTTTCCTGCTTGATGCCCAGGCTCAGCAGCCAGTTGGTGCAGTAATCTTTCCAGTAAGCGAACCACTCCAGGTCGGTGCCGGGCTTGCAGAAGAACTCGCACTCCATCTGCTCGAACTCACGGGTACGGAAGGTGAAGTTGCCCGGGGTGATCTCGTTGCGGAAGGCCTTGCCCACCTGGCAGACGCCGAAAGGCAGCTTGCGGCGGGTGGTGCGCTGGATGTTGGCAAAGTTGACGAAGATGCCCTGGGCGGTCTCGGGGCGCAGATAGCAGGTGGAGGAGGAATCCTCGGTAACGCCGATGGCGGTCTTGAACATCAGGTTGAACTTACGGATGGGGGTAAAGTCATGCTTGCCGCAAACGGGGCAGACCACCTCGTCATGGGAGGCGATGAAAGCATCCATCTCGTCAAAGGTCATGGCGTCCACATCCACACCCTTGCCCTGCTCGCAGTCGGCGATCAGCTTGTCGGCGCGGTGACGGCTCTTGCAGGCGCGGCAGTCCAGCAGCGGGTCCGAAAAGCTGGCCACATGTCCGGTGGTGACCCAGGTCTGGGGGTTCATCAGGATGGCGGCGTCCAGGCCCACGTTGTAGGGGCTTTCCTGCACGAACTTCTTCAGCCATGCTTTCTTGACGTTGTTTTTGAACTCAACGCCCAGGGGGCCGTAGTCCCAGCTGTTGGCCAGGCCGCCGTAAATTTCGCTTCCGGGGTAAATGAACCCGCGGTTTTTGCACAGGTTTACGATCATGTCGAGCGTCTTTTCGGAATTTTTCATCTTTTTACTCCTTACCCGCGTGGCTGGCTGCCACACAAAGTTTTTCCGCGATCGTGACCCGGATCACCGGGCGGCGCGGTTTCCCTAAATTATAGCACAGCATATCTGCCGTGACAAGAATTGCACGGTGTTTGTATTGATTTTTCATACAACAATAGTATGACTTTTCTGTAATTTTTGACAGTGTATCCGAAAATCCGGAGAAAAACCTTGTAAAAAGTGCCGGGATTCAATATAATAAGACCAAGAAAAACTAAATGGTATCCTGCCCGCATCGCCGGTCAAGTCCGGCGGTGCCGTGTTGTCTGCCGTAAAAATTGCGGCGCCGCGCCGGAAATTGCGGCGTTTTGGGCGGCCCGGCGGGGCAGTCCGACGGCTTTGTGCCGGCTGCACGGGGCGGACGGTATGCACAGGATACAAATGAAAGGGGGAACGCACCATTGGCAGAGGATTTTGTCATTGAGATGTTGAACATCACAAAGGAATTTCCCGGAATCAAGGCCAATGATGACATCACCTTGCAGCTGCGCCGTGGCGAGATCCATGCGCTGTTGGGTGAAAACGGAGCGGGCAAGTCCACTCTGATGAGCGTACTGTTCGGCCTGTACCAGCCGGAAAAAGGTGTGATCAAAAAGGACGGGCGGGAGGTCCGCATCAAAGACCCCAACGATGCCAACCGCCTGGGCATCGGCATGGTGCACCAGCACTTCAAGCTGGTGGAATGCTTTACCGTCCTGGACAATATCATCCTTGGCGTGGAGGAGACCCGCTTCGGCTTCCTCCGCAAGGATGAGGCACGCAAAAAGGTCGTTGCGCTGTCTGAAAAGTACGGCCTGCGCGTCGACGCCGATGCCCTGGTGGAGAACATCTCGGTGGGCATGCAGCAGCGTGTCGAGATCCTCAAGATGCTCTACCGGGATAACGACATCCTGATTTTCGACGAGCCCACTGCGGTCCTCACGCCCCAGGAGATCGACGAACTGATGGAGATCATGCGCGGCTTCAAGGCCGAGGGCAAGAGCATCCTGTTCATCACCCACAAGCTCAATGAGATCATGGCGGTAGCGGACCGCTGCACCGTTCTGCGCAAGGGCCGCTGCATGGGCACCGTCGACATTGCTACCACCACCAAGGAGGAACTTTCCCGCCTGATGGTCGGCCGCAACGTCAGCTTTGCCGTGGAGAAAAAGCCCGCCCAGCCCGGCGAGCCCATCCTTGAGGTGGAAAACCTGGTGGTGCCCAGCAAGGCGCATAAAAATAACGCCGTCAAGGGCGTGTCCTTCCAGGTCCATGCAGGGGAGATCCTCTGCGTTGCCGGTATCGAGGGCAACGGCCAGAGTGAGCTGATCTACGGCATCACCGGTCTGGAAAAGGCCACCGGCGGTCATATCCGTCTGTGCGGCCAGGACATCACCGACGCCTCCATTAGGGAGCGTTCCAAGGCCGGCATGAGCCATATTCCGGAGGACCGCCACAAACACGGTCTGGTCCTGGATTATACCCTGGGTGAAAATATGGTCCTGCAGCGCTACTGGCAGCCCCAGTTCCAGAACCATGGCTTTATCCGCAAAGGTGAAGTCCAGGAATATGCCGAAAAACTGATCCGTCAGTATGACGTGCGCAGCGGTCAGGGAACAGAGACCATTGCCCGCAGCATGTCGGGCGGCAACCAGCAGAAAGCCATCATCGCCCGTGAAATCGACAAGGAGCCGCAGCTTCTGGTAGCGGTCCAGCCCACCCGCGGCCTGGACGTGGGCGCCATCGAATATATCCACAAACAGCTCGTGGCCGAGCGCGACGCCGGCCGTGCAGTCCTGCTCGTCAGCCTGGAACTGGACGAGGTAATGAACCTGTCCGACCGCATCCTCGTGATGTATGAAGGCGAGATCGTGGGCGAGTTTGATCCCGCCAAGACCACGGTGCAGGAACTGGGCCTGTATATGGCAGGCGGCAAGAAACAGGGGGAGGCAAAAGCATGAAAAAAAGCAGAAAGCCCCTTTCGCAAAATGCGGCGCTGATCGGCGTTCTGGCCAGCCTTCTGTCCATCGTCGTCGGCCTGCTGCTGGGATACCTTCTTCTGGTCATCCTCAACCCCGAGGCTTCGGCCAAGGGCATGGCTGCCATGCTGGGCACCGGCATTGCCAGCATGGACAAGTTCGGCAAGGTCCTGTACCAGGCCGCGCCCCTCATGATGTGCGGTCTTTCGGTCGGCTTTGCCTTCAAGACGGGCCTGTTCAACATCGGCGCACCCGGCCAGTACACCATGGGAACCTTCTTCGCTCTGGTCTGTGCCATTCAGTTCCAGATGCCCTGGTATGTCTGCCTTGTGGCTGCCATGCTGGGCGGCGCGATCTGGGGTATTTTCCCCGGCCTGTTCAAGGCACTGTTCAATGTCAATGAGGTCATTACCTCCATCATGTTCAACTGGATCGGCATGTACCTGGTCAACCTTTTGATCGCCAACATGCCCACCATGCTGGCATCGGCCTGGGGCGCATCCAACTCCGACCGTACCGCCGCGCTCAGCTCTGCAAACCCCAGCGCTGTCATTCCCAAAGGCGGTCTGGATAAGCTGTTCGGCAACTCCAGCTGGATCAACATCAGCGTCCTTATCACCATCCTGTTTGCTATCGTGGTCTGGGTCGTGCTGCAAAAGACGACCTTCGGCTACGAGCTCAAAGCCTGCGGCCTCAACCGGGATGCTTCCCAGTACGCGGGCATCAACGCCAAGCGCAACATTGTCCTCTCCATGGTCATTGCAGGCGCGCTGTCCGGCCTGGGCGGCGGTATCTACTACCTGGCCGGTACCGTGCAGTACGTCATTGAAAAATCCGTTCTGGCCATGGGCTTCAACGGTATCCCGGTGGCGCTGCTGGCAAACTCCAACCCCATCGGCGTTATTTTCAGTGCACTGTTCATCAGCTATATCCAGGTGGGCGGCGCCGCCATGCAGCCGGAATATTCCCCCGAAACCACCGACATCGTCATTGCGGTCATCATCTACCTGGCGGCTTTCGCACTGCTGATGCGCGGTGTCATTTCCAAGGCGTTTGCCAATCGTAAGCAGAAGGAGGCGGCAAAGAAATGATCGTATTTGCAAACATCATCAGTCTGACGGTCCTTTTTGCAGTGCCGCTGCTGCTGGTCGCTTTGGGCGGCATGTTCTCGGAGCATTCCGGCGTCATCAACATCGCCCTGGAAGGCATGATGATCATCGGCGCTCTGTTTGCCTGCTTCTCGCTGCAGGCCTTTGACAAGAGCGGTTTCGGCCCGGATCATCCCCAGCTTGCCATGTTCTGCGCCATCCTGATCGCCGGCGCCTGCGGCATGATCTTCTCGCTGTTCCTGGCGTTTGCGGCCATCAACCTCAAGGCGGACCAGACCATCGGCGGCACAGCCCTCAACCAGTTCGCACCGGCTTTTGCCGTCGTTCTGACCTGGGCCATCCAGGGCCAGGGCCTGACCACCATTCAGGTCCCCAGCTGGGCCCGCATCACCCGCGAGACCTTCGGCCTTGCCCCCGTTGAG
This sequence comes from Candidatus Gemmiger faecavium, assembly GCA_019114415.1. GTDB lineage: Bacteria > Bacillota > Clostridia > Oscillospirales > Ruminococcaceae > Gemmiger > Gemmiger faecavium. The sequence continues at coordinate 27,863 of DXFO01000002.1, read as the reverse complement.
GGCCAGACCTTCTGGAATACCCTGATCTTCAAGTATTTCTACCTCACCACCCCCATCGCCATCGTGCTGCTCATTGTCTCCTACGTGGTGCTGTACAAGACCCGTTTCGGCCTGCGCCTGCGTGCCTGCGGTGAGCATCCCCAGGCGGCGGACTCGGTGGGCATCAACGTCTACCGTATGCGCTATGCCGGCGTGCTGATTTCCGGCTTTTTGGGCGGCATCGGCGGTCTGGCCTACACGGTAGCGGCCGGCAGCGGCTTCAACTCCGATGTGGGCGGCTACGGCTTCCTGGCCCTGGCGGTCATGATCTTCGGCAACTGGAAACCTTTGCCCATTCTGGGCTCGGCGATTTTCTTCGCCCTGTTTAAGGTCATTGCGGCATACAGCGGTTCGCTGGCATTCCTGCCCAAGTTTGAGGGCGTCAAGGATATTTCCAACTTGTACCAGATGCTGCCCTATATCGTCACCATGATCGTCCTGATCTTCACTTCCAAGAAGTCCAAGGCACCCAAGGCGGAGGGCATCCCCTACGACAAGGGTTCCCGCTGATCGGCGTATCCCAGGTGTAAAACTATCATAAACAGAACGGAGTCGGTGACCATACGCCGGAGCCCCAGCCCTGGCGGCTGTCTCACGGCGCGGCAGCCGGCTCCGTTTCGCTTTTGCGGCGAATCCGCCGCATCCACATAAGGAGAAACATCCATGAGAATGTATGATGTCATTGCCAAAAAACGGGACGGCGGCACGCTGTCCCGGGAAGAGATCGCATTTGCGGTCAACGGTTACGTGGCGGGGGAGATCCCCGACTACCAGATGAGCGCCCTGCTTATGGCAATTTATCTGCGGGGTATGACCGACGAGGAGACCGCAATCCTGACCGAAGTGATGGCACACTCGGGAGATATGGTGGACCTGTCGGCCATTCAGGGCGTCAAGGTAGACAAACACTCCACGGGTGGCGTGGGCGACAAGACAACGCTGGTCATCGCTCCCATGGTAGCGGCCTGCGGCGTTAAAATCGCCAAGATGAGCGGCCGCGGCCTTGGCCATACCGGCGGCACCGTGGATAAGATGGAGTCGGTCCCCGGTACCCGCACCGCTCTGAATCAGGAAGAATTTTTCCGCCAGGTCAATGAGATCGGTATCTCGGTCATCGGCCAGAGCGGCGAGATCGCGGTGGCGGACAAAAAACTTTACGCCCTGCGCGATGTGACCGCCACGGTGGGCTGCATCCCGCTCATCGCTTCCTCCATCATGAGCAAAAAGCTGGCGGCGGGGTCGGATGCCATCCTGCTGGATGTTACCATGGGTGACGGTGCCTTCATGAAAAATCTGGACGATGCCATCGAGCTTGCCCGCCTGATGGTGTCCATCGGCACCGCCCATGGCCGCAAGGTGGCGGCGCTCATCACCGATATGGATAAGCCTTTGGGGCATAATATCGGCAACTCCCTGGAAATCGCCGAGAGCATCGCAGTGCTCAAGGGCAAAGGCCCGGCCGACCTGACCGAGGTCTGCCTGCAGCTTGCCTCCAATATGCTGGTACTGGCAGGAAAGGGCACACTGACCGAATGCCGCGCCATGGCGGAGCGGACGCTGCAGGACGGCACCGCCTTTGTCAAATGCTGCCAGATGTTTGCGGCTCAGGGCGGCGATGTGGAGATGGTGAAAGACCCGGATAAGCTGCGCAAGGCGGCGTACAGCTACAAGATCACCGCCCGGGAAAACGGCTATATCGTCAAGAACGACGTGGAGAAGATCGGCAACGCCAGCGTGCTGCTGGGCGCGGGCCGCATCCAAAAGGAAGATACTATCGACTTTGCTGCGGGCATCGTCATGCACAAAAAACTGGGCGATATGGTCCGGTCGGGGGATGCCATCTGCACCTTCTATGCGGATGACCCGGCACTGTTTGCCGCGGCCGAGGAAATGTATCGCGGCGGCCTGGTCATCGATGCCCAGCCGCCCAAGCTGCCGCCTCTGGTTTATGCCCGTGTCACGGCGGACGGCGTGGAACGGTTCTGACACTCTCCCACAGGGAAAGGGGACAACGGTATGGAAGAACTCCAGTGTAAAAAACTCAGCTACCCGTCTGCGGACGGGCAGCATACCATTGCGGCGTATGTCTATCTTCCAAAGGAGGAACCGCCTCGCGCCGTCATTCAAATCAGCCACGGCATGTGTGAGTATATCGGACGCTACCGCCGCATGATCGAATTTTTTACCGCACATGGATATGCGGTGGCGGGCAACGACCATCTGGGCCACGGCGCCAGCGTGCCGGCGGAGGAACACGGCCACTTTGCGGATAAAAACGGCTGGCGGATGATTTTGGCGGACCTCAAGACCATGAACGATCTACTCCACCGCCGCTGGCCGGAACTGCCGGTGGTTTTGTTCGGACACAGCATGGGCAGCTTTTTTGCCCGCTGGTATGCCGAGTTCTGGCCGGACACCATCCGCTGCCTGATCGTGAGCGGAACGGCAGGCCCTGCGGCGCGGAACCATTTGGGTTTTGCCATTAGCTTGTTGGCGGCGGGGGTGGCGGGCCCGCGGTATCATTCCCGCGTGCTCATCAAGTCGCAGGTCGCCGGATATTGCAGCCGGTTCCCGGATGCAACATCCAAAAATGCGTGGATCAGCCGGGAGCCGCAGGTGGTGGCGGAATATGACGCCGACCCCGACTGCAATTTTACCTTTACGGCGGCGGCCTACCGGGATATGCTCCAGGCGCTGACCCATGTCAGCAGCAAAAAGTGGGCGGAGGCAATGCCCAAGGATCTGCCTATCCTGCTGGTGGCCGGGACCGACGACCCCGTGGGGGACTACGGCGCCGGTGTGCGCGAGGTCTACGCCATGCTGGGCGATGCAGGCGTCCGGGACCTGACCTGCGAGATCTACGAGGGCGGCCGCCACGAGATGCACAACGAAACCAACAACGCGGAAGTATTCCAGATGGAACTGGACTGGCTGGAAAGCCGCCTTTTCGGCGATGACCATGAACCGGACGGGGAAAGCAGCACCGGCTGACCCCCGATCCGGTACAAAACTGCCTGAAACAAAAAAAGCAGCCTTTCCGGGCGAGAGCACCGCGCCGTCGGAAAGGCTGCTTTTCGTTATATGATTGTATCCCCGGCAAGGTAATACAGACCGGGATTTATCCGTGGCTTTTCAGCAGATGCGCGGCAGCTGCGCGCCGGTCAGCTTGCCCAGGATGCGGCTGCCGAAGGCGGCATTCAGCACCACCTGACCGGGGCGGGTTTCGGTGACGCGGCCAATTTGCACGGCACCCTCGCCCCCCGGCAACGCGCGCAATGCTTGCAGAACTGCCTCGGCATGGCCGGGGGCCACCACGGCCAGCATGCGGCCCTCGCAGGCAGCGTACAGCGGGTCAAGGCCCAGCAAATCGCAGGCCGCGGCCACGGACGGCTCGACCGGAATGGCATCCTCGTCCAGTTCGATGCAAAGGGGACCGCCCTCCACAAATTCGTTGAGGGTCGTTGCCACGCCCCCGCGGGTGGGATCACGCAAAATACGCACACCGCCCGCGTTCAGTGCCGCGGCGCTCAGTTCATGCAGGGGGCGGCAGTCGGACAGGAGAGTACCCTCGCAGGGAATGTCTCCCCGCGCCATCATGACCGCCGCACCGTGGCAGCCCACACTGCCGCTCACAAGGACCGCGTCGCCGGGGCGGATGGCCGATTTCCCCAGTCCCGGCGCCCGCAGCCTGCCGATGCCTGCCGTGTTGATATAGATGCCGTCGGCCTGTCCCCGGGCAACGACCTTGGTGTCGCCGGTCACGATGCGGACCCCGCACCGCCGGGCTGTCTCGGCGGCGGAAGCAACTATGGCGCGCAGGTCGTCCATGGCAAAGCCTTCCTCCAAAATCAGGGCAAGGCTCAGGTATTTCGGCTCGCCGCCCGCCATGCAGATGTCGTTGACGGTACCGCACACTGCCAGTTTGCCGATGTCCCCGCCCGGAAACCGCCAGGGGGTGACCACAAAACTGTCGGTGGAAAAAACCGGTTGCCCGCCAAGATCAGGCAATACCGCGCCGTCGCCCAGCTCGTTCAGGACGGTGTTGCCGTAAGCGGGCAGCAGGACCTGCTCGATCAGTTCCGAGGTGCGCAGCCCACCGCTGCCGTGATCCAATGTGACGATTTCTTTCATGGAATATCTTCCTCTCTTGCATAAAACGGTCAGCGGCTGCGGTATTTCCAGGCCGCGGCGCAGGCGCCCTCACTGGACACCATGCAGGGGCCAACGGGATCGGCCGGGGTGCAGACTTTCCCGAACAGCGGGCACTGGGCCGGGTCACAGACACCCCGTATCACATCCCCGCACCGGCAGCCGGGGACTTCCGTCTCGGTGCCGGGAGCAAAGCCAAACTTTTGGACGGCATCCCAATGCCGGTATTCCGGCCGCAGTGCATACCCGCTGCCGGGGATCTCACCCAGACCGCGCCACAGGCTGCTGCAAGGTTCAAATACCTGACGGATGGCAGCCAGAGCGGCGGGGTTGCCGCCGGGTGCTACCAGCCGGGTATATTCGTTTTCCAGTGCGGGGCGTCCCTCGCTCAGCATGGAGACCAGCCGCCAGACGGAGTACAAAATATCTCCGGCTTCAAACCCGCTCACCACGGCGGGCAGTCGGTAATCCTCCGGCAAAAAGGCGAAGGCGTCCGCCCCGGTCACGGCAGCTACATGTCCGGGACAGAGGAAACCGTCCACCGCAAAATCCGACGCCGCGATCAGCGCCCGCAGGGCAGGCTCCGTCCGTTTGAGCAGGCACAGCACCGAGAAATTGGAGATGCCCCGGTCGGCGGCTTCCAGAATACAGGCCGCCGTACCCGGTGCGGTGGTCTCGAACCCGACACCGAGGAAAACTACCTCGGTATCAGGGTGCTGCGCAGCCAATTCCACGGCTTCCATGGGGGAGTAGACGGTCTGGATCTGTGCCCCCAGCGCCCGGCGGCGCAAAAGGGTATCACCCCGCACCGAGCCGGGGACCCGCAGCAGATCGCCGTAGCTGGCCAGAATAACACCGGGCTTGCCGCAAAGCTGCAAGATGGCGTCAATGGCACCGGCGGGTGTCACGCAGACCGGGCATCCCGGGCCGGACAGCAGCTGCACCCCCGGGGCAAGTGCACTGCGCAGCCCGGCCTTGGCAATGGCCATGGTGTGGGTGCCGCAAATCTCCATCAGGCGCAGGGGACCGGTCTTTTCAGTCAGTTCATGAATCGCCGCCAACAGACGGGCAGACCCTTCCGGGCGGCGAAAGGTATCTTCAAAGAGCATCGATGGCCTCCCGGATGCAGGCAAGGTTTTCTTCTGCCTGCTGCTGCGTCAGCTTCTGGATGGCAAAGCCGGCATGGACCATGACATAGTCGCCGGGGACGATGTCGGGAATAAAATCCACCCGCACAGACTGGGAAAGCCCGGCGGCTTCCCCCACGGCATGCTTGCCGTCAACGGATACAATTTTCAGTGGCACTGCCAGACACATGGGAATCCACGCTCCTTTGCGCAGCCGCGATCGCCAGCTGACCCAGGCAGAGCCCTTCGTCACCGGGAGAAACGCGGCAATGGGTATAGACCGAAAATCCCGCATCCTCAAGCAGGCGAGTGATTTCGGTCAAGAGATATTGATTGAGAAAAACGCCCCCGGACAACACCACGGGTAAACGGCCGGGGTTCAGCACACGGCACTGCTCCACCGCCATCCGGCAAAGCGTGTCCATAAAGCCGCGGGCAATGGCAGCAGGGGAAATCCCTGCGGCGGCATCGGCACAGACGGCGCGGATCAGTGGCCGCGTGTCAAACCGGCGCAGGCCATCCTCCTCATAGAAGGCAAGGGGATAGACTTGCCCCGGAATGGTCTCGTCGGCCAGAGCTTCCAGCAGTTCGGGAGCCTGACCGTCGTATGCGGCAGCCTGACGCCCGGTCAGCAGGGAATACACCCCGTCAAACAACCGTCCGATGCTGCTTGCCCCGGGACAGGAGATGCCTTTTTCCAGCATGGCCAGCAGCGGTGCACGGCTTTCGCAGGCGGGCAGAGCGTCAGGGGAAAGCCCTGCGTCCCAGGCAAGGGACAGGGCAATGCGGCCGATTTTTTTTGTGGCGGCATCCCCGCCGGGCAGCCGCACCGGGCGGATGGACCCGACCCGGCGGAAACCCTGCAGCCCGCCTACCAGAAACTCACCGCCCCAGATGGTCCCGTCGCTGCCCAGGCCGGTGCCGTCCCAGATGATGCCAAAGACCTCACCGTCCAGACGGTTGTCTGCCATGCAGGCGGCCATGTGCGCCCAGTGGTGCTGTACCCGCAGCAGGGGCAAACTGTCCTGCCGGGCAATTTCCTCGGTTTCCCGGGTGGAGAAGTAATCGGGATGCAGATCACAGACCAACAGCGACGGCTGAATATGGAATAACCGCAGATAAGTCTGCATGGCGGAGCGGTAATGGTCCAGAGTCTCGGCATTTTTCAAGTCGCCGATGTGCTGGCTCAAAAAAGCGTGATGCTCCCGCCCGGCGGCAAAGGAGGCTTTCTGTTCCGCACCGAAAGCCAGAATGCCGCTGACTTCGGGGCCGGTGGTGACCGGTTGGGGCGCATAACCCCGGCTGCGGCGGAAAAAGTATTCCCGGCCATTATACACCGCTGCCAGCGAGTCGTCGCAGCGGTTGACGATGTCCCGGTCATGGAGCAAGAAGCCATCCGCGATGCCCTGCAATCCCGTCAGCGCTTCGTCGTTTTCGGTCATTACCGGGCGCCCGGGCAGGTTGGCGCTGGTCATGACCAGCGTGTCCGGGCCACCGGCGCTGCCGTCCAGGAGCAGGACATGCAGGGGCATGTAGGGGAGCATGACCCCCAGGCGGCGGTTGGCGCTCAATTCGCTGTGCTCGTCAGCCGTGTTCTTTTTCAGCAGCAGGATGGGCCGCCGGGGGCTTTGCAAAAGGCGGGATTCCTCCTCGCTCAGACAGCACAGCTTTTCCGCTGCGGAGAGGTCCCGGCACATGACGGCCAGGGGCTTTTCTTCCCGGTGCTTGCGCCGGCGCAGCCGGGCGACGGCGGCAGGGTCCAGGGCGTTGCAGGCAAGATGGATGCCGCCCGCACCCTTGACCGCAAGGATCCCGCCTGCGGCCAGGGCTTTCTGGGCCAGGACAATGGGGTCTCCCCGCAAGGGGCGGCCCTTGTCGTCCAGATAAAAAGCCCGGGGCCCGCAGACGGGGCAGCAGTCAGGCTGGGCATGGTAGCGCCGGGTGGAAATGTCTCCGTACTCGGCGGCACAATCGGGACACATGGAAAAAACGGACATGGAAGTCCCCGGCCGGTCGTAGGGCAGGGAACGGATAATGGTAAACCTTGGCCCGCAGTCGGTGCAGTTGATGAACGGGTAGCGCTCCCGCCGGTCACCCGGCGTGTACAATTCCCGCAGGCAAGCCGGGCAGGGGGCAATGTCCGGGGATACCAGCGTCGCCCCGTCACTGTGCTGGCTGGCCCGGATGGAAAAATCCCGGTATCCGGCAAGCCCGGCCAGGGGAAACAGTTCTACCGCTTCCACCACTGCCAGGGGCGGTGCATCGCTTTTCAGCCCGGAGGCAAAGGCATCCAGAGCTTCCGGCGTACCTTCCAGCTCCAGCTCCACGCCGGAGGAGGTATTGCGCACCCAGCCCGTCAGATTGTGAGCAAGGGCCAGCCGGTGCAGAAAGGGGCGGAACCCCACCCCCTGCACGATGCCGCTGACGGTGATGCGGACACGACGTCTGCCGCTCATGCCAGGGCAGCGCGGATGCGCCCGGCCAGATGCTCCGCCAGGGCATCCAGGCCGTCACCGGTGCGGTTGGAGACGATGAACATGGGGCCTTCGGGATTCACGCCCCGGTAGTCTGCCCGCACACGGTCAAGATCGAAGTCAAAATAGGGCAGCATATCCCCCTTGCTGATGGCCAGACAATCGGTGTCGGTAAACATCAGGGGATACTTTGCAACCTTGTCGTCACCCTCCGGCACGCTCAGGATGGTCAGCCGGAAATCCTCTCCGATGTTGAACTCGGCCGGACAGACGAGGTTGCCGATGTTCTCCACAAACAGCACGTCCAGGGCGTCCAGGTCGAACTGGGGCAGGATGTGCTGGATGCTCATAGCTTCGATGTGGCAGGCGCCGTCGGTGTTGAGCTGTGCGGCGGGAATCCCCAGCGCCGCAATTTTTTCGGCGTCGATCTGCCCGGTGATGTCGCCCTCAATGACACCCACGGCAAACTCACCGCGCAGCCGTTCGATCATGGAGGTGATCAGGCTGGTCTTGCCCGCGCCGGGGCTGCCCATAACGTTGATCATGCATACTTTTTTGCTGGTCAGGACTTCGCGCACCTGGGCGCTGACATCCTCGTTCCATTCCATGACCTGATGCAGGACTTTGATCTCCATTTATGTATCGACCTCCAAACTGTCAACCAGAAATTCCCGCCCGGACAGCCGCTTGAGCCGGATGCTCCCGCACGCCGGGCATTCAATGTGCCTTCGGTCAATGTCGCTTTCGCGGCCGCAGTCCAGGCACTGTACCCGCAGCGGAACTTCGATGACCTCAATGCGTGCTCCCTCGGCGATGGTCCCTTTGGCCAGCACATCAAGATACATCTGCACGCATTCCGGCACGACACCGCAAAAGGGCCCCAGCTGCAGGCGGATCACACGGATGCGTGATGCATTCTGCTTTTCTGCGGCCTGCAGGGAAATATCCAGGATACTTTGTGTGATGGAAAGCTCGTGCATGGAAGTTCCCTCCGGGATAGAAATGGTTGGAATCTGATTACCTATTGTATCACTGCGTGTGACAAAATTCCATATCATTGGGCGGGGCAAAGATTGGCTGCGGGCAAATTATCAAAAATTTCACAAATTTCCGACCGGAAAATCATGCGTTCTGCGAATAGAGGCGTTCCGGTCCACATCCGGACGAAAAAGCCGAAGATTGAACACAAAAATGTCGTGGATGCGATAAATGCATCTGCGGCAAGCGAAAACACTTCCTGACAGTGGCCCCAATTTCGGTCGGAACTTGGATACAATAGTACAGGCAAAAACTTGAACAACTGTCAAATGCGGAGATTGGCGTATCTTGTATTTCTGAAACGGCAGGAATATAATAAAGGGCAGATTCGTCATATTATATGATTCTTTTCCGTAAGGGAGCTTGTTTTATGGGTGTTATTCCGATGCTGATCTTATGGCCTGCGCTGGTCGCAGTGCTGATCCCGTTTCTCAAGCAAGACAAGGCACGCAGGATCGCGGTATACGTCGGTGCGGGCGGCGTAATGGTCCTGGCGCTGGCGTTGTTGATCTCCTGGCTCAGCGGCGGGGGACAAATGGTCACCCTGTATCAGGAAACCGAACTCATCGACCACCTGATGATGGCCGGCGAGGTCGTTCTGATGGTGCTGATCGTTTGCCTGAGCATCCGCCACCGCAAATATCCGGTGATCCTTTTGTCGGTAGGGCAGACGGGACTGGTGATCTGGTCCGAACTCACCCAGCCGGTGGAAGCTCCCTGCCATATGGCCGTGGACTGCCTGGCCATGCTGATGTGCATCATCGCAGCCTTTGTGGGTGGTCTGATCTGCATTTACGCCGTGGGCTACATGCAGGGCTATCACCATCATCATACTGAATACCAGGACCGCAGCGGCTTCTTCTTCTCCATGCTGTTTTTGTTCCTGGCCGCTATGTTCGGCCTGGTCCTGTCGGAAAACCTTGTCTGGATGTATTTCTTCTGGGAGATCACCAGCGTGGTCTCCTTCCTGCTCATCGGTTACACCCGCACGGAGGAAGCAGTCAACAACAGCTTCCGCGCCCTGTGGATGAACCTGCTGGGCGGGTTTGGCTTTGCCATCGCCATTGCCGTTGCCGCCGGTACCCTGGGCACCGTTCAGCTGGGCGAGGTCGTTGCCGCCGGGGCAGTCATTCCCGTTATCATGCTGGCATTTGCAGGCCTGACCAAGTCGGCCCAGCTGCCGTTTTCCTCCTGGCTTCTGGGCGCCATGGTCGCGCCTACGCCGTCCAGCGCTCTGCTGCATAGCGCCACCATGGTCAAGGCCGGCGTCTATCTGCTGATCCGGCTTTCTCCCGCGCTGTGCAACACCATGACCGGCATGACCGTGGCATTCATCGGCGGCTTTACTTTCATCGCGGCCAGCATGATGGCCATTGCCCAGAACGACGGCAAAAAGGTGCTGGCGTTCTCCACCATTTCCAACCTGGGCCTGATCGTTGCCTGTGCGGGCATTGGTGCGGAGGAAACTATCTGGGCGGCCATTCTGCTTATGATCTTCCATTCTGTCAGCAAGTCCATGCTGTTCCAGGCGGTGGGCTCCATCGAAAACAGCCTGGGCTCCCGTGACATCGAAAGCATGCACGGCCTGCTGCTGCGCCTGCCCCGCCTGACCTATATTATGGGGATCGGCATTGCGGGCATGTATCTGGCGCCCTTCGGTATGCTGATCTCCAAGTGGGTCGCCCTCAAGGCCTTTGTGGATGCCGATAACTACCTGCTGGTCATCTTCCTTGCCTACGGCAGTGCCACCACCATGCTTTACTGGACCAAGTGGCTCAGCAAACTGGTGTCCCTGCATCACACCAAGGAAAAGGCCCACGACGCCACGCTTCCCGACCAGTATTTCTCCATGTACATCCATGCGGCGGCTACGCTGCTTTTGTGCCTGCTGTTCCCGTTGGTTTCCACCTATGTGGTCGACCCCATGATCGTGGAACTGTTCGGCTCTGCCCATGAAGTTTTGTCCATGAGCGTCCTGACCACCATGGCCATCATGCTGGTGTCGGTAATTTTTGTGCCGTCGCTGATGTTCCTGCTGACCCGTGCTACCCACAGAGACTATGTTCCCATTTATATGGGCGGCATCAACGAAGGGGACAACACCTATTTTACAAACAGCTTCGGCGAGCCGGAACATCTGTACCTGAGCAACTGGTATCTCCGGTTTGAATTCGGTATGCGCAGACTGATGCGCCCGGCCGTTATCGTGGCCGCAGGCGTTCTGATCGTCATGCTTTGCCTGATCGTAGGGGGTGCGGTGTAATGCAGGTAGTATCTGTTGTACTCTATCTGGTTCTGGCTCCCTTTGTGGGGGCGCTGTTGGACGGCTTCGACCGGATCATTTCGGCGCGGATGCAGGGCCGCAAGGGCCCGCCGTTGCTGCAGCCGTTCTATGATCTGATCAAGCTGTTTTCCAAACAGATGATCGCGGTCAACAGCGTGCAGATGCTGCTCAACCTGAGCTATCTGGTCTTTCTGGCGGTGGCCGGTGCCATGCTGTTTGCCGGCGCCGACATTCTGATGAGCCTGTTCATTCTTTCCACGGCGGACATGTTCCTGGTCATGGCAGCCTCCAGCGATTCCTCGCCTTTTTCCACGCTGGGCGCCGGCCGTGAGATGATCCAGATCATGGCGTATGAGCCCATGACGCTGCTTCTGGCAGTGGGCTTTTACCTGGCGACCGGGTCTTTCCAGGTGGTGGATATCATCAGTATGCCGTACAGCACCATTCTGCCCATGCCCGGTTTCCTCATCGGTTTCTTCTTTGTCATGGCGATCAAGCTGCGCAAATCTCCCTTTGACCTTTCTACCAGCCACCACGCCCATCAGGAACTGGTCAAGGGCCTGACCACTGAGATGGCCGGTCCCACCTTTGCCATCATGAACATCGCCGAATATTACGAGATGACCCTCATGCTGGGCATCGTGGCTTTGTTCTTCATCAATGAAAACTGGTGGAGCTGGCCCATCGCCATTGTTGCCTGCCTGTTTGTGTTTTTCCTGGAAATTCTGTGGGACAACGTCAGCGCCCGTGTCAAATGGCGCACGCTGCTGGACAGCTGCTGGGCCGTTACGCTGCTTACCGGCGGACTCAACGGTCTGATCCTCATGCTGATTCGATAAGGAGGGGCGCAAACTATGGCAAAATTGGCAAAGTCCCCGTGGCTGCTGCACTATGACGCCAGCAGCTGCAACGGGTGCGATATCGAAGTTTTGGCCTGCACGACGCCCACCTACGACGTGGAGCGCTTTGGCATCATCAATACGGGAGATCCCTTTCAGGCGGATATCCTGCTGATCACCGGCGGCATCAACAATCAGTGCGAGAAAGTTGTCCGTCAGCTGTACAGCCAGATGCCCGATCCCAAGGTGGTTGTGGCCGTGGGCATCTGCGCCTGCACCGGCGGTGTGTTCAAGGACTGCTACAACATCAAAGGCGGTGTGGATACCGTCATCCCGGTGGACGTCTATGTGCCGGGCTGTGCGGCCCGGCCCCAGGCGATCATTGACGGTGTGGTCAAGGCTCTGGAAATTCTGGAGCAGAAGCGCGAAGCCTACGCCGGCAAAAAGGCGAACGCCGGACGCGAATGAGGGGAGGAAAGTTCCGTATGGAGCATTTGAATACGATCGAACCCATCACCATGGCGGAGTTCATGCCTGCGGTGATCCGGTTCAAGATGGATGGCTGGCGCGTGGTGCAGATCTGTGCCAACCGCGTGCCCGACGGGTATGAGATGAGCTATTCCTTTGGCAAGGATTATGATATGCGCACGCTGCGCCTGACGGTGGGGGATGATGAGAAAGTCACCAGCATCACCCAGGTATACCCCGGAGCATTTTTGCAGGAGAACGAAGCCGCCGAACTGTTCGGCGTCAAGATCGAGAGCATCGACCGGGATTACCACGACAAGCTGTACCGCATCGCGCGGGAAACGCCGTTTAAGCAGAAAGGGTGAGCGGACATGGCAAAGCAAAGTATCGTACCGTTCGGTCCGCAGCATCCTGTGCTGCCCGAACCGGTCCATCTGGACCTTGTCCTGGAGGACGAGGTCGTTGTCAAGGCGGTGCCCAGCATCGGCTTTGTGCACCGCGGCCTGGAAAAGCTGGTGGAGACCAAAGACTATAAGGACTACGTCTATATTGCCGAGCGTGTCTGCGGCATCTGCAGCTTTGGTCACGGCATGGGCTACTGCCAGTGCCTTGAAAAGATCATGAATATCGAGATCCCGCGCCGGGCGGCCTATCTGCGCACCATCTGGATGGAGATGAGCCGTGTTCACAGCCATCTGCTCTGGCTGGGCCTGCTGGCCGACGCCATGGGCTTTGAAAGCCTGTTCATGCAGTGCTGGCGGCTGCGGGAGAAAATTCTGGATATGTTCGACGCAACCACCGGCGGCCGCATCATTTTCTCGGTAAACTGCGTGGGCGGCGTGCTCAAGGATATGGATACCGGCATGCTGCTCCGCCTGGTGGATACCATCAACGGGATGGAACAGGAACTGCGTCCCATTGCGGAGGCATTCCTCCGGGATGTGTCGGTGGGGACCCGCCTGCATGGACTTGGTCTTCTCAAAGCCGATCAGGCCCGCCTGATGGGCGCGGTCGGCCCCATGCTCCGGGCCAGCGGCGTGGCGTACGATACCCGCCTGCTGGGCTATGCGGCCTATGATGACCTGGACTTTGAACCCATCACCGCGACGGAGGGAGACTCCTTTGCCCGGTGTGAGGTCCGCATCAATGAGATCTACCAGTCCTTCAACCTGATCCGCCAGGCGGTGGATAAGATACCGGAAGGTCCCATCAGCGTCCCGGTCAAGGGCAACCCCAACGGAGAGCATTTCATGCGCATTGAGCAGCCCCGCGGCGAGGCCATCTATTACGTCAAAGCCAACGGCACCAAATTCGTGGAACGCTTCCGCCTGCGCACGCCTACCACAAGCAACATCCCGCCCATGCTGGACATGCTCAAAGGCTGCCAGCTGGCCGACGTGCCGCTGCTGATTTTGACCATCGATCCCTGCATCAGTTGTACCGAGAGGTGAGAAAGCATGGCGGAATGGAAGTTTTTGCCGTTTGCGCAGACGGCGCTCAAAAACCTGTTCAGCGCCCCGGTGACCACCGGGTATCCCATTGAACCGGCCCAGTATCCTGACCGGATGCGCGGCCATGTGGCCATTTGCATCGAGGATTGTATCAGCTGCGGTCTGTGTGCACGCAGCTGCCCGCCCGGCGCCCTGACGGTGGACCGCAAGGCAGGCACCTGGACCATCAACCGGTTTGACTGTGTGCAGTGCGGCAACTGTGTCAATGTCTGCCCCAAGAAATGCCTGAGCATTGTCCCGGGCTATACCCAGCCGGATGTGACCAAACACAGCGAGACCTTTATCCGTCCGCAGCAGCCCGCCCAGGCAGCCAAGCCCGGTGCAAAGCCGGTCAATGACGCATCAAAGTGTGTCTATTGTACCCTCTGTGCGAAAAAGTGCCCCCAGGAGGCCATTACCGTTGACCGCGCGGCCAAGAGCTGGACTCTTGACGGGGAAAAGTGCGTGGGCTGCGGCCTGTGCGCATCCTCCTGCCCCAAAAAGTGCCTGACCATGCAGTAACTGCCGGCGGGCATCAGATAACGATAATAAAACCCCGGACGCTCGGTTTAAGAGAATCCGGGGTTTTGCTGATTTCGTTTTTTTTGGAAGGTACAGGAGCCGTGCCTTTTGGCTGTTGCATCCCGCACGGCAGGCATTTGGGCAGGTTATTCCGCCGTAAGGATCACGCCGCCGCCCATGACATACCCGTCGCGGTAGAATACAGCGCTCTGGCCGGGAGCCGGGGCGCGGACCGGGTCGGGGAAATCGACGATGAGCACGCCGTCCTCCAGACGGGTGGAGCAGGGGACGGGTTTGGCGGCGCTGCGGATCTTGACCAGATAGTCGCCGTCGGGCAGGGGCAGGCCGTCGGGAGTGACGATGGAACCGACGGTGATGCGGCGGTTGAACTCGCCGCCGCTCTCGGCCAGAAGGATGTTGCCCTCCGGCAGAATTTCCTTCACAAACAGCGGCCGCCCGGCGGAGATGCCCAGCCCCTTGCGCTGGCCCACTGTGTAGTGGTCAACACCCAGGTGGGGGCCAAGGTCCTCGCCGTCAGGGCCGATGAAACGACCGGATTTGGGCTCCATGCCCCGGCCGCGGATAAAGGCGGAATAATCCCCGTCGGGGATGAAGCAGATCTCCATGGAGTCGGGCGCATCGGCACAGCGCAGGTCAATGTCGTGGGCGATCTCCCGCACGTCGGCCTTTTCAAACTCACCCAGGGGCAGGATCAGCCGGTCCAGAATATCCCGGCCCAACCGGTAGAGCATATAGCTCTGGTCCCGGGCCACGCTTTTCGCCGTGCAGAGCCGGCATACGCCGTCGGCGCAGCGTTCGATGCGGGCATAGTGTCCCGTCGCCAGGTAGGAAATGCCAAGCTCGTCGGCCTTTTCGGCCAGAAGCCGGAACTTCACCGCCGGATTGCACAGGATGCAGGGGTTGGGGGTACGGCCTTCGCAGTAGCTTTGGCAAAAGGGAGTGACGACCTCCCGCTCAAAGGCTTCGGCGGCATCGATCACGTGCACTTCCACGCCCAGGGCCTGGGCGGCTTCTTTGGCGGAGGCAACAGCGGCGTCGTGGGCAGGAGAAAAGCGAATGACCGCCCCCTGTACCGCAAATCCCTGCTCCTGCAGAATGCGCACCGTGACGCTCGAGTCGACACCGCCGCTCATACCGACCAAAACGCGGTCCTGCTTTTCGTAGGTGTTAAACCCCATGGCATCCATGACAAACTCTCCTTTTCAGATAATGGGAAAGAACAAAGGCGGCGTCAGGCCTGGCGGCCGCCGTATTTTTTGCTCTGGGCCACGGCCAGCCGGTCGCAGCGCTCGTTTTCGGGATGACCGGCATGGCCTTTCAGCCAGTGATAGTGGATGACGTGCTTCTCGCTTTCGGTCAGAAGCGGCGCCCACAGGTCGGCGTTCAGGGCAGGGGACTTGTCGGCTTTTTTCCAGCCTCTTGCCCGCCAGCCTTTGGCCCAGCCCTTTTCCAGCCCGTTGATGACATACTGACTGTCAGAGTACAGATCAATATCACAGGGCTCTTTCAGCTGCCGCAGCGCTTCCAGAAGGCCGGTCAGTTCCATGCGGTTGTTGGTGGTACCGGCCTCGCCGCCGGAAAGCTCTTTTTCATAAACCTTGTCGGCGGTGCGGAACCGCAAAATTGCGCCCCATCCACCGGGGCCGGGGTTGCCGCTGCAGGCGCCGTCGGTGTAGATTTCGATGTGTTTCATGCTAAACTCCTGCTATATTGTCCATACTGAGCGTTGGAAAAGTCCATTCATTTCTGACATTATACCTGCTTTGCCAACGCCAGGCAAGTACAGGCCATCCCACTGTCTGCAGAATTGACAAGCTATCCAATAGCAATTATAATATTTTTATCTGCAATGTTCGTGTTATGCTGGCATCTGGGCCCGGCCGCGCCTAACAGGCGGGCTTTTCGCGCCCCAAGACGAGACCCGGTATCGGTATTTTTGGCACCTGAAGCGCACATTTTTTGCGCAGCAGCGTCCGATACAAACGGGTCCCCAGGTCTCCAATTTTTGGAATACTGCGGCCAAGCCGCGACACAAATACATTACGTTTAACCTGACGCAAGGTCCGGCATCCGCCAAAGGCGTGGATGTCGGCTTTGCCGAGCGATCCGACGGAGGTTTCAATGGAAGAATTCAACGAGAAACGTCAAGCTGAAAAAAACAAGAATCCGCGCGCACCCCAGCGCCGTCCCCGCCGCCAGCCTGCGGCGAAAGCTGCCGCTCCTGCACAGCAGGGAGAGACCGCCCGGAATAACAACGCAAAACCGCGTCCCCGTCCGCAGCGTCCCCGCCGTCCGGCGGCTCAGCAGGCGGCTAAAAATGCACAGCAGGCGGTCAAGCCGATTCAGGCGCAGCAGACCCGCGCGCCCCGCGCTCGCCGCGGCCAGAACGTGCAGGCGGATACCCCTGCCATTCCCATGCACATCTGCCCTCTGGGCGGTCTGGGCGAAGTCGGCAAGAACATTACCCTGTATGAATGCCAGGGCGACATGATCCTGGTGGACTGCGGTCTGGTGTTCCCTGATACCGATATGTTCGGCGTTGACCTGGTCATCCCCGACTTCACCTATGTACTGGAAAACAAGGACCGCATCAAGGGTATCTTCATTACCCACGGCCACGAGGACCACATCGGCAGCCTGCCCTATCTGCTGCGCCAGTTCAATGTGCCCATCTATGCGGCCAAGCTGACCATCGGCCTGATCCGCAACAAGCTGGAAGAGCACGGCCTTGCGTCCAGCACCAATTTTGTGGAGATCCGTCCCCGTCAGAAGGTCCGTCTCGGCTGCTTCACGGTGGAGCCCATCCATGTCAATCACTCCATCCCGGACGCCCTGGCCTTTGCCATCGAGTGCCCAGCGGGTATCGTAATCCATACCGGCGACTTCAAGATCGACTACACCCCGCTTTCCGGGGATGCCGTGACCGACCTCTCCACCATTGCCGAGTACGGCCGCCGCGGCGTGCTGGCTCTGCTGGCAGATTCCACCAACGCCGAGCGTCCCGGCTTTACCGCCACGGAACAGACCGTCGCCGAGGGGGTTCGCAGCCTGTTTGCCCGGGCGCGGAACAAGCGCATCATCGTGGCGACTTTTGCGTCCAATATTTACCGTGTCCAGCAGATCATCGACCTGGCCATCGAGTCTGGCCGCAAAGTCGCGGTGAATGGCCGCAGCATGGTCTCCAATACCGAGATGGCCAAGGAACTTGGTTATCTGCATGTGCCTGACCGTGTCCTGATCGACATTGAGGAGGTCAACAAGTATCCGCCGGAGAAGGTCGTCCTCATCACCACGGGCAGCCAGGGCGAACCCCTCTCGGCACTGTCCCGCATGGCCCAGGCCAGCCACCGCAACGTCAAGGTCGGCCCCGGCGACTTCATCATCATCTCGGCCCGCCCCATCCCCGGCAACGAAAAGACGGTCACCAAGGTCGTCAACGGACTGCTGGCCCTGGGCGCCGAGGTCATCTACGAAAACATGTACGACACCCATGTTTCCGGCCATGCCTGCCAGGAAGAGCAGAAACTCATGCTCACCCTGGCGCACCCTCAGTATTTCCTGCCGGTGCACGGCGAGTTCAAACAGCTCAAGCGCCATGCCGAGACGGCCGAGAACCTGGGCTATATCCCCAAGCAGAACATTTATATTGCGGAGAACGGCCAGAACCTGCGCCTTTCCCGGGATTCCCTGACGCTGGAGGGGACCGTGCCTGCGGGCGCGGTCATGGTCGACGGCTACGGCGTGGGCGATGTGGGCAATGTTGTCCTGCGTGACCGTCACCACCTGTCGGAGGACGGCATCATCGTTGTCACCGTCACCATCGACGGACGCAGCGGCCGGGTGCTGGCCGGCCCCGAGCTTGTCTCCCGCGGCTTTGTCTATGTGCGCGAGAGCGAGGAACTCATGGACGGCGCCCGGGCTCAGGTAGAAATGGCCCTCGACCGTGCGCTGGCCGAGCGTGCTCACGACTGGAACAGCCTCAAGACCCGCGTGCGGGAGGCTCTTTCCAGCTATATCTACCGCAAGACCAAGCGCAGCCCCATGATCCTGCCCATTCTGATGGAAGTGTAAATCAACCCGTTGACCCGCCCGGGAGCAGGTTCTCCCGGCGGATTCGTATGAGGAAGTACGATGAAAAACAAGTTACGCCTGGACACGGCGGCCATTGTGGTGCTGCTGGTACTGTGCTGTGCGGCGCTGGCCGTTCCGGTGGCGCTGTATGCACCCCAGTGGCTGCTTGCACCGGTCATTGTGCTGGCGGCGGCGGTGATCCTGATCCTGGTCAACCGCCGGCGTATCCGCACCTTTATTGCTCAGAATCTGAGCGGCAATGTGTTCGGCGGCAGCAAGGTCCAGTATTCTCTGGCCCAGCTTCCGCTGCCGGTATTCCTGATGTCCGGCAACTCTGTTTTGTGGTATAATTCTTATTTCAAGAACAATGTCCTGGGCGGCAGCGACGCCGTGATGATGTCGGTGGAACAGCTGCTGCCCGGGCTGGATATGGCGGTCTGTTCCCGTCCCCACGGGCAGGACATCACCGCCAACGGCCTGCGCTTTACCGCGTACGCCAGCCCCAGCCCCACCTCCAACGGCGCAAGCATCGTCTGCCTGGTGGACGATACCTTCTACAAGGATACCCTGGACGAGTACACCGCCAGCCGTCCGGCCTGCATGATCATCGTCATCGACAGCTATGACGAGCTCTTCACCGATATGAAGGACTCGGAGCAGGCCCACGAGCAGGAAGCCATCAACCGCCTGCTGGAGGAATACATCGGCCAGACCACCGGCTTTCTGCGCCGGGTGGCCAACAACCGCTACATTGCCGTGGTGGAGGAACGCCATATCCGCCGCATGATCAAACGGCGGTTTGACATCCTGGATAAGGTCCGCGCCCTGCATCCCGGCGGTTCGCTCACCCTGTCCATCGGCGTCGGCCACGGCGGCAAGACCCTGGCCGAATGTCAGGAAATGGCCCGGGAGAGCATCGATATCGCCCTGGGCCGCGGCGGCGATCAGGCGGCGGTCAAGACGCTGGACGGCTTTGAATTTTTCGGCGGCGTTTCCCACGGCGTCGAAAAACGCAGCCATGTCCGCAGCCGCATCATTGCCAACGCCCTGGAGGACCAGATCCGCCAGAGCGACAGCGTGCTCATCATGGGCCACAGCATGAGCGACCTGGACGCCATCGGTTCGGCCATCGGTGTGCTTCGCATGTGCAAGATGTGCGGCGTGCCGTCGGTCATCACGGTACATAAAGGTGCCACACTGGCGGGCCAGCTCATCGACCTGTTTGTCAAGGCAGGGGAGGGCGATAACTTCATTGAGCCCGAGGAAACTTACGAGATCATCACCCCCAAGACGCTGCTGATCGTGGTGGACACCTACCAGAAGCGCCTTTTGGAAAGCCAGAAGATCTACGAAAAATGCCAGCGCGTCGTGGTCATCGACCATCACCGCATGGCGGTAGGTCATATCGACAATCCCATTCTGCTCTATCATGAGCCTTATGCCTCCAGCGCCAGCGAACTGGTGTGCGAACTTTTGCAGTTCATGCCCGCCCAGGGCAATATCACTCCCATGGAAGCCCAGGCACTGCTGGCCGGCATCATGCTGGACACCCGCAGCTTTGCCCTGCACGTGGGCGTGCGTACCTTTGAGGCTGCCGCCTGGCTTCGCAGCCGCGGCGCCCAGACGGCGGACACCAAACTGCTGTTCAACGTCTCCAAGGAAGAGTACGAAGCCCGCGCCCATATCGTGGAGGACGCCTATATTTATAAGGGCTGTGCCGTGGCGGTGTCGGAGGAGCTGGAACCCGGCATGAACGTGGTCCTTCCCATGGCCGCCAACGACCTGCTCACCATCACGGGCGTGGACGCCAGCTTTGTGGCCGTGGCCAAAAACGGCGGCGTCAATATCTCTGCCCGCAGTATGGGAGCTTTGAATGTTCAGGTGATCCTGGAGCCGCTGGGCGGCGGGGGACACCTGACCATGGCCGGCGCGCAGCTCAAAGACTGCACGCTGGAAGAAGCGGAACGCCGTATCCGCGAGGAAATCGACAACTACCGAGCCAATCAGACGGCATCCAATGCGGTGCCGGTTAGAAAACGCAATGATTAAGGAGGGGTTACTATGAAAGTGATTCTCAAACAGGATGTCAAGAACATCGGCAAAAAGGACGAGATCCATGAGGTTTCGGACGGCTACGCCCGCAACTTCCTGTTCCCGCGGGGCCTTGCCGCCGTGGCGGACGCAGGCGCGCTGAACGTTGCCCGCACCAAGGTGGAAGCCAAGGCCCACCATGAGGCCGAGGCCCGTGCCGCTGCCCAGGCGCTGGCCGACAAGATCAAGGACAAGACCGTTGTGGTCAAGGTCAAGGGCGGCGCTTCCGGCAAGCTGTACGGCAAGGTCACTTCCAAGGATGTGGCCGACGCCCTGTCCAAGCTCATCGGCGCCGACGTGGACAAGAAAAAGGTCGAGATGCAGTCCAACATCAAGGAGTTCGGCAGCTATGACGCTACTGTCCGCCTGTATCAGGGCGTGACGGCGAACTTCAAGGTCAAAGTTGAAGAGCTGTAAAGCAAAACACGTTTACACCAAACACGGATCAAAGGAGGCGCCCACATGCCGGGCAATGAGCTGAGCCTTTCGGGGCTGGGCATCCAGATGCCTTACAATATGCAGGCGGAGCAGAGTGTGCTCGGCGCCGCTTTGATGGATGAGAACATCCTCACCCAGCTCATCACCGAGCTGGAACCGGAGATGTTCTACTCCGACCAGAACCGCGCGGTCTACGCCCAGATGGCGGCACTGTTTGCCGAGAATGAGGCCGTGGACGTGGTCACTCTGGTGGACGCTCTGTCGAACAACGAAGCGTTCCAGGGGGCGGACGACGCCAAGATCTACATCGCCCGCCTGGCGGAGACGGTCCCGGCCCTGTCCAATGTGGATTCCTATATCCGCATCGTTCGGGAAAAGTACCAGACCCGCCGCCTGATCGAAGCCGCCCGCTCCATCCTGCAGCAGACTTCGGAGGAATCCGATGCCGACATGCTGCTGGAGAGCGCGGAGCAGAAGATCTACGATATCCGCAGCGGCAAGGACAAGACCGGCGTCAAGACGATCAAGGAATCCATCCTGGACGTTATCGCCACGCTGCAGAAACTCAGCGGCCCCGACCGCGACAAGTTCGCCGGTATTCCCACCGGATTCACCTACCTGGATACCGTGCTCACCGGCCTGGGCCGCTCCGACTTGGTCATCCTGGCAGCTCGTCCCGGTATGGGCAAAACCAGTTTCGCCCTGAACATCGCAACCAACGTCGCCCGCCTGCAAAAGGTGCCGACCATCGTGTTCAGTTTGGAAATGACCTGCGAACAGCTGACCGACCGTATCCTGTCCAGTATGGCGGGTATCGACAGCCAGACCTTCCGTACCGGCCGCCTCAACGACTCGGACTGGAACGACCTGGTAGGGGCCAGCACCCTGCTGTACGACGCACCCATCTATATGGACGACTCCTCGGGTATTTCGGTGCCGGAGATCAAGGCGAAGATCCGCCAGATTAATCAGGACCCCAAAAAGGAACGCATCGGCCTGGTCATCATCGACTACCTTCAGCTGATGCAGTCCTCCAAGCGCACCGAGAGCCGCGTGCAGGAAATCAGTGATATTACCCGAAACCTCAAAATCATGGCGAAGGAACTCAACGTTCCCGTCATTGCTCTGTCTCAGCTGTCCCGTGCGGCGGAAAAGACCAGCGGCCGATCCGACCATCGCCCGCAGCTTTCCGACCTGCGTGACTCCGGTTCTATCGAGCAGGACGCCGACGTGGTTCTGTTCCTGTACCGCGCTGCCTACTATAACAGCCAGAACGGCGAGGGTGAGCAGGCGGACGAGAATGTCGCCGAATGTATCGTTGCGAAAAACCGTCACGGCGAGACGACTTCGGTCAAGCTGGGCTGGGACGGCGCACATACCCGCTTTATGAACTTGGATTACAGCCATGACGACTTCAACGGTTGATCCGATCATCGAACAAACAGAAGAATCCCTG
This sequence comes from Candidatus Gemmiger faecavium, assembly GCA_019114415.1. GTDB lineage: Bacteria > Bacillota > Clostridia > Oscillospirales > Ruminococcaceae > Gemmiger > Gemmiger faecavium. The sequence continues at coordinate 5,356 of DXFO01000002.1, read as the reverse complement.
CTGGTGTTCTGCCGGCAGCGCGGGCTGTTCAAGCCCGGCGACAGGGTCATTGCAGCCTGCTCCGGAGGGGCAGACTCCATGGCCCTTTTGCTGTTTCTTTACCGGTGCCGCCGCCAGCTGAAAATCGAAGTGCTGGCCACCCATGTGGATCACGGCATCCGCGGGGAACAGTCTCATGCCGATGCCCGCTTTGTGGCGCAGTTCTGCCGCTCTTTGGGGGTGGAACTGTTTGTCTACGACGCCGAGCGGGAAGGCGTTGCCATCCCGCCCCACGCCAGCGAGGATTGGGCAAGGCGGCTGCGTTACGCCTGGTTTGACGAGCTGGCCCAGCGGGAGGAAGCCAAGATTGCCACGGCCCACACCCTGTCCGACCAGGCCGAGACCCTTTTGTTCCGGCTGGCACGGGGGACAGGATTGCACGGCATGACAGGCATTCCGGTGCGCCGGGGCGTCTATGTCCGGCCCTGCCTTTGCATCACGGGCGCCCAGACGGCGGCATACTGTGACGCACTTGGGCAAAGCTATGTACAGGACTTCACCAATGAGACTGACGATTATGCCCGCAACCGCATCCGCCACGGGGCCATGCCGGCACTGGCCAGCGTCAACTCGGCGGCGGAGCGTTCCATCGGACGGTTCTGCCGCCAGATGCAGGAACTGGATGACTGGCTGACCGCCGAGGCCGCGGCGCTTTTGCAGGCTGCGGCCCTGGAGGACGGCTACGACGTGGAGCGCCTGCGGGAAGCCGACGGCCCCATCCTGACCACCGCCCTGCACAGCCTCATCGTGCCGGAGCGGGATGCGGAGGAAAAATACGTCAGTCTGCTGCGCTTTCTGATCCTGAGAGGGGACGGAGCTTTGCAGCTGACCCAGGATGTGACCTTCAAGGTGAAGAACGGGGTGCTGCGCCGCATTGCGCCGCCCGGCGCCCTGCCGCCTCCGGTGCCGCCGCAGCCTGCGTTTCCGGGCGTTTACCGCCTGCCGGGGGGCTATACAATCGAGATCAGCGTGCAAAAGTATGAAGAATTTCTGAAAAATGAACCAATTTTCAAAAAAGACTTAAACTGTTGCGCAGATTATGATAAAATACAGAAGAGTATTTTGCTGCGTACGCGCCAGCCGGGGGACGATTTCCGTCCGGCGGGGCGTCATGTCAGGAAAACGCTCAAAAAATTGTTTAACGAACTTGGTGTGAAACCGGAGGAACGGGCGTTGATGCCGCTTCTGGCGGACGGCAGTGAAGTCGTCTGGCTGTGGGGCTGCGGGTTTGCCGAGGGCCTTGCGCCCGGACGCGACACCCGGACGGTGCTGGTGATAAACGCTGAGCGGGATACGGAGGCTTGAATCCATGTATGATATGAACCGCGACATCGATCATATTCTGGTGTCGCAGCAGCAGCTGCAGGACAAGATCAGCGAGCTTGGCGCGCAGATCAGCCGCGACTATGACGGACACGAACTTCTGCTTGTCTCGATCCTGAAAGGTTCGGTCGTGTTCATGGCGGATCTGATGCGTGCCATCACCATTCCCTGTGCCATCGACTTTATGGTGGTTTCCAGCTACGGCGGTTCCAACACCACCACCACGGGCCTGGTCAAGATCGTCAAGGACCTGGATCAGGATCTGTCCGGCAAGGACGTCCTGATCGTTGAGGACATCCTGGATACCGGTGTGACCCTGTCCCACCTGATGCCCATGCTGCAGATGCGCAATCCCCGCAGCGTCAAGATCTGTTCCATCCTTTCCAAACCCAGCCGCCGCAAGGCCGACATTGAGCCCGATTACATGGGCTTTGAAGTGCCGGATGAGTTTGTGGTGGGCTATGGTCTGGACTATGACGAAAAGTACCGCAACCTGCCGTACGTCGGCGTTTTGAAACCCGAAGTTTACACCAAAGCGTAAAATTTGACGCCGCGTCCCGGCATCAAGAGTAGGAGTTGATTTCTTGCAACAAAAACCTCGCTTCAGCGGCGGAATTGTGATCGCAGTGGTTCTGGTCCTGGCACTTCTGATGGTGACGATGTACTCGTCTCTGTCCGGCACCCAGACCAGCACCATGGCCTATTCCGACGTGATCGAATACTTTGAAAACAACCAGGTCACCGCCTTTGAGCTGGATCTCAATACCGGCATCATTGAGCTGAGCCTGAAGGAAGGGGAGAAGCCCCTGCCCGAAAATGCCCAGCAGCAGACCGAAGCCACCGGCCTGCTGGAGGAACTTTCCGGCGGTGAGGATTTCGGCCCCAAGAACGGCGGCACGGTCGTTGCCACCTACAAGCTGCCCTATATCGATTTCTTCCTCAGCACCTTGAAGGATGAGGGCCTGATTGAGCAGTATAACGAGGCCAACCCCGATGCTCCCATGGTCTACGACATGTCTCCGGTCAAGCCGAGCATCCCGTGGATGGAGCTGCTTCTGTACGTCATCATGATCGGCGGCGTGGCATTCCTGTTCATCTCGATGTACCGCGGCGGCGCAGGCGGCAGCGGCATCATGAACGTGGGCCGTGCCAAGGTCAAGGACCAGCAGGAAAGCCAGCGCAAGGCAACTTTTGCCGATGTGGCCGGTGCCGAGGAGGAAAAGGCCGAGCTGGAGGAAGTCGTTGAGTTCCTCAAAGCTCCCGAGCGTTTCAACTCTCTGGGCGCCCGCATCCCTCACGGCGTGCTGCTGGTCGGCCCTCCGGGTACCGGTAAGACCCTTCTGGCCCGCGCCTGCGCAGGTGAGGCAGGCGTTCCGTTCTACGCCATCTCCGGTTCCGATTTCGTGGAGATGTATGTCGGTGTCGGTGCATCCCGTGTGCGCGACCTGTTTGAAAAAGCCAAAAAGACGATGCCCAGCATCATCTTCATCGACGAGATCGACGCGGTGGGCCGTCAGCGCGGCACCGGTCTGGGCGGCGGTCACGACGAACGTGAGCAGACGCTGAACCAGCTGCTGGTCGAGATGGACGGTTTTGACGCCAACGACGGCGTTATCGTCATGGCGGCCACCAACCGCGCCGACATTCTGGATAAGGCGCTGCTGCGTCCCGGCCGTTTTGACCGTCAGGTCTACGTCGGCCTGCCCGATGTGAAGGGCCGCGAGGAGATCCTGCGCGTTCATACCCGCAACAAACCCCTCGGCCCCGACGTCAACCTCAAGACCATCGCCCAGTCCACGGCGGGCTTCTCCGGCGCGGATCTGGAAAACCTTGTCAACGAGGCTGCCCTGCTTGCGGCACGCAAAGGCAAGAAAGCCATCACCGAACCCGAGATCGAGGAAGCCTCCATCAAGGTCGTGGCCGGTCCCGAAAAGAAGAGCCGTGTCGTGACCGACAAGGAAAAGCGCCTGACCGCCTATCACGAGGCCGGCCATGCGATCACCGGCTACTATTGCCCGACTCACGATCCCGTGCATCAGATCAGCATCATTCCCCGCGGCGCCGCGGGCGGCTACACCATGTATCTGCCTGACAAGGAGCCCAGCTACGTTACCCGCACCGCTATGAGCGAGGACATCGTCTGCCTGCTGGGCGGCCGTGTAGCGGAGCAGCTGGTGCTGGAGGACATCTCCACCGGCGCATCCAACGACCTGGAACGTGCCACCGATCTGGCCCGCGCCATGGTCACGCGCTACGGCTTCTCCGAGCGCCTGGGCCCTGTGGTCTATGGCAATGACCCCGGCCAGACTTTCCTGGGCCGTGATCTTGCTCAGGGCAAGGGCTATTCCGAGACTATTGCCTCCGAGATCGACAACGAGATCCGTGACATCATGGATGAATCCTATGAGTCTGCGCGCCGCATCCTGTCCGAGCACATGGATAAGCTGCACGCAGTGGCACAGGTCCTGATGCAGAAAGAGAAAATCTCCGGCGATGACTTCCGTGCCCTGATGGAAGGCAAGCTCGACCAGGAGGAAGATGAGGACGTTACGACGCCGGAACCCGCAGCGGAGCCCGCACCCCAGGAAACTCCTGTGGAGGAGACTCCCGCCCAGGAACCCCCGGTGCAGGAATAACGGATGATGACGATGCGGCGGAGCCCTGATTGCCGCTGTTCAGAGATAGCAACAATTAAGCAAGGTGAGTGAAGCATGGATCAGAATTTCTCTTTGATGGCCCAATCCCGTGCCAACTATTATACGGCGGGCAGCCCGGTCCAGTTTGTCCGGGTGGAACTGCTGAAAGGTGATGAGACCGGCGAGGTCGCCGTCTGCCTGACCTTCAAGAACGTAGGTACCGAACCGCTGACCGGGCTTGTGATCCATTTCAAGTGTAAAGACGCCGCCGGCCAGGTGCTGTGCGAGGACGACTTCTACTATGAGCAGCTGGACGCACAGCCGGGCGATCTGTTCGGCAGCGACGACGCTGTTTATGTCAGCGATACGCCGGTCTCCAGCGTGGAGATCGAGCAGGACCGCGCGTTCCTGAACGGCCGCGGGGTGGATCTGCGCGGCTATAAGCGTGTCCGCCTTCAGACGCCCCGGGTTTTGCCGGCATCCATTGCCAAGACGCTGCAGCAGCGCACCGGCAATGACGCTCTGATCTGTGTCCCGCAGGATATCGAGCAGGGCTGGTTCTGCGCCTGCGGTGCCTTCCATCCCAATGAGGAAAACACCAAGGTCTGCAGCGAGTGCGGCGGAGACCGCGCCTACATCAAAGCAGCGCTGACCCATGTGCTGGAGGAAGCCCGTCAGGCTGCCGAACAGCAGCAGCGTGAGATCAACGCAGTGGCCAATTCCGACCCGCAGCAGGACACAGCCGCCGCCACGGCGGCCGCCGCCCAGGCAGCGATCGCGGAGGAACCCACCGCGCAGTTTGCCCCGCCGCAGGCGGAGAGCAATCCCGAACTGGACCGCGTCCGCCGTTATGCCAATAAGGGCATCCTTCTCGATGAGGAGGACGACGATGACGACGAGGGCACCCGCATGTTCGATGCGGAGGAAGTCACCGGCGAGCTGGACTATGACGATGACTACGACGATGACGATGAGGACGAGTATGACCGTCCCCGCCGCCGCGGCCGCTACGCTGACGACAGCGAGGAGAGCGCCGACGACGTCATGGCCGAGCGCATCATCCGCTGGGCACCGCCCATTACCGCTGTGATTTGTGCGCTGATCATTGCAGTGGCGGTCATCTATCGCTTCCTGATCGCCTGAGTTTTGCCTCGAAACGACGAGGTTCCCTAAAATCACACCCCATTCTTGGACAATCTTAATATGCAAAAACCGGCATGGTCGATATGAAGTGACCCCGAAAAGTTAGACAATATTTTTGAAGAAATTGTTCAAGCAACCGAAAGGGCTTGTTGTCTGTGAAGAGCAGGCGGCAAGCCCTTTAGTTTTATCTTGATTCTGCGGTTATTGTAGTAATC